>NZ_CP080524.1:0-631666 GCF_024746795.1 Mesorhizobium sp. AR10
ATGAGTTCCGACGCCAAGGTCACGCCGCTGCGCCCCAGGCGCCCCTGTCCCGAATGCGGCAAGCAATCGGCGCGCGAAACCTACCCATTCTGCTCGACGCGCTGCAAGGACGTCGACCTCAACCGCTGGCTCAAGGGCGCCTACGTCATCACCGCCCGCGATGACGAGGAAGAAACGGACCCTGACGTGCCCAAATGAGGCTGTTCGAGACGACTTTGCTGCCATGGCTTCGGCAGACGAAGTTGGCCCATCGAGTCACTGATCTTTCCTGCCTGAAATCAACGTCTAAGCGCTGGACAGGCCGGATTCCCGTGCTATAACCCACGCGCTTTCAAGGGGCGCCTGCGGCGCTTTCGTGAAATCCGGTGTGCGAGATTTCGTTTGCCGGAACAGGCCCAGATAGCTCAGTTGGTAGAGCAGCGGACTGAAAATCCGCGTGTCGGTGGTTCGAATCCGCCTCTGGGCACCATCACCTTCCTAAGGTGTTGATAAAGCTGAAAAGCCAACAAAATTAAATGCTTAGGTCTACCCGAGTGCTACACACAGGTGTTACACATGGTCCTAGCTATGAGCCGTCCAACGAAACACCGTAAGACTGGCGTGTACTGGTTCCGCAAGCGCGTACCGGCTGACATTGCCGCGTTGACCGGCCGCAAGGAAGTCAACAAGACGCTCGGAACGAAGGACCCCGAAGAGGCAAAGCGGAAATACGCAGAGGTTCTTGCGGCGTTTGAGCACGAATGGGCGTTGCTTCGGCTCGGAAATCGCTCGTTCAATGGAAGCAGCTTGGGTAGTCTTGCCGCTGCTGGTGAAGATGCGCTCACACCGCGCCTCATTACAGACCGTGAGGCGCACCGTCTTGCCACGGCCGTGCACGACGAATGGATCGCAAAATTCCAGGAGAATCCCAGCGAACAGCTTCACTGGCACACGGAACTGTATGGCGGCATGTGGAAAAGGTACCCTTTGCCTTCAACCGATGCCGTTTCAGGAGTGGAGGGCGTCGCTGATCCTATCCCGGGGACGATGCCAATCGAAAACGTCTTTTGGAAGTCGATGCGGGCCGGATGCATTAGCAGGGCTGAGGCCATCCTCGCCGACAATGGCTACAGTGACGATCCGTGGAGCGTACACAAGACTGCACGTGCAGTCGGGGCCGCTCTGCAGCGAGCCAGCTTGACGCTGCAAAGGCTTGAACGCGGGGAGTTTGAACCAGAAGAGGAGTCCGCGTGGCTTCATCGTCCGGCAAATACCCAGCGAAATGACGGTCGGTCGCCGAAGACGGCGGCTGCAAAAGGGAGCACCGACGCAGCGACTTTGACTGGGCTCGTGAACGGTTGGTGGAAGGAGAGCAAAGCAGCAGGCAGAAAGCCGAGCACCTATGAAAGCTACAGAGACGCTTTTGCCTACCTTGTGCGATTTCTCAAACACAACGATGCATCGAAGGTCACGACCAAGGACGTGATCGCGTTCAAGGACCATCGACTGAGCACACCTTCGCCGAAGACCGGCAGGGTGATTTCGGCAAAGACATTTAAGGACAGCAATCTGTCGGCGTTGAGAGTCGTATTCGATTGGGGCGTCGCGAACGGAATCGTCGCTGATAATCCGGCTACCGGTGTTACCTTAAAGGTCGGAAAACCTGCTCGCCATAGATCGAAGGGCTTTTCAGATGAGGAGGCCAAAACTATCCTATCTGGCGCGCTATCTCATCAGCGAGGGCAAGAAAATCCGAAGACATTTGCGGCGAAGCGTTGGATACCATGGCTGTGCGCGTTCACAGGAGCTCGCGTAGGCGAATTGGCCCAGTTGCGAAAACAGGACGTATCCTTGCGCGGCGACGTCTGGGTCATTCGCATCACGCCCGACGCTGGAACGGTCAAAACCAACGAAGCCCGAGAGGTTCCACTCCATCAGCAGGTAGTCGACCTTGGTTTTCCCGCCTTTGTGCAGGAGGCTGCCAGTGGTCACCTCTTCTTAAATGTCGATCCGTCAGAAAACGTTCGGGGGGCTCTACGCGGCTTGAAAAACCGGCTTGCTGAGTTCGGGCGGACCTTCGTGCCAGATCCGAAAGTGGCTCCCAACCACGGCTGGAGACACCGATTCAAAACCATTGGCATGGAAGCCGGAATCCCTCCCCGCATACTAGATGCAATCGAGGGTCAGGCAGCTAGAACGGTTGCCGACACTTACGGTGAGGTCACACTCAAAACTATGGCGACGGAAATTGCGAAATTGCCCCGCTATTCGCTTGAGGTCCTTGATGCCCAGCCTCGGACAAGTTGACGCCCATGACGTCCAGCTTGGCAGTTGATGGACGCGATGTGCAGCCTCCCCCCAGAGGAGAATAGCGGACCAACTGTTGCTCGCCAACTTCGCCCGTCCAGCCATGATATCTTGAAATTGAGGGCAAACCCGGTCACCCTCCGCCGAGCCGGGCGAGTGTCCCTGACATACGGATTTGCTCGGCAATCTTTTGGGGGGCGCACATGAGCCTATCTGATCTGACGCGGTCAGCCGTCGAGTTGGCCATCGCCGAGTATGACGAGATCGGTCCCGAGCGCTTTTTGGAAAAGTATGGCTTCGCCAAGGCTCGAAAGTACTTTCTGGTCATTGGAAATCGTGAATATCACTCGAAGGCCATCGCGGGGGCAGCACATGGTTACCTTCCCGGCCAATCTATGCCGCTGCGCTCAATCGATTTCTCAGGTGGGGAGAACACAGTTGCGCACGTGCTGGACAATCTCGGCTTTGTCGTGCGCTCCACACAACCAAAGCCCCGCAATCCGACTTGGAACCGTGATGAGCTAATCCTAGCGCTCGATCTCTATTTGGAGAACCCAGCCTCTCCACCGGGCAAGACCAGCAGCAAGATCGCCAAGCTGTCGGAAGACCTGAACAAACTGGCCGTGATCCTCGGCGTTTCAGGTGATGGGCAATTCCGCAACCCAAACGGCGTCTACATGAAGGTGATGAACTTTCGGCGTTTTGATCCTACGTTCGCTGCCGTAGGTAAAGCTGGCTTGAGCCATGGTGGACGAGAGGAAGAGCTTGTCTGGATGGAATTCTCCCAAGCTCCCGACCTATTGCGCGCCGTCGCGACCGCGATCCGGGCCGCCATCGTCGCGGAAACGCTGCACACTGCCCAGCCTAACCTCGACTACATAGAAGAAGCGGAAGAAGGCCGCCTGCTAACGGTCCTACACCAACGAAGAGAACGTAACAGAAAGCTGGTGGAAGCCCGTAAGCAGAAAGCTCTGGAAGAGACGCACGAGCTTCGTTGCGAAGCCTGCGACCTGTCTTTCGGGGACCGGTATGGCCCGCATGGCGACGGCTTCATCGAGGTGCATCACGTTCGACCGCTCCATTCACTCAGAGAGGGCGACAAAACGGCTTTAACGGACCTCGCGCTTGTCTGCGCAAACTGCCATCGGATGATCCACCGTCGCAAACCTTGGCTGTCGGTTTCGCAACTCAGGACGCTGTTGAACGAGCTCTCCACGGCAGCTCGCCCTGAGACCCATTAAAACCGAGAAAGATTGGCGGTCCGAGGCTCATCGCGCAATGCAGTAGACCATTTTGTCTACCACGCCCCCACCGCGCTCACTGGCTGCAAAACGAGGATGGTTTGATCCTATACGTGGTCTCGGAGATCTTGGTCAGATTCCCGGATCCCACATCGTAGAAGCGCCGGACGCACGTGTCATATTTGCCGTTGCTCGTGTCCATCCAGTCAGCCTGCAGGAGAGTGCTGTCAATGCCGTATCGGAGCTGAAGCTGGTAGTTGTCCTCGCCGCCGAGCGGGAAATCGGCCACCCTCCCATCACGACCATCGATCAGGAATGCGAAAATGCACGAGGTGCCACAGCCGATCTCGATCAAAGAGAAGTGTCCGCCGTAATTCGGACCCGACTTCATACCGTTCCGAATCCTCGTCTTGAATTGGGCAATGGAGCCCACAAATTTTGGCAGGGCTGACTTCCCTTTGAGATACATTTTTGTGGGATAGTCACCGAATTTGGGCTCGGCCGCTGCCGGTGAGACGGCGAGGAAAATGGCGGCGAACAACACTGAAATCAGTTTCATCATGCTGCCCAAATCCCCTTATCGGCAAGGCAATGCCTCCGGAGACTAGGCCTGTCAAGAGCTTCCTACACTCGGTTTTAACTGAGACCTCTCACTATTCCGCGTAACTCGCGATGCTTTCGCGGGGACTACCTTGCCACCTGCTAAATGCAATCGGGGAATTTTGATCTGAACGTGCCATCCAGTAGCTGGTCCATGATCCGGCAGCAGGTTTTGCACCGTGACGGCTATTGCTGTGTCTCTTGCGGCATCAGGCTCAAGTCGGCGGATGCAGACGTCCACCATTTGCTCCCTCGCTCGATGGGCGGTACCGACGAAATGTCGAACTTAGTCACGCTCTGCGACGGCTGTCACGCGCGCCATCACCCAAACTTGGCTGGTGGTCTGGCAAGACGGGCGATTGAGAGATGGGCCGTGAGGCTCGCGAGATGGCTGGACCGAGAAGGATTGCTGACCGAAGCCACAGGTAACTTTGGACCTGCTCTACGCCTGTTTGGGCTGCAGCGATTTCGTTACGGTCAGTTGCCAATCATATTGGCGGCGCTTTCCGGAAAATCCGTGTTAGTCGTCAGTCCTACAGGTTCCGGCAAAACCCTATGCTTTCAGCTTCCCGCGGTGCTGAGGCGTGGGGTCGCCCTTGTTGTTTCTCCCTTGAAGGCGCTGATGTCCGAACAAGTGTCCGACCTTCTGGCCAAGAAAATACCGGCAACGTTCATCAACAGTGATCTCAGCCGCGACGAGAAGGAGACCCGCTTTTCTCTGCTTGGCCTGAAGGCCATCAAGCTCCTCTACGTGGCGCCGGAGCGCTTCTTCGTTCGCAGCGATGCGGAGCGCAGCCAACTCAAGCGGAGCGAGCCGTCCTTTCTTATCATAGACGAGGCCCATTGCGTTGACCGCTGGGGAGAGGACTTTCGACCGGAGTATGGCCGGTTGCGTGAAGTTCGAGAAAAGCTAGGTGCCCCACCAGTCTTGGCATTCACGGCGACCGCCGGAAAGGAGATGCAGGATCGGATCCTCGCGTCGCTTGGCATTCCGGATGCAAAGGTGTTCGTCCGCGATGTGGATAGGCCAAACATCGCGATGTTGCGACGGCATTGTCGATCTGAACAGCGGGCGCTGGAAATAGCATCCATGTTGGCGCTGCCCCAGTTGAAGGGGCAGAAGGCGATGGTCTTCGTCCCTACGGTAAAAGTGGGTGACGAGCTGCGAACTGCTCTGTCGGCGATGGGATTGGACATCCCATTCTATCATTCCAAGCTGGGTACTGCATGGGAGCGGCAGGAACTCGTGAAGCGCTTCTTGGGACAGAGCCGCCCAGTGGTCGATCAGATTGTCTGCACCAACGCCTTTGGCATGGGCCTCGACGTTCCTAACGTGCGGTTGGTGGTGCACTGGCAACAATCAGCATCTGTTGAAGACCTGTTGCAGGAGTTTGGCCGCGCTGGAAGAGATGGGAAGCCGTCGATCTCGGTCATGTTTCACGACGGTACGAGTCGAGGTGATACGGGACGCCTCAAATTCATGGCCGAGATGACTGTTTCGAACGCACCGGGGGATGAAAACCAAAGGGCGGTCATGCTGGAACAGCGGACCCGGAACATCGATCAAGTGGCCGGAATGCTCCGCTCGACTTCTTGTTTTCGTAAGTCGATCCGCAACTATTTCGGCGATAGCGAGAAACGGCACAAACTGAGCCTTGCAGAGCGGATCCTAGAATGGGTTTTTGGAACACCTGCGCCGAGAACCCACCACACCGCTTGCTGCGATAGCTGCGACGCCGCAACCATCAAAAAACATGGCACGATAGCTTATGTTACGCAGGTCATCGGAGGTGAATTCCCGCATTTAAGGCGAAAATAACGACAAATTGTGCTCAGAAGACGGAAGCTGTAAACGCGACAATACAGTATTTGGTTGGAACATTTATTGATCTCTTAAGCACTTCTCCACAATCGGCACTTGCCCGGCTTGGCCCGTTTTGCTAATGAGTTCGTACAACCGGGGGGTCTGGATAATGTCGAAGCGCAATTTTCTGTCACCAATGGCCTTGTCGGCCACGATGATTCTCGGCGGCCAAGTTCAGGCTGCAGTCCTTGTTGAATCGGCAAATCAGCCTTCAGCCAAGCTCGCTGAAGCTGGCACTGTTCCGGCAGACCTCGGCTACGGTGAGGTACTCGACCGCTCAAATGGTACGGACGTTATCATGGCGTATCACACCAGCCATTCGAGCCATGCTAGTCACGGGTCACACTGCTCTGGCTACAGCTATTGTTGATGTCGGACACCCCTCGCGATAGCGAGCTCGTCCAGACAGCCCAAGTCAAGTTTGATCTGTCAGTCTTCAGCCTCGACTGTGTGAAGCGCGCAGCGTATCGAGTAACCGGGAACGCTGCGGTTGAGATCACGATCGAAGGGGGCTTCGCAGTATGCACGATCAACTTCAGTCAGGCGGCCGTGCGAGCTTCGGCTGACGCAGCGATAGAGAGGCTGCGGCTAGAGGTCTTGGATCAGGACCTGCGTAGCAGCATCGCCGTCGAAACCGCCACGGTTAGAAACGCGATACTGGCGCTGGCGTTTTCCAGATCGGGCCTGCAGTCCGATGACTAAGTTTGCTCCGGCAACTGAGTTCCAACGACCGTTGGACGACACATACCAGCTTGCGTACTTCCGTTTTTCCCAGTTGGACAACGAGCGGTATGTGCTGACCAACCAAGCGGGCGAATATTTGGTGTTGCCGCGCGCTGTGCTGGCTTCGTTTGTCAAGCACGAGCTTCCCAGCACACACCCCGCTTACTCCCGCCTGCGTAGCAGGCAGTTCCTCTTTGATGCATCCTCCAATATCGGCCGAGAATTGCTGGCGTTGAAGGTCCGCACCAAGGCAAAGAGGCTCGAGAATTTCACCTCGCTTCACATTATGGTCGTGTCTCTGCGTTGCGAGCACTCCTGCCCCTACTGTCAGGTATCCCGTCAAAGCGAAGATCGCTCAGCCTTCGATATGTCAGAGGAGACTGCCGAGAAGGCCTTGGCGCTCATTTTCCAGTCTCCAAGTCCGGCTATCAAGATCGAGTTCCAAGGCGGCGAGCCGCTTCTGAATTTCCCGTTGATCCAACACGTCGTGCATCGGGCTGAAGCGACCAACAAGGTCGCCGCGCGATCATTGCAGTTCGTTATCACGACGAACCTCGCTGTCGTTACGGATGAAATCCTAGAATTTTGTCGCCAACACAGCATCCTGATCTCCACATCGCTTGATGGTCCGGCTACTCTCCACAACGCCAATCGACCGCGCCCGGGAAAGAACAGCTACGAGTTGGCCGTGGCAGGCATCCAGAGAGCCAGACAAGCTCTTGGCCATGAGCGCGTCAGCGCACTTATGACGACCACGAAGGCCAGCCTTCCACTTGTCCGCGAGATCATTGACGAATATGTGCGGCTAGATTTCCCCGGAATATTCCTTCGGCCGCTTTCCCCTTACGGCTTCGCGGTCAAGACGAAATCGTACGCCGCCTATGACGTGGACCGCTGGCTCGACTTCTATTTCGACGGGCTTAATTACATCCTGGAACTGAATCGGAACGGCATTCCGTTCAAGGAGTTTTACGCGGCCACCATCCTTACAAAGATGCTGACGCCGTTCGAGCCGGGATATGTGGACCTGATGAGCCCGGCAGGCATCGGTATCTCCGCCGTTGTCTACAACTATGACGCCAGCGTCTATGCGTCCGACGAAGCGCGAATGCTGGCCGAAATGGGCGACAAGACATTTCTGCTCGGGGATGTCCACGAAAACACCTACGCTGAGATTTTCGGGTCCGACGCTCTCCTCGATCCTATCGAGCAGTCTTTTGCAGGCTCCGTACCGATGTGCGCCGACTGCGCTTACGAACCGTTCTGTGGCTCCGATCCAGTGTTCCATACCGCAACGCAGGGCGACTTTGTTGGCCTCAAAACGCGGTCGGGATTCTGCAATCGTAACATGTCGATCTTCAAGAGGCTGATCGACCTTATGGAGAGGGACGTTACCGCCCGAGAACTCTTTCTAAGTTGGGCGAATTAGGATGTTGCGACTGAGTGGCTTCGCTGCGTCAGCAAGCGTCGGTGATTTCTCACGGCGAGTGGCACTTAGGCTCGTGACGGGCCAAGCTGAACAAGCGCCTAACCCGGAGCATGATGCGTATCTTTTCACGGGCGAGAATGCCCATCCTGAATGCCGGTGGGTTGTTACCTTTGAAGAGCATCAGGCGGAAGCTGCGCGACTGTTTTCGAGCCAACGACTGATCGTTTTGCCCGACTATTTTTGCTACCTCAGCGAAGGCGACGTCATCCGCTTTGTGCCCGACCGCAAGGCGGTGCGCGTCCTGTTTCGAAGCGGAGCCAGCGCGAACTATTTCCTTGTGACCGAACGATGCAATCATCTGTGCTTGATGTGCTCGCAGCCACCCAAGGACGTTGACGATCGCTGGTTGGCGCGGGAAATCCTGGATGTGCTGCCCCTACTGCCTGCCACGACACCGTTTCTCGGGATCACCGGCGGTGAGCCAACGCTTGTTGGCGAGGACTTTTTTGACATTTTGGCTTCGGCTCGTGACCATCTCCCTTCGACACCCGTTCACGTTCTCTCCAACGGCCGGACGTTTAAGGACAAGGCGTTCGCCGAGCGATATCAAGCTATTGGACACCGCCGCCTGTCGGTAGGCATACCGATCTATTCCGCGGACCCGGAAGTGCACGACTATGTCGTTCAATCCAAAGGCGCTTTCGATGAGACCATCCGCGGGATCATGAACCTGAAGTCCGTCGGGGCTGAGGTTGAGATACGAGTTGTCGTTCACAAGCAGACCTATGAAGGTCTCGCCGACCTGTCAGATTTCATTTTTAGAAACCTCACTTTCGTAGACCACGTGACGTTCATGGGGCTGGAGATCACTGGCTTCACAAGGGCAAATATGGATAAGCTCTGGATGGATCCGTACGACTATCGAAGTGAGTTGCGGGCGGCTGTGCAATATCTGGCTGCGGCTAGGATCAATGTTTCAGTCTACAATCACCAGCTCTGTCTTCTTGATGGCTCCATCCATCAGTACGCAAAACGCTCGATCAGCGATTGGAAAAATGAATACGCCGATGAGTGCAGCGGCTGCTCCCTACGCAATAAGTGTGGCGGCTTCTTTTCATCCAGCAGCCTCGCGAAAAGCTCTCACATCGCGGCATTTCAATAATATAACACCGATGTGCATCGGGACTTTCACGAAACCCGATTCAAAAGCTAAGGCCGTCCGATGCGAAGCTACTTGAGAAACTTTCTCGCGCTAATTGTCATCCTCAGCTTCACGACAGCGTCAATCGCAGATGACTTTAATGCCATTCTGTTCGGTCATTCAGTCGAAATTTACGGCGAGACCGAGGAGACGATGCATCTTGATGGAAAGCCGACCATTACAGACGGTAGACTCACAATCGACGAAATCACAACTGTGAACGGAATTCCAACATTGGTCGGCAACAGCCTGTCCGGCGGCAACGCTTGCGAAGGATCACCCTTCATTGTTTCGTTCCCCCCTAGCGGCCAGCCTCACATTGACGGGCCGATCGAAGGAGCCGACTGCGCGTTGGTAACCCGCAAGGTTGAAGACACTGCGATTACTTTTTCCACAGCTCCAAGTGCCGGAAGGGTCGGCAAGATATGGGTCTGGACGCCCTCCGCTGGCCTTGCTGAGCAGGCGTCCGTTGAAATGCAGCCCGATTTGACTAAGGGCTTCGCGACCTTGCGAGAGCGCACTGTCAAACACCCGTCTGACCTTTTCAGCTACGGGGAAATTAGCAGTGCCATCAGCGACCTCCTTGGCCCCGACCTCGGTGCCTACCGGGAAACGCTTGATGGGACGGGCTCCGGGAAATTCGTCGGCGACGACTATGTCGGCACGGCTTGCACCCCACATATGTGCGGCCTTCAGGAGGCATTGGTTTTCGTGTCCGCAAAAGAACATCGCATCTACGCGGCGTGGAAACCGGATCAAAAGAAGATAGAAGTCCGGCCGCCTCTAGATGAATGGCCGGACAAGGCTCAAGCCGAACTGGCAACGTGGGCGCGAAAATGGATGTAGCTCGGATTTGAGGTGATAAACTTGCAGCTGAGATATCCGTTTGCCTCTACAATCGCGGCCTGCGTCGTTTGCGGTCCGGTGTTGGCCCAGTCAGCAACCGAGCATCACGTCTGGCAAGATAAGCGTAAATTCGAGCCATATAGCCGCACTGCAGAGTCAATCACCGGCACGATACGGCTCTCGGGAAATCCAGATTTCGCCATCCCGGGCAGCAAGCTGGCGATCACATTCGGAAACGGCAAAAAAGTTGGTCTAACCTCGGTGGGCGCATCTTGGCGTCAATGGGACGAAACGGGCGATAAAAAAGCGACCGCGGAAGTTTTCAAATTGTCGCGGGATCCGGGTGCTCTTAGAAATGGCAACACGCTTTGCGGCGATCCGAAAACTGACCCGGCCAGATACGTCGTGTTTCTTGAAAAATCGTCGTTTGGAGGTTCTCTGCTGCTTGGGATGGCGGTCTTTGGATCGAAATCCACTCCGCACGACATCAATAGCCCAAACCTCTGCGGCACTTTCAATTACTCTACAGACTGAACCGGCCGTCTGGCCGATTGGGGCCGCTGCGAGTGATTAGAGTACTTTGAGCATCATTGGGGACGACTATGAAGTTTTTCAGGTACGCAAACGCAGTCTTGGCCATCGCTATCTCCGCTTCAGCAGGATGGGCCGATGACCACGATCCCATCTACTACGGAAGTCGCGCCGGTATGCAGCTTACCACCGTATCGACGGAAGGCA
Organism: Mesorhizobium sp. AR10; assembly: GCF_024746795.1. Classification (NCBI taxonomy): domain Bacteria; kingdom Pseudomonadati; phylum Pseudomonadota; class Alphaproteobacteria; order Hyphomicrobiales; family Phyllobacteriaceae; genus Mesorhizobium; species Mesorhizobium sp. AR10. Next base: position 10,929 of record NZ_CP080524.1, read on the forward strand.
TCGGCACGGCAAACGCCAAAATTCACGTACGGCACACGCCAAAGGATGCCAAGGCCTTCTGTGTCCAATATAACTCGGACTACTCGATGGCTTGCGTCAAGCAGACAATGGCTTTGGTCAAAATCGACGATTATGTGACCGGTAATTGCGTCAAACGGACTTGGTTGGATCTATGGAACGAAAAGTTCGCGTTCCTCGGCCCCGCCAAGAAGTCAGACGAAATGATCGCCGATTACGCTATAAAGCGCGTCAAAACGGGCGAGATTCTCGACGGCACAACCGCTTCGGGATACTGGGTCGAACTCGGCATTTTCCAGCACCTCTGCCCCGGAATTGCGAAATAACATGCGTTGGAGGCTTCGCGTGTCGCTTTCGCTCGGCATCTTTCTCGGTCTGGCCGGGATGGTGCAAGCTGCCGAGGTGAGGTTTGTCGGGAAGGTCGAGCACAAAGGAAGTGAGGCGGTAGGTTTTCGACTTGAAGGCGAGATCAATGATACTGACTCCGCTAGCGTCAAGGTCGCATTGGCGAACGTTGGGATCTCAAATGATGGCGAGGTTTGGCCAAGAATTGTCGTCGAACTCAACAGCTCGGGTGGATCTTATCAGTCTGGGCTCGACTTAGCGCTGCTCTTCCGCAGGTTAGGGCTGGCGACAGTTGTCAGATCTGGAGACCATTGTTTTTCCGCCTGTGCGCTGGCGTTCCTTGGCGGCACTCAGCGGGCAACGGATCCGACACCAGCCCCCGAGGATGGACCTATTCCGGACCAGCTTCCGGATCGTTCGATCGCACGTGACGCCTTGCTTGGTTTCCACGCTCCGTATCTCGCCCTGAGCGGGTCTTCATACACTGCTGACAACGTCTCAGAGGCGTATACCGCTGCTGTCTTGGCAATTTCGCGGTTTATAGCCATTGCCGACCATTTGTATGTGTCTACCGCCGAATTGCCGAAGCTTCTCAAACCGACACGAGATGACCTCTATATGGCGGACAACGTTGATGCGGTCAGATTTCTAGGAATCGACTACATCGACTATGCCCTGCAGATTCGCGACCTTAAGGGCATCACACCATCGATGATCCTGAACGCCTGCGTAAATCGATACTACCATCTCCGAGGGCGAAGCAGCCTCGCCGGGTACGGAATGGCAGCCTCTGTCAGGGAAGAATTTGTCGAAGGCTCGAAACTCCTTGAGAATGGTGAGGAGAAGGAGGTCTTCGGCGTCCGGCGCATCAAGTACGGCGAACGTCCAACAAATATGGTGTTCACACCGATAGCGAAAACCGATGATGGTAGAAGCTTTGTCTGGTGCCTGTTTGGTCCCGGAGGATCTGATGCCACAACCATCTATAAGCCCGCCGGAACGGTTGAGGAGCTGTTTGCAGAACTGAGGAACGGACGCGGGCAATGGTGGGAGTTCTCAAGCTCGCAAACAACTATGAAAATTAGTCATACCGACCCGATTGAAACAATGATGCGGGTCCTCGACATGGTACCGCCAGAGACAAAACTAAATGACGTTGGCAAGATTGTGGAGCAGTACCAAGCAGATGAAATGAATATCCCGTCGCCATAAACAGCGGCAAATGATAACAATCTTTTCAACCTGCAGGGGTCGGTCGATAGTAGAGGGCCAATAGTGTTCCGACATTCGGCATACCAGCGATTACGACCCGGCTCAGCACTTCGACCAAGTAGTCAAAGAGGCCCTCTCCTTCGATTGACGGGTGCTCTTTAACGACCACACCCAACAAAGCAGGAAACCTGTAATATTGGCTCGGAGAGTGCTACACAACGGAGATTCGCATGTGGGAGCAGGATAGGCATGGGTGAGACTGCGGGTATAGCGCAAATTGCAGAGATAATTTCCGACCAGATTTTTTCCGAGTTTCTCTGGACAAAAATTGGACCAGTCAACGTTGACTTCAAATGCGACAATTACGAGAGCCACAAGGTAGCTACGCATCCAACCGATGTCGTCTTTTATTACGATGAGCCTTACGACGACGTTACAACCTATGTTCAATGCGATCTCAAAAGCTACGCTGCGGCTTCGATCGGGCGGTCACAAATCGAGAAGGCCATTGTTAGCCTTTCCGCTCAGGTCGCCTGCGCAGAGATAAGCGCCGAGTGGCAAGAACGATATGTGCACAAGCACAAGGACTTCTCAGTCTCAGGTCTCCTATTCATCTACAATCATGACGGAGGGTACGATCGGACATTTGGTGATAACCTTGAGAAATTGGACTTTGACGACCTACACACTCCCAAGAATGGAAAATTGGTCGTTCTTGGTCCCGCCGAGATTCATTGGCTCAATAATGTCAGCCAAGAAATACTACGTATGAGAGGGAGATCAGGGGCAGCGCGACTACCAGATCGAGGAGCTTGCTCTTTCTTTTACCCGCAGACGGTGCGCCGTGCACAGCTCCGCGGAAAACAGCGATGCGCCGCGTCGTTGGAAATGCTTACCGGCCCGTGGATTATTTTGCAATATGACGGAAACAGCGAGAGAAAAGCGGGGTTGGTAGTGTTTTACAGATCACCCGGTGAAACGGTTGATGAATTCCTCTACCTATTGGATTATATGCGCCAGCATGGATTGTTTGACCTTGAGCGTCAAATATTCATTCGCTCCATAGACAAAGCGGGCACGTCGCTACAAAATTTTCAAAAGGCACGGCTTCATTATATAGAAGCTATGGGCGCGACTGATGAAGGGAAGAATAGTCTATTGGACGTCTTAAATAACATAAGATTCGAGCTAATAAACAATGTAATATCGACATTTTCCGAGATCCAGATTGGAATGTCATATGACGGATAAATTGCCTTTTTTGGCAGCTACAGACAAAGATATATTCGACTTTGCTCATGTCATCTAAAGGGAGGATGAGCGAAGGTGTGCTACGTGGAATCGCGCTAACCCGTGGAATTATCTATTCTCCCAAAACTGACCGAGAGCGGCTTGCCAGTGATATTTCCATCCTGCCTCATGATTTTGCCTCGTTGACCAAACTGATCGAGAGACGGGAATATCAGAATAGAAACGAGAAGAGGGCTTACGTGGACGTGCCTGTGTCTCTCACCCATGACGAGATTAGTGAAGTCGTGCGAAGTTATAAGGATGAGTTTGAAGGCGAGGATGAGTTGACTACTCAGCAACGGAGATTGAGAGAAGTCCAGCTGAATGTCGCATACGATGAAATAGACTATTCTAAGACGAGATTAATACAGAGACAACGGAGAGACGCCAACATCGAGTTTATCTTGGAGAGCGACCGAACTACGATAAGGATGCCTGCAACGGAAAAAGCGAGAGGTGTCGTTGATCGATTGATTAAAAAAATTAGTCAACTTAAGCTTCAGTCTCTTACACCTAGGGATTTGTCACTGGATGGATTGACGGCGGATCAACGGACTACTTTTTTTATGAGTATGCTTCGAAATATTCCAGGATACCAGTTGCAGACGGTCGTTAGCATAAAGTGCGCATCGGGCGATGATGACGTCGGCGAAGACCTTGAGATGGATATCGAAGAGAAGGAGCGCGCGGTCGAGAGCGAAATCGTCGGCAAAATAAACAGCGTCGCTCTAAGTGGTATGAACCTCTTGCAGTCTGAGGAATATCAGTCGCTCAAAAAGAATGGGTTTTTCATCACAGCGGTAACTTGGAGGGCGCTTCAAACGGAGAGGCCTAATGATCTCATGCAGTTCGACGTTTCATTTGACGAGCCTCGCCAAGGCAAAGGTTTCAAATTTGGGGTCAGGATCGCTCGGCGACTGACTGACGGAACTACCACTTCCGACTTCAAACCCCTTGACCCAAATAGGCAGCCTGCGCTTTGGAGTCTGGTGGAGCGCACATCGGCAAACGCACTCGACGAGATTATTGCTTCAGGAGCTCCCGTTCAAGAACCCGCTGAAAGAGTGACAGCGGCATGACCCGGCGTAGATGGCTCCGTGTCCGCTGGCCTTTCGATATGAGAACATTGGGGGAGAGGCTGAGAGCAATACCTTTCACGGCTTCAACACAAAACGGCTTCATTCTGGATCGGGTGCGGCCCAACTCTTTGGAGGGGCGGTTTATCGAGCGCCAAGATATCAGTCAGATTGTGGAGAGTCCCTTAGGAGAGAAAATTGTTTATGAAAGAACCGAGTTTCGGGACATTGGCTTCGCGGTTAATCCATCATATTCGGACCTCGAAATCATAAATCCGCCTAGGAGCATGAGTTTATTTTTGTCGCGCCTTGGGGAAGCTTGCAATTTCGAAGTGTCTGTCAGCGAAATTAAGGTAGATGTTATTAGATGGTGCGAGCGTTTCTCGAAGGAAACAAACAGGGAAATAAAAATAGTTAGCTGCCAGATGCGAGATATCAAGCTCACTGAAGGTGTTATGGCAACCGCGATTTTAAAGGGTGCCAATGACGTTCGTCTCGCTGCTGATAAATTGACGAATGGCGCTTCATATACGAACGACAAAATAAGAGTTCAGATTGAGGGCTCACCGATTAACACCCTCATCCTTACCAGACAGGGTTCGGCGAGCATTGATAAGAGCGCGTCTGAACCCCTGCTCGAAGCACTGCGGAGATCCCTACACTATTCATTAGATTGAGAAGGTTTGGCAGGCCATAGGTGACTGAACGCCGCTTCAACGAACGGACGCTGTTCGGCCAGCACCGCCCATATGCGCAAGTCGACCACGAAAGACGAGAACATGTCATATTAGGGTATACCCCCGCGTGACGTAACACCATTCACCCTAGACGATGTAACATCGTGATTGGCGTCGCCCCATTTGTGACAGTCTAGCCTTGAGCCTAAACCGTGAGGTGACACTAAACGAACCGCACTGGCTACGGTGATGACCACCTTTCCCGAGCAGGGAGGCGTTTCGTCACGCGGTTCGCGCGTCCTGCTCAGGTAGGTCAGTCGAATTCTACGCGCTCCCTTCCGTCTCAACTTCTTCATCGATTTCGTGGGCCGGCTGACATGCGTTGGTTTGCGGCAACTCCCGTAGCACTGCGGCGTTCGAACCGTCCCGCTCGAAGTTGTCGGCCATTGTTGACCTTCGCCTATTCCAAAGGCTCAAAGGTATGAAAACGAGATAGTATGCTGGCAAACAAAGGCCTCAGCCGAAAAGCAGTGAAAGACTTGGCATTATTTTCTCGTAAAATAATCGTTCTCTTGTCAATCAGGAAAAATTCATGGATAGTTAACAACTCGAGCGCTCGCGGACGCTCTAGCCGCAACAATTTGCCCACAAAGGCGGCGGAATCGTTTGATTGAAGCGTGCACTATACTTCTCTGTAGGCAGAGAGGAAGGCGGTCCGCACTGCGGACGTGACCGCCGAGGGTAGGTTTCATGGGGGTCATAGAAACCCAGATTGCGAAAGCAGAGGCACGCTTCGGTCCCGACGTGGCGGCAGCGGTAGCCTTGCCTAGTAGCACGGTACCGTACGACGTCGTTGTAGGCGATGTCGCGGAGAAAAGGTTAGCGTTCCTCACCGCGACTCTGCCGGACCCCTCGAAAGCGGCAGAAACACTCGAACGAATCCTGTTCGGCAATGAGTTGCAACCGATCAGCTATTTTGAGCGGGGCGCAATTGCTGCGCGCGCCGTTGCTCGGATCGCAATCCGGTCGGTGGCGGGCTCGGGATGGGCCACAGGTTTTATGATCAGTCCAAGCGTCCTGATCACGAACAACCATGTCTTACAAGACATGTCGACTGCCAGAAGATCTTTGGCTGAATTTGAATTCGAGCTCGATCTTGCGGATCAGCCCACCGGTCCTGTGAGCTTCGAATTTGATCCCGACAGACTCTTCTATACGTCAACCGACCTTGATTTCACCGTCGTGGCTGTCAGGCCGGAGTCAACTACGCATCCTCAAAGGCTTGAATCATACGGCTTTCTTCCTCTTGTCGAGGAGGAAGGAAAGGCGTTTGAAGGTGAATGGCTGACGATTATTCAGCATCCTAACGGGGAGCGGAAACAAGTCTGCGTTCGGGAGAACCGGCTAATCAAGCGCGCCGAGCAAGTTCTTTGGTACGCAACAGACACGATGGGTGGGTCATCTGGTTCCCCGGTCTTCAACAACGATTGGTACATCGTAGCGCTCCATCACAGCGGTATCCCTGAACGGGTAAACGACAGGATTCAGTCGATTGATGGTCGAGATATCGACCCAACCGACATGGACGAGACGCAGATAAAGTGGATTGCCAACGAAGGCATCCGCGCTAGCCGTATCGTCAAGGCGCTGAGGCGAGAGCTCCCAGGTCATCCGATGCTGCGACCGCTCTTTGAAGCAACGCCGCAGTCTGCCCGAATTTCCGAGCGGCCGCACTCTTTGGCAGTCGCATCGCTCACTCCCTATCGAATATCAAAATCACAGGAGAACCTCACCATGCCGGACCGTCCAAATTTCCCGATCGACGTGCGGCTCAGGATCGATGCCGACGGCAACGCCTCCATCCTCGGCTCTTCGGTGGGTGCGGAAGCGACTTTTGAGGCCGGGGAAGCGCGCCCTCAAAAGTCAAGGACGGCTGCGTTCGAAGCTCCATTCGAACCCAACTACAGTAAACGTAAAGGCTATCGTGAGGACTTTCTCGACAAAGGTGCGCCTGTCGGATTTCCTGAGATAAGCCCGGGTCTGATGGCAGAAGTTGCAACGCTGGTAACGCCGCAGGGCAAGAATAACCACGTTTTGCACTATTCCAACTATAGCGTCGTGATGCATGCACGGAGGCGATTGGCAATTTACAGCGCGGCCAACGTCGATTTCGCAAACCGCTACGACCTTCCACGCCCTCCGGACACATGGCGGCGCGATCCGAGGATCAAGCCAGAGCACCAGCTCGAGAACTGGTACTACGCTTCCAACAATTTTGACCGTGGGCACCTCACGCGCCGCGAAGATGCGGAATACGGTGCTACCCGTTTGGATGCACTGGCTTCGGCTGCAGACACCTGCCATTGGACAAACTGCACGCCGCAACATGCAAAATTCAACCAGAACAAAGAGATCTGGCAGGGCATTGAGCGCTATATTCTCGAGTCGACCATATTTGATACGGCACGGGAGATTCGGGCACAGGTGATCACCGGTCCGGTGCTCGACGACGGGGATCCTGAGTACAAGAAAATCCAGTACCCTGTGCAGTTTTGGAAGGTCGTCGTCGCACTTGACGAGAAAAAGCAACCTGCGGCCACCGCCTACATCGCCAGCCAAACGGACGTCATTGCCCAGTTCGGCATAGAAGTTGCTCCCTTCGGTGAGTTTATGCACTTCCAGACGACCGTATCCGAGATTGAGCGGTTGACGGGCCTGACTTTCGTGGGGGCTCCCGGTCAGTTCCTTCGCGAAACTGACCCGCTTCGCGCCCGACCAAGGCCGCGGCGTTCAGTAGCCGGAGCGCATGAAGCACTCGTGGCGGGCGGTGCAGGACCGTATTGGCCAATCCGAGAGCTGGAAGACATCTCGACCTAGTTAAGAAGGATGTTTGATGCCGATGCCTTACGTCGTGCTCAAGGGTCGCCCGACCATCAACCGTCTCGGTTGACGCTGGGAGGCACGGTCGAGGCAGGCGCGAAGCAGGTCGTCGAGATCGTCGCGCCCGTGGCGCTGTCGAATAGGGGTGGCATCATCACCCTGCTCGGCGAGAGGGGAAGCAAGGTTCATGGCGTTTCCTATACGAAGGAACAGGCCCAGCAGCCAGACCACACCATTCCGTTCCAGAGCTGACGGGGCGTGATGACGAAGAAACCGGCAGAGCGGGTGCGGCTCGACTATGCGGAGGCCGCGACGGAGGACGTGTTGCACAATCTGTCCGGAGTGGCGGCGGGGGGCGGTTTGCTCTGGACGGTTTCGGACGAAGGTCGGACATTCGAGTGCCTGGAAGCGCGAGAAGGCGGCTATACGCTGGCCCGCCAATATCGCATCGACGAGCTGATCGCGAGTTGGCCCGGTGCCGGGGCGGGAAAGGGCGGCGCGGAACTCGACCTGGAAGCGGTTGATGTCGCGCAAGGGGCGCTCTGGCTTTGCGGCTCGCACTGCCATGTCCGCCTGGCCTCCGAAGACGACGACAGGGACCAGCTCCGCGCGGAAATCCGCCATCGGCCAAGCCGGCATCTGTTAGCGCGCATCGCCCTCAAGAACGATGCGCCGTCTTTAGGCAAGGTGAAAACCGCCCCGAGAAAGGGGCCATGTTCCATTCGAGGCATTCTGACCAGCGATCCCTATCTCCAACCGTTTCTCGATCTGCCGAGCAAGGAAAACGGCCTCGATATCGAAGGCATGGTGGTGACCAAAGATGAGGTGCTTCTGGGGCTTCGCGGTCCGCGGCTCGACAACAGCGCCGTCGTCGTTCACCTCAGGCTCAACAAAGACCTAGAGGTAAAGAGCTACAGGCTGTCCTTTCTCGATCTCGGCAGCCTGGCGATCCGTGATCTTAGCCCGAACGGAAGTGCTATCTTTATCATCGCCGGCCCAATGGGCGATGCCATGGGGCCGTTTTGCCTCTACCGCTGGGAGCCGGAAGTGACCCCGCTGATCCAGCACCCCGAAAAGCTCTATACTTGGCCGGCCGGCAGCGAAAAGCCAGAAGGGTTGTGCTTTCTGGGGCGAAACGGCAAGCCCGGCCACCTGATTGTCTATGACCGGCCCGACCCGAGCAGGATCGACGGCAATGCATACCAGGCTGACTGGATGGCCATTGACTAGAGCGTTGCGATGGATGCGTTCTTAGTTTTCGATCACCGGGACTGGTGGGTAGGATCGACTAGGCAGTTCGTCGGTTGAAGGGTAACAGCGCGATTGACTGTCGGCAGGGTCTTTTACTCAATTCGGCAGCTTGGCAGATGCGTTGTAGAAGGGGCATTTCTTACTCGGTTCGTTCCCTGCCGCGAGTTCGAGCTCCGAAGCACATTTCGAGCAAACGCTATAGACGAACTGTATATCTTCGAGCCCTTCAAGATTTAACCAAACGCCAGGTCCTCTCACTACAATCGGATCGCCTTTCTCGATTGAGCATGCTGGAGACAGATAGACCTGCGGTTTGTCGTTGGTTCCGAAAAACTCAGCTACGACTCCTTCATAACTCTTGCGATCCCCAGCGAAAGTGAATATGGCATATCTATTAGTATGGTTCCTTTTATACTTGCTGTCCAGATGAGGTTGGCCGTCTGTAAATTTCTCGTTGTACGCGTTTTTGAATAGTACTTTAATTAACTCAGAGTGGCTCGAAGTTAAAACGATATCTTTTCCAAATACTCCACGAAGACCTCTGGAAACATAATCTGTAGTGTGAGCCACACCAAAAACAAAACCCAAAACCACGGACGAAAAAAATATCGCTGACAGCACCATCGGCGAACGGATTGTTGAATCGAACTCGAAAGGGATGCCGCGCAATTTTCCATAAATGTGAACAGCAAGGAGAGGTATTGCGACGCTCATCGCCGTCAAGGCGATGTATACAATTGGCAGTTGTGAATCTCTGATTTGTGGGAAATCGCTGATGAAGCTCGCCACGAACAGGGCAATAAAACCCGGCAAAACGTAGATAAGCCAACGTTGATCACCCAGGAAATTCATGCTGCGCCCTCCGTTGCAAGGTGACTCTCAGTTGCACGTTGGCTTGCAGATTCCGCTGCAGCATTGCTGCTCCGCGCCACAAGCAAGAGCATTGGCAGTGCATGTCTCGGGAGCACTGGTGGACCAAATGTGATGATGATGTTCCATTGTTGGATGCATCTCTACTCCAAACAGGCTGCTCCTGTGATGGCGAAATATCGACCGCCAGCATGGTTGAATGATAATCCCGGCGTCCTGCAGCATCTTCTGGATATCCTTCATCAGTTCCCGTCGTTTATCCGCATCGGCAATCGACAGAGCAGTTTTAAGCTTGGCGTCGAAGTCCGGATTCGAAAATCCGGTTTCGTTCCACGGCTCGCCGGTGCGGTAGGCGAGGGTCAGCACCTGGACGCCGAGTGGACGCATGCTCCAGTCCGTGGTCGACCAAGGATATTTCGTCCACTCGAGCCAAAAGCTCGATGACGGGATGCTCTTGCGCTTGATCTTGAAGCCTGCTTCTCGACACTGCTCCGCAACCGCGTCACTGTGTTTGTTTGAATCTTCCGAATCCTCGGAAATGAGTTCGAACTCGAAGTCCATCTGACCGGCCTCGATCATCAGCGCTTTGGCCCTTTCAAGATCGCGGGAGACCTTATCCAACTCGAAGTACTCTGGATGGATAGGGCAGACGTGATGATTTTCGCCTACGGAGCCCAGACCGTTGTAGCCATTCTTCAGAATGGTCGCATTGTCGACCGCCAACTGCAGGGCCTTACGCACACGCGGGTCATCGTACGGCTTGCTATTCACATTTGTGCGGCAGACAATCGTTGCCGCGGTCTTCGCTTCGGACAGAACCATGCCCTGCGCGCCCTCGAGCGCGCGGACAACTTGACTGGTGCTAACGTCGTTCATCTCGATCTCGCCAGCTTCGAAAGCGGCAACGATGACTGAAGGATCGCTCCCAAAGTCAATATATTTTATCTGTTCGAGACTGGCTCTGCCGCCCCACCAGCCGCTCTCCCGGCGCTTCAGCAGTGCGCTTTGGCCGACATCGTATGAGACAAGCTCGAAAGGTCCGGTCCCAACCCTCGATCCGTTCAAAAGATTGGCTCCCGCCTTGTCAAAGGAGCGATGAACAATCAAAGCCGGGTAGTCAGAGAAGCTTGGAATTATCGCAATGTCTGGATAGTGCAGCTTGATCCGGATTGTGTGATCGTCAATCTTTTCGATGGCGTCGTCGGCCGCTTTTCCGGTATTTGGGTCTATTAGGCCCTTCATTCGCGAAGCCATCGAGTTGCGCTCTACTGACGTGTCGGACCAGCGCCTAAGATTGAAGATTACGTCATCTGCTTGGAAATCATCCCCGTTGGTCCATTTGACGTCCTGCCGGACATGCAGAGTGTACTCGGTTGCATCATCATTCACGTCCCAACTCTCAAGCAGCCAAGGCCGAAATGTGAAGTCGCGAGTATATAGAACCAGCGGTTCGATAAAGGCTCGAGCAACATTGCCCTGTTCTACCCAGTCGAAAAGGCGCGGGTCGCTGATTTCCTTTATGGACATTGAGCAGCGTATTGTTCCTTCCGATTGCTGTGCGCGAGCGACCGGCAGGACGAGCCCGAGCAATCCATACGCGGCAACTGTGGTTGCCCCGAGTGCTGTCGCAAGGGCAAGGAACTCGCGTCTGTCCATTTGTCCAGCGAGCGCCTCGGCTGCAAAGTTCGATATGGCAGGATGCAGTTGCTTTGCGTTGTCGGTCCGACATGAAGCCATCGCTCAGTCCCCTCATATATTCGCATGTGAGAAAGGGCGTCTATGTGATTGCTGCCTAAAACAAGCATTTGTTCTCGAATTGTACCGTCTTGAATGATTGCATCATTTCTAAATTAGCGCTAGATTTATAGCAATAAATTCGTTTACGTGCTGCCTTTTTATTGCACGAGATAATCGCGATGTTCCGACTTGATTAGTCGCGAACGGAGCGTGTTTTCTATTGCCCCGCGTGCGACCAGAGAACCAATAGAGAATCAAGAAGTTGGGGGGGTAAATGGTAAGTTTCGCGAGAATTGGCTTTGTTGGTGTTGTCTGCCTTTTCGCGATTGTTAGTCCGACGCTTGCTGTCGCAGATATCATAGTGGGCGTCGCCGGCCCGATCACCGGCCCGAACGCCGCCTTCGGCGCGCAGTTGCAGAAGGGCGCCGAGCAGGCTGCCGCCGACATCAACGCTGCGGGCGGCATCAACGGCCAGCAGATCAAGCTTGAGATCGGTGACGACGTGTCGGATCCGAAGCAGGGCATCTCGGTCGCCAACAAGTTCGTCGCGGACGGTGTCAAGTTTGTCGTCGGCCACTTCAACTCGGGCGTCACCATCCCGGCGTCGGACGTCTATGCCGAGAACGGCATTCTCGTCATCACGCCTTCGGCGACCAACCCGCAGCTTACCGAGCGCGGCCTGTGGAACACGTTTCGCACCTGCGGACGCGACGACCAACAGGGCAAGGTTGCCGGCGATTATCTCGCTTCGCACTTCAAGGACGCCAAGATCGCTGTCGTCCACGACAAGACGCCGTATGGCCAGCGGCTCGCCGACGACACCAAGAAGGCGCTCAACGCCGACGGCGTCACCGAAGCCATGTATGAAGGCATCAATGTCGGCGACAAGGACTTCTCAGCCCTCATCGCCAAGATGAAGGACGCCGGCGTCTCCGTCGTCTACTACGGCGGCTTGGACACCGAAGCCGCCATGATCATGCGTCAGCTCGCCGACCAGGGCCTCACGGCCCAGTTCATGTCGGGCGATGGCATCGGGTCGAACGAACTGGCCTCCATCGCCGGCGACGCCGTCGAAGGCACGCTGATGACTTTCGCACCTGATCGACGCAGAACCGCAAAGGAACTCGTCGAGAAGTTCCGTGCAGCCGGTTTCGAGCCTGAGGGCTACACGCTGTACTCCTACGCCGCCTTGCAGATCGTCGCCGCCGCCGCCGCGAAGGTCGGCTCGTCCGACGACGCGCAGAGGGTTGCAGCAGAGATCAAATCGGGTGGCCCATGGCCAACTGTGATCGGCGACATCGCCTATGACGCGAAGGGCGACATCACCCGCCTCGACTACGTCATCTACACGTGGAAGCGTGACGACGGCAAGTTCGCCCCCCTCCAAACGAGTTCCCCAGAGACCTGCAGTTCCAGCGCCTGCACAGCAGACCAGGTATGCTGCAAGGGAACCTGCAAGAATTCCTGTCCTTAGGAGGCATTGGCGACCTTAGTCACATCGTCGGAAACGCGTTTGGGTGCACGCAGCTCGCATGCCTCCAGAGAGAATCAAGGCGTTTTTGAGAGTTTCGTTGCATCAGGTCGAGTGGGCTACGTCTGCGAGCGAAAGTTCGGGGGATTTCATGAGGGTAACAGCAACAACAGCAATATTGATCACGCTAGCGTTTCCAGAGGCGGCTTTGGCATGGGGAGCGTCCGGCCATTCCATCATTGCGGAAATCGCCCAGAGGCGCCTTAGTGCCTCTGCCGCCGCGAATGTCGAAAATTTGATTGGCCATGCATCGCTGGCTTCAATCTCAAGCTGGGCCGACGATTACAAGTTCACGTCAGTTGGTTCGAAAACCAAGCGCTGGCACTTCGTAGATTTCGATATCGCCGAGGAAAATCCGAGTACTGCTGAGGCGTGCAAACTGGAAAGTGAGGGCGACTGCTTAATTCTTGCGCTTAATAGGGAGGTAGCGCGCCTTGCTGACCCTGCGCTTCCCCCCCTTGCGAGACAAAATTCACTGCGTTTCGTCGTCCACCTAATGGGTGATCTTTCGCAACCATTTCATTGTTCCGAGCACGCAGGTGACGGTGGCGGAAATGGGGTAAAGGTCGACTTCGTTGGCAAGTATCCTGACGGCAAAGAGGCAAAATTCTCTGGGAATCTTCACAAACTCTGGGACGACATCCTAATAGAAGCGCACGCATTCAGTTGGGGCGCATACCTAGAGGAGATCGAGACTACAGTTATACCAAACCTCGCAGTCTCTGATCAGCGATATGATCATATCTTTGATTGGGCCAAGGAATGTCACCAAGTCGGCAGGCGGGCCTACGCCATGTTGCCGGCCGGTTGGGAATCCGTTGTCGGCGCTGGCGGCCCGATAGCGCTTGACGCCAAATATCAGCAGTCGGTTCAAGGAACGCTTGACCAGCAACTTGCGATCGGTGGTCTGCGACTGGCCGCCGTGCTGAACAAGGCGTTGGGCAGTAAGTAAATGTTGCCGTTGGCCTGATCTGGATCGCTCCAAGTGCCACACGTCCTGCACTGGCACGAGGGGCCTGGAAACAGCTCGGACATATTAACGATTAACGTCGGTCAATGCTAGGCACTCGACAGCGTCGAATCTCTCAGGACGCGATAGACCTGCATCCTGGAACACCCAAGCGACGACGCAATGGCTGTTGGCGTTTCTCCTAAAGAATACCGCGACTTAATGGAGTCATAGTCCAAGCGTCGTTTACCGCCGCGATATGAACCTACAGACTTTGCCTTCTCGATACCTTCGCGTTGGCGTTCCTTGATGAAACGCCGTTCCATTTGGGCAACCATTCCAAGCACGGTCAACACTATGTGCCCCATGTCGCCGCGCGTTGAGACATGCGGGTCGAGGACGGTAACGAAGGCCCCTCGTTGTTCACATTCATGGATCAAATTTAGAACGTCACGCGTGTCACGGCCGAGCCGATCGAGGCGTGTGACGACCAGTTCATCCCCCGGCCGAAGAAAATCGATGATGGTTGCAAGTTCTGCTCGACCGTCACGGCTGGCCCCAGAGACCTTTTCCGATCGAATGATGGCGCAGCCTTCGGCCTTCAGCTTGGCGATTTGCATGTCGAGATCTTGGTCAACGGTGCTGACGCGGGCGTAGCCTATCCGGCTCATGCGGTGTCACCTCAAGGTTTAGGCCCGAGGCTACATTGTCACAAATAGTCGGTGTCAACTCCGATGTTACGCGGTGCCCGGCGGACCGTGTTACGTCACTTCAGGGCATACCCTGAAGTGCGAGCTGCGAGGCTGGTGGCGCGCGCCGTCGGGAGCGCGTGACCGTCACCCATCTATCGATTGCCGCAGTGACTTTGATCGGTATATTGGCCGCGGCCTTGCAACCTCACAATCAGGATGATTCATGACCGAAGCCGACGATCATGCCGCTGCACTTATAAATCTCACCACCGATATCGTGGCGGCGTTTGTCAGCAATAATTCGGTGCCAGTCGCTGGACTGCCGGAACTAATAACGTCTGTCCATTCATCTCTCTCCGGGGTCAGCCAACCACCGGTCGCCCCTATCGAACCGAAGGCGCCGGCCGTCAATCCGAAGAAGTCGGTTTTTCTAGACTACATCATCTGCCTGGAGGACGGAAAAAAGTTCAAGTCGCTGAGGCGACACCTCAACACGGACTTCGGGCTCACCCCTGACGAATACCGCGAAAAATGGGGCTTGCCGCGCGACTACCCCATGGTCGCGCCAACTACGCTGCACAGCGCTCGGCCCTGGCGAAGGCATCCGGGCTTGGCCGCAAGGCTGCTCCCGTCCAGAAGGCGCCGGCTAAGCGGAAGGCGAAGGTCTAGGGGTAGGTCCGAGCGCGCCCTGTTCGGCCCGGAAGTCGAGTTCATCCCTGAGATCGGAGGCGGCGCCGGCGTAAGGCTCAAGAAGTCACCTGCATCTGCCACCCAAATTTCAAGACCGCGAGGCCGGCATCATCGAAAACAACGAGATGTAACCCGGCTGCGGCGTGTCTCATCCCAATGCAATCCCCAATTGGTAGACTCCTACGATGCACCGGCAGCTAGTGCTTCCGCCGGGCCAAAGGAGGGAAATGCCCGCGCGGACTGGGAGGAAACGATGTCTGTGCAAAAAGAAGACTATCGAACGAATAGAGCCGACTACGCGATTGCTGCGACGCATGGCGCGGATGGCGATCGAGCTGAGCTACTGGCAAGAAAAATGAAGTCCCTTTGGCTGAAAGATCGGCGATCCGCCAGATTGTCCGCACACCCGGGGGAAAGTTCGCCAGGACCCAAAACCAGACCGCGCGGTTAGTGCACCGGTGACTGTGGGCAGGCATAGCTTCCGCGATCGCACCATAGGCAACTGCGGCCCGTCCGCTAGGTTGTTCGGGCGGCGGACCTTATTTCCGCCTGGCCGGCGCCTACCCACCCCAGGCACCCCAACCCCGCCCTTGGGCGCCGGCCACCTTCTCCCTGCTTGTTTACAAGCGGACAGTTGTCGAAGAGCTGCCCGTTATTAAAGAAAGTGCTTGGAGGGTAGGGTGTTGCACACATGCTCGTCGCAACGCGTCTGCACCAAGGTACATTTCAGCGACCGAACCGAGGCGCAAAAGTCGTCGTTTGAAGGGTTAAGGGCGAAGTTTTCGCGATGGCCCGTACGCTACACCGCTATGTCCGGCAATCGACCGTTACCCTGACATCAGATTGTGTTCGGAAACTATGTTCGATTTTGCGCTAGTTGGGCGGTCCGTTAAGCGCACTTCAATGACCGCAACGGGCCGAAAGCGGACTGGCCGCAATCGGGCCAGATTCACGAAAAACTGCCGTTCTTCTTGCGACCCGAAGTCAGATTGCTCCAGACTTGCCGGTCAGTCGGTGACGGAAAAGCCCCATTCAATGGACTCAGGCACGCCTGCGGCGCACGCCCAGCGCCAGCACCCGCGTTCGACGCTACTAGGAGAATCCTGCGGTGGTCAGTGAACATAGCGAAGATGTACGCGACTATGAGGATGCCGACGCACCAAGCAAGGGGATCCAGATGTCGGTGCCGACCAGCTGCTGTGCGAACAGGTCGCGGATCGCGTTGACAGCCCTTCTGCCGGTGATAACACCGCCTTCGAGAAGCATTCCGGCCATCCAGCGTTGACGACAGAGATATGTCTCCTAAGATTGTCCGCACCTGCAGATGATAGAGGACGTTCAATTGACTCAAACCCAGTTTTGGATATCGACTCTCGCATGGGCAGCCTTCGCAATTCTGCTCACTTGGGGCGTATATACTGCATTTCGCCTTTACTTCGGTGAGATGCCATTGAGCTATGGCGCTTTGATCGGCTTGGGCTCTGTTTATCTGGCATACGGTGTTCGAACCCTGGCCCGAAGAATGGGATGGGCGAAAAAGCCCACTCCACTCAAATCGTGACGATTGGCTGCACCTAGCTGTCACTGTGCTGTGACAATGGCCTATTCAGAACCCTGCGTTCTTTCCGCCAGCGCGAAGGCCTGCAGATTTTTCGATTTGCCCAGGTCTTCGTCGGCATGTGCAATGATCGAGAAGAAAGCGGCGCGGGCGATGTCCTTTTTCGAGGCCTTCGGGTGTTCTTTCCTCGCCGCCTTCATGAGCTGCTTAGGCGTCATGTCAGGCGTCACAATCCTCATGAGCGTGTCGCCAATGGCCTGCAATTCGGTCCGTTCCATTGGAACTCCATGTACGTGTCCACCCATCCAAAGTCTACCAGAGTGCTTCAGACTAGATAAGCCCGGCCGCCCGCGTCGCCGAGCCCGAAATACGGCACACCGTTAGCCCGCATCGCGCATTAGGTCCCGTCCCTCCTCTGACAGGTTGTGGATTCGGCGCTGGTCGGCTTTCGCCGCCGCTACGGGGCATCGAGCCTGTGTTCGCAGAAGTGAGGATTGGGAACCTTCAGAGGTTCTATGCGCGGAGTCGCACAGACTCGCGCTCGATGAATTGCACCAGTTCGCTTGCCGGGATGGCTGGACTAAACAGGTATCCCTGGCCGTTCTCGCAACCCATGCCTTTCATCAGGTCAAATTGCGCCGCCGTTTCGATGCCTTCGGCTGTCGTGTGAATTCCAAGGCCCTTTCCAAGGTTCAGGATCGCCTTGATGATCTTGAGCCGCTTTGGATCCCGCTCGCACTCTGCGACGAAGCTGCGGTCCACCTTGATTCGATCGAACGAGAAATTGCCCAGTTGCGACAGGCTCGAAAAGCCCGTGCCAAAATCATCCAATGCCACCTGGATGCCGGCACTCCTCAGGTCGGAGATGATCTGCGTCGCGGCGGCGAGTTCGCGCACAACCGCACTCTCGGTGATCTCGATCTCCAACCGATTGGGTGGCAAACCCTCCGCGTCGAGGATCCTGACAATGCGCAGGCCGAGGAGTTTGTCGCCCATCTGCATGGGCGACACGTTGAACGCCAGCCTCAAATCGTTTGGCCATGTGGCGGCCGTCGGCATCGGTGGTTATGATCGACATCGATCACTTCAAAGCCGTAAACGATACATTTGGGCATTCAGTCGGCGACGAGGCTCTCCGTTGCGCCCCGAACCGCCTTACGCGCTCGACCTCCTGGTTTCCGGTCTTCAAGAAGAGCGACGATTGGGTCCGCCAGTCAGCGGATCGGTCGCGGCTAGTCTCACCAATTCGAACTCCAGTAACTTCCGATCGGTGATGGTCATGTGAGAAATCACCGCGCCCCGCTGCTCGGCCTTAAGAGGGGTGACGCGACCCAAGAACCACCTGTTTTCTTTGGGCGAGTGGCAGGGATATTCCATCTGGAACAAGTCGGTCTTGCCTTCGAGAACCGCTTGGACTCCCAAAGCGAATTTCCCGGCCTCCTCGGAGCCGGCCCCCGACGCTTCTCGACAAATCTTGAGATAGTGCGACCCTATCCCTGAGCGATTTGAAACTGGGGGATTCTCGACTGCGAAAATCTGCCAAGCGCGATTCACAGTTACGATCACACCGTCCTGGGTTATGACGCAGATGTGTGATGCAAGAGCGTCGATTACCGCTGCAGCGAAGCCTTTCGCCTCGAGGATGGGCGTCTCCATTTAGGATCCTACTCCGTTTCGGACGCTCCCTGATCAGTGAGGACGAGCAGCGGCGCAAGTCCCAATGGTTGGTCTCCGACTGGGAGCGCAATAGACAATAGTCCGCGGGTGGTCCGCAAGCATGTGCTCACTCTGTAAACGGAAAGTAAAAGGTGACGGGCAGCGGTGAATGGTTTCTCGACCAGCGCCCTTCCCTCTAGGATATCCGCGATCAAGGCTGACCGACGCCGCTCAGCGCGGACGCGGTGACCTGGTGCGTTGCGCCCCCTGACAGGGCTCGCTCTTGCCAATGCGCCCCTTAGGCAGCATTCTCAGATCAGGGAGCCGATCATCGGGCGGATGTCGGCCGAAAGGAAGGAACCCCCATGCCCCGCAGCGTCTACAAAATCATCGAACTGGTCGGCACGAGCACTGAGTCATGGGACGATGCCGCGCGGGCAGCCGTGGAGCGCGCATCCAGCAGCCTGCGGGACTTGCGCATCGCCGAGGTCGTGAAGCTTGACCTCCAGATCAAGGATGGCAAGGTCGAGGCCTTCCGCGCGAAAGTAAGCGTATCCTTCAAATACGAGGATAAAGAATAGCACAACCACCGTGTTGGCGCCTGGAGCCAACACGGCTCACAGAATGTTCTTACCCTTTCCGGTTCTGGCGGTTGGCGACCAGATCGTCGACCACGGCCGGATCAGACAACGTCGAGGTGTCGCCGAGCGCGGAAAAATCATCCTCCGCGATCTTCCTCAGAATGCGGCGCATGATCTTGCCCGAGCGCGTCTTGGGCAGGCCGGGGGCGAATTGCAGCTTGTCGGGCGAGGCGATGGCGCCAATTTCTTTCCGCACATGGGCGACGAGCTCCTTGCGCAACTCGTCCGAGCCAAACTCACCCGCCATCAGCGTGACATAGCAATAGATGCCCTGACCCTTGATGTCGTGCGGATAGCCGACGACGGCAGCCTCTGACACCTTGTCGTGGGAAACCAGAGCGGATTCCACCTCGGCCGTTCCCATGCGGTGTCCCGAAACATTGATTACGTCATCGACGCGGCCGGTGATCCAGTAGTAGCCGTCGGCGTCGCGGCGGCAGCCGTCGCCGGTGAAATATTTGCCCTTGTAGGTAGAAAAATAGGTCTGGATGAAGCGCTCCTGGTCGCCATAGAGCGTTCGCGCCTGACCCGGCCAGGAATCGACAATGCACAAATTGCCGTCCGCCGCGCCCTCGATCACCTTGCCTTCATTGTCGACCAATTCGGGCTTGACGCCGAAGAAGGGTCGCGTCGCCGAACCTGCCTTGAGGTCGGTGGCGCCGGGCAGCGGCGTGATCAGGATGCCGCCGGTCTCGGTCTGCCACCAGGTGTCGACGATCGGGCATTTCTTGTTGCCGACGACGTTGAAATACCATTCCCAGGCTTCGGGATTGATCGGCTCGCCGACCGAGCCCAGCACGCGCAAGGATTTCCTCGATGCTTTCGTCACATGGCTGTCGCCGGCGCCCATCAACGCGCGGATCGCGGTGGGCGCGGTGTAGAAGATGTTGACCTTGTGTTTGTCGACGACCTCCCAGAAGCGCGATGGCGAAGGGTAGTTCGGCACGCCCTCGAACATCAGCGTGGTGGCGCCATTGGCGAGCGGCCCATAGACGATGTAGCTGTGGCCGGTGACCCAGCCGACATCGGCGGTGCACCAGTAGATGTCGTCGTCGTGGTAGTCGAAGACATATTCATGGGTCATCGACGCGAAGACGAGATAGCCGGCCGTGGTGTGCAGCACGCCCTTCGGCTTGCCGGTCGAACCCGACGTGTAGAGGATGAAGAGCGGATCCTCCGCCTTCATGCTTTCGGGCTTGCAGTCGGCTTTCACCGACGCGATTTCGTCGTGATGCCAAAAATCGCGGCCGTTCGCCCAGGCGATCTTGCCGCCGGTGCGGCGCACCACCAGCACTGTCTCGACCTTGTGGTGCTGGCGCGACGCGATGTCGATCGCCTTGTCGGTGTTTTCCTTGAGCGGGATCGCCTTGCCGCCGCGCAGGCCCTCGTCGGCGGTGATTACGAACGTCGATTCGCAGTCGACGATGCGGCCGGCCAGCGCATCAGGCGAAAAGCCGCCGAAGACGATGGAATGGATCGCGCCGATGCGCGTGCAGGCAAGCATCGCATAGGCGGTCTCCGGGATCATCGGCATGTAGATGGTGACGCGGTCGCCCTTCTTGACGCCGTGCTTCTTGAGCACATTGGCCATGCGGCAGACATGCTCGTAGAGCTCGTTGTAGGTGATCTTCTTGTCGTCGTAAGGGTTGTCGCCTTCCCAGATGATGGCGGTCTGGTTGCCGCGCTTCTTAAGGTGCCGGTCGATGCAGTTGTAGGAAAC
The DNA here is from genome assembly GCF_024746795.1 of Mesorhizobium sp. AR10. Lineage (NCBI taxonomy): Bacteria > Pseudomonadati > Pseudomonadota > Alphaproteobacteria > Hyphomicrobiales > Phyllobacteriaceae > Mesorhizobium > Mesorhizobium sp. AR10. The sequence goes on from NZ_CP080524.1 coordinate 31,722, forward strand.
GTTGGTGAGGCCGTCCTCGAACCACTTGATCGAGACCTTGCCGGTGAACGAGGTGTTCTTGACCTTGCTGTAGGGCTTGAACCAGGCGATGCGCTTGCCATGCTTGCCCCAGAACTTGTCCGGATTCTTTACGCTGTCGGCGTACCATTTCAGATAGGTGTCGTTGTCGATCAGCGCGTTCTTCTTCCACGCCGGCTGGACCTTGTGCAGGTGTACCTGCGACATGACCTCCGTCCCGATCATAGCCGCTTCATACCCTTCCCGTTTGTTCATCATTGTCTCCCCTTCTTCGAGAGCGCCGTATCGGCTCCGTCCAACGAAACTACTCCCCGAACTTGTCCATGCCGAAGCGCCCAATGCGACTCACCCCCGCCATGGATGTCCTCCATGAGAAAGGATTTCACGACGTCAATCTGGTGCTCGACCATCGGCGGCGGCACATGACCGCGTTCGGGGAACCCGCTCGGGCATGGCGAGCGGCTCCCAGCTCATCATATCACGGACCAGTTGATCCGTCAGGAGATTCGACTACCTGCCGGGCAACATGAGCATCGCAACGTCGATGGCTCCCAGAGCTACCGTTTTGCCTCCACAGAGTGCGCTCGGGCTCGCCGGCATCAATATCGAAGCCGTGCGTAGTAGGATTCCTGCGCCGCCTCGCGTGCCTGTCCCAGCGTAAAAATGTTCTTCTGGCGCAAGAGGGGTAGCAGTTTAAGGAACACCTCGGCCGTCGCTAGCGCGTCGCCGAGAGCCGTATGACGGCCGGAAACCGACACTCCCAGGCGTGCCGCGATCGCCTCAAGGCTATGCAAGACCTCGTTCGGATGCACGACACTCGACAACAGAAGGGTATCAAGCACGGGCTGGTCGAAACGCACGCCACTCACAGCCTCCTTGAGTTTAATGAAGCGCATGTCGAAGGCCACGTTGTGCCCTACGAGCACCGTGTCGGAAGCGAAGGCATGAAACGCGGGCAGCGCCTCGGCGATCGTTGGCTGGCCGCGGACCATCTCCGGCCGGATGCCGTGAACCGGGATGGATGCCTCGGGAATGCTGCGTTGCGGATCGACCAGTTGGACCAAGCACTCGCCATGGAGCAGCTTGCCGTTGACGATGCGGGTCGCTCCGATCTGCAGGATTTCGTCCCCCTGCACGGGGTCAAGTCCGGTGGTCTCGGTGTCGAAGACAGTGTAAGCGATTTCCCCGAGCAACCGGTCGTCGAGAGCCCGGCTGCCCTCGCTAGCGGCGAATAAGTCGAAGTCGTAGTATTCAGGTCGGCTGCCCTCCCGGGGGGAGTTCACCGGCTCGCCTGTTGCCAATGGCAGCAGGAACCGGAAGAAGCACAGCCCCCGCACGCGGTCACGCTCGAACCAGACCTCTCCGCCGTGCCGATCTACGACATCGCGCACTGACAGCGGCGAGCGCTCGTCGCCGATCTCCATCGCGCCCGTCTGCCAGCCCAAAAGGATCTCGGAACGAGCGTCCTGGCCCGACCAGATGATGTCGACGTGGGCGCGGCCTCCGGCGCGGGTGAGACGAAGCCGCAACTCGGGCCGGTCGAACGCCGCGACGAGCCGGCCCGCGAGGAACGCCAACGCCTGAATCAGCGCGAAGCTGTCGACGCTGAGCCACAAGGTCCCGTCGATCTCGTCCGACGTCACAGGCTGGCCCGTACCCGCTTCGATCCGCCGCGCGGCGGCGGCGAGCAGGTCGACCCCGAGCATTTCCTGCAGTGGCCAGCGCGTTATCAGATCCTGTGACGTGCTCGCGGCGAGTGCGTTAAGCCGAGTGCTCATCGCGGATACCTCGTCGCGCACCACCTTGTGGAAGCGATCACGCTCCTCCGCATCGAGGTCGCGGTAGTCGAGCATGTCGAGCGCGGCTTGCATGCTGGCGAACGACGCCCGGCTCGCCTCTGTGAGCTCGAGCAGCTCCCGGTCGCGCTGCGAATGGGCCAGATATTCGTCGGTGATGTCGTCGAGCAGCAGGACGAAGCCGGTGAGCTCCAGCCCGTTGGCCGCCGCCGGGCGCACCGGCGCCATGCTCACGCGCAGGAGGTGCCCGGCGGGCGTGCCGGTTACGAAGCGCGCCGACGCCGTCGCGGCGTCGCTACCCCGGGCGATGCGCCGTTCTACCGTCTCTAGCGCATGCGCGATCAGCAAGCGATCGATGACGCTGTAGATCGAACGCCCGAGCCCGATCAGCTCAGCGCCCCCGGCGCCCTGCGGTGCGAGAGAGAGCCGGCGGAACAGCAGCCGCGCGCGACCATTGTAGAGCAGGATCCGGCCGTCGAGGTTACAGACCACTACGCTCTGGTTCAGCTCGGCCATCAGCGCGGCGAGTTGGTCCCGCTGCTTCGCCACGTCGCGGCTCGCCTCGGCCACCAGGCGCGCCATATCCTCCTGCAGGCCGCGGCGCTGGCCGGAAAGCGCATTGATCGCACCGGTCAGGTCGCGGATCGCAGCACCACCCTGCGGAATGAGATCGGGCGCCTCGGCGTCGCCGATCAGCACTCTTGTCGCGTCCGCGAGCCGTGCCGGAGTGGCAACATGCGCCTTGTGGAGCCCGTGGGCGACCCAGGCCGCCAGCGTGGACGCGATCAGCCACCAGAGCACCGGCAGCATGCCGTGGGACGGCACAAGCGGGCCGAGCGCGACGTCGACGGCCGCGCGCTGCGCGGGGTCGAGCGTCGCCAGGAGCAGAATGCAACCGAGCGCCAGCCAAACGGCCAGGGCCGCGCCCGGCGCAAGCATTGCAAGCACGAGGTGCCGGTCAACCTTCATGCGAGCATTTCCCGGACTTTCTGCATGAGGTCGCGCGTCGAAAACGGTTTGGTCATGTAAGCATCTGCGCCCACACCGAACCCGCGCGCAAAGTCGGTGTCGCGCCCCTTCGCGGTCAGCATCAGGATCCTGGTATCGCGGACCTGCTCGTCGGAGCGCACAGCCTCGCAAACATCGAACCCCGACATGCCGGGCATCGTCGCATCGAGCAGCACGAGTTGCGGCCGCTCGCGGCGGATCGCTTCCAGCGCCTGCCGGCCGTCGCGCGCCACGACGACTTCATAGCCTTCCCGCTTCATCATGAACTCGAGCGAGATGACGATATTCGGCTCGTCGTCGGCAATCAGAACCTTCAAGCTCATGGCGTTTCCTTGTCCTCCGTCGGTTGGAGCGGCAGCCGGAACGCAAAGCACGCGCCCCTGTCCGGTTCCGATTCCAGCCACATGCGCCCACCGAAATGATCGACGATCTGACGGCTGATCGGAAGGCCAAGCCCCGTCCCCGCGGGGCGGGTCTCGGCATCCCCTCCCTGGCGGAACTTCTCGAACACCGCCGCCTGCTCGCTCGGCGGTACTCCGGGGCCGTTGTCGCGGACCTCGACGACCAGACCATCCCCGTCGATGCGCAGCACGACGTCGACCTTGCCCCCTTCGGCCGGAACGAACTTCGCTGCGTTGGACAGCAGGTTCTGCATGACCTGCGTCAGCCGGTCGGGATCCGCGTGGATCAGCGGCACTTTGCTGGGCAAGGACAGCGCGACCACCGCGCCGCGCTCGCGGAACAGCTCGGACGTGGCGCGCACGGCGGTCGCGACGAGCGTCCGCATGTCGACGTCGGTGTTCTCCCACTCGGCATGTCCGGATTCGATCTTGGCCATGTCGAGGACCTGGTTGACGAGACGGCTCAGGCGCTCGCTCTCCGAGACGACGATCCGCAGGAACTCGTCGCGCTGACCACCCTCCATGTCGGGCGCATCCAGCATCAGCTCGGACAGGGCGCGGATCGAGGTCAGGGGCGTCCGGAGTTCGTGGGTCACCGAGGACATGAAATCATCCTTCAATTGGTCGAGGCTCTTCAGCTGCTCGTTGGCGGCGCGAAGGTCGGTAGTCGCCAGTTCGAGCGAGCGCGACTTGTCCTCGAGGGCGCGTGCATAGCCGCGCAGCCGCGACGCCTCGTCGAGGATATCGATCACGTCGTCGATCGCGAGCGGCTCCTCCTGCACGACGGAGGCGACCATGACGCGGGCCGATGCGCTTCCCACGGCGCCGGCGAGCTGCCGCTCGACGCGATCAACGAGGCGCGCGTCCGCGGTCAGGTTCCGCACCTCGGTCACGCCTGTCTCGCTCGCATGGTCCTCGAACAGCTGCCTGGCACGGGTTGCACCGAGCAGACGGCTCGCAAGAAGCATCAGGTCCTCGAGTCGGGCGCGACCGCGCCAGAAGATGGGCGCCGGCTCGCCGGTCGAACGCCCGCGCTCAAACACATCGCAGAATAGCAGGGCCTGGCTCGCCTCACGGGCCTCAGGCGCACGCCACAGGGAGAGTCCCACATAGAGTGCACCGTTGATAAGAAGACTCCAGAACAGCGAATGGGTGAGATTGTCGAGCCCGACAAGGCCGAAAAGCCGTTCGGGCGCGATCAATTCGATACCGAAAGGGCCTTCTTCGACGAATGCGGCCGGGATCCAGCCTGATCTGGCCACCGAAGGCAGCATCAGCGTGTAGACCCAGATGGCGAAGCCACCAAGCAGTCCGGCCAGCGCACCCAATCGCGTGCCGCCCCGCCAGTACATGCCGCCCAGCAACGCCGGCGCGAACTGAGCTACGGCCGCAAAGCTTATCAGGCCGATGCTGACTAGCGCATATGCCTCGCCGGCGACGTGGAAATACAGGTAGCCGAGCATGAGCACCGTGAGAATGGCGGCACGACGGATGTTGAGCAGCAGCCGCGTCAGGTCGCCGCGCGCCCCGGCGCCGAACCCGGGTAGGCGCATCAGCGACGGCAAGACAAGGTCGTTGCAGACCATCGTCGAGACGGCGATCGTCTCGACGATAAGCATCCCCGTAGCCGCGGACAGGCCGCCAACATACACGAATAGCGCCAGCGCCGGCGCACCTTGGGTGAGCGGCAGCGAAAGCACGAAGGTCTCGGCGTCCATCCGCCCCGGGCCGAAGACGACCTGCCCGCCGATCGCGATCGGCAGTACGAAGACGTTGATAAGCAGCAGGTAGGCGGGAAAGACCCACGCTGCCCGCCGCAGGTGCTGCTCATCGACGCATTCGACGACCATCATCTGGAACTGGCGCGGCAGCAGCAGCACCGAAAGCATCGAGAGAAGCGTCAGCGCAAACCACTGCGCGTAGCCGAACGAGGGGTCGCCACCCTCGCCGCCGAGCCGCAACAGTGCGCGAAGCTCCGGGAATGCCTGAGCCCGCGACCAGATATCGGCAATGCCGTCGAACAGGCCCCAGGTCACGAAGGCGCCCACGGCGAGAAAAGCGACGAGCTTAACGACCGACTCGAAGGCAATGGCCGCGACCATGCCTTCGTGCCGCTCGGCGCTGTCCAGATGGCGCGTGCCGAACATGATCGTGAACGCCGCGAGCGCCAGCGCGACAAAGAGAGTGCCGTCCTGCCACCAGGCGATGGTCGGGACCACGGGCGGCTCCATGCCGTTGGTGAGTAGGCGATAGCCGGCGGATACCGCCTTCAGCTGCAGCGCGATATAGGGAACGATGCCGACGACAGTGATCAACGTGACCAGCGCAGCCAGCAACGGGCTCTTGCCGTAACGGCTGGCGACGAAGTCGGCGATCGAAGTGATCCGGTATGTCTGAGCGATGCGGATCATCTTGCGCACGACGATCCAGGCCAGCAGCATCGCGAGCATCGGCCCGAGGTAAATCGGCAGGAACCAGACCCCGGACGCCGCCGCACGCCCCACGCTGCCGAAATAGGTCCATGCGGTGCAGTAGACGGCCAACGACAACGCGTAGACCCATGCGTTGCCGATCACCGAGCGACCGCGTGCCGCGCGCCGGTCGCCGAAGGCGGCAATCGCGAACAGCAGCAACAGATAGCCGAAGGAAACGCCGAGAACCAACGGAGCGGCGATCATCGCTCAGTCGGACGAGCTTGGGCGTGCTGGACGCGGCAGCGGCAAGGTTGCGGGTTGTGTGGATGGCCGCTCCATCGCTTTTTCACACACGTCTATCAATGTTCACGGCTCGGGGGGTGTCGGGGCGCTCACTCGCCCAGGCCAGCACCCCGATCAGCGCCGCCCAGATCCCGAAGAGCGCCACCGGTAGCAGCGGCAGACCAAGCACCGTCAAATCACGGTCCCAGACGATCAGCATCGGAAAGTTAAACAGGACCAACCCCGCACCCCAGAGCGCGAGCAGCTGATGTGAGCGCGGCCCGCGCGGGGGATCCTTGCCACCGTCGGACGGGCTCGCGTGACGACCACTCATCGGAAAGGCCCTAGCAACTTGGGTTGCCAAGGCACGCCGCCTCGGCAAAACGTCCAATTCGCGTGACGATATCTCACAGCGAGTCGAACTGGTAGTGCCGGCCCAGCCACTGCTTGAAACGACGCACGATCGCGAGCGAATCCTTCAGCGCCTGTCGCTCCAGCGTGCCGAGCTCGGTGAGGCGGATCCTGTTGTCTGGCGTCCGCCCGTCGGCCATCTGCCGAAGATTGCTCGCGAGCTTCAGGCCTATGAGGAAGTGGATCGCGTCGATCAGGTCGCGGGCAAGCTCCTCGTCGATGCGACCGTCCGCGACCAGCGCGCGCAGCCGGGCGGCGGTGCCGAGCGCGCGCACGCGATATTGCAGCGCCAGCGTCCGCACCCCGTGCACCAGCGGGAAGATACCGAGCTTCTTCAGGTCGATCTCGGCCGCCGCCCGTCCGCGCAAGCCCGGCAGCCGCCACCACCAGCTGCCGTCATCGCCGAACTGGTCCACGGCGCTCGCGAAGCGCGCGTAGAAAGCGTCGCTGTCGGACAGGAGGTAGTCGACATGGTCGCGCGCCTGTTCGAGCAGCGCTGCATCGCCGGCCACCGCTGCGGCATCGAGAAATATCGCCAAGTTCATTGTCCCCTGCGGATCGGCACCATGGATCCATTGTTGCAGCGAGTCCCGAAACCCGGCTAGCGGCCGGCCCCACAGCGGGCGGCTCAGCATGATACCGCCCGGACAGGTCGGATAGCCTAAGTCGATCAAAGCGGCCGTGAAGGCCTCGGTGACCCCTTCCAGCCCCTCGAACACGAAGCCGTCGCGCAGCAGCAGCGCGTTGTCCTGGTCGGTCTTGATGATCTGCTCGCCGCGTCCTTCGCTGCCCATGACGATCAGGCAGCTGTTCGCGCGCAGCGGCTCCGGCGCGACCAGTTCCCAGAGGCGAAGGAACACCTGCCGGTTCAACTCGCCCACGAGTCCAGTGATGACATCGACGCGCACACCGTCGTCCTGGAGCACTTTGATCAGGCTGTCGATTTGCCGCGCCGCCGCCTTCAGTTCCGTCACATCTGCCGCCTGCGCCGCCTGAAGCGCGATCAGGTGCGAATGGCTGGCGACGAAGGCCATCAGGTCGAGCTGGCTGAGCACGCCGACCACGGCGTCTCCTCGGCGCACGACCACGCGATGGATGCGATGGCGCAGCATCAGGATCATTGCATCGTAAAGTTCGTCGTCGACCGAGACTGACCGCGGCTCGAACGTGGCGACCTCTCGCACCGCTAGCTCCGCCGGCGGTTCCGGCCGAAGCAGCGCGTCCCTCAGATTGGTCGTGGTGAAAACGCCAAGGCGATCGCCGTCGCGAACCAGCGCGTCGCTCAGGCCAAGTCGCGAGAGCTCGCAGCACAATGTGACGATATCCATATCGCCCTCGACGAAGAAGGGCTTGCGCACGTACGCGTCGCCCACTCTCGACGCCATCAAGGAAACGAACTCGCGGCGTTCGCGATGCTCGGGACCGGCCCGTACTGGCTCGAACGGGCCGACTTTTTGGGGCACGCTTTCCGCCGCTTCCTGGACCTCCGCACGCAGATCCGGTTGCGGCATAGGTCGCCTGTCGCTCAATGCCCGGACGCCTGAGATGCACCGATGCCCGTTTCGGAGCGGATCTGCTGCGCCGCAAAGCCGGCACGGTCGATCCGCGCCCGAGCGCTGCTGTCGAGCACCGAGAACAGCCAGATACCGACGAACGCGATCGTCATCGAGAACAGCGCCGGAGACGCGTACGGGAACGGCGCGGAGCCCACTGGATTCCCGAGCGTGACTTCCCAGACGGACGGAGACAGGACTGTCAGCACGACCGAGGAGATCAGTCCGAGGAAGCCTCCGATGACAACGCCCCGCGTGGTGCAGTCCTTCCACAGCACAGACATGAACAGCACGGGGAAGTTGGCCGAGGCCGCGATCGCGAAAGCGAGGGAGACCATGAAGGCGATGTTTTGCTTCTCGAACGCTATCCCGAGAAGGACCGCCAGCACGCCCAGGCACACTGTCGTGATGCGCGACACGCGCAGTTCCGAGGCGCTGTCCGCCTTGCCGCGTTTAATGACCGTCGAGTAGATATCGTGCGAGACGGCCGACGCGCCCGACAGGGTGAGACCCGCGACAACCGCGAGAATGGTCGCGAACGCCACAGCCGAGATGAAGCCTAGGAACACGTTTCCGCCAACGGCCCTTGCCAAATGAACGGCCGCCATGTTGTTGCCGCCGATCAATGCGCCCGTGCTGTCGACAAACGCCGGATCCGTAAGGACGAATGTAATGGCCCCGAAGCCTATGATGAAGGTCAGCAGGTAGAAATAGCCTATCCATCCGGTGGCCCACATGACGGACTTGCGCGCCTCCTTGGCACTCGGCACCGTGAAGAAGCGCATCAGGATGTGCGGCAGTCCGGCCGTGCCGAACATCAGCGCCATGCCGAAGGAAATCGCCGAAATCGGATCCTTGATAAATGTGCCAGGCCCCATGATCGAGAACCCTTTTTGTGCCGCGATATCTGGCGCGGCGCCTGCCTCCGTCGCGAGCTGCGTCTTGATCTCGACAGCGTGACTGAACAGTCCCTCTGGACTGAAACCGTACCGAAGCATCACCATGACGGCCATGAATGTCGCACCGCCGAGCAGCAGGCATGCCTTGATGATCTGCACCCAGGTCGTCGCCGTCATGCCTCCGAACAGAACGTAGACCATCATCAGCCCGCCGACGATAACCACAGCCATCCAATAGTCGAGTCCGAACAGAAGCTTGATCAGTTGGCCCGCGCCCACCATCTGCGCGATCAAATAGAAGGCCACCACGACGAGCGTGCCTGAGGCGGCGAAGATACGCACAGGCGTCTGCGCGAAGCGGAACGCCGCAACGTCCGCGAAGGTGAATTTGCCGAGGTTGCGCAGTCGCTCAGCCATCAGGAACGTGATGACCGGCCAGCCGACCAGGAACCCTATCGAATAGATCAGTCCGTCGTAACCGGAGGCCATCACCGCCGCCGAGATTCCGAGGAACGATGCCGCCGACATATAGTCACCGGCGATCGCCAGCCCGTTCTGGAAGCCGGTGATGCCGCCGCCGGCGGTGTAGAAATCTGCGGCGGACTTCGTTCGGGACGCCGCCCATTTCGTTATGAAGAGCGTACCCACGACGAACGCCGCAAACATGGAGATCGCGGTCCAGTTCGTGGGCTGCTTCTCTGCAGGACCGAGATCGCCGCCGGCGGCGAGGACCACCGTCGGGAGCGCGAAGAAGGTAGCGACGCAGACGAACTTCCAAAGTATCGTGTGGGTGGTATTCACTTCAGCGCGTCCCGCTTCACCTTTTCGGACAGCTCATCGTATTCGCTGTTGGCACGCTGGACGTAGATCGCCGTGATCACGATCGTGAAGACGATCACGCCGAATCCAACGGGAATTCCCCAGGTCATCACACCGTGGCCGATCCTTATCGCCAGCAGGTCCTTTCTGAAGGCAATGAGGAGGATGAAACCATAGTAGACGATCATCATTGCCAGGGTCAGCGTCCATCCGAAGCGCGCGCGCTTCGATTTCAGCAACTGATAGTTCGGATCGGCCGCTATGCGATCAGCTAGTGGTGTTTCCATCGGAAATCCCCTCCTGCCGCGCTCCCGGTTCACTCGTTGGTTGCCTCTTGGTCGCCCAACCGTGTGTACCGCGCGTTGCTTCGCCGGTTCAATGTGAACCAAAGCCACACGAAGCGCCAGCGGAATTCATAGCGCGGTTCCGAACCGACGCTGTGGAGAGAGGCCATAGGCGGCATTCGACGTGTAGCGCTGGTCGCTCAAAACGGATGCGCTATTATCGCTTTGCAAATTGCAGCGGTAGCCGTGGAGGCTTCCATTGATTCAATTGCTCATGAAAAGTCGACCTTAGTTCTTAACAATTGAGCCGATTATTAAATTCATACAAATGCCCAGTGTTTTGTACAAGCACCGAACACGGACCCATGGTCAAACGATGCTCTCGGCAGCGCTAGCGTCGGGAAGGTTGAACCCACCGCAACCTCTCTCGCCATCTCGTACGCTAGAGGAAAGAACCATGACGATAGCCAGGCCTTCATGATCACCGGAAGACAGTTTGCGCAGCGCTTCTTCCCCCGCCACGTCTCTGCAGGTCGTTCGGTCGCCGTGCCCATCCCTCGGCATGTCTACAACCTGGCGGCGCTCCAGTCCGGCATGACCGTTTGGGTCCCGACTCAACCGTAGGACTTGAAGGCTCGCCGGATGTGGTCGGTTGTGGTCGCGGCAGGAAGACCAGCAAATCTGCCGTCAGCACTGCGCGCCATGCTCAGTAGGGCAATCGTGCGCGACCTTCCCGTCGAGGTGGTGGATCAAGACAGATCGGCAGTGTCCGGCGGCTTCGTCGATGCAATCTGTTCGGCGCCCGGGATCAGGGTAACGATGCGCTGCCGCAAACTTTGCGAGGCGGAGGCCGAGGTGCGCTCAGGCAAGGCTGTCGCCTCCGTATACATTCCTGAACATCTTGAGCGGGACCTCGCGCGCGGGCGGCTGCCGCATGTGACCGTCTTCTTCAACAAGCAGGTCTTCGCCGCCCGCACCATGACGTCCAATCCCCTTCGGGCGGCAGTCTCAGCCGCCATCGCCGACCTCGAGGCAGGCCCGCACAGCGGAGCTTTCACATCGGGTCCTCTTGTCGTTGAACAATACGTTGCTCCCAATCCCATGGTCACCTACGCACATCTATCCAACATCGTCGTGGATCCCATCGTCCAGACCGGCGTGCTCGCGGCGATCGGCGCACTGGTTACGCGCATCCTGCTTCGCGGTCGGCCGACGCTGCGCCTTGTCGGTCAGCTGGCATTCTTTTTGGCGCTTACGGCGCTGCTGCTCTATCACGGGATCATCCCGTATGCGGTCGGCCCGGCCGACATCTCCGAGGTGGAGCGCGTATTCCTCGACATCATCAAGGTGATCTGGTGGATCAATGCCGCATGGTCGCTGATTGGCGTGGTCCGCGTCTTCCTCATCCTTGAACAAAAGCCCCGCGAGGGACGCCTCCTGCAAGACCTTATTGTGGGCATCATCTATGTGGCGGCGGGCCTCTCGATCATCGCCTACGTCTTCGACGCTCCCGTCGGGACGCTGATCGCCACATCCGGCGCGGTCGCCATTGTCCTTGGCCTGGCCTTGCAGAGCTTGCGCGTCGGACCATATGCGCCGCTGACGCTAGGCATCCGCGTGTTGGCGCGGACGAACTCAGAGCGTGAGCTCCTGACTGGTGTCGTCCGCCCACTGTTCGCGCTGCTGCAGACCACCTGACGGCGCCGATGCGACGCTGCCTAGATGTGGTGTTGGCATCCCCTCGGCGCCTCCTCCGGATCGTTCGAAAACGACCCGGAAACAAGCTCCTGCTTCGGAAGCCGTGCGCGAGGCCGCGCTTGCCTGCAGCGACCTGCCGATCCGTTCGTCGTCGAGGGTTGTGACCCAACTCGACCTTTTTTGACGGTCACGTCTGGACCATCGATCAAGGCAAGCTGGGTTTGCAGCTTCAATCGCAGGTACGTTCCGTCAGCTAAGTACGTACAACAACTGCGGGCAAGTGGGAAGGTTATCGCACTGGTTCCGTGACTTCGCGGGGAAATAGTTGCCGACAATGTCGGCTTTCAGGCAGCGGCAAAACTAACCGCAACGGCCGTGATGAGGCGCGTACCTGTCCGGCTCCTCGTTGGTCGTTTCACGATGCGCGAAGATCGCCATTCGAATGAACGGCGACTGGCGATAGATGGGTCACTGGTCATCCTGTTAACGCTGAATTGATGACGCCGGTACGAGCCATTTGGGGGCTACGCGAGCCTCGGTGGTGAGCTCGCGCAAGAACGACGCTCGAGTAGCCCTTTGATTCGACCTCGGCCAGTTCGCAAACCTCAATCGTGAGGTCTTCGCGGCAAAAGTAGCGCTCCAAAACCTCGCGCATATCGTGCTCGTCAACATTGGCGCTCGGGAACTTCTTGTCGCCGACGAGATAGCCGCGAGAGCGGCGCAGGGCGGCCGTTAGAAGCGTCCCGCCGGGACGCACCAGCCCAGCGATACGCTCCATGTAGGTCTCCCATGTGTCGCGGTCTTCGGTCAACGAGTCCACGCAGTAGGCACTGATCACAGTTCCGTATTGCGGCGTGTTCTGTTCGCCAAGAGGATCTACGCGCCGGATATCAACCTCGAGCAGCCGGGTGATCCTAGCTCGCGCAAGTTCCTCGCGTTGAGTGATTTCATCATCCCTGGGCGAGGCCAAGCCTTCACACTCGAGCGTATAGCGGACGAAAGGGTGCCAGTCGTGGGCATCGGGGTCGCGATTCATCCAACGCTCGATCTCCTGCAAGTTCGCCGGCAGGTAGTCGCCCAGGTGAATCTCGGAGGCCGTGCGGGCGGCCAAGAACACATGGTGGAGGGTGGGCCCCACGCCAAAATATAGCATCGGTTCATTCGGCTCCGCTTCCTTTATCGCGTCGACGAAAAACTCTATGGTTCTATGTTCGTCCGGCTCGATGACACTATAGTAGTCTCTCAGGTAGTCACGCGGCACCCAGTCGGTATCGAAGGAGGCATAGGCGGGGCCGTCCTGACGGTGCAGAACAACTCGCACGACACGAGCAAGGCCGTACTCATACGCGGCGGCGCCCAAGTTCGCTCCCCCCAAGAAAATTATGGCTTCGTTCGCGGAGACCGAGTCGGTGAGAAGGACGACGCCGAAAGCGCCGACATAGTATGGCGCCTCCTTCGCGAGTTCGGTACCGACATAACCGACCGCGGCCGCGATCTTGCGTGCGCCCACGCTCCTGGTTCTGGCTTTGACGAGATCGCATGCCGCCTTCGAGAGGACGTTCGTGCTGGTGCCGGTCTCCTCGAGCAGCATCCAGTTCGCCTTGAGGTTCACCCTCAGTCCTAGACCCCATAGGACATAGGTGCAGGCTAGGAACAGAAGCAAGACCACGTGGTCGAGACCCTGTAGGATGTGCGACGTGACGAGAAGGATGCCTGTAGCCGTAGCAATCGCGTCCAGTGCGTATGTCGAAACGATAGTAGCGATGAAGGTAACGACCCATCGCCTGGCTCCTGAGAGACTTGGAAAAAGGCTGAGACCAGCGTGATCTTCGATCTTCAGGAGAGCCATGATTCAGTCCTCTGATGTGAGATTAGAACATAGCTCGGGGCGGTAATTGGATCGTCCTAACTACCGTCATGACATCGTGATTTCAGCGCTACCGGCAGATCGCCACTCGGTCATCCGCCCGAATCCGGCCCGGAGAGGCGATCGCAAGCCTCTGTTGTTTTTCCCCAGGTGAACTCGTAGTGTTTGCATTCGGGCACGCGCTGAGGCGGCGAATGTGCCTGACCTGATGCCCTGGACATGACCGACCTCAAGCTGACGCTCCTTGGCGGATTCAAAGTCCGATCGGCATCCGGCGAAGTGGCGGATCTGCCGGGTCAGAAAGATCGCGCGCTTCTGGCAATTCTCGTATTGACGCCGGGGGACGCACATTCCCGCGATCGGCTTGCAGGCTTGCTATGGAGCGAGCGAGGAGACCACCAGGCGCGTGGCAGCCTGAAGCAGACCCTCATGCGGCTGCGCCGATGCCTCAATAGGACCGGCGACGAAGTGCTCCGAGTAGACCGGCGATCAGTCGCGCTCAACCGAGATACGATCAGCGTGGACGCTTTGACCTTCGAACAGCAAGTCCAAGAGGGCACGATTGAATCGCTCACGCAGGCGGTGGCGCTATATCGAGGGGACCTGCTCGACGGCATTTCAATCCACGATCCAGCGTTTGAGGATTGGCTGCTGGTCGAACGTCAACGACTGCGCCAGCTGTTCGAGCATGCGCTCGCGAACTTGATGGCCAAGGCGCTGGCTGCCGGCGATCCGGATGGCGCGGCCAAGGCGGCCCGGAAACTACTGTTGTTGGATCCGCTCAGCGAAGCCGCGTACCGCACCCTCATGCAGGTTCATAGCGATCGGGCCCAATCGGCGCAGGCACTCAAGCTCTACGAGGTCCTTCGTGAGCGTATTCACCGCGAACTGGGCGTGCAGCCCGAACCTGCAACAATCGCGCTGGTTGATCACATCCGCGGACGAAGGAAGGCGCCTTCATACCCACCAGAGCAGGTCGCCCTCCCTATCCCTCGCGAGCTTCCGCTGCCAGTCACCAAACCGTCGATCGCCGTCTTGCCGTTCCTTAATCTCAGTGGTGATCCCGAACAGCAGTATTTCAGCGACGGCATCACCGAGGACATCATCACCGAGCTGTCACGCTTTCGGACCCTATTCGTGATCGCCCGCAACTCTTCGTTCCAGTATCGGGCTGGCGAGCGAGACGTCACCCAAGTGGGGCGAGACCTGGGAGTGCGCTACCTGGCCGAAGGGAGTGTTCGCCGGGTTGGCGAACGTGTGAGAATCAGTGCGCAATTGATTGACACGGCGAGCGGCAGCCACTTATGGGCCGAACACTACGACCGCGACGCGGTCGACATTTTGGCAGTGCAAGATGAGATCATCAGCGCCATCGCCACCACGTTGGGTTATCAGATCGAGACCGCCGGGCGAGAGCGCGCCCTCCGATTGAGTCCCGACGCCCTGTCGGCTTACGACCATGTACTTCGCAGCGAGGCGCTCCTGCTGCGTTACACCAAGGACGACAATGCAGAGGCCCGGCGTTGGGCGAAGACTGCTGTCGAACTGGACCCCACAAGCGCCCTGGCTCATGCCCAACTCGGATGGACCTATTGCATGGACTATATCTGCGGTTGGATCGAAGACCAAGCGTCGGCCCTCGCCATGGCATACACATTGGCGCGGCGTGCCGTCCTTCTCGATGAAGCTGACTGCCGAGCACGTTGGCTACTCGGCAACATTCACATTTACCGTCGCGAGTATGATGAGGCGTGCGCTCATCTCCGCCGGGCAATCGCTCTTAACCCGAACGATGTCGATGCTCGCGGGATCTATGGCCTCTACCTGACTGCCGTAGGCGAGACCGAGGCTGCGCTTGAGCAATTCGACATTGCCAGGCGCCACAATCCATTCGAGTTCAACTACATCGTCTGGTATCGCGGCATCGCCCTGTTCACGGCGCGGCGCTACGAGGAGGCGATAGCCACGCTGAAGCAGGTACACAATCCCAACAACGAGGTTCGATGTTGGCTTGCGGCAAGCTACGCCGCGGCCGGCCATCTGCCGGAGGCGCGCGCGATGCTCGCGGAATTCTTGGCCGTAGCTGAACGCGAGAGGCCGAGCTTCCCGGGCCGCAGACTTGAGCAGTGGGAGCCTAGCCTGCACGCCGCCATCGAGTACCGTGATCGGGCGGAGTTCGACCACCTATTTGGCGCTCTGCGCGTGGCGGGGCTACAGTAGCCGAGCGATTGCACTTTGATTTCTTCTACTGGTTTTCGCGATTCGAGCGCTTAAGGAGTGGGGGCTGCCTCCGGCAGGTGTGTGAGGCGGTGGACCGTTTCGGCGACGAGGGGACGAAGCTTGACACCCTTTCCCGGCTTCATGAGGTAGACCACCGCATCGTGATCAACAACGAGGCGGTCTACGCTTGCTGGCGGACACCGGATGAGGACGACGAAGGCCATCAAGCAGCGGGTCACGGAACGCGCACTGACAGGCCTAGCGCCCTATCACAGGTCCGCAACAGCGAAAGGCAGAAGTCCGCTATTGGCGCAAGTAGCCGTTAGCGCTTGGACCGATGTCGGCTTTTGGTGGACCGCGATAGCTGATGGAATGACCGAGATGAGGCGCAAAGCCGTCGATTGGTCCGTGAAATGAATACATTCGGTTCTGGTTAGGCGCACCGCCTCTAAGATTCATGGTCTTGGGAAGCAGGTATACGTGTTGGCAGGCCCGGAGGACGTATTTTTTGATTCTATTGAGTTTTCCGTGGGCCAATCAAAATCTTCCCGTGTTGTTCCGAATCGTCCCGCGACCGTCTAGTGGTCGATAATCGACTTGGGTTTTATGGATTTCCGGATCGCGCTAAGTTAGCCTCCTGGCATGCTCGCAACGAACATTCGAGGTAAACGATGTCACGGCCGCTCCTCTCAATCTTGATATCGTCCGTATGCCTAAGCGCCGCCACCGTGATGGCAGCGGGACAAGGCGCCCGGCTGTCAGCAGCGGAAATCGACAATCCTGTGAGTTCGGCGGCGCTTGTCGACAACAAGTCCTTCCTGGCTCCGCCGGACGCAGCAAAAGCACACGAGACATTCGAGGGGACGCTGAAGGTTTCGGAAGCACCTATGCTCACGGAACCGGCAAAGTTCAAAAAGGACAATGTCCTTGGCAAGAACCCGCAGATATTTCCAGCCGTGTCGTTGTCGTTTGTAGCCGATGGCGACGATCTGATCCCGTCAACGCAGGATGTGATCAGGAACGGTACGCTTCCCGGCGGTCATAGCTTCTGGGACATCATCGTCCAGCCGGGAAAGATATGGTCGGAGCCCAGTGATGACGGCTGGTCACGAGCGTCCTTTCCGTTCTCGCTGGTAAACTCGATCGAAGGGGAGACCCACAACGGTGTGGCGACGTTCGTCTATAAAGCCGGGAAGCTCAGCCATATTCGGTATCAGATCCTTCAGCAGACCTCGCCGTTCTACATAGAAGATTATTTCACTGCCGCCGGCAGCCTGACCGCGGAGTACGCGCCGGCCAAAATTCCAAATGCGCAGGCGGTGATCGACACATTCAAGGCGGCGCAGGCCGACGAAGAAACCATTGCGTCTTGGTCGGACCTCGAGGCCAAGGTCGGAAAAGATAAGCTCGAAGGTTTCGACAGCGCCATTCGGCCGAACGAAATCGTGCTCGACGGTTTGATGATCGACGACAGGTTTTACCTGAAATCGTGCCCGACGCCGGCGGGTGAGCTGCCTTATTGCGAACATCAGCGCTTCGGCGTGTGGTCCGTTACCAAGTCTGCCGCCACCGCAGTGGCGATGTTGAGCATCGCACAGAAATACGGCCCGGACATCTTCACGACCAAGATCGCCGACTATGTCGATGAGGCGAAAGGCGTCGCTGGATGGCAGGACGTTACCTTTGGCGATGCTTTGAACATGGCAACCGGTATGGGTTACGGGACCGACAAGGCCGAGCCGATCAACATGTTCGACCCTTATGCCGACGACTACTATGGCTGGTACGAGGCTCCGACCGCCAAGCAAAAGGTTGGCAATCTCATCAAGAGCGCAAAACCCTATTCCTGGGGACCGGAAAAGGTTGCGCGGTATCGCGACGAAGACTTTTTCCTACTCGGCGTCGGGCTGACGAACTACCTAAAAAAGAAAGAGGG
The DNA here is from genome assembly GCF_024746795.1 of Mesorhizobium sp. AR10. Lineage (NCBI taxonomy): Bacteria > Pseudomonadati > Pseudomonadota > Alphaproteobacteria > Hyphomicrobiales > Phyllobacteriaceae > Mesorhizobium > Mesorhizobium sp. AR10. Next base: position 49,328 of record NZ_CP080524.1, read on the forward strand.
GCCTGATGCCAATGTTTGGACCTACATAGTGAGGGAGGTCTATGGGCCGATCGGCATCCACTACGCGCCGACAAACAAAACCATCGAGCCAAATCCGAAAGGCGATCAGCCGCTCATGGCTTACGGCTACTATCCGACGATTAGCGATCTCATCAAGATTGCACGGCTTTATCAGAACGGCGGCAAATTTGGCGACAAGCAATTGCTCAACGCCGAAATGCTGGCCGACATCAACCCGGCGACCGATCCAGTCGGCCTACCGACGGGCGTCGATCAGAAACCCTTCTACCGGAAGGCGTTTTGGCGTGCCCATTACAAGTCAAGCGACTGCTCATTCTACTATCCAATCATGGACGGTTGGGGCGAGAACTATGTCCTGCTGCTGCCGAAGGGCGTGACGGCATTCAGATTGGCAAAAAACTGGGATGGTGATGCCGGCGCGGGCAACCTCGACAACATGGCCGCGGTCGGCGGCAGGCTGAAGCCGTTCTGCCAATAGGTTCATGCGTCGGTCAGCCTAGGCCGGAAAACCAGGCCTTGTCCGAACTGCGTTTGGAACGGCCGCGAAGGTCGCGCGGTGCGGTCGGTCGTTATCATACCAGTTTGACTATTTTGTCGACGACGGCTGAATGAATCCCGACCGACGTCTCTTGCATGAACCCTTCCCGCAGCTTGCTCGCCTTTTTGTAGCTTTCGGCCTGTAGCGCTTTCGCCATCTCTTCCGGGGAATCGAAGCTGATCTTAACGATGGCATCGATCGCAGGTTCGGCTCCATCGCTCATCATATCGGACAGGTGGTACTGAACGTATTCGCGAGTTTCCGGCATCCCGGAGTAGGTCGGTCCATAATCAAATTCCATGAAATGCCTGAACTCTTCGGTCGTGATCCCCGGTTTCTTCCGGATCACGGTCAGCAATGTAAACATGCGGTCTCGCTTTCCTATTGATCTGACGGCGCACTGCGAACTGGCAAAGTTGGGCAATCAGCGTTGGCTGTGGGAGCAGCCTTCGCCAAATACCATTCGAGAAGCCCATCCATGTAGGGGCATACCTCGACGACGAGCTCGGTTCGCGCGTATTCCACGCGTGGCGGAATCTCGGCAAAAATCGTTCGCGAGACCAAGCCATCATTCTCAAGTTCACGCAGCCGCTGCGTCAGCATGTGCTGCGTGATGCCGGGGACCGCACGCTTCAACTCGCCAAATCGGTGTGCGCGCTGGCCAAGTATGGACATGATCTCCAGTTTCCATTTTCCGGAGATCATCGCCAGAGCGCGGCGCATGTCTCGATTCTTGTGTTCGACCTGCGCGGATGCCAACCCTGCAGTGGTCTGCATTTCCATACTATCCATCGATAATCCATCCTACTTGTTGGCCTGTGCAGCCATGTTTAGATGCAACTAACGGTCATCGCCAGTTGGCTCGCCCTCGCCTCTATCGTCGCGTTCAAGCGCCATCCGGCATCAAACATCTAACAACGAACTGGAGAAACAATATGGCCATGAGACGCGTCGTGACGGCACACAACAAGGATGGCCGCGCGATAATCGCCAGCGACGTACAGTTGCCGGCCAATCCGACACCGAACAGGGCTGACTGGGCCGTCTATGACGTGTGGGCGGCGGAAAACCCGCACTTTCCCGACGCCGGCGAGCGCCCAAATGTCGGCTGGTTTTTCCCTCCGATCGGCGGCCTCCGCTATATGCACACGCTGATGGAACCCCAGACCAAGGCAGAACTTGCCTCGCAGGACAGCATGCATCGCACCGCCACGATAGACACGGTCTATATCGTCAAGGGCAGTTGCATGTGCGAGCTGGACGACGGCGCGAGCATCCAGCTGAACGCGGGTGACACGCTGATCCAGTGCGGTGCGATCCACGCCTGGAGCAATCCGTTCGACGAGCAGTGCCATGTCCTGGTGGTGATGATTGGCGCCGAGAATGACCTGGTAAAGCCTGCCGCCGCGGCCTGAGCGGGCCGTCGCAGCCCTAGGCTCTCCGACCGGATTCAAGGGAGCAGACGATCGTCTGTAGAACGCGATATCTGAGCTCAAGCGGATAAGGGTCGTTAACATTTCTAGTCCGCCAGTTGCGGCAGATTCCTGAACAGCTCCAGCGCCTCGGGGTTGGCCAGCGCCTCCTTGTTCTTGATGGCGCGGCCGTGGACGACGTTGCGCGCGGGCGACGTCCTGTTCGTCCCTGCGGGCGTTGTCCACACCGCAAGAAATGCCAGCGCGGACCCGGCGAGCTTGCGACTTATATCGTCGAGAAAGGACAACCGCTCATTGCGCTGGCTCCCTGACGCCTGACTGGCGGCGGGAGAGATGTCGGTCCTCAGCCGCTTATTTACTCCGGAGCGATCGTGTGGCGTAAGTCCGAACCGAACGGGAGTCTCAGTTCCAACACCGGCGCTGCGCGATCTTCGCAACATGCCGTTGGCGCGAGCATGGCGCAACTCCACCTCGTGCCCGCAATGTCTGCTTTCAGGAATTGGCGAAGCTAGTCTGTACGGCCGATATGAGGCGCAAAGCTGCCGTTCGCTTAGGCCCAACCTGCACCTCAGGCGAGCACGCCCCGCCCCCCGCCCCCCCCGGCGGCGGGCCACCGCCCCGCGCCGCCCCCCTCGTGCACCCGAACCGCCTGGCACGCGCTGGCGACCCCTATACGGCCCGCAAAACAACTATCGAAGCGGCAAGTCGGGTCAAGGTTGTGACCAGTTCGGTCAATGCAATGCTGCCGTGCATTACTGCGCCAACCACAACCTTGCCGTCAGCCGCGCGCCATGTGGGGCCGTAGGCCCTTGCGAACCCATCCGGCAGTTGTCACGGTTGCGAATGGCCAAAGCCGTTGAACGCGGGACGGAAGCCGGGCAAATAGTATCGCCAACATGCCAGAGGGAACGATGCCGCTGCTACGTTCCCGAACGCCCGAAGCGGGGATCCCGGCGATATCATCGATCACACCAGGGTTCACTCCTGAATAAGCCCGATAGATATATGGCCTTGTCATAGCGCTCGGCCTCATTCCGCATGGGGAGGTCGAAGAGGATCTGTCGCAAGGCTCGTTCGGCCTGGAGCGCGTGACCGAGTGCTTCAAACTTGGCCGATGGAAGCTTGGCGCCCAACTCGCGGGTCAGACGCCTGACTTCTGAATAGGCAACGCAGTGAGCGCAGATTGTTTGCATCAGGGCGACCGACACGTCATCGGTGGACGCATCCAGTAAGGCACCGGTCGTCGCTGGCTCGGCACTCGCGAGCGAAGTGAAGAAAGGCGCGGCAAACGCGACCGGCAGAGCCACCAGCAATGCACGGCGAGACAAGCCCCCGGCCATCAGTATTCCTCCGCCAACATGACGGTGAGAACGCGGGTCGTGATGGCGGGGTCGGCAGGATCATCCGAGCCAAAGGTCATTGACCGGTCATAGTAGTCGATCTTGAAGATCACCGTTTTGCCACCGGCTTCCAGCACAGCGCAGTCGTGTTCGCCGTGGGGGTCATTGTCGTCATTGAAGGCGTCGAAGGCAGCAACCGCCGCGACGATGTCGGCGATGTCGGCAGCACTCAGGGCCGCAATCCCAGCTGTCATCACAATCCGTCCACCCTGTGCGCTCTTGCGCAAGCAATCGTTCAACTGCGCGATGCGCTGCTGCCGGTTTCCAAGCGCGCACGTCTCGGCAAAGCTGCATTCCAAACTCATGTGCGAATCCTTCTCGTCCTGGCCCGTGTCGCGACCATTTTTCCTGCTGTGAGTTTTGGTGAGGGGTTGGGCGGCAGCCTTTGGCCACACGCCCAGCTCGGGAGAGCGTCAGTCAGTATGCTCCGGATGCAGCAGCGCGATGTGGATGAGTTTGCGCGTGAACACTGGTACGTCGAGCCAATCGCGCCAGCGCAGGCTGTAGACCCCGTCAGTGCTGATCCTCACCACCTGCGCCTCGAACCAACCTTGGTAAGCACCCTCAGTGGCCAGGACCAAGCTTCCCACCTCTATCTTCGTCCAATCGGTCGGCCGCGATAGTTCAGGGCGCTTCGGCCCACTCTCCTGTGCGCCGGTGCCGGAAGCCTTTTTGCCGGGCTTCGGTTTCTCGACCGCAGGCTTGTCGGCTCTGATTGGCCACTTGTAGGAACTCGGCAGGTGCGTAGCGATCTTGTCGAACACCGTTGCCTTCACGAAGGGGACGAAGGCCTTGCCGCTGGCAAACACCCTGCCCTGCGGCAGCTTGCCCGCCAGATCACGTAGCTCGTCGGTTGAGGCCGGAAGTGCGGCCATGCCCATCATACCCGCGGCCTTCTCGGCAAGTTCAGTTTCGGTTTCACCGAACCATGAGGCGTGGGCTTTGCCGCCATCGTCCAGTCCGAGAACGATGAGGGCAGGTATGGCGCTTACAGTGCCTGTAGAAACTGCTGCGTTGGTCATTCAGGTCTCCTAAAAGAAAAAGGCCCCGAGATGGGGCCCTTGGCTGAGTTCAGATGATGTTCGGTGGCGTCGGCCTGAAGCCGAAAGCGGCAATAGCCGGGTTCGAAGCCCTACCTCGAAGTTTGCCAAAACCCCACCTTTTCAGCGTTTTCGACGGCAAAACTGGCCATCCTCACACCGCCGATTGTAATAGGAATTAATACCTCTGTCAAGTTATTTGTCAATTAGATCAATAATTTGACTGTTTTGAGGTCTGGCGACCGGCCTGCGAGGTGCGTGTCGGATTCACGACCTCCCACCGCGCCTAGGTCGCACGTCGATCTCTACAATGTCCGTCGTTGAAGATCGTATCGCATCGTTAGAACAGAACCGATTTTGATCTAGGCATCATAGGTGCGCATAGGCCGCCATGCCACTGGCTAGAGGTCTTTCAACCACCGAGAAGTGATCGTGGCCCCGTGCGGATTGACTTCAGGCGCGCAATTCCCAACGTCCACCCTGACCTTGAAGCCATAAATGCTGTGGAATGCGCTCGTGCTCCGAACCTTGGTGATAGGACCCACAACAGTGAATTCCATGGTGGCGCCGGCACCGAAACTTTTGCTAAGGACGCCTGCTGCCAACGCCTTGATGAAGTAATCGGCGTAGACCGCGTGGCCGCGATTGATGAGTTCCGCATAGCAGTTGGTGGCCAACCAGCTGACCCGCGCCGAACAGGTCTCGGTTTCAAGTTCGTACAGGGAATAAAGCTGATCGCTGAACCATTCACTCCAGTCCCAAGGCACTTCCAAAACGCCTTCTTCGACGAATTCTGTAACGACAATGTCGAAGAGCCGGATCATTCCCTTGGGCATTTCTACCTGAGGTTCGCTCGCCTTCGCAGCGGCCGCCAACCACCAGATTAAATCGCGGGGATCTGTGATTGGTATCGTTTTTCTTCCGGTCGGCTTTGACTTCGTTACGGTCACGATCTTGCTCCACAGTTGATGGGTTGGTTTTGCTAGGACCGGCCAAAAGGCGCCTGTGAAGCCCAATGCCGGTGTCGTGCAGTTAGCTTCGATGTTCGGGATTTGCCGGCCGACGTGGCGTACGAGCAGTCTTCTTGGGCTTTGTAACGGCCGGCAAGAACTCCCATCGGTATCTCGGGGGCCGGGGTCGCAGCACGCTACGCACTCGTAGCTGATGAGGAACAACTACGTCTATCAGCACTCCGTGAGTCTCAATGAGATCGCTTGAGGACTTGATCCTGACTTCGTTCCCGGCCCCAGTGAACGTGATGTCGGACTGAAGCCCAGCTGCTTTTGCGAGTCGCTCAACTACCTGATGAAGCATCAGCCCTTTGTCGAGAAAGATGATGGCTATGAGCGTGTCACGAACAAATTCCACAAGCCAGTCGCTTGCGTCGCTATCCAAAAGGAGATCTAGAATATTATCTATATCGTTGGCCGGCACAGCTCGCGCGGGCAGATAACTGCTGGCAACAATTTCGGTAATCACTTGGTCCAGAAACTCGTGGATGACTATGAATTCATAATCCGTGACAGCGCTTTTGACGGCTTGTTCCACGATCCAGTCGTGCAGTTTGATTGAGTCGGTGATGTCGCGTACATTTGTTGACTTCCGGTTGATCATGATCATCTCCACTATTGGTTGTTAGTTAGGCGATAGGCAAAGCCGTTTGACCGGCCGGGGACTGGGTTCCGGCGCGAGTAAGCTCGATTGGTTTCAAGTCAGGTTGTTTGTCTGACGAGGCCCGTCACCCAAGGCGGGTAGTGAGGCCGCTCATACCAACAGGACAGGCTGCAATTGGCATTCAGCAGGCCAATCTCCGGATTGGAATACCGGTGCCGGTGGACGCTATAGAGGTTGTTTGGCCATGAGTGCCTTGCGGATGCTCTTCGCCACGGCCTGCGCCAGCTGCGGTGGCAATGCGTTGCCGACTTGGCGATAGGCAGCAGTCTTGCCACCGCTGAACTTCCAGGCATCAGGAAAGCCTTGCAGGCGAGCGACCATGGCGACTGTTAACCGGGGCATGCCCGCAAACGCCTTATCCGGGGCGGCATCGGCAACGGACTTGCCATTAACCCCGAGCTTCGCCCATGCTTGCCGGGTGCGCGTAGGGCCAAGATCCGGCCCGCCGTGCTTCTTCGAGCCGCCAACGATAGTCGGGGCAAGCCCGGCTGCTGCTGAGCGCCAAGCCTTGGCACCCGCCCAGCCCTTCTCAGCCATCAGATCGTACAACGCTTCGCCAACGGAAGGAGGTGCGTTGGCAGCGGGCTCCGGCCACACAAAGGCTGCTGAATACCTCTTCAGCATCGCCACGACGAATACCCTCTGGCGAGCCTGCGATATGCCGAAGTCCGACGCGTTGAACTGGCGCCAGACTACGTCGTAGCCAAGCCTGCCAAGCTGGCTCCGCAACTGCTGGCGATAGGCCTCGAAACGCGGCGCCAGGAAGCCCGCGACGTTCTCGATCATGATGGCCTTCGGGCGTATCTCCTCGATCAGGCGCAATGCTTCAGGAAACATGTCGCGCTCGTCGAGTTCGCCCTCCTGCTTGCCCGCGACGGTGAACGGCAGGCAGGGCAGGCCGGCTGCAAGCAAATCGACCCGATTCCGGTAGCGGCTCCCGTCAAACTTAGCGATGTCGCGGTGATAGACATTCCACAGCGGCCGGTTCGCCCGCAACGTCGAGCAGCAGGAAGCGTCGAATTCCACGAGCGCTAGGTGATCGAAACCCGCCCGGGCTATGCCGAGGGCCTGCCCGCCCGCTCCAGCACACAATTCGATAGAGGTCAGTTTGGGGCCGGTGCCCGCGACTGCGGCCTTATCCAGTCGCTTGCCTGAACGGGCCTCGTCTGCCGGGTTGCGAGTGGCTAGCGCATGGCTCCGCCGGGACGCTGAGGCATCCTTTTTCATGATTTCTCTCCGGGATGGTTGGGGTTACGCGAGGGGCTTGTTGCCGCCTCGCTTCAGCCCTTTACGCGCCAATCATCCGGGGGATCGGGCGCGCGGCATCGTCCGCGAAGAGAAGTCCAGTTATGAATAATGCAGTGGGTAAGGGTGCCGGATCGAACGGCTACCCGCCTCAAAATTGTAACGAAAGCCCGCCTGGATTGTGCCAACAATCCAGGCGGGCTATCTGTTTCTTGAAGTTGAGGTCGTTGAGGAATTCCCGGTCGGCCTTGTCGGCTTGGACCGACTCCATTTCCGAGTGAGTACGCGGAAGAATGAACTGCCCATCGAACCCCACACGAGGGGTCTTGATGCCCTTGCGACCGTAGTCGACGACGAATGAAAGATCGTGGGTTATCGGTTGCGAGTCCAGGCACCAAAGTGGGCGAGGGTGATATCCTGAATATCGAAACTGCTCGTGATGAAAATGGTCGTCGAGCGTCTGCGTCATGCGTGTGTCGGGAGGCATTACCGCGATAACGTGGATATGCCGCCCATCATTGTTCACGATGGTGCGGAAGTTGTCTTTGTGGTGCTTAAAAATGGGATAGTCGGGCGTACAAATCCAAAACGGCATTTTGATCGTCGGCACATTCCTGGGCTTCTTAAAACAGCGTGTCAAAATCTGCGAATAAACCTTCTCCACCGTTTCCTGCATCTTCTTGTTGACGGTCGATGTTGAGCCGCTGAGGTGGTTGAACTGGAAGGTCAGCAGCGTCGCTGTCGCTCCGCACACCCTGCGCTCTTCAACCATGGAGGTGTAACCGAACGTCAGGTCCCGTATGATTTTCGGTGTTAGCTCCATATCCATGGTCTCCCGTGGTTGGCGTTGTGTGGTGAGGTGTCTTCCATCGTTGGGTGTTTTCCCGTGGGTAGTAGGGGTGTGTGGTTGCCTCCAATATCGTGGTTGTTGTAGCCGCCTCAGCCAGTCCCAATCGCCTCCCACCGACGAACACAGCCATATGTCTTGCTCTGTGAGCACGACATCTGGAGGCTTGAAGAACAGGTCGGCTTCGCGTGGCGATCCCGCGCGCTGCATTGCTGCTCGATGTTGGGTAATTGGGATTGGGCCGAGGCGGCGATAGGCCTTTACCGACGCTCTTTGGCGATCAGTTACGATCCTCTAAATTAGAATATCTATCGTGGGACAAGGTGCTGTTCGTGGAATCGCGTCGCAGGAGTTGCCATAGAATGGCCGACAGGGCAGGCGCTCCCATCGGCCTTACAGCAAACGTTTTCACTGCGGTTTCGGACGGTCCGAAATGGATTGTCGCCGACAGCTTTCTAGTGGAAAGGGCATGCCCGCCCAAGATATCTATTCGCGGGCATTTGGATCAAGAAAGGCGTCGTGGATAACAATCTTGAACGAATTCCCCAGAGCGACAACCCGACCTCGCAAGACAAAATCTTTGTTCGTTTCCAAGCCGAGCAAGGGCTGTGTATTGCCCACGAACTCGACATGAACGGATCCTTTGTAATGCGTTCGCTTCACCATCGCGGTCCCGCGCACGATCTCCGGTTCATTTGCTGTTTTGATATCTTCGGTAAATTCGGCCCCAGCCTTGTTGGGCCGTTCTTTATGCTTGCGAGATCCCGTGCGGCTGTCGGGATTCTGTCTTTTTCCTGTCTTCGCCAAAGCGCCGGCCGCAGCGAGCTTCTTAAGTGTGCTTCGCTTCAGATGTTCCTCAAGCTCGTCGAGCTCGACCCCTTCCTTGAGCAGCGCGTGGACCGCACGCGCGTAAAGGCTTGCGTTCTTAGCCGCCGCGCCTTCCAAACCAAAAATCCAGCGAAAAACGTGATACAGGTACTTCTTGAACCCATTCGGTGGCGGCGCTTTGTCCCCCCACCTGGGTTCGTTGATAAAATCTGTCCACGCGCGCGGGCCGCCTTGTAAAATTTCTCGGGCTACAGTTGTGGCCTGTACGATACACATACGAAGGCCATCGTTGCGGAGATCCTCGTAGGTGACGACGGCTCTCTCGATGCCGTTCAGTTGCCTAGCAATCGGACTTTCGGGTGGCTGATTGTGGCCAAGGACGGCCCGTGGATTGGACAAGCGGCACGGTTCAATCGATTCCATCTACGCAGCTCCTTCAGCTGGAAGCCGGACCGACAGGGATCACACAAAAACGCCCGCCAGCCCGACCTCAGTTGAGTTCGAACTTGGCGAGACGGCCGTTCGGTCATCCGGAGGCGGTGTGAGCGCCGTTGACCATGTTCCTGCTGACCGAGCATTTACAGAACATGGATCGCTGTCTCAAAGCTGGGCTAGGAGCCCTGCTCACGCTCGTTGAGCGAGGCGGCATCTGCCGCGACGTGTAATTAAGACGAAATCACGCAACTTTCAAGATGCGAGCAGAGTGCTCTCATATACACATCGGCATTATTTCGAGTGCTTGGCTTATAGTAGACTTTGCTACACACGGGTGTTACACAGTGCGTGCAAATCGGTCGGCCTTTGCCATTGATTTTGTTATCTTTTTTCAGCGACCTGCCCATTCCGCCTCTGGGCACCATTTCTCCCTAAACGGTTGATCCTTCTCAAAGCGTTGGTTTCCAACAGTTTCCTTCCTCTCGACTGTCATACAGCCTGTGATACAAGAGAGGTATGGAAGACATGGAGATGCCAAGTAGCCTGATTAAGCGGAACGAAATGTTCTATGTGCATGTTCGCGTGCCTGCGAACATCGTTGAGACCTATGGCAAGCGGTTCGAAACGAAGTCACTGCGCACCAAGGATTTCAAGGAGGCGCGGCGAAGGCTCCATGACGAGGTGTCCGCGATCAATCGTCGGTTTGATGATCACAGAGCCAAGATCGCGCGACAAACCCAACCCGCCACTCCACAGCCATCGCTCAGCTTCGCAGAGATAACCCGGCGGCATGCTCGCGACGTCAGCGACAAGGAATTTGCCGATCGCGCTGGACTCTTCGAAGCCACCTATGCGGAGCCGTCACGGCTTTGGAAAGGCGAACTGGTCGCGCTGCCGGAGTCACGGTACTTCGATCATCTGGTGGAGGACGGCGAACTTGATAAGATCGTGGGTTACATCGTTGGCACCCGTGCCAAGGATCGCATTGCCGAGCTTCGCCGCATGCTGGCGACGGGCAATCTGAATGAACTGGCGGCGATTGCCGAAGAGCGTTCACACGGCATTGATCCAGCCCGCAAGCTTGTCCTCGCGCGGCTTCTTGCCCGTGCCGAGATTGACGCTTTGGAAGCCATCGTCGCGGGCGAACCAGATGCCGGTATCGAGAGTGCCGCCGTAGCACCTAGCACGCCCGCAGAGCGCAGCGACGGCGGAACAGGTGCACAGGTGCTGGTCAGCGCCAAACATGGCTCTGGGGGACCCCGCCTGTCGCTCGTTTTGGCTGACTGGATTGCCGAAAAGGCGCGCACCAATTCATGGGTCGAAAAGACCCGCGACGAACGGGAAGCATCCGTGAAGGCGTTTATCGAAATATGCGGCGATCACCCTGTAGGGGTCTACGCCAAGGCCGACGCGAAGCGCTTCAAGGATGTCCTATTCAACATTCCACCGAACGCGCACAAGAAGATGGCCTTCAAGAGTCTCGGTTTGGTTGCTATCGCTGATAAGGCAGAGGCCGAAGGCACACAGAAGCCGACTGCAAAGAATGTCGCCCTGAAAATGGACGCGGTATCATCGCTCTTCATCTGGGCGAAAAAGAACTTCGATGAGGTCCAGACCAATCCGTTTGAAGGATTGAAGCCACAAGTTGACACCGTCGCTCGCGAGGAACGTGACCCGTTCAGTCTGGACGAATTGAAGCGGATATTCAGCGCGCCACCATTCACAGGCGCGAAATCTGAACACCATTGGCTACAGCCGGGTTCTCAAATTCTGGACTTATCCGGGAAGTACTGGGTTCCGTTGGTTGCGCTCTACGCTGGCGCGCGGCTGATGGAGATCGTGCAACTCCGTCGCGGCGATATCCAGACGGTCGGTGATGTGACGTTTTTTGACATCAAAGGCGATGGCGAGAACAGAGTGAAGACGCGAAGCTCAAATCGCCGTATTCCGGTTCATCCGGCGTTGGTGCGAGCCGGCTTCTTGGACTTCGTCGAACGCGTGAAAAATCCAGAACAACGCATATTTCCCGATATCGAGATTGGTAGCGCGAAGAACCGCTCCGCCCCGGCGTCGAAACTCTTTATCCGGCTGATCCGCTCGGCTGGCGTGAAGACGCGGAAGAATTGCTTCCATAGCTTCCGACACTCATTCGAAGACGCCTGCCGGGATGCTGAGATCGACACGGCGGTCATGAACGCCTTGCAAGGGCACGCGGAGCGGGGAATGTCTGGGCGCTACGGTAGCGGCTTCAAGCTGGAGCGGTTGAACGCCGAGATAGCGAAAATCGCTTACGGTAGCGATTTCGAGAAGTCGGTCGCCAATGATACTAGAAAAAGGAAGGCCGTGCCTTCATCAATAATCTCAAAAAAGACCTCGCGCCGCCGTGCGAGTAGCGGAGCGGGATAAATGGAGGCTGGCCTGATGAGCAGCCTCGATTGGTTCGCCCGGCACGACGGTGTGGAATCGAGCGCCTTGCTAGTCGCGTACAGATGCGAGCTAATCAATTGATAAATAAGCCTTATGGTAGTCCCCGGATGGACGTGGTCCTTTCAACAAAATCAATCAGGTAGTGGGTGGTTCGCCCAGCCATATCCTTCATATGTTCTCGTATTCGGTTGCGAACCGGGTAAGAAATCCTAATTGAGCACCCCTCTGATTCCTAATCTGTAGGTCACAGGTTCGATTCCTGTCGGTATCACCAACGTTTTCAATGACTTAGTGGGAAATTCGCCGTACTTTTTTGAGAAATTTTGAGAGGTCAGTACGGCGAATTTCGTAGACCTTCAGACTTTGGACACGCATGCGTCAAGGACGAAGTAGCCAAATCCGTTGCGAAACCGGCCGCTACGATGCCCACGATTGAGTAGGTCGTCGGGTGTTCCCAATCTCCCTTGCCTGCTTTCGACGCCCCGAGAGCACGGACGGCACAGTGATGTGGTCGTCGAGCATCTTGGCGAATGGCACGTTGCTGGGAACGAGCCGCTCAAGAGCGCTCCGAGAATGGCGTTTAGCCTTCCGGCTTGAGTCGATTGACGAGGTAGGCGCGCACGCTAGACCTGAGCTCATTAATCGCACCAGGCGCATTCGGCGCGGCCGGGTCGAAGGTCAGGGCCATCATCGTCCGCATATTGTAGAGCATAATCACCGCGATGGTCCGTACGGCGGGCCGCCTCAGATGGGGGGCATGCGCCTTCAGCGCCTCCGCGATCCTGTCGAGGTTCCGGGCCCGGAACGCCTCGCGGCCCGTGGAGGCGTCGCTCCTGCTTTCCAGCAAGGGCAGCAAGGCCTTGTGCTTCTTTCGGGTCGAGACATAGAAGCCGAGCAACAGGTCCGCCAGGTGCTCCGTGGTGGTCGACCGCGCCTTGGCGATGATGGCCTGCCAGAACGCTTCCAACGATCCCGCATACAGTTCAAGAAGGGCGTCCGCCACAACCTCTTTCGTCGGGAAGAAGCGGTAAAGCGAGCCGATCTTCGTGTCTGATCGCTCGGCAATCTCCTTCATCGTGGTGGCCTCGTAACCGCGTTCATGGATCACGTCGGCTGCGGCTTTCAGGATCAACGCGACCCGTTCGCGTCCGTTGCTCCGCTGCGGGACCAGCGCCACCCTGTCACCGGATGCGCTCGCGGCCTGGCTAGACGGCGCGAGCTTTGAGACGATCAACTTGCCCAATAGCTTTCCTCAAAATCCACGCGACGCCTAGCCGCTTTTTCCACCTCATCTTACTTGAGCATGAGTCGAAATAGCAACAATCGCAGACGCCGACTGACAGCTCGGTTTAAGCCTACTGTTCAGCAACCGGGAGCTGACGATCGGCCGGATCGAGACGTGGACGCTATACCAGCTACGGACCCGGGAGAGTGAGGATCGCCCCGAGCCGTACTCACGCAGCTTTCGCCGCTTTCAGAACCTCGGCGGTGCTGCTCACTTCGCCGAGCCGGGGGAAAATCTTTTTCACACTGTGGGCATGCTCTTCGGCATCAAGGTCGGTCATGGCGTCCTCAACCAACACGACATTATAGCCCAGTTCGTGCGCTTGCCGCGCCGTTGATTCGACGCCGATGCTGGTGGCGATTCCGCACAGCACCACCTGGGTGACACCAAGGTCCTTCAGGTGCTCATCGAGGCCGGTCTCATGGAAAGCCCCCCAACGAAGCTTGGTAACGATGTGATCGTTGGGCCGTTGCTCCAGTTCGGGAATGAGGTCCACCCAATCCGCTGGCGGGTCGAAGTCGTGCCTCAAGTCGGTGCGGCCCGGCGCACCTCCGGCGACATTGACCAGCACCACTGGAAAGCCGCGATGTCGGAAGGCTCGTGCGAGTGCCGCGGAGCGGCCGGTGATCTCTTGGGCGGGATGCGCCGTCGGCAGGCCGACGATGCCCTTCTGCAGATCGATGACGATCAAGGCCGGTTTCTGGTCCAGTTGTGAGAGTGGCATGGAGTCTCCTTATGAAGGCTTTACAGGATGAGGGTGGAGGGACTATCCGACCGCGCCGCGCGGCAAGGTTCGGTCGAACACGACGAAAACGAGGAGGATCGCGGACATTGCGGTCATGACCATAGCCAGGGTGTGGAAGCCGTGATCCGTTGGATGCGAGCCGAACATTACACCGAGCAGGCTCGCCGCGCCGATCGCACCGAAATAGGTGAAGGTTCGCTGCAGACCGGCGGCCACGCCCATCTCCGAGGCCGGAGCTTGGAGGAAGATCGCGGTCTGGGTGGGGCTGGCGGTCATCCCCAGCGGCATGCCGATGAACATGACCGCGGCCGCGAGCAGCCAAACGGGCGTGTCGCTGTGCAGGAACAACAGGCTTACGCAGCCGACCAATCCTCCTCCCGCGCCGATGATGAACGGAGCGCGCAGGCCTTTCGTGCGAGCGCCGAGCAGCGAACATGCCGCGGCCATGACCGACATCGGCAACGTCACCAGGCCCGCGGCGGCCGGGGAATAGTGGGCGCTGCTCTCGAGCCATTGCGCGAAACCGTACATAATGCAGTAGGGGATCAGCAGGATCAGGGTGACGCGCAGAAAAGTGACCGTGAGTGGGATATTGGTTGTGAACATCCGCACATCGATGAAGGGCTGCTCGCGTCGCAGCGAATGAAACCAGAACAACGTCCAGAACAGAGCCGATATCGGCAGGACCCACCACATTGGTTGATCGAGGTTCATCAGAAAGACCATCAGCGACAGGAGCGCCGCCGCAAACAGCGTGACGCCGGCCATGTCGATCTCCCTTGCGAGGTCTGACAGCCCGGCGACTCGCGGGGGATCTCTCGGCACCCAAAGCAGCACCAGGATAGCGGTGAGAAGGGCCAGAGGCACATTGACGGTGAAGATAGCGTGCCACCCAAACGCGCCGGTGATAAAGCCGCCAAGGATCGGGCCAAAGGCCTGCGTCGAGATGGCGGCCAGCGACAGAATGCCCATAGCCGTCCGCGGCGGCGCTTTGCCGAGCTTGTCGGCTCGGGAACGAAATATCCGCATGGCCGAGGGATAGGCACCAGATGTGCCGATCCCGAGCAGTACACGCACCGCAACCAGCGCCCAAAGCGAAGGCGCGATCGCACCACCGATGCCGGCAAGAGCGACGAGCATGAGCGAAATCAGGTAGATGCGGCGAGGACCGAAGAGATCGGCGAGCCGGCCCATGGTTGGTTGGGCGACGGCGCTGGTGAGGTACAGACCTGCGATCAGCCATCCTGTCTGGGCCACGCTTGCATCGAAGTCAGCCGCAATCGGCGCAAGAGCCGTCGAGATCATCGTTGAATTGATCGGGTTCAGCGTGGAACCCAGAGCGAGAGGCAGGACGAACGTCAGGCCGAAATCCGGGCTTGCTCCCTGCGCTGGCTGGGCGATGGCGGGTACGACATTAGCCATGGCTAGCATCCAGGCTTTGCCGCTGCCAAGGCGGGCTTGTCCAACGACGCCCGAGCGGCAGGCCTCGTAGCTCCAACTTTTCCACCCTCGGCCGAGGGTGGTGTTGATCGAACATCAAAAGCATTCATCTCTCCAGTTCAGTCCGGACGGAGCCTAAGTCGTCACTCCTAAGCGTCGGAGAAGACGCCATTCGAGTGCGCGCTCCAACTGATGGCAGCTCACGGAGGGCTGGCCACCCGAAAGGAGACTGCGCCTCTGTCAAGCTTGCCAACGCGTTGGCGACATGCGTCACTCGAGGCAGTCTATTTGAGTCGGTATATAACTAATATTTGAGCATGCGTCAACTAATTGCCTGACAGTCCTGATGCTTCACGAAAGCGACGGGAAACCACGCGGGCGACTCGCTCCGCAGAAGCAACGCAGCAAGCGCATCACGTCATGATTGTGTTTCTCCTGCGCCGGTCAGCGGCGGCACATGGAATCGCGCTCACGCCGCCAGTTGCCCGGGCTTTGGCCAAAGGCATCCCTGAAGAGCTTGGACAAATGTGCCTGGTCGGAGAACCCGACGGTGAGAGCGATTTCGCTCAGCGCAGACGAGCTGGTCAACATCAGGTGACAGGCTTCCTCGAGCCGTCGCCTCACGATGTAGGCGTGCGGCGGTTCTCCGAACGCTTGTTTGAACGAGCGTGAGAAGTGCGCCGTGCTCAGCCGCGCAACGGCACTCAGGTCACTCGCGTGGATCGTTCGGTGCAGGTTCCGGTCGATGAAGCAGCGGACACGCGCTATCTGCCAACCCGCTAATCCACCCGTTCTGGAGCCCGTGGCGCCCGAACGGCGCTCGATCTCCAACTGGAGCATGGATGACGCGACGGCCAGCGATGTCTTTGCTGCCTCCCGGTCATGCTCGAGCTCGCTTCTGGCTGCTTCAAGGAGCAACACGAGGCTGTTTGCCAGGGAACCAAACTCGAGATCGATTCGAGCCGAGACGTCTGCGGCCTCGCTGTATGGCCTGTCCATATCCAACCCTCGACAGTATCCCTTGCCAGAAGGCGGAGAGGAGAGCGCAGCCCATGCGAGTACGACCTCCCACCGATGGTAGCTCTCCGCTGCCGTTGCCGCCCCTAAAGGCCGCGGAGGAGGCTGGTCGGCCGCCAAGCTTGCCAACACCTTAGCAAAATGCCGCATCCACGGCAATATTATTTGAGTGCGAATATAAATAATATTTGAGCCAGAGATCATCTAATTGGGCGTTCGATACTCTTGATGCTGGACGGAAGTCGACAGACGCGTCATTCCGCCGCTTCCTGCCTTCGGCGCGGCGGCAGGTCGAGCGGCAGCCGGCATTCGGCATCGCCGATATAGTCTCGCGTCAGTGGCACCGCGTCGACCGATTTGGCCACCTGGACCTGGAACACCATGTGACCGCCCCGGCGGAACGCGACCTCCGAGGCCGACAGATAGAAATACCATATGTGGCAGAAACGCTGATCATAGAGAGCCCGGATCTGGTCGCCAATCCGTCGCGTCTATGATCGCGGACGCCCCGCTCCCGCTAAGCTAAGGCGAGCCAGTTTCATAGTATCTTCGTCCTCTCAAAGGGGGAGTGGCCCGTGCCCTCTGCCCCTGAGAGCGCTTCGCCGACGCTAATCCGGTCCCGTCCGGTCACACCCGGTCAAGCCCGCCGCGCATCCTCGCCTGCGCCCGGCGCCCGATGCTGGCCGCGAAAAGCGGCGTCTCGCGACGATTATGGTCGCTGCTTGCTTCCTGCCGCGCCTGCGCGGCACCTTTGAGCGTCAGGCCATGCTCTTTCAAGAAATCGATGAACGCATCGGTCGGGTGCGAGGTCACGCGATTGGTGTACAGTGTTCGGCCATCGCTCGTGGGCTCGGCGATCAACTCCCAGACCACGTTTATCTGGGTCCGGCCATTGGCTGAGAACACATCCGAGATCGAGTTCATCCGGCAATATGACTTGTTGGCCTCGTCGGCCACATAATGCTGCACGACGAGCCCTGTGCCGATCATCTCCACATTGATCGACATGCAACGACCGTCGTCCGTCGTCGTGGTGCCCGCGCCGATATGGTCAGGCACGCAACAGCGCTGATACTCGGCCTCCGAAAGCGTGAAGAGCCATTCGGCGATGTCGATCTGTTCGATCGGCACGTCGATTTCGGCGGAATACGCCGATTGGGAGAGAATCTCGTCCAGAATTTTCATGGGATCCCTTCGATCATTGGGCGTGCGCGAGGAGCGCGCGATAGAGTGGCAAAGCGCAGTGATCGCTAACGGGTAAGCGAGACGCCCGCCCGGGTATTGGCGGATTGGACCATTTCTTGGATATCCCTCGCGACTCGGATCATCGCCATGCTCACCGCCCGACGGGCTCACGCAGATGCAATCGCCGGCCTTCCGTCCCAAGCCGCTCGGGATTCAATCAAGATCGGACAAAAGGTAGCAGTTTCAGCCAATCGATATCCGCGTCCGTGTGAGAAAAACTCCCGCAATGGCCGGACCAACCTCCCAGCGGAGGACATGGATCGAATATGATTGCAATCGCCAGTCACACGCCGCTCCGCGCAAATGGGATTCGCCAGAACTTCATCGACGCCGGTGCCAGCGCGCCGGTTGTGCTCCTGCATGGCTTTCCTGAAATCAACTACGCCTGGCGCAATCAGATCCCGGTGCTCGGCGAATTGTATCGCATCATCGCCCCTGATCTTCGCGGCTATGGCGAGACCGACAAGCCTGCGGGCGGATATGACAAGCGCACCATGGCAAGGGACCTCGTCGCGCCGCTCGACGGGCTCGGCCTGGGCAAGATCGCGCTCGTCGGCCATGATCGCGGCGCGCGCGTAGCGACCCGTTTCGCCAAGGACTATCCCGAGCGGGTCGACCGGCTGGTGGTCATGGACAACGTGCCCACGCGCATTGTCGCGCGCGAAATCAATGCCGAGATCGCCAAGGCCCATTGGTTTTTCCTCTTCCACCTCGTGCCCGATCTTCCCGAGACGCTGATCGCTGGCAAGGAAGAGCAGTGGCTGCGCTGGTTCTTCTCGGACTGGGCCTATGATCCGGCGGCGATCTCGGGCGACGCCTTCGACACCTATGTGCGCCTATCGCGCGCCTGGCGCCGTGCGCGGCGCCATGGGCGACTACCGGGCCAATGCCCAGGACCTCGCACAGGACGAGGAAGACGCAGACATTAAATCGCATGCCCGACGCTGGGGTGCGAATTTCGGCGCGGCAGGGAAGATGTTCGACGTGCCCAAAGTGTGGGCCGAGATGGCTGACAATCTTCGCGCAGTGCCGATCGAGCGTTGCGGCCACCCCCCATCTTTTGATCTTCATCATGCAGGCGGCCAATACGGGCTGACCGGCGGATCGACGCCGGACGGCGACGTCTTTGATCGCGAGATCGTGATCGTCAGCACGGCGGCTTCAGGGCATCCAGTTGATCCGGAATGGCGAGCAGGTGATCTGCCCGCCTGGGATCACGCCTGTTCGAACTGGAAGACGTCGTCGCGCAAGTCGGCCGGGGACTGCATTCCCGGATCGGATCGTGATTCCGGAAGACATCGACCGCATCAGCCCGAAACGGTCCAAGGCCTATGAGCGGTTTCCGTGCCAGACCACGGCCGGGCATCCCATGCATCGGCGCGTCGGTCCTGGGCGGCACCTGCAACAATTCCGGGCGCGCCCTTATCCACCGGGATCGAGGCAGACGGGACGGTCTGACTGATCAATCAGCCTGACATGGGTCCTGAAACCATGCTTGCCCGGCTGGACACAGGAATCGGCGAGGAATACATCGTCGACGATCCGGAGCGCGTGTGCTCCGATCATAGCTACCATGACCATGTTCGTTAGGTCGACGCCGACACGCCGGCGAGTTTCAACAATGCTCCGCACCATCTCTTCGAGGCGGCCGGTAGCGGCAGGCACGTTGTTGTGTTGGCGATGCGCCTGGACACCTGACGGCCACGCCTTTCTGCGTCGGCCGGGTCACGACCGGACCTCTGGATGCGACGGCAAGGCGACGTGAAACGTCGCGCCAGGCCCGGCATTGCGCGAGGCCCACAATTTCCCGCCGTGCGCGTCAATGATCGAGCGGCAGATCGACAGCCCCATCCCCAAACCACCAGGCTTCGTTGTGTAGAAGGCCTCGAAAACGTGCTCGAGAGTCTCCGGCGCCAGTCCCGGACCCGAGTCTCGCACCCCCACGAGCACGCCGCCCGGGTCAGCCTTCCGGCTGCTGACCAGCAACTCTCGCGTCTCGTCGCTGGCACCGCTCATAGCCTCGACGGCATTCACGATCAAATTGAGGATCACTTGTTGCAGCTGTACCCGGTCGCCCTCAATGAGCGGCAAACCGTCCGCCAGGTCTGCCTGCATTGAGATGCCGTTCTTGACCGATTCGCCGCGGGTGAGCTCAATCACTTCGCGGATACCCGCGTTGATGTCCCAGCACTCTTTCCGGGGCGGCACCTTCTTGATGTGATCTCGCATCCGGTCGATGATGTCTGCCGCTCGATCGGCATCGCCTACAACGCAGCCGAGCGCTTCCCTGACTTCGCCCAGATCTGGCGGATTTTTGTCCATAAAAATCAGGGCAGCACACGCGTTGTTGCGTGCTGCGGCGATCGGTTGTTTGACCTCATGGGTGATGGAGGCCGAGAGCTGACCCATGGTGGCGACGCGGTTGGCGTGCGCGAGCTCCATTTGCACCTCGCGGAAGGCCTGTTCGGCGCGCTTACGCTCGGTCAGATCGAGCACGAACGCCACACCCTGATCTCGTTGTTCGTCGAACGCGGCCGAGCCGATTAGCACGGGCACCCGGCTGCCGTCCTCGCGCACGTACTCGCTTTCATAGGGTTGGACCGCCCCGGTCGTGTCCATTCTCTCCAGTGCGCTGGCGGTTCTGTTGCGCCATTCCGGCGGCGTCAAATCGGTCCAGCGCATGTTGCCCGCGGCGAGATCCTCTCGGTCGTATCCCACCATCTTGAGGAACGCGTCGTTAGCTTCGATGATTTCACCCTTCCGACTCGAGATGAAAATCCCGATAATGTTAGCGTCGACCAAGCGCCGGATTTTCGCCTCGCGTTCTGCGACATCACTGTACAATCGGGCGTTCTCCAGTGCGATTGCCGCCTGTGAGGCGAGCAGCTTCAGCACCGCGATCCGCGCCGGCGTGAACACATGCGACGCCAGGCAATTTTCGAGATACAGCACGCCAATCAACTCGGCCTGTTTCAGCAATGGCAGGCAAAGAAGCGACCGTGCCAGTTTGCGACCTATGTATTCATCTTCGGCAAACGCGTTCGCCCCGCAGGCGTCATCCATGATCACTTGGCCCTGAGTGCGGATGACTTGCTCAAGGATCAGGACGGGCAATTCCGATGGCGTCACCGGCGTTCCGAGAAGACGGACCCTGATGCCATCGCGACCGCTCCTCGCTTCCGCCTCGATGTGGTATTGGTCGCCGTGCGGAAGAATCAGCAGGCTGCGGTCGGCCCCCGCATGCTCGACGGCAATAACCATCAGCCTCTCGATCAGCTTCTCGAGGACGATCTCGCCGGCCACGGCCTGCGACATCTTGATGACCGTGGCGAGATCGAACTGCTCGACAGGCGTCTCGATGGTCGGCCTCGGCGCCAATGGGGTTTGTAGTCGGACTCGGGGGTGGCTCTGGTCGAGCTGTGTGACCTTAGCCAGGGCTCCCCAGCGGGCGTAGCAGTCGCGGGCCTCGTCCAAATAGGTATCTGCCACTTTTTCGAGACCGCGCACGCGGTAGAAACGAGCTGCCAATTCGCTGGCGAGCGCCTGATCCTGGAGAAAGCCGCGCTCCGCAGCCGAGCGGACTGCCTGCTCGTACAGCCGCATGGCCTCGATGTCTCGCCCTTCCAGGCGTGCCCATTCCGCCGATATCAGGACGTGTTTATGCGCGAACGTCGCCGGGGAGCTCTCCGCCCATCGCTGAAACGATGCCAGGTGTTCGATGAGATCCTTGCGAAGCTCTGCCCGTCTCTCGGGCGAGGCCGCTTCAAAGACCGCGGCCATAGCGAGAGAATGATAGAAGCAGTAATCCATCGACTGAAGATTGAGACGCGCCGACCAGAGAATCGGCTCCGCCTTGGCGGCAAACTCCAGGGCTCTCTCCGCGTTGCCCAGCAAGAACTGCCGCTGCAATTGCAGGATCCAGTGAAAGCAGGCAACGAGAGGAACGCCGCCCCGGACCACCCGCGCTTCGAGCGCCGCCTCGTCGAGGGGCGCACCGCTCCCCACTCCGCCGCGAAGGCTTTGCACGAAACCCTGGATGCTCAAAATGACCAGCTGGCCGAACTTGTATTTGCGGACGAAATCCAGCGCGCCTGCCGACTCGAGCCACACTTGGTCGAGAGGATCGCCGCGCGCCATCAGATCGGTGAGGCGATGTTGACGGTTGAAGCAGGCGTAAACCATCTCGCCGGTTTCCCCGACGGATCGGATCGCCGCCTCAAGGCAGGTCAGAGCGTCTTCGATTGGACGAGTCCAGAGGACCGCCATTTGCATGAGGAAGTGTGCGCCCGCCTTTTGCGCGGTGAACTCGTATCGTTCGGCAACCGCGACCGCCAACCGTGCAAATGACTCCCCGTCTGCGAAGCGATGGAACGTCGGACCAAGGACTATGGCGACCGCACCATAGCCGATCGCGGCATACTCGCTTGTGCCGTAGCGACAGGTCAGCTTGACCATCCAGCAGGAAATCATCTGGTACAGGTCAAGGTCAACGTGATAGGCTAAATTGCCCAAGCCACTGAAGAGCTTCATGACCGCCCGCATCTCCGGGTCGTCCATCATCGGCAGATCGACCATGCTCTCGATCGGACGCTCCCCGAGGGTCCGGCACATCTCCTCGTATACTTCTCGCATTTGTTCCGGTGTAGGAGAGTCCGGTATGTCGACGCCGAACATTCGCAGGCATTCGAGTGCCGTGCGGATCGCCGGAGCGTAGTTGCCTTGCCTCAATTGAAGAAGCATGCGCAAACGACAAACCTCAGCATGATCGATCTTAGATCGCGCCTTTATGAGTAGCTCCTCCACGAGTCCCGCTGCCTCCTCCAGGTTCGAGCTAAGGATCTCGCATTCCGCCCGTTCCAGGAACAGGTTCAACGTCAAGTCATAGGATCTTTGCCACCCGTCGTCCGACAGAACGGCGATGCCGGCTGCGAGGTAGGTGGAGGCCGCAGCATAAGCGGTCGAAGCTTTCGCCTTGCGCCCTGCAACAAAATTGAGTTCGGCCGCGCGCACCTTCTCGGGCCACTCGGAAATGAGCGCTGAGCCCAGGTTCAGCTGGTTGACGAGGTCGTAGATCTTCTCCGCGATCCTCTCCTGCAGGGTCTCCGCGATAAGGAGGCGTGCGATCCGCAGATGGAGTTCGGCGCGACCTTCCGGCGGAATGAGCGCATAGGCGGCTTCCTGAACTCGATCATGAAAGAACCAGTAGCTTCCCTCGCGGGGGATGGCGGCTCCGGCGTGGATCGCCTCACGAAAACTTGCATGCATCGCTTCGTCAGATTCGCTGCATAGCTTTGACAAGGTCGCGAAGTCAGCGTGATTACCCAGGCAGGCGAGCACTTTCAACGCTTCTTGTGCCTCCGGAGCAAGACGGCGCAACCTCCCGATCACCAGGTCCGCCGGATTGTCGCTGAACCCCTTGTCGACGATAGCGTCCAAACCCCACGTCCACGACCGCGAGTGCGTATCGAACTTGACGAGCCGTTCTTCGGCTAGGCTGGTGAGGAACTGCCCGGCGAAAAAGGGATTGCCGCCGCTTCTCTTGTGCACCAGCTCAGCGAACGGGCGCATCTCGTCGGAAGCACGCCGCATGGTGTCGCACAGCAATTGGTTAATGTCGTCGACTGAGAGCGGGCCGAGGATGATCTGGTCGACTCTCGCACCGGCTTGGCGCAGGTCCCCCAGCTTGAGCATCAACGGATGTGCCGAGTCGATCTCATTGTCGCGATACGCGCCGATTACCAACAGGTGCCGCGTGTCGGGATGGAGGAGGAGATATTCGATGAGTGTCAGCGTCGCCGGATCGAGCCATTGCAGGTCATCGACGAAAATGACGAGCGGATGTTCCGCCCTCGCGCATACGCCGACGAACCGCTGAAATACGGTCTGAAACCGCAGTTGGGCGTCGACTGGCGAGAGGACTGCCACGGTCGGCTGTGGGCCGATTAGTCGAACGAGGTTGGGAATGAGGTCGGTCAGCAGACGGCCCTGGTTCCCGACAGCCTCCCTGATCGCGTCTCGCCAGCGGGCGATGTCGTCCGCGTGGCCGTTCAACAGCTGTTGAATCAGTCCCTGAAACGCCTGAGCCAGGGTCGCATGGGGGGTATCGCGTAGGCGCTGATCGAATTTTCCGGAAATGAAGATGCCGCAAGGCAGTACGATGACCTTGTGCAACTCGTTGACGACCGACGACTTGCCGATGCCAGAGTAGCCGGAGACCAGAACGAGCTCCGAACCGCCATGCTTCACGACGCGGTCGAAGGCAGCGAGCAGGGTGGCGATCTCGCCCTCGCGTCCGTAGAGTTTCTCCGGGATCATCAGCCGGCCCGACGCGTCTTGCAGACCAAGCGGAAACGGGTCGATCCGTCCGAACGACTCCCAGGCAGTCAGGCACTTGCGGAGATCCGCCTCGACGCCTGCTGCGGTCTGGTAGCGCTCCTCGGCTGTCTTTGCGAGAAGCTTCATGACGATCATCGAGAGTGGAGCCGGCATCGCGCTTGCAAGCTCGCTTGGCGGGACGGGCTCTCGCGCGATGTGACAGTGGATCAACTCGATTGGGTCAGCGGCGGTGAAGGGGAGCTGCCCGGTCAACATTTCGTAGAAGGTTACACCCAGGGCATAGAGATCGCTGCGGGAGTCCACCGAGCGGTTCATCCGGCCGGTCTGTTCCGGCGCCATGTAGGCGAGCGTGCCGGCGATCACCTCGGGAGGCGTGGGTGGCTGATGCTCGCGCGGCTGACGTGAGGCGATGCCGAAGCCAGTGAGCCAGACGCCGCCACTTGCGACGTCCACCAGGATGTTGGCCGGCTTGAGGTTCTTGTGGATCAGCCCGCGTAAATGCACCTGGCCGACTGCAGCCGCGAGCGGGATCGCGATGCGCACGAACTGCAGCAGATCCATCGGCTGGCCGAGCAGTTGATCGAGGGGCTGGCCGCCGGGGTCCGCGAGCACCAACGCTATGCGGCCGTCGTGACGGGACAAGTCTAGCGGCCGGACAGCCCAGTCGGCATCTAGCTCGCCCTTGAGCTCATGTTCATGTTCGAGCTGCTTGAGAGACTCACGCGCGGAGTATTCCCCGATGGGCGCGACCAGCAGGATCGGGTCCAAGCCGTCGCCGCAGCCGCGGGAGAGTGTGAACTCGCCTCCCCGCAACGCCGAGAATACATAGCCCGAAAGCTCCGTCACAACGGCCTCCTGTCAGCCCCCTTTGGCGCCGGTCCCGGAACCGGCGCCTTCAAGATCAGGCCGTGATGAAGGCCAACAGATCGGGATTGATGACGTCCGCATGGGTGGTGCACATGCCGTGCGGACATCGATCCCGTAAGGTCTACCTTTAGCGTGTCAACACCCAAGAGCCGGCTTTCGTTGTGATAGAAATCGAGCAGATCGAAGCTCACCTCCCGCTGGCCAGTCGAAGCAATTTCGATCAGCCTGCCCAGGTGAGCGAGGCTGTTGACGGCGCTACGGAACATGATGCCGCCAACGAGATCGAACACGACATCGGCGCCCTTGCCGTCGATGGCTACGCGAACCTCGGCCGCCAAGTCAGCCACATCGATGATCAGCTTCTCCGCGATGGTATGGATCGGCGCGTCCGGATGCGGCGTGCGCTTATCGGCGCCAATCGCGCGCGCGCCAATTCGCCGGGCGATTTGGGCTGCTGCACTTCCGACACCGCCCCCGGCACCGATCAGCAGCGCGATTTCCCCCTCCTTTAGGTCCGCCGCTTCGACGAGACCGCACCAGGCGGCAAGGAAATTGACGCCCACCGATGCCGCCTGATCAAAGCTGAGCGCGTCGGGCATTCGGCGCAAGCTCCCCACCGGCGCCGCAATCATCTCCGCGTGCGTCCCATCGCGCGTAAAAGCCCACATCACCGCCAGCGCCCCAAACCTTGGCTCCGATCCATTCGACCGGACCTCGTTCGACCACACCAGCAAAATCCCGTCCCGGAATGCGCGGCAGCGTCGTCTGCTTCATAGCCCCCGCGACATTTTTCACGTCATTCGGATTGATCGAAGCCGCTAAAATCCGGACCAATGCGGTGCTCTCATCGATGTCCGGTTCGGCCATCTCCGCCAAATCAAGAACCGAGGGGTCGCCAAAGGCCTGGAATCGGATAGCATGCATGGCTGCCCTTTTATCTCGCCAGCTTTGCGTTCTCGCTGAGCAGTCTGCCGGCGAGACTCTGTTCAATCGCAGGGATAGCATTCGTGTTGATGAACGGCTCCGTAGATCAGACGGCCCAACAACTGCAGCCGAGTGCACCGAAAAAAACCTCGAGATCGGACACCGGAGCTTCGAACTCCAGGCGCCAGCATGGTCGTGGCCAAGCAGGCCGCATGCGGATGAACAGCCACAGGAGGCAATGGCGGTTCTTCGGAGCGAGTGCCGTTGGGCGCCGTCCGTGTCGCCCCAGGCGCCGTAGCCGCGGACCGGTGACCCGTATGGCATCGCAGGCGGCACATCGCTCTCATCGAGATCACCCGCGCCATAGACCACCTTACCGCCAACAATGGTGAGTTCCGACGTGAGTGGCATTCAACGGCATGTTCTTCCTTGTCTTCAGCGGATTGGCTTTCGGTGCAGAACACTCACTTGCGCTCATCCCTTCTCTCGATCGCGAGTGTCGGGAGGCTCGTTTTCCGTGAGACGCACTTGATCACGGCTCGAAATTCTCGGCTTGTAAGAAGCGTCCGCGCTTTTGACGTTTCTCCCAGGATTGCTGAGTGTCAGCACAGAGGCTGCTTCGGCGGCGACCGAGGATTGGTTGGTCGAAGTGGATGCGCCAAGCGGTGAGCGATGATCGGTCATTCGGCCGTGATGCGCGAAACCGGGCACCGTTTCGATGATCTGACGGAGCATGTACCTGGTAAGGAACCAGGAATTCTCGTCACTCGGAATCAGATGCCGCTCATCAAACGGCATACGGCGCACAGTTCCTGATTGAATGTCGATCAATTGAGCTCGGACCACAAAATCGCGGCGCGCATGTCTGCTTTCGGCCGCAGAACCTATGTCCGGTTCTGGCGCTACTCGCTCGTTCTGGCAGATGAGCCCAAACCGCAACTTTCCACCACAGTGCATCCCTTAAGAACTCTCTAATGTCTGGCGGGTTGTACTCGTTGACGTTGTGCCTCATTAATTTGAGCCTTGCTTCCGACGTTGTACTGAGTTCGACAGACGGAGGGCTATCTGGAGTGGAGCGCCGAAGAGGCGACCGTTTGAACTGGACCTGCTCTCGTGGTTTCTGGCGTAACTGGAAATCCGGTTGCGCCTGTAGAAGGTGTAGGTCGGCTTGCGGACCCTTAGCGGAGGTCGCTTCCGCCAAGCCGAACTCACGCCCATGACCCAATGCTGCTGTTCCACGGAACCGCTTTGGAGGTCCAACCCAGCTAGATTGGCCCGTTTCTCTCGAAACGGGGCCATCACCGTTGAAGATAAGCCTGTTATCTTATCGCGCTTGCGCCACGTCATTTGGCGTGACTTGGCCCTTCTGATTGCCGAAATGCCCGATCATGTAATTCGCCAACGCCGCAATTTCGGTATCCGAATATGCCTGCGCAAAGGCAGGCATAGCGGTTGTCGCGGTTCCCTCGGGATCGGAACTCCCCTGGAGGACGACACGGACTAGGTTCGAACCTGAAGGGTCGTTCACCGCGTGAGAGCCAAGCAGCGCAGCGCGAGGATTGTTTTGACCGCTACCGTCCCAGCCATGGCAGCTCGCACAGGCACCCTCAAAGATTTTTTCACCGAGGCCGCCGCTTCCCTGCTCGCTTGGCGTCCAGGGTTGGGACGTTTGGGCAGCTGGCACGACAGAACTCACCACGGCGCCCTCATAACTGCTTGGTTGAGCGGGAACTGTCCTGAGATACGAAACGATCGCGTCGATATCAGATCGGGGCAGCTTGCTAAGACTCAAGTCGATCGCCTGACGCATTGCTCCTGCAGCGGGACCGTGGTCATCGGTATGCCCGGTCGAAATATAGGATGCGATGGCATCGTCAGACCAACGGCCGATACCACTCGTCTTATCTGACGTAATGTTCCACGCCTTCCAACCGTCGACTTCGCCGCCGGACAGCGCCTCTCCCTGTTTTCGCTGGAACAACAAGCCACGGGGGGTGTGGCATTCACCGCAATGCGCCAAAGCTTCGACTAGGTACGCACCATTGTTCCACTCTGCGCTCTTTCTGTCGTCGACCTTGAACTGTCCCCACGGCACGAACAGAAGTTTCCAGCCTCTCACCGCCCAGCGCTGGTTAAACGGGAAAGACAAATCGCTGGCGCGAGACCTATTGGAAACTGGTTTGAGCTTTCCCAGGTATGCCTTGATTGCCAGGATGTCGTCCGTCGAAAGCAGGGCATACGAGGTGTAAGGAAAAGCTGGGTAAAGATCTTCTCCGTGCTTCCCGACGCCAGAGCGAACTGCTCTTACAAACTCGGCGTCACTCCAAGAGCCAATCCCGGTATCGTTGTCGGGTGTAATGTTGGGTGAGTAAATCGTCCCGAACGGCAATTTGAATGCCAGCCCACCGGCGAACGGCTGCCCGCCCGGCCCAGTGTGACACGCTTCACAGTCTGCCGCGATCGTCAGATATCTGCCCCGTGCGATAAGGTCAGCGCCATGTGGCTGCGATGCGCTTGCCTCCACGGCCGCAAGGTCGTGGGGCCAAAAGAAGAAGGCAGCCACACCTACGGCAGCAACGACTGCTAGAGAACAAACAACGAAAAGGAAGCGCGACAAGTGTCTCATTGTGCCGCCTGCCCTTCCCGTTCCGATACCGACATCGCTATGGTGTCAGGGACGCGGTTCCCAATCCCTTTCTCTGCCAGCAGAGCGCGATTTACCGGGAGTGACCTAAGACGGACGCCGGTTGCCGCAAAGATAGCGTTCGTCAGAGCAGCTGGGGCAGACACCGTTCCCACTTCCCCGAGGCCGCCAGGGCTTTCGACACTTGGGATGACGAAAACCTCGAACGGAGGTACCTCATTCATACGTATCTGCCGATAGTCATGGAAGTTGCTTTGCTGGACGCGCCCATTTTCAAAGGTGATGCCATTGTGCAGCGCTGCGGACAGTCCGAAGATCGTTCCGCCCTGCAACTGAGCGACGATACCGTCGGGATTGATCGGTACGCCGCAGTCGACAGCGATCGTAGCTTTTTTTAGAAAGACCTCACCGTGCCGGTCGACCTCAACTTCCACAACGAGTGCGGCGAACGTCGAAAAACTGTGATGAAGCGAGACGCCTCGCCCGCACCTCGGGGGCAAAGGCTTACCCCACTCCGACGCCTCTGCAACTTTGTCGAGGACCGCCCTGGCGCGAGCGTTTCCCCTGAGCATTGCGCGGCGGTAAGGGATTGGGTCTTGTCCTGCAGCGAGCGCCAGCTCGTCGATGAAGCTCTCGATGACGAAAACATTGTGCCCCTCGCCAACACCTCGCCACCAGTTCAGATCCACCGGGCTGTCTTGGCGCACCCATTCCCACTTCGCCGAAGGGATTGCGTAGGGCATGTCCATCGATCCGACGAGGGAATCTGGGTCCAATTTTCCGTCGGGCCACGGCTTGCGGTCGTAGTAGGTGCGAACTGTCGAACAGGTAGTGCGATGATGGAAGGCTGCCGGAAGGCGAGTTTCCTTGTCGAGCGTGGCAACGACCTTGTCGTAGTAAGCAGGACGATAGCGGTCATGCATGGTGTCCTGCTCTCGCGTCCATATGATCTTTACTGGGTAGTTGGCCAACTTCCCGAATCGAGCGGCCTGCTGGATGGTGTCGACCGCCAGTCTTCGTCCGAAGCCTCCGCCGATCAAATGCGGATGAACAGCCACTTTCTCCAGCGGCAGGCCGATGATTTCAGCGGCCACCATGCGGGCGATCTCAGGAACCTGCGTGCTGACCCAAATGTCACAGGCATCCGGACGGCAATGGATCGTGGTATTGATCGGCTCCATCGCCGCGTGGGCCAGATAGGGAAGCTCGTAAGTCGCTTCGATGCGAATGCCGCTTGCCAGCACGTCGTCTGGGTTCCCGACAACTTTTCCGACGATTGGAGCTGTGGTGGCGGTCCTTAGTCCGTTCCAGAGATCATCGGACGACATCGAAACGTTCGGGCCGTCGTTCCACTCGACAACGAGGGCGTCCAAGCCCTTCTTAGCAGCCCAATAATTTTCTGCGACGACCGCAACTGCATCTTCAATGCGAAGAACATCCACGACACCAGGAGAGGCCAGCGCTTGACTCTCATCAACCGATTTCACCGAGCCGCCGATGGTCGGACAGATCGTGATTGCGGCGTACCGCATTCCCTCGGCGACGAAGTCGATGCCGAACTTGGCTGCTCCAACGACTTTTTCCGGCGTGTCGACGCGCTTCAGGGGCTTTCCGATGACTTTGAAGTCCTCCGGTTGCTTGAGTGGAACATCGTCGGGTACTTTTTGAGTTCTAGCCGCCAGTGCCAATGAAGCGTAGGTCGCCGTCCTGCCGCTCTTCGTATGGGAGACAACGGCTCGGGCCGCTATGCACTCCGAGGCTGGAACCTGCCACTGCTCAGCGGCAGCATTTATGAGCATAACGCGGGCAGCGGCCCCTGCTGTGCGCAGGGGGCTATAGAATGCGCGAACGGATGTCGATCCGCCCGTGATTTGGCCCTTCAGGATCGCCTGATTGTAGGCCGTCGGATCGGCTGGAGCCAGCGCTACTTCCACCTGATCCAGTCCGACCTCAAGTTCCTCAGCCAGCATCATCGCTTCGGTAGTAGTAATACCCTGCCCCATCTCCGCGCTCGGGACCACGAGAACAATTCGACCGTCAGGAGAGATGCGGATAAAACCATCGGGCACGAAGCCTTCGAAGCCAGTAGCGGCCGCATCTAATGCGCCACTTCTTCCAAGGTCAGCTGCAGGAACAACGGCACGTGCCGGACTCGCCATTGCGAATCCTAGGACCAATGCTCCACCAGCCAAAAAATTCCGCCGACTGACTGCAGAGGGGCTCTTTTCGTCAAGGACAGCGAACATGGCGACTATGCTTCCTTGATCGCTTGGCGAATACGCGGATACGTGCAGCAACGACAGATGTTGCCTGACATCGCGGCGTCGATAGCCTCATCATCAGGTCTCGGGTTGCGGGCAAGCAACGCCGAGGCCGCCATGATCTGACCGCACTGACAGTAGCCGCATTGAACAACCTCAACGGCTAGCCAGGCCTTTTGAATGCGCCTGCCTTCTTCCGTTTCGCCGATCCCTTCAATCGTCGTTATGTTGCCGCGCAGTTCGCCGATCGGCAGCATGCATGACCGAATTGGCTTCCCGTCCAAATGCACGGTGCAAGCTCCGCATTGCCCAATACCGCATCCAAACTTGGTGCCCGTCATGCCCAGCAGGTCGCGCAACGCCCAAAGCAACGGCATGTCGGACGGCCCGTCGAGCTGCACGCTTTTTCCGTTCACAGTCGCCGAAATTGCCATGGCTAAGCCTTTCCAAATCGATGCGCGCAGGCGAAAGGGCCTGGCAAAGTCAGGTGTCATTCTGGTTCGGCAGCGCTGGGAGCATCCTGAATGGATTAGCGCAGCCGCCTTGAGCGTGCCGGTGGGCGAATGCGGCGCCGGTGCCCGTCCCTCGCGAAAGGGAGCGTGTCGCGTCGTCTACCTGAGTGAGGATTTAGCCAGATCGGCCGCCGATTGATTTGATGGCCATGCCGAACTTTTATATTTTTGCCGGAGAGTGGGGGAAAGCGACCTATCCCGTCTGCTCAATCGCGTTGAGATTGGCGCCGACTTGACGCGTCGTCCCACAGGACAAAACGACGTTGTCGTATCGCGAGAAATTCTCGACGAACAGCCACTCGGTGGTTGCCGCCTCCTTATGGTCCCGCATTCGATGACCGCGTGGCTTTTTGCCCTAAGATTGCCTATGCAACGTACCCAAAGCGAAAAGGGTCGCGAAGGGCGTCGTGCAATGCCAAGTGGCTTTGGCCGATATGAGATTGGCCAATCGAATGAATACAGCGGTGCATTGATCACCCCAGAGATCGCGTCTTGTCAGCTTTGGCTGTCCTTCGACCAATTAAGTTGATCGCCCGGCGTGAATCGGCTTCGGGATCCGACGGCTGGCGAAGGAGCCTGATATGACGTTATTGCCTCAAATACTGCCATGCAGCCTTCCGAAGTCCCGCATGCTGAAAAGCCCCAAAAGTCCAAGAAGCCGCAAGAACCTACAATAAAGATGGGAAGGACGCCCTTAATCAGAAGACGTGCCGGACAGCCCAGCGCACTGTCGAGATGGAGCCATCAGTGACAAGCGAATTTTCCCTCCCCCTCTCCCGGCGGCAGGCCCTCGTGGCTGGGGCGACCGCATCTCTCGTCATGGCCGCGCCGTCCCTCGCCGCTACCAAAAAGCACCCAAACACGCCCAATGGAGCAGTTCCCATGACCGAAGAGTACGTAAGGACAAAAGACGGCGTCGACATATTCTACAAAGATTGGGGTCCGAAACACGCGCAGCCAATCGTGTTTCATCATGGCTGGCCACTGTCTTCAGACGACTGGGACACCCAGATGCTGTTCTTCTTGGCAAACGGGTATCGCGTCATCGCCCACGACCGCCGCGGTCACGGCCGCTCCTCGCAGGTCAGCGAGGGTCACGACATGGATCACTACGCAGCCGACGCGGCTGCAGTGTTCGAGCATCTCAACCTCAAGAACGCCGTCCACATCGGACATTCGACAGGCGGAGGCGAAGTGGCCCGTTATGTCGCAAAATTCGGCGAGCCACAGGGCCGCGTGGCCAAGGCCGTCTTGGTGAGTGCTGTCCCACCGCTGATGCTGAAGACAGACGCCAATCCAGGTGGTCTGCCGATCGAAGTCTTCGATGGCCTACGCAAGGCCCTTGCGGACAACCGCAGCCAATTCTTCATCGACCTGCCGACCGGGCCATTCTACGGCTTCAACCGTCCGAATGCGAAGACGTCGCAGGGGCTGATCCAGAACTGGTGGCGGCAGGGCATGATGGGCAGTGCGAAGGCCCATTATGAAGGGATCAAGGCATTTTCGGAAACGGACCAGACCGAAGACCTTGAAAGGATCAAGGTCCCGACGCTCGTGATGCACGGCGACGACGACCAGATCGTGCCGATCGACGATGCTGGCAAACTATCGGTCAAGCTCCTGAAAAACGGCACTATCAAAATTTATCCGGGCTATCCGCACGGCATGCTGTCGACCAACGCCGACACAATAAATTCGGATCTGCTTGCCTTCATAAAGAGCTAAGCCGACACCCTGCAAGATCACGCCCCACCCGATTGATGCGGTGGGGCGCGCCGCCGATTTCAAACTCAGCGGCCTCATTTCCCAAAGCGCGATAATGTCCGCACTGCCGCCGTACCAATCTCCCTGGCAGACCCCTTCCTGTCGAAGAGCGCCTTTCAACTGCCGAAGCTGGCCAGCGCCAAACGAACCATTTTCGCCGGGCTAAGCGCGCCGGGCGTCGCGATCCACGTCTTCCAAGCGACGTGAGCCGCGCGAGCTTCGGACAGCCGACCCTCGAACAGCGTCATTGCAGAGGCCTTTGGAAGCGCAAAAGGCGACTTCATCACCGCGAATCAACCCAGAAGGTCGAGGTCGCTCGCCGCGGCTGCAGCGACGATGAGCAGACGGATCCATGGCAGAGCGAAATGAAGACTTTCACCCCACCTGCCGCCCGAGATGGTAGAACGCGCCGGCGGTTGGATCGCTTCGGGTCTCGTCGAGGCTGATTTCATGCACATCGTTCACGGTATCGATGACACAACGGATCGGTTCCGTCTTGATCTGTTTGCGCTTTACGCGCAGCTGCTGCACCAGTCTGCGGCCTTCGCCGATACTGACAAAGTAGAAGCCGGTTTCGCTCCCTTCTCCGTCAAACTCCGGCTCGACAACAAGGCTTTGAAAGATGCCCTTTGCTGCGGTGGCTCGCCGCGTAGGGGAAGCCATCGACGTCAGTCCCAGTCCGGCGCAAGACTTGGCGGATTGACGATCCGGCTGTCCGGTTTGGCCAGCCGGCCGATCGCCACCATCTCCTCGGGCGACAACTCGAAATCGAAGACGGCCGCGTTGCCCGCGACGCGGTCGGGGTTGGTGCTTCGCGATAGCGCCACCACGCCGTCCTGCTGGACCAACCAGCGGAGGACGATCTGTGAAAGTCTTGCCATGCCGCGCCGCGATCTCATTGAGAGTCGGATCTTTGAAACGCGGCCGATCGCCATGGCGCAATAGGCGATGACGGACAGGCCGGCCTCCCGCGCTGCGGAGACCAGCAACCGTTGGTCCAGATAGGGGTGGTATTCGAACTGGTTGGCGACGAGAGACACGTCCGAAAGCCGGACGGCCTCTGCCATGAGCGTCCGGTTGAAGTTGCTAACGCCGATGTGACGCACTTTCCCCGCTCGCACCGTATCGTTGAGCGCGCCGATCTGATCGGCGAGGGGCACAGTGTTGCTCGGCCAGTGCAGCAGCAGCAGATCGATATAGTTGGTGCGGAGCTTTCGAAGGCTTTCGTCAACCGACAGGGCAAATTGAGCAGGAGCGTAGTTGCTCACCCAAACCTTCGTAGTGATGCATACATCTGAGCGAGAGAGACCAAATGCAGCCACGCCTTCGCCGACGTCGGCCTCGTTTGAATAGATCTGCGCCGTATCGATGTGCCGAAATCCTGCCTGCAGCGAGGCGGTGACGATGTAGGACAGCGCGGGTCCTGTCATCCCGTAGGTGCCAAAGCCGAGCGAGGGAATATGGCCACCATTCGCCGTGACGGTTTGCATATTTGTTCCTCCTTATTCGGGGCACTCAACGGGTGTGTCGAAATCGAGATCGGGCCCAATCGGCACGATGCCGCTGGGATTGAGCCAAGGATGGCTGGCCATTGGTGTGCGGGATGCTGACCGTCGGGCGGACTAGCGATGCTGATAGAGCCGCTTCGTATGCACCATAGCCGTGGATAGTCGGTGATTTCGGCGATGGGGCGATAGGGCGATGCTTGATTAGGGCATGACTCACGGGTTCGGAGAACCTGGGCTGGCAGGCTTGAAATTGAAGCGGGCACCGCAAGTTTGCCTTGCGTGTGCCCGCTCTCCAGAATGCTGCCGCCACGAGCCGGCCCCAACAGCGCCGCACGGCGGCGTCCCGGATCGGTTTCGCGGGCCGACGGACGCCGCGACCCGGAGGGTCTATGCTGCCCGAAGACGGAGGCCGCGTGCGTCGAGGCTGAGCGACGTCGCGCCGAACGCCACGACCTGCAGCAGACCGCCGGTGATCATGATGTTCTTGAGGAAGTGGATCATCGTGTTCTGATCGGCGAAATTGTTGTGGAAGAAGACGGCCGTGGCGATCGTGAAAACCGCCAGCAAGGCAGCGATCAGACGCGTCTGGAAGCCGATAAGGAGCAGAAGACCGCCGCCGATCTCTGCGGCCAGCGCGATCACATAGCCGAGGAGCGGAAGCGGCAGACCGACAGAAGCGATGTAGCCTTGCGCCGCTGCCGGCGCGCCGAGCTTGGTAAGGCCGCTCATGATGAAGATGACCGCAATCAGAATGCGACCGACGGCGGCGATGGTGGGAGCATATTTTTCCATTGAACTGTCTTTCATCGAGTTGGATTCTGTCAGGCGGCGAGCGCGGCGATTTCAGTCTTCGCCTTGGCGATCGCGGCCGCCTTGGCTTCTTCCCCGAGGTTGAGCCCTTCGGCCCGCACGACGGTCACATCGGTGAGGCCGATGAAGCCGAGCACGCCCCTGAGGTAGGTCTCATGGTGTTCGAGAACGGCGGCGGGGCTGTCGCCGGTGTAGACACCGCCACGCGAGGAGGCGATGAAGACCTTCTTGCCGTTCGGCAGCAAGCCCTCGGGACCGTTCGCACCGTACTGGAAGGTCCGGCCAGCGACGCAAACGCGGTCGATCCAAGCCTTGAGCTGCGAGGGGACCGAGAAATTGTACATCGGAGCGCCGATGACGATGATGTCGGCTGCAAAAAGTTCATCGATATAGGCGCCACCGGCGGCGAGATCCGCGCCGAGGGCAGGATCCGTCACCGCGCCGCCCTGGAACACAGCCATATGGTGGTCAGAGAGGTGCAGGGCCGCGTCGATGACGAGGTCGTGATAGATCACCTTTGAATCTGGATGCAGCGCCTGTTGCCGCGCCACGATTTCGGCGGACAGCGAACGGCTGACGGAATAACCGCCAAGAATACTTGAATCGATGTGCAGGATCGTCATGGAAACGGCCTCCGGGTTACGCGTGGGTGGCGTGGATGCTGGTGTGAGGGAATTTTTTGAGCGCGTGAAACATGGATGGTGTCGTCTCACGCGCGCTGCGACTCGAATAGCCGTGATATTCCGACGCAATCTATCGGCTGGACCGATGGATGCTTTACGCGCGTCGCTTGGGAGAATTGCCAGTGCTTCCTGGGACCGCTGCGCCTGGTGGCTTAAGGCCGGCCGCCGACGATGGTGCCGGGCTTGAACGCGTATCAAGCGCGTTCAGCTCGTGCATGCTGAGGGTGATGTCCAACGCGCCGAGGTTTTCAGATAGGCGCGACCGCCGGCTCGTCCCGATCAACGGAACGATGTCGTCGCCGCGCGATAGCATCCAGCTGATCGCCACTTGCGCGGGTCTACAGCCGTTCGATTTGGCCAACTGTTCAAGAAAATCAACCGCTTCGAGGTTCTTCCGTAAGTTCGCGCCCTGGAGCCTCGAGAAGGAGGCGGCAAGCTGTTCGTTTACGACACCCCCACGCATGGTCCCGGTAAGCAGACCTTGGGACACGACGCCATAGGCAACCACGCCAATACCCAACTCACGCGCCAAAGGCAGCATCTTGCGTTCGATGAATCGGCTTGCCAACGAGTATTCGATTTCCAGGGCCGCGACCGGATGCGTGCTATGGGCTCGGCGAAGATTGTCCGCGTTGACCTCGGAGACGCCGAGATAGCGGACCTTGCCCTCGCTGATCAGCTCGGCGATCGCGCCGATCGTTTCTTCGTAGGGTACTGACGGGTCGGCGCGCGCCGGCTGATAGAGATCGACGTAATCCACGCCCAGACGCTGCAATGAATAGGTAGCATAATTCTTAATTGAAGTTGGTCGTCCATCCATGCCGAGGATGGCGCCGGTATGGGTCCGTTGGATGCCGCACTTCACGCTGATGAAGGCCCGATCCCGGCGCCGGCAGATCGCCCTGACGACCAAGGCCTCGTTATGACCCATGCCGTAGAAATCGCCCGTGTTGAGCAAGGTGATTCCGGCGTCTAGCGCCGCTTCAATGGTCGAGAGACCCTCGCGCTCGCTGTGACTGTCGCGTTCCGGTTGCCGCCCGCCCATGATGGTCGACATCCGCATACAGCCGAGACCTATTGCGGAAACCAATGGGCCGTCGCGACCGAGGCGCCGTGTCTTCATTTGCGTGTTCCTTCGGTGACTGACCGCGAGGCCGAAATCCTCTTTGAGCTTCGGCAAACTACTCAAGCCGCGGCAGTCTCCGAGGGATCGGCGCTCGTTTCCCAACGACGCTTTCGGGATTCTTGCATCATTGCGATTATTGGAAAATCCGCTATATTTCGATCTTTCGTATCGGAGTGGCCGATGGATTGGATGTGACATGCTCGACGGCGTCTCCCTTGATCAGCTTCGGACCTTCATTGCATCTGTGGATGAAGGCAGCTTCTCGGCAGCCGCCCGCAAGGTGCGCCGCGCGCAGTCGGTCGTCAGCGATCTGGTTAGCGGGCTTGAGGCGCAAATTGGCGTGTCGTTGTTTGATCGCTCCGGGCGCTACCCGAAATTGACGCCGGCCGGCGCCGTCCTGCTTGCTGATGCCCGGGGCATCGTCTCTGGCGTCGATTTCATGAAGGCGCGGGCGAAGGGGATGGCGTCTGGCATCGAACCGGAACTCTCTGTGGTCGTGGACGTCTTCTTCCCGATAGAGGCCATTACAGAGGCAGCAAAGGAGTTTCGGGAGCATTTTCCGAGAACACCGCTTCGGCTTTTTGTCGAGGCGTTGGGCGGTGCCTACCAGCCGGTCCTTAGCGGAACCGCCAGTATCGGCATCGTCGGGTCGCTGCCGACCATGCCACCATCCCTCACCGGAGAACGGTTGATCGGGCTGGCGTTCATGATGGTCGCGGCGCGTGATCACCCGCTGGCGCAGATCAAGGGAACGATTCCGAAATCGGAACTGGCAAAGCATGTGCAGCTTGTGCTGACCGACAGGTCCGAACTGTCAGCAGGACACGAGTTCGGCGTTATGTCTTCATCAACCTGGCGACTTGCAGATCTCTTCGCCAAGCACGCCTTTCTCCTCAGTGGCCTTGGCTGGGGTGGCATGCCGCTGCATGCCGTCCGGCGTGATATGGCCGAAGGGAGATTGGTAGAGCTATCAATTGAGGACGTTCCACCGGGCGGACTCATACTGCCCATATCCGCGGTTTATCCGACGTCCGCACCGCCGGGGCCTGCCGGCCGTTGGCTCATCGAACGTCTGAAGCATTGTCAAACAGAGCTGCCGGCTGTTGGAGGAGCGGCTACCGGGACTTTGTGTTGAGCCTGATGTGGGGGCCGCGCACCGATTCCGCGACTTCATGCATAGTTCGGTCGACACTTTCGGCGGCGGGCTGGTGCAAGGCACCCCACGGCTTTTGGAGAACTGGATCGACGAGGACAAAAAAAGCGTCAGGTTCCTGTTCGAAACGCTGCGCGGCTCCAACGGGTGAGCCATAGTGCCTCCGCAAAGGCGACGCGATCACAGCAAGCTAAGGCCAAGGTGGCAGCTGTTACCCTGACGCCGGGCCGCTTTCTCAGAATAGATCATAACGTTTCGCCGAGGATCACGCCCCCATAGATCGCAGTTCGCGTCGTCATCCGACACCTCCTGTGGTCACGGAGTGGATCGCCTCCATGATCCTGGTACTAGCCGTTTCGTAGCGTCTGTCGTTGACGAATTCGTCGATTAGCCCGAACTCATGCATAACCAGGATGCGATCGGCCATCGCCACCATTTCGGGCATATCGCTTGAGATGAGCAGGATTGCCATCCCTCGGTCTGCAAGCTCGTTGATGAGTTCGTGAATGTAGGACTTGGCCTTGATGTCGATACCGACGGTAGGCTCGTCGATGATGAGAATGTCGACGTCGGCCGCCAGCCACTTCGCCAGCGATACCTTTTGTTGGTTGCCGCCCGACAGATTCCCAACGCGCTGTTCGAGGTTCGGGGTACGTATCTCGAGTCGCGCGGCCAATGGCGCGGCAAGAGCGACCTCATCGTCGCGAGTAAGCAGGCCGAGCGTGCGGGCGATCGAGTCCCAAACGGTGATCGCGATGTTGCTGCGAATGGGGTGATCAACGATTACACCCTCGTACTTTCGATCCTCACTCACATAGCCGATACGAAGTCGCTTGATGGCATCGCGCACCGAGCGCACGCGTACCGCCGCGCCATCGACCAGGACCTGGCCGGAACGAATCTTGCCTTGCCCGAGAAGCGCACGGGCAAGTTCAGTCCGGCCCGCTCCCACCAAGCCATACAGGCCAAGGATCTCTCCCCTGTGAAGAGTAAAGTCGATGGCCTCGTGCCCAAACGAAGTGGCGAGCGCCTGAGCCTGCAACCGCGGCTGATCCAGCTGCGGCCCCCGCTTTCGCGGCAGGACAGGACGTTCTGATCTACCGATCATCGCCTCGATCAAATTCCCTCGCGTCATACCCACCACCGGTGCGGCCATCAACGTCGTCTCGCCGTCTCGCAGAACGGTGACTCGGTCGCAGAGTGACAGTACTTCCTCGATCTTGTGACTGACGAAGAGGATCGCCGTCCCCGCCTCCCGCAGCTGGCGGACGAGCCGAAAGAGCGTCTCCGCCTCTGCCTCGGTGAGTGACGCGGTAGGCTCGTCGAGCAACAGCACATTTGCCTTGTGGCTGAGAGCCTTTGCGATCTCGACCATCTGCATTTGGGCAACGCTTAGTCGACGGACCTCCGTAGCCGGATCGATATCGAGCCCCACTTTAGCCAGGTGCTGCCGCGTCTCCGAATGCGCCCGCGCGAAGTCTACCAGTCCATTGCGCGTCGGGAGCCGCTCCAGGAGAATGTTCTCGGCCACCGAAAAGTGCGGGATGAGGTTGCGCTCCTGGTGGACGACGGCGATGCCCGCAGCGATTGCATCCCTGGGCGAGTTGAAAACGAGGTCTCGATCTTCGAGTTTGAGCGTCCCGGAGTCAGCTCGGTAGACCCCCGTGATGATCTTGATCAGGGTCGACTTGCCTGCGCCATTCTCTCCCATCAACGCATGAATCTCGCCACCCACCAGCGTGAGGGAGGCGTCATTGAGAGCGCGAACGCCCGGAAACGACTTGGTGATGCTCTGGAGGGCGAGACTCATCGTGCTCTCTCCATGCGTACCGTGCGGATACGGTTGATCCAGACTGCGGCAAGGATCAATGCGCCGAGCAGGAACGTTACCCAATAGGGATCGACTGCGAGAAGGACCATCGCGTTCTGGATCAGGCCGATGAGAACCACGGCGATCACGGTCCCGGTTATCGACACAGATCCGCCCGAAAGACTGGCACCTCCGATGATCGGCGCGGCAAAGGAGATGATCAGCCAGTCCGATCCGATCGTGGGCTGAGCCGATCCGAGTTGCGCCACCGCAAGCACGCCCGCAATGGCGGCGATGAGACCAGAGAGACCATGGGCCAGCATGATTGTCCGCGACACCGAGATGCCGGAAAGCTCGGCCGCGTTGCTGTTGCCGCCGACTGCGAGCAGGTGACGACCCTTGACGGTGCGATTGAGGAAGATCGCGAGCAAGGCGGTGACGATGATCGGAACGATCATCAGGAGTGGAAACGCTCCGATGCGACCATTGCCGAATGCGACAAAGTCAGCCGGCAGGTCATAGAACGGCACGGCCTTGGTGAGGCCGAGATTGATGCCAGTGAATGCCGAAGCAGTGGCCAGGGTAACCACGAAGCCGTTGATACCGGTCCGGACCGTCAGCCAGCCGTTCAGCAAGCCGGCCGCGCCACCGACTAGGACCGCAATGCACGCAGCCGGGATGGCGGGGACCCCCCACGCATCCATCAGGCCCCCGACGAGGATAGCAACCAACCCTCCCAAGGCGCCGACCGAGAGGTTCATCTGACCCACGGCGAGCATGATCATCTGACTGAAAGCCGCCAACGCGACCACGCAGATGCTGCGCAGCAGCACGAACCAGTTGAATTCCGTGTTGAAGGTAGGGTTTGCAATGCTCAGCGCCACGATGCCCAGCACCACTGCGAGGAGGATCCCCGACCATTGCTGGCGAAGCAGGAAGGTGACCGGCTTCATGCCTGCCTCGTCTGTTCGCGGGCAGACAGCACCGATCGATATCGTTCGACCAGGATGGCGGCGAGGAGGAATACTCCAAGGAAGAACTGCAGCCAGAAGCTCGCGAATTGCAGGATCAAAAGCCCGCTTCGAATAGTGGAAACCAGCAGCGCACCCAGGATCGTGCCGATCACCGATACAGCACCGCCGGCGAGTGACGTGCCACCGATTACAGGCGCCAGAAAAGACGGTAGAAGCCAATCGTCGCCGGCCACTGCCGGCATTGCCGCTCCGAGCCGTGCCATCAACATCAGGGCCGCAGCGGCCGCCAGGACTCCCGACAGCACATGCACGAAGACGATCACGCGGGACACCGGTATGCCCGACATCTCGGCGGCTCTGGAATTGGCACCAACCGCAAGAATCTGACGTCCCAGAACGCTCTGCGCGAACAGGAGGTAAAGCAGCCCGCCGATCGCCAGGGCCACGATAGCAAGTGCTGGAACAGGACCGACCGCTGCCTTGCCGAAGACACCAATTTCGGGCGGCAGGCCGTTGAGCGGTACACCATGGCTGAGGATCAGCATGCCGCCCGAAAACAGGCTGGCCGTGGCCAGCGTCACCACAAAGCTGTTCACGCCGGTCTTGGTGATGGCGATCCCGTTAAGCCACCCGAGCACGCCACCGAAGGCCAGCGTAGCGGCGATCGCGAGGGGTATGGGCAGCCCCAGCACCTGAAGAAAGTAGCCGGCGAGCATGACCGAACAGACGCCGATGGCGCCGACCGAGAGGTTCATGCCACCCGTCGCGAGGACTACCATCTGGGCGAAACCCACCACGACGTCCACGGCCACCGAGCGGCCTATTGAATTGAGATTGAAGGTCGACAGGAAGCCCGGCGACAGGCTCGCGAATACCGCCCAGACGACAGACAGGATGATCAAAAGGCCGAATTGGGTGGAGCCCCGCGTCAGCAGTCCTGTGATCGAAGTGGATGCACCCGAGCTTGACGGGATTTGCGTTGTCATTGGCTTCTCGCGACTGACGTGATCTGTCCCGGCGTAGTGGTCGGCGCCAGGTGGACGGGCGGCACCGTGGATCGGAGCCGCCCGCACGACTATTTGCAGGTGAGGTAGGTGTCCTTGAAGGTCGCCTGCATCTTCTTGGTCACGGCCTTCAGGTCTTCGGCATAGGTGCCGACGTTAGCTTCCGAGATCACGACCGTGCCTGAATCGACGAAATGGGCGGTCTGCGGAGTGGTGATCCACGGCGCATCCGCCTTTATGGTGCAACCACCCGCCAGCAGATCGAGCGCATAGGCGCCGATATAGGCCTGCCCATAGGGGTTCTGGGCGATCGTACCTGCGACAAAGCCGTCACGAATGCCGTTGAGCACGATCTTGTCGTCGTCGATGCCGACCATCTTGATCCGCTTGTCGCCCAAATTGCGGAGCGCGGTGGCGGTGACGACAGAGGAGATATACGCGGTAGCGATGATGCCGCCGATCTTGTCCTTCTGAGCGGCCAGCAGGGCATTGATCTTCTGGTCTCCCTGTTCCTGGTTGTCGGTGTCACCGACAGTCTGCAGAAGCGTGACCGCACCATTGGTCTCGTCGACCGCCTTCTGCACCGCCTGCTCGCGCAGCGTGGTGTTCGGGTCGACCAGAAGCCCCGCCACATGGACGATGGCGCCCTTGCCGCCCATGGCTTCGATCAGCGCCTTGGTGCCGACATAGGCGGCCTGAAACACGTCCGTGGAGAAGCAGAATGCCGCGTCGGTCGGGTCCTTGGCGCAGCCGGCGACTGCGATCGAAGGAATTCCGCCTGCCTTCAGTTCTCCCAGGGTAGAGTTGATGCCAACCGCATCGCCCGGGAAGATACCAAACGCGTTCGTGCCCTGCGCAGCGAGGCTTTCGAGCAACTGCGTCTGAGCCTCCAGCTTCCACTCGGCGGGCACCTGATACTCGACCTTCGCAATGCCGAAATCCTTTGCGGCGTCAGCCAGCCCGGGCTCCCAGCCAGCAAAATACGGGTGGGGACCACCCGGCACGAGCGCAATCCGGTGATCGGAAGCGACCGCGGGGGCCAGCGCGAGCGGGCCCGCGAGGCACGCAGCGAGTACGCCCCGACCGACGCGTTTCACACCGGCGGTCACGAATCTCGTCTCCATTTGTCCAATCCTCAATTTATCCTCCTAAGTTGTTCACTGGTCATCTTGGCGCCCAGCTTTGCGCCCATGCCCCGACCATTGTTGGACTGGTTCCCCAGTGGCCCAATCAGAGGATCGGTAAACTGCTAGGCCACCTCGCGATCGGACCGCGAAGTCGCTCAATTCGGCCTATAGGCCGTAGAACCTTTCGGCGTTCGAGGCCCAAACCTTCTGCTGGTCGGCGCGTGTCATGTGCTTGAGAGCGGCATCGACGACATCGACCCACCTGCCGTAGTCAGCGACCAGGTTGACCACGGGCCAGTCGCTTCCGAAGACGAGGCGGTCCGGCCCGAAGATATCGATGACCGTTTCCAGATAGGGCAGCACCCGCTTGGACGTCCATTCCGGGCCGTCTTCGGTCAGGATACCGGAGAGCTTGCAATGGACGTGATCGAGTTGACGGAACTCTTCCATGTCACGGGCCCAGGACGCGAGTTCTCCCTGGTTGATCATGGGCTTCGCCATATGGTCGACGATGACCGGGAGGTCAGGGTAGCGCTCCACGAAACGCACTGCATTGAGTATGTGCCGCGGTTTGATCAAGGCGTCGAAACGCAGGCCGAGCTCGGGAAGCTTCCTTACCACCGCATCGAGTTCGGGACGCAGGATCCAATCATCCTCGGGGAGGTCCTGCAGGTAAGGACGAATACCCTTCAATACCGGCGAACGAGCCCATTGCTCGAGGTCTCGGACCGCGTCGGGAGCCAACATATCCACCCACCCGACGACGCCGCGGATGAAGTCGTGTCCGTCGGCAAGACCCAGGAGATAGCCCATCTCCTCGATGGTGGACGCCGCCGAGACCAGTACGCAGCCCTCGACGCCGTTCGCTTCCATCAGCGGTCTGGCATCACGGGGACCGTAGTCCCGGTAAAGAACCTTCAGTTCGGGCGTCATCCAGAGCGAGTAGGA
Organism: Mesorhizobium sp. AR10; assembly: GCF_024746795.1. Classification (NCBI taxonomy): domain Bacteria; kingdom Pseudomonadati; phylum Pseudomonadota; class Alphaproteobacteria; order Hyphomicrobiales; family Phyllobacteriaceae; genus Mesorhizobium; species Mesorhizobium sp. AR10. The sequence goes on from NZ_CP080524.1 coordinate 93,399, forward strand.
TCGCTCCATCGCCAGGGTCCAGAAATGCATGTGGGTGTCTATGCGACGCATGCCTATTCTCCGTCCTTACCGCCTAGAAAATCCGGAGGCCCGCCAGGAGGCCGCCATCAGCGGTGAATTGCGCTCCCGTGCAGAACCCCGACCTGGGACTTGCGAGAAAGGCGGCGAGTTCGGCGATCTCCCAGGCGTGACCGAGGCGTCCAAGAGGCACTGGTTTTGCGAACTCGCGGTACATCTCCTCGACGCTGCGTCCATTTCCATTCGCTTTTGCAAAGTGTTCCTGCATCGGCGTGATGATCGACCCCGGGCAGATCGTGTTTGCGCGAATGTTGTGCTTGGCCAGGTCTACGGCCAGAGTGTGGGTGAACGTAACGATGGCGCCTTTTGTGGTTGCGTAGGCGCAGACGCCGGGTGTGTTCGACGTGGCCTGCACCGAGGCCACGGTGATGATCGACCCACCCTGGCTGGCGATCAGGTGCGGCACACCGTAATGGCAAGCGAGATACATCGACTTCACGTTGACCGCGAAGGTACGGTCCCAGGTGGCTTCGTCCGTTTCCAGCACATCGCCAACGGGGTGAATGGCGGCAGAGCAAACCAGTATGTCGAGACCTCCGAAGGTCTGGACGGTCCGATCAATCGCGTGGCTTACAAATGCAGATTGGCTGGCATCGCCGAAAAGGCCAACAGCTTTGAGCCCATCGTCGGTGAATTCCTTCGCGACGATGAGTGTATCGTCCGCGTGACCGACTATGGCGACGCTGGCTCCCCGCTCGGCAAGCAACCGGGCCGTGGCCAGGCCAATGCCGGAACTTCCCCCGAGTACAAAAGCCGTTCGGCCCTCGAACTCGCGCTCCACTGGTAGAAGCTTCATCGTCCCTCCCTCCGGCACTAGCAGGACTGACCGAATGCCGCTACCGCCTGGTCGGTCAGCGTGCAGCCGGCCCCGGGCATCTGAGGCCGGACATAGTGGCCGTCCTCCACCTTGATGGGCTCGACAAAACAGTCCTTGATCCAGGGAATGTATTCCAGCATCGAAGTCGCCGGATGCCAGTATGAAAGGTGGACATGCACCTGCCCCATGTCGCCCACATGGGCGACTACAGGCAGGCGGTGCGAGTGCGCGTTATGCGCGACCTGGATGTACTCGGTGATACCGGCGACACGTGTGACGTCAGGCTGCACATATTGCACCGCGCCGGCGCCGATGAAGGTATTGAACGCGTCGGCGGTATAGAGCTGCTCGCCGAGAGCCACGGGGATCGACGTCGATCGCGCAAGTGCTGCGTGGGACCCCACATCGTCGTACCACATGGGTTCCTCGAACCAGAACACGTCGAGCGGTTCGGCCCGAGCGCAGAACCGCTGACAGGTCGGCAGATCCCATTTGCCGTTTGCATCGATTGCGATTGTGACACTGGGACCGACGGCCTTCCGCACGGCCTCGAAGCGATCGATATCGATCATGGGATCCGCATGGCCGACCTTGATCTTCAGACGGCGAAAGCCGTCATGCTCGATCGCCCGCTTGCTGCCATCAACCAGTCTGTCCTTGGGAATGGAGAGCCAACCGATATCGGTGTTATAGGCTTCGAGCAGCTCTGTCGTGGCACCGCCCAGAAGCTTCCAGAGCGGCAGCCCGGCGGCTTTGCCGCGGAGATCCCACAAAGCAATATCGATCGCCGCCAATGCGATATGGGTGACGCCGGCCCTGCCCACCCACTGGACCGCAGGGAAACGCGCCAGCTTCAGCCAGAGCCGATCTCCGTCGCGTGCGTCCTCACCCATCAGCATCGGCCCGTAGGATTTGGCGATACAGGAGGTCACCAGCCGGTCAGACTCGAGGTGAGCGTGGGTGCCAGTGTAGCCGTATCCGAAAAGGCCGTCGTCCGTGCCGATCTTGACCCCGACGATTCCCCAGTGGGTGATCGTATGCGTTGAGTCCGAGATCGATGGGACGTTTATCGGAGCGTGCAGGATGAAGGGCTCGACGGAAGTGATTTTCATGTGGTGACCTAGCGGATGGATTGCTTGCTGAGATGGCGAACCAGTTCGACGTTTTGGCGATCGACGATCGCGGCACCGGCGTCCAGGGATGACGGCATGAGGCCGAACCGCCGGTAGAGAGCGAGTTGCACGATTGGATAGAAACCCTGAGTGTAGGGCTGTTGATCGACGACGCAGTCGACATGCCCCTCGGCGATAAGGTCGACGATCCCGGGCGACAGATCAAAGCCCGCCGCATAGATGCCATGCTTCCGACCCGCCCTGGCTACCAGCCCGGCGGCCTCGGTATCCGGCTGTCCGGTGCCAATGATTGCGCGGGCGCCCAGACGGAACAATGCTTCATCGAGAATCTCGGCGCCCCTCGCCGGAGCGCGCCCGGTGATGACGCGTGTGACAACCACGCTCCGCGATGCGAGACCCGCCTCGATCCCTGCCGCCCGCTCTTCCAGTGCCCCCACCCCGTCGTCATGCATGGCGACGATGATGTGTTCGCCATCGGCAACAGACGCCGCGGCGCGGTGTCCCAGGACCGTGCCGGCGGCAACGAAATCCTGCATGATGTAGCTGAGATTGCCGCTGCCGGTCTTGGCCGCGTCGATGTTGAAGGCGACCACCGGCACGCCAGCGGCACCTGCTTCGGCGATAACGCCTGCCAGGGCAGTCGGGTGAAAAACATTCAGCCCGATGCCGTCGATGCCATCGCGGATGGCAGATCGAACAAGGCCGAGCACCTCTCCAATGTCGAAGCCGGGGGTGCCGACCAGATCTGCGTCCACGTTTAAGGCCGTAGCCGCGTCGCGCATTCCGCGCTCGACGACATGGAACAGCTCCTCATCGCTTGCGATCGTGATCAGACGGAACCGCAGTCTATTGTCAATCATGCGAATCCTCCCTGATTCCGGTTCGCGGCGCTGGTGTTGTCCAGTCGTCCAGTGGTCCAACCACTTGACCAATAATCCGACTTCGCTTACGCCGTCAACGAGAAACTTCCATCCGGTGGCTTGCCCATGCGCTAGACTATCGGCAGGTGCGCCGCTGACCTTTCAGACCGACGCAGAGGGACCAATTTGCGCAGCAACGACTTTACCGATCCGGCATCCCCCTCCGAGGAGAGGGCCACGGCACGCCTGCCGCAATTGGAGTCGACCCGTCTTTATCGGCGGATCGCCGAACTCCTGGAGACGCGTATCGATCAGGGGTTGTTCCCCGCCGGCACCTTCTTGCCGTCGGAGCGGGAGCTTGCCGAACAACTGGCGGTAAGCCGGACGTCGGTACGCGAGGCTCTTATTGCCCTTGAGGTGACCGGTCGCGTCGCGATCCGACCGGGCCATGGGGTCCAGGTACTGTTGGGCGCGCAGCGTCCGGCGGCACAGAATCCGTCTGAAGTGGATATCGGCCCCATACAGATCATGGAGGCAAGACGCGTGATCGAGCCTCGTGTCGCGGAACTGGCAGCCGCCAATCACAGGCAAGAGAACCTGGACGGCATGCGCGCCGCGATGGACCTGCAAGCATCGGCAACGTCTGCCACTCCGGAGAACTATCGAGAGGGGGATCGCCTGTTTCACGTCGAGATCGCCCGAGCGAGCGGAAACCCCGCGTACGAGGTGGTCGTCTCCAAACTATGGGAATACCGGACCAAGCCACTCTTCGAACGCTTCGAGCAACTGCTTCTGGGACCCGATCGTCCGGGCCGAACTGCCGCCGAACATCAAAATATCTTCGAGGCTATCGCCGCCGGCGATGCAACAGCTGCAGGAAAGACGATGAAGCAGCATCTCGACGGTGTGCTGAGTGCCTTTATCAAGGGCTCTACCCCGGAATAACCACGACGGACACTCGCCAATTAACGATGGGCTAGCAGAGCCCACGCTCCCACACAGAGCATCCAGACCTCTCCTCTGCAAAAGCAGAGCGGCGGGACAAGCCCGTCGCTTTGAGTTGTCGGAACCGGCCGGTCAGTGGCCGAAGAGGTTGCGAGCGGCGCCCTGCGGAGCCTAGACGGTTTCCGTCGACTTTGAGATCGAAGCGGTAACCGAACGGTCGACGACGGGCTGGTTGTTGGAGCCGTAGTCTTGCTTGACCTCGCAATGGGATCTTGCCGCTACTCAGGCCGCAGTCGGATAGTCCGTGTAGCCCGTGGCACCGCCGCCATAAAACGTTGCCGTGTCCGGATCGTTCAGTTCGGCATTACGCTTCAATCGGCTGACGAGGTCCGGATTGGCGATGAAGAGCTTGCCGAACGCGACGAGGTCGGCGTGGCCGTCCGCAACGGCCGTTTCGGCCAATTCCTTACCGTAGCCGTTGTTCACCAGCCAGGCGCCGTCTCCGCCGGCTTTGTGATAGGTGGCTTTGAGTTCCGCATAGTCGAATGGTTTATCTCCTTGCCGGAAGTCGCGCGCGCCGCCAGTCGCCCCTTCGACGATATGGATATAGGCGAGGCCGCGACTGCCCAGGCCTGCCACCACATGGTTGAAAAGCAGCTGCGGATTGGCATCCGAAGTGTCGTTGGCGGGCGTCACCGGCGACAGCCTGATCCCGGTCCTGCCGGCGCCGACAGCGCCAGTGACCGCGTCGACCACCTCGAACAGAAAGCGCGTCCGGTTCTCGATGGAGCCGCCATAATCATCGGTGCGATGGTTGGTGCCCGAGCGCAGAAACTGGTCCACGAGATATCCATTGGCACCATGGATCTCGACGCCGTCGAAACCCGCCTCCTCGACCGCCGCCTTGGCGGCGCGGCGAAAATCATCGACGATGCCGGGGATTTCGGCCGCATCTAGCGCGCGCGGCTCGGAGGTCTCAGCGAACTCGCCGCTGCCATCCGGCTTGACAAGAAAAGTCTTGGATTTTGCCCTTATCGCGGACGGCGCCACCGGCTTGCCGCCGCCAGGCTGCAACGTATTGTGCGAGATGCGCCCGACATGCCAGAGTTGGACCACGATCTTGCCGCCGGCCTTATGAACGGCGTCGGTGACGCGCTTCCAGCCGGCAAGCTGATCCGCGCCATAAAGGCCGGGTACGTTGGCGTAGCCCTGGCCCTGATGGCTGATGGCGGTGGCCTCGGTCACGATCAGCCCGGCCGTGGCGCGCTGGCCGTAGTAGGTTACCGAGAGGTCGCCGGGCACCGCATTGGGTGAGCGATTGCGCGTCAGCGGCGCCATGACGATGCGGTTCGCCAGTGCCAGGTCGCCGGCCCGCAGGGGATCAAAGAGGTTAGCCATGAGAAATGCCTTTCATGCATTCGGGGGAGGAAATGGGGAGGATCGTCAGAGATCGGACAGGGCGGCCTGAAAAGCGGCGATGGTTTCTTCGTTGCGCTTGTAGAACACCCATTGGCCGACCCGCCGCGTGGTAACGAGGTCGGCCGACGCCAGCGTCGCCAGATGCCCGGAAACACTGGACTGCGCCAAGCCGCGATGGTCGAACTGGCTGGCGCAGACGCCCATCTCAAGCGGGTGCACCTGCGCGGCGAAGTGCCGTTCAGGCTCCTTCAACCACGCCAGGACATCACGTCGAAACGGGTGCGCCAGCGCCTTCATTATGATGTCGTGGTCCATCTTCACCTGCATCGATCTCAACCGATATATAGATCGGGAAGAGACGATATGGCAGGAAATCCATCCCATTCTTGAGGATGATCGGAGAAAGCAATTGTCTCGTATGGCACGAAGCCGGAATTGCCGCCCCGGGGCGCACGAAGAGGCGATCGCCGCGACGCTGTGCTGAGCGCCTTCATCAAAGACTCCGCCCCGAAGTCTACAACGGGCGCGCTTGCCAGATAAACACCTCCGGTCACGGCGAGGGCAGATTGCCCTCGACGTGACCGTCATTTGGAATCGGTTATTTGAAGTCCCGCGACCAGAGATCCGGCGTGTCCTTGATAGTCGCCGGCGTCACAACGCGCCCCTTGGCAAGGCAGCCATCCGGTCCGCACTTCGGATCCTCCCCCTTCTTGATGGCGACAAGGACGCGAACGGCTTCCTTGGCCTGCAAATATGCGTCCCAGGTGGTCGAGACGTCGATGTAGCCATCTTCCATCGGCTTCACGGCCGCTGACAGGAGGTCATTGGTTGCGAGCCACATATGCTTCGGTTCGCCCGTCGGTGCCCATCGGCCGGCCTTTTCCAGGGCGGCCTGGATCGATGGAAACGCGAAGTCGCTCGCCGCGAAGACACAATTGGCCTCCGGCTTCGCGGTCAGAGCATTGGTGAGACCCGAGAGAAAAAGCTCGGGATTCCATTCCGTCGGTACCTGGAGAATCGTCTCGTACTGACTGGTCTCCTTGCCGACTTCATTCCAGCCCTTGCTCCGGTTGACCGCATTGATGTCGGTCAGCATGCCCTGAAGCTCGATGCACTTTCCTTTCACTCCTGCCTTCTTCAGGATCTCGGCAAAAGCCAATCCGGTGCTGCGCGCCTGGTCATAGCTGTCGCCCCCCACATGCGCAGTCGGCTTCCCACTTGTGGAGCCCCGATCGAATGTGACGAAAGGTATTCCAGCTTCCTTTGCCGCCTTGATCGACGTCCCGATCGCGCCCGAGTCGAAGGCACGGGCGATGATGACGTCGACGCCGGCAGTGATCAGATCGTCGATGTTCGCCGCCTGACGGGCAGGATCGGCATTTGCGACGTTGATCGTCCATTCGAATTCCAACCCGGCAGCCTTGCCTTGCTTATCTCCCTCGGACTTCAGGAAGGTCTCCCATGCCGTCTGAAGTGTGGATTCCTTGGTGTCCAGCGAGAACCCGACTTTCAGCGGCTCGGCATGAACAGGCGACAGGCCTGCGAGACCGAGCAATAACGCAGCACTTAGAATGTAACGTTTCATTTGTTTCCTCCTTTGGTTGATTGGCTTGTGCGCATATCCAGAACGGACCCGACTAGGGAGCTGTCCTCCATCTGAGCGAAACGCGTCCGCTCTTCAGGGCATCCGCATACATCGCTGCGAAGATCACGGCGCCACCGACAAGCCGATAGGAATAAGGCGTGGCACCGAGATGGGTGAGACCGTTGCGGATCATCTCGAAGATGAATGCCCCGGGGATAATGCTGAAAAGGATGGTTCCACGGCCACCGAGAAGGCTGATGCCGCCCACAACGACCGCCGCGAGCGCCGTAAATTCAACACCGCTGCCGAGCCAGGGACTGACCGCACCGTTCTGAACCGTGGTTAGAATGCCGCCTACGGACGCCAGCACACCCGCAAGCACGAAGCTGAGGAAGCCTGTCCGATCAACCGGCAGCCCAACCTTTCGCGCAATGGCCACGTCGTTGCCCATTGCCACAAGTTGCCGGCCGAACGCCGTCTTGGCATGGAGCAGATGCACGCCGACAAGAATGACAAGCATGATCAGGATGTCGGTCGGAATGGGACCGAGCCGAGCATTGCCCAGGACGCGAATTGGCTCGGGCAGAGGCACCAGGAGCGCATCCGTCAACGACAGGGCAATGCCTCGATAGGCGATCATCGTACCGAGCGTCGCAATGAGGGAGTTGACCTTGAGCACCGAAACGATGGCGCCGTTGACCGCACCGAGAAACGCGCCGCAGACCAGGACGACAAACGTTGCAAGGATCGGGTCGAGGCCATGGTCCTTCATGAGAAGCGCACCGATCGCGCACGACAGGAACGCGGTGGAGCCGACGGAAATATCCAGTCTGCCCGAGATGATGACGAGGCCGAGGCCCGAGGCAATGATCGCCAATGGCGCCATCGTATGGAAAATGTTCAAGATATTCTCGCCTGACAGAAAATGTTCCGTCAGAACGGAAAACAGCAGGAACGTTGCTGCCAGAACAACGAAAAACCCATACCTGACGAGTTCTTCCAAGGCATATTTGATATTCATGACTTCCTCTGACATTCAGTTGATTGTCGAGATCGATTGCATCAACTCTCCACTGGTCGCCGATCCATGCAATTCTCCGATCAATCGTCCCCGCCTGATAATCAGATACCGGTCGCAGACGCGCATCAGCTCCTCGAGTTCCGAGGAGACAATCAGGCAGCTGCAGCCCTGTTCGGCCAGCTCGACGACGAGTTTCATGATTTCCGCCTTGGCGCTCACGTCGAGACCGCGCGTTGGCTCGTCCAGCAGAAAGAGACGTGGATTGGTGGCTAGCCAACGGCCAAATACGACCTTTTGCTGATTGCCACCGCTCAGCGTGCCGAGGCTTTGCTCCGCACTGGAAACTTTGATCTGAAGCCGCTTGATCATGGCGGCTGCCAGTGTCCCTTCCCCAGCCTGAGACACGAGCCGCCATCGGTTCAGCAGCGATCTCAAATTTGGAAGCGCAATGTTCTGGGCGACCGAAAGCGGCAGAAGGATACCTTCGCCCCGGCGATCCTCGGTGACAATTCCGACATGCGCGCGCAGTTGCTCCGACGTAATGTCGGCCTCGACCGCGCCTTCGCGCCAACGGATCTGTCCAGCGTCGATCGGATCGAGCCCGATCAACGCTCGCAGCAACTCGGTACGCCCTGATCCAAGCAGCCCCCACAGGCCAACGATCTCACCCTTGCGGAGTGAAAAACTCACGTCATGCAAGGCGCCCTGGCGGCTGAGACCCGTGACCGACATCAGCGCGACGCCGGGCACTGCGACCGGCTCGCGGATCCGTCCCTCGCCTTCTGAAATGCCGAGCATGAGATGAACCACCGTCGAGGCGTCGACCTCCGACATTGCCGAAGACCAGACTGTCTCGCCATTTCGCATGACCGAGATGCGTTCGCAGACAGTGAAAATCTCATCGAGAAAATGCGTGATATAGATGATGGCCACGCCTTCAGCCTTGAGACTCTCGATCACGGCGAAGAGCCGGTCACGTTCGGGCCCCGACAGCGACGACGTCGGCTCATCGAAGATCACGATCCTTGCGCGATGCCGCAGCGCGCGAGCAATCTCCACCAGTTGCCGGTCACCAATGCTCAGCTGTTCGACGGGCGTCGCGGGAGAAATCTCGCAACCGAGGCGCGCAAGCAGCAATTCAGCCTGGCGCATCATCTCGGAGGACCTGATGAACCATCCGGAAGAAGGCATCTCGTCGATGAAGATGTTTTCCGCAACACTCATCGTCGGAAACATCGTCAGTTCCTGGTGGACGAAGGCGATGCCGTGATGCGTCGCATCCCGTGGTGAGCGCAAAGTGACGTCCACGCCGTCGATGGAAATCCGCCCACGGTCACCGGCTACGACCCCGCCAAGAATATTCATGAGCGTGGACTTGCCCGCTCCGTTCGCTCCCATGAGGGCGATGGCCTCACCGCTGCGAGCTTCCAGGCCAGCGCGTGTGATCGCCGGGATGGATCCAAACGACTTGGCAATGCCATCCATTCTCAGCATGACATCGGAGTTCATGAGCGGCCCCCATTGCGTCTGTCGGCCGCCACGAAGGCGATGATGACCGCCCCCTTGATCACGAGACTGAAATAGAACGACACGCCCATCAGGTTCATGGCGTTCGAAAGGACTGTAATCAGCAGAGCGCCGAACAAGGCACCGAGAACGCGCCCCGACCCGCCGTAAATGCTGACGCCGCCGACCACGCAGGCCGATACGATGTCCAGCACCATGCCGTCATTGCCCATGTTCGCCGATGCGGCACCCAGCCTTGCCGTGACAAGGATCGCCGCAAGGCCGGCCATCAGGCCGGAAAAGACGTAGCTGCCGACCACGACGCGAGCGATCGGAATGCGTGCTACGCGAGCCGCCTTTTCATTGATCCCGACAGCATAGGCCCACCGCCCGGCGATCGAAGACCGCATCAAGGTCGTCAGGACGAAACCAAGACCGGCGACGATCAGGACCGTCACGGGAATCTTGAGGATCGGCCGCGCCCCGAATACATCGACAAACGTCTCTGGCAGCTGCGAGATGCTCAGGGAGTTCGTCATCCAGACGGTGGCGCCGGAGACCATCGTCATCATGGCAAGCGTCACGACGAAGGGGATCATCTTGAGCCGACCGACCGCGAAGCCATTGACCGTCCCGATGGCGGCGCCGGCGCCGATCATGATCAGCGGACCCACCGTCCAATCCCCAGTCGCCCTCATATAAAGAGCGCCCAAGACAGCGCTCATCGCCATGTTGGCCGGCAGGGAAAGATCGATCCCGCCAACAATCATCACCACAGCCATGCCGATCGCCAGGATGCCCAGCAGTGACGCCTGCAACAGGACATTGATGATGTTGCTGTAGCGAAAGAAATTCGGCGCAATGACACCGAGCGCGACCAGGACCGCCATCAGGACCAGCACCGAAACGACCACCTGCCGCGACGGCCATTTCTGGGGCGTTGAGATCGTGCCAGCTAGTGACATGGCCCGACCCTCCAGGATCCACATCGGCATTCGCTCATTGCTCTTCCTCCCAAAACTTCAGCGTCAGCCTTCCGTTATGAAACGTTTCATCTCGGATCAGGCAGCTCCACACCAAGTGCCGCCATCAGGCCGCCATCCACTTTGAACTCCGCGCCCGAACAGAAGCTCGCCCGGTCGCTGGCGAGGAAAGCCACCACTTCAGCAACCTCCTTCGGCCGTCCAACCCGTCCGAGCGGTTGAGCATTGCCCCACAGCCGGATCGTCTCCTCTTCCTGACCCGGCGCTGTCTCGGTGGCGGAAAACCGCGTCATCGGCGCATCGATGCAACCTGGACAGACGGCATTGGCGCGAATGCCGGCGCGACCGAAATCGACGGCAATCGAGCGTGTCAACGCCAGCATGCCAGCCTTTGACGTCGCATACGCCGCGACTCGCGCCTGGTTCGCCAACGCCTGAACCGAGGCGATGTTGACGATCGCGCCATGACCTCGTCCGACCATACGTGGCAATGCATAGTGACAGGCGAGGTAGGCGCCACGCAGATTGATTCCCATGACACAGTCCCATTGGTGGGAATCCATCGACGCCACCGTGCCGTAGGGTTGAATCGCTGCATTGTTGACGAGAATGTCGATGCCTCCCGTCGCCTCCTCCGCCCGCGACAGTGCAGCGGCAACCTCAGCCTCGACACTGATGTCGGCGACGATAGCTTCCGCGGAAAGTCCGTCCGTACGCAGTTCTGCCGCGGCGCCCTCGATCATGCCCGCGTCATGGCCCAGCAGAATGACCACTCCGCCACGTTCGGCGATCAGGCGCGCACAAGCCAGCCCGATGCCGCGCCCTCCTCCTGTGATGACGGCGCTTTTGCCTGCAAACTCGCTCACTTTGCCACCACTCTTCTGCCGAGCCCCGTAATAGCTGCAGTGGATTGCCTGATCACCAGCTGAGCACCAGCACGAACGTGCTGGCCGCTGATCGGCCGCTTGCTGATCTGTTGAAACACCAATCGCCACGCATCGACCGCGATTTGGTCAATCGGCTGTTGGATGGCACTGATCGCCGGTCGCAGGAGCCGCAACCATTCAAAATCGTCGAAGGCAAGAAGTGACAGGTCACCCGGAATATCGATGCCGCAATCGAGCTGAGCGCTGATTGCACCCAGCGTCACAAGGTTGTTCGCCGCGAACAGGGCTGTCGGACGATCTGGCTCGCGAAAAAAATTGCCGATCGACATCCGGGCTTCTTCGACGCTCATGCCAACGATCCGCACGTCGGCCCGTCCTTGTCCCTCCCGCATCGCCTGCTCAAAGCCAGCGATGCGTTCCTGGGTGTTCCAGAGCTTCGGCGAGTTGACGGCAAGCGCAATATGCTTGTGGCCGAGCGACAACAAATAGCGGGTGCCTTGATAAGCCGCATCGACATTATCGGTTGCGACACTGGGAAAGGGGTTTTCGGCCGATACGCGGTCGACCACAACGCACGGAATGCCTGATCCAACTGTCTTCTCCAGGCTCTCGGACGCATTGAGCGACGGGATGATAATCATGCCGTCGACCTGTCGTTGCTTGAGAACCTCGATGCGCGCGGCGGCCCGGCTGGCATCCTCACCCGTGGTCACCACCATGACGGTGTAGCCACTTGCCGATGCAAGATTTTCCAGTTTTTCGACGAGCGCCGCATAGAAGGTATTGAGAATGTCGGGAATGATGATCCCGATCGTGCGCGTCTGGCGACTCCTGAGACTCGCCGCGATGCGGTTGTGCTGATAGTTCAGCTGCGCACAGGCATCGAAAACGCGGTCACGAAGCTCTGCGCCGACCGTGGGATCGCCGTTCAACACCTTTGACACTGTCCCAAGCGATACATCCGCCCGCAAGGCGACGTCATTCATTGTTGGCTTTGCGGTCATAGGTCGCGTTCAATAGCTGATATGAAACGTTTCATAGTAGACCGTACATAGGCGACGCTCTGGAGTCCAGACCTATTTTCGGGAAGCGTCGCACTGCGTGGGACTGCCTATCCGATCAAGAGGATACCTTTATGATCGGTGGGTTGTCCGAGATGTGCGATCCGCAGATGTCACCTTGGTGCCGACGGCGATGGGTTCATCGATCGGCCATAGCCCTCTGGTCGAGGCGACATCGTTTCATCTTCTGTTTCGGGTCTGGAGAACAGTTCGCTACGACGGAGCGGCTTCGAACGCGTAGCGCGGCCGTCCCCTATGCGGCGTTTATAATTTGGGTCGCGCAGTCCTCTCGAATTCATATGTGGCTGCCGACTATGTAGCGCAGGTCTGTTCGCGGGCCGATCCAGAGGTGACACACACCTGATCGCGCGAATGCGACCGGTGGTCCCAATGAACAAAAGCCTCATTCCGTTCAAGCTCAGTGCCAGGGTTGGGCGCAGCCTGCCGACCGAGTATTTCATCCTGGCGAATCTTCGATCCGAAGGAGCGACCATCGGCCATCTGGCAGGCGCGCCAATCGCGGAAACCGTCGTCGACGCCAGCGGACATCGCTATCGCTTTGCGGGCGTTGCGCCGCGCGCTGCCGACGGACGCTTCGACGTCGAGAGCCTGCGCACCGGCGAATGGATCGTTCGCCCCGGCTTGGTCTACCTCATGGAAGAGAAGGGCAGGCGGGCGCGAAAAGCCTGACAGCGCCCCCTTTGCTCTCGTCGACTAGACCCACCATTGTCCGGCGTTGACAGCCCGTCTTGAGTTGAAAACGCTGCTGTCGTTCTCGGCTAGCACCAGCATCGCTTCACGGATGGCGCTGGCGGTTTCCGGCTGCACCGGCGTCAGCGGCAAGCGAACATCGGGGCTCAGCCCCAATGCAAGGTGCAATGCATATTTCACCGGGATTGGATTGCTCTCCAACTCCAGGGCCGCGATGAGCGGCCGCAGCCGATGGTGTATTGCCCTGGCACTGTGGTGATCTCCGGCGCGGCACGCATCGTGCATTTCGACGCACAGGCGGGGCGCGACGTTGGAGACCACGGAAATCGTGCCGCGGCCGCCCATCGTGTTGAAGCCGAAAGATGTCGAATCATGGCCGGAGAACTGGATGAAGCGCTCTCCCAGAGCAGCGGCAAGCGATGACGGCCGGCTCAGATCGCCCGTCGCGTCCTTGATGCCTATGATGGTCGGAATCTGTGCCAGGCGCTCGATCGTTTCCGGGGACAGGTCGACGCCGGTGCGAGCCGGAACATTGTAGACAATGATCGGAATCCTGACCTTGCGGGCGATGGCCTCGAAATGGCGGTAGATGCCTTCCTGCGTCGGCCTGTTGTAGTACGGCGTCACGATCAGGGCGGCATCGGCGCCAAATGCTTCCGCCGCGGTGGTAAAGGCGACCGTCGCTTCGGTGTTGTTGGTGCCGGTGCCGGCGATGACCGGCACCCTGCCGCTGGCGACCTTCACGCACCGGGCAAGCACGTCGAGACGTTCTTCCCAGGACAAGGTCGGTGCCTCGCCGGTGGTGCCGCATGGCACCAGGCCGTCGATCCCCTGTTCGATCTGCCATTCCAGCAATGTCGTCAGGCCGGGCAGGTCGACTTCTCCGTTTGAAAAAGGGGTTACCAGTGCGGTCATGGCGCCATTGAGGCCCACGCGTGCTTGTTCAGGTGTCATGGTGTGTACAGGTTCCTTTGGCCGGTTTGGAAAGCCCTTTTGTCCACGGGCTTTCCTCTGCGTTCAGAAGCGAGGAAATCAGCGACGCCAGAACCGCGGCGGGCAGGTCCGCATGGTCTGTCGTGAACCGCTTTGTTGCTGCTCCGGTGAGACCCGCTGCCGGTTGAACCGTGCATGTCCAGCACCTGCCTGTATTGCTGAGGCTCGATACGGATCGACCAGGCTTCGACATCGCGACCAGCAACATTGCGGGATCGAACGTGGCGCCAGCCTCGACCAGGCCGGCAAACCGCCGGCCTGTCGGAGACGATTTGTCGATGGACAGGATACGCGCTGCTTCCCACAGCTGGTGTTCGAGCAGCCTGCGCGTATGCGTCAAGCGCTCGAGCAGGCTGCTCAGATCGGTGGGGTCGAGGGTTTCCATGATTGGCTACCGAAATGTGCCCGAAGGAATTCTGACGTCAGCGGTTGGATGGCTTCGTCGTCCAGGTCAGGCCGGTGGCAGCTCAGTTGAACAGCGAGAGGCGTGCGGACCGGGGAGCGAATCGTATCGCGCCGGCCTGATGGTCGCTCTCCATGGTCGCGAAACGGATCGCGGAAAGCCTGTCGGCGAAAACGCCGCCTGTCTGCCCCTGTTCATCGCGGGCGATCCAATGGCCTTCGCCATCGAGCCCGATGACGAAGCGATGATGAGCGTTCGACGTTCGAGGAGGTACGGGGTTAGGCATGATTTTTCTCTTTTGGTATCGGATCACGAAAGCGAGGCGGCGACTGCCGCGGCAGTCAGCAGGAAGCCGATTGTCAGCAGCACCTTGGTCAATCTGAACGGTGCGGTTGATGGTGCCCTGGTATCGTGAGCGGCTGCCTTGATGTCGGCTTTCACCGACGACACTGGCAGCGGGCGATGGGTGGGCACATAAAGGCGGTAACGATACATCGGATTTTTCCTTCCCTTCTCGGTCGTCGTCACCAGGTGACGACTGCCTGCAGCGGGTAAATGGCCGGCTGCTTCGAGAAAAATAGAAGGCTCGGCATTTGTATTCGAGAGAGGGAAAAGGTCAAAGATATCAAAAAGTCATAGGTACAAGGGCGCTTGAACCCGACGGAGTGTTGCCTTCCGACGCTAGCCGAAAAGCGTTCTCACCGCTGACAGCACGGCCACGAAAGCGAGAAAGGTGATCGTCAGCGGGATCAATCCCATGACAATTTTGGAGAAGGACAAAGTTTGGAGGCTTGGTACAGCGTCACCCTGCTCTGAGTGCTTAGATTGGAGTGGATGATTTTGCGGATCCATTGGTCCTGTTCCAACTTAGAGATGAGGCACGAGACACGCCGATTTGAGAAATGCAGGCGCCCATTTCAACGCCGGTCGACATAGTGCGTTAATGAGTCCGGGCGGCTCGTGCTTCGACTTTCCCGTCGCGATCGATAGCCACTACAAAAACGCCTTCTGGATCACTTGTATCCCCAGCGCGGCCGCGACCAGCCACAAGGCCTCGTCCCAGTGGTTGAAGGATTTGGTGGGAAATCGCTGTCCCAGGATCACCGCAACCACGGCCGCGAAAACGGCATAGAGACCAAGCCATGTCGACGTGCCGGCATATCCGGCTTTTCCAAGGGAAGCGATGAGCACGGATATGCAGAGCTTCAGGGTGAACCTACCGACAGTCTGCCGAGAAACCTGATCCAACCTAACAATCATTGCCGCTCGCAGCCAGGGGAGACGGAAGAGGAACGGGCTGTCAGCCGCGAAGAAATCACTAGCGCAGCGGAATGCTCCGATGGTTTCCCGACTTGGTTCCAAGCCGGCGCTGGTGAAACCCGTTCCCTTCCCGGCGCGCTGTCCTGCTGAAATGAAATTCGCGCCAGAGAAGCAAACTTACAGCCGGGCTGCATATGAATTCGAGACGGCCCGAAGCGTAGTTTCATAAGGAAACATATATTTCGGGATCCTCAGGTGGGCCGAGAAGCCGCGCTTCGATCATGCTGACCAGTTCGTCTGCCGCCCACAGTCAGCACAGCGTTTCGTCCTGCAGCGATGGCGTTCACAACATGAGAGAGGGGCGAGCTTTGCGTGGGCATGCTCAGTTACAGAGTCCCATCAGCCGTGGGGCCAGGCTGCGTATAGACGAGGGGGCTTACGCCGCTCTGATAGTCCTTTGCCGGCAGGGCCGGTTGCGGCCGTGCGTAGAACATCGGCTCACGGGTATCGAGACTTGCGTCCGCGCTCTGCATCTTCATCTCAACCCCAGTACCGTCGGCCTCCGCCTTGCCCATCGCGTCTTGCAGTTGTTGCGCGGCTTGCTGGCTCCATGGCAGCACATAGAAGCGCGGCTCACTCGAGCCCGTTGTGGTTAGCCATACGTAGATGGCTTCGTTCTCAACCGGGACGGCGCCCACCACCTGGGCTTTTGTCGGGTCGCGCCACTCAAGCGTCAGCGGCTTGGGACGGCCAAGAAGCTCGCTGGCACCGACATAGACGACGGTGATCAGCGCCAGGAAGATGCCTACCGAGAGGATGCGGCGGGCAATGCCTGCATGCGGCAGGATGACGAAGATGAACGCGCCCAGCAGCAGGGCGAATATGGCGGGAGCGATCATCATTGGGTGGCCGCCACACGTAGGGGTTTGAAGATGCTGTTGATGCTGCCTGGCACCAGTTGGCCAGTTGAATCGAGTCGGAATCTCACGGCGGTAAGCTCCTGGTTGGGCTTGCGCAGTTCGACCTTCGTTGTGGCCAGCGGCGCTGACGACTTGGTGGAATCGCGCTTCACATTGACAGTTATCTTCACCGGGACGGGATACTTGACGTTGACGCCGCGATACATGTGAACATTGACGACGTACTCGCCAGCGGGAGCTCCCCGCGAATAGCCGACTTCATGGTTGGAGTCGGTCATGTCCTGCGCCATCCCCAGGTCGTCGCGCAGCAGATCGAATACCCTGCCGCTCTTGTTGGAGTAGCCGACCGGCACATCGCCGGGCGCCTGGACCCACAGATCGACATCGGCGTCGAGCTTGTCGGGCCACTGCGTCTCAACGGTCACGTTTCCGGGCGATGTGACGCCCTCGGTTTCGCTCGCCTTGGCAGGCGGGTTCATCACCGTCATCATGAGGACCGTCATGAGGACGAAGCCGCCGAGCATCAGGAGAGCGGTGTCGAGCCAGACAGTGAGAGTTTCCTCATCCATCGAAGTTCCCCAGCAGGCGAAGATTGATCTTCAGCCACAGGTTCGTGGCTATCCCCAGCAGCGTCGCATAGAGCGCGACATACATGCCGTCGATCACCGACGCTATCATCGGCCGGATCGCATTGGGGTCGGCCGAGCCGCCAGCGCGCGCCGCGGAGAAGGCGACGATGAGCCCAACCACGGTTCCGAGCAGCCCGATCCGCACCACATGGGTCGCCAGCCAGTCGACATCGCGCCAGCGTCGAAGGAAGACACACAGAAGGCCCAAGGCACCGATAGCAGCGATGAACCAGCACAGAAACGCGTTGTCGCCGGCGAACGGTTTGCTGGCAATGCCGGCGACCCACAGGCCGACGATTCCGGCGACGCCGATCGCCTGAAGAACGATGAACCGCGACAGAAACGCGAGCGGAGCCCCGTGGTCGGAGTGCGTGTCCGACAGCCTACGGGCAACTGTGTGCGATCCCAGGTCAACTGCCTGCTCTGGCCAAAGCTTTTGACCTATTGGGACGATGCCGGGCCGCGACTTGTGCTGCAGTACGCTTTCGCGGGAATAGATATCAACCATCTTCGCGTTCCTTCTTTTGCGATCCACGCGGTGCAGGCGATCAGGCGCCGCGCTCGCCTTTGGCACCGACACGCTTCAATTCTTCCCAGCCTTCGCCAACTGCGACGAGACAGCTTGGGCCGTTCGGCTGGCTGATAAGAATCGTCCAGGTCTCGCCATCGTCGCTGGTCAGCACTTCAATCACCGAGCCGTTCTTGGCCAGGCCGAGAGCAACGGGCGCTTCGTTGAATCGGGTGGAAAGTTGCTTGAGGATTTCCGGCCGCGAGCCGCACGAGGGCAACCCGCTCGCCGTGGCTGCTGGCGATGCGGCCGCCACCGGCATCGCGGAGATGGCGACCAGCGAGACTGCCGCGCCCAGCGCTTTGATACGCGTCAGCGCAAAACGTGTTTTGATCTGTAAGGGAACTTGGTTGGTCATCGGGATCTCCGAATTCGGGCGAAGGCTGACCACTCAGCCGTCGCTGCGGTTGAATTCAGTGCAATACGCCGACCTTTTCCTGAGTTTAGCCAAACTGACCAGCAATGGTCCTGACACCATCTTGCTGCTCCGAGTTCATACGAATAGAAACTAAAATAGTATGGTCGTCAGGGTCGGCGTCCATTCCTCAAAGTTACATGCTCCAGGGGAATTATGCTTGTACGGTGCTGCTAAGCCGGGGCCGATCATGCTCAAACCCCCTGCTGCGGGGCAAAGTAACCGATAGGAATGCCGATGGTCGGCGGGAAGGTTGCTGCGACTTTTTCGTGCGCGGCACCGCGGTTCGTCGCGGAACCTGCGACACTCTCGACGGACGCCACGTAGATGGCGTGATGTTGGTGGTCGGGACTGCCACGCCGCACATGCCCGCCAGTGTGACCGACGGTGCATCGGTGTGGAAGGTGTTGCCAAGCGGAAGACAGAGAAAGAAGAAGCCGAACAGGAGAGCGAATTGGAGTATCAGGAGCGCACGATCGGCCGCCCCCTCTCCGTATCGGTCGAGCTCGTTGGCAAATCCCTTGATTGTCAGTTTTGACGCTGTCGGTTCTGCAGGGGTCTTTGATGGCGCACTCCGCAGAAGCCACGCAGCAGGCGCATCACGTCATGATTATGTTCCGCCGGCGCCGGACGGTTGCCGATGATCCAGCCGAATAGATCGGCGTCGGGGCAATCGAGCAGTGCTTCGAGTCTATCAAGTTGAGCATCGTTCAATTTATCAATGGACTGTTCCGCGAACGAACCGAGGATGAGACCGCTTTCTTGAGTTCCCCGGTGCCAGCAGCGGAGCAACACTCGCCTGTTTCGGACGTTCAGATCCTCACGCTGTGATGCATAGGAGAGGCGTCTGTTCATATCTGAACGACCTATACTGAATTGAACGTCTTACAGCTCTGCCTCGAGATGGCGGGCTAGCACCCGCCATCCCTTCGCGGCCCGATCGGATTATTGCATCTTGTGCAGGGTGTTGACGACGTCGCAGAACTCGTTGAGACGTGCGGTGGTAGAGGGGTCGTTGCAAAGCCTGACCACTTCCTCCCGCTTTTCCTTGGGCATCGACTTGAAGGCCGCCTTCAGCTCGGGCATCGGTCTCAGGCTCTTCAAGCTCGAATCCGTGTAGAACGGCCCTATGGTGGCAGGCTCATCGAGTGCGCCGGCGAGCGCGGCGCTGCCAACAGCGGAAAAAGCGAATGCAGCGGCAAGGCTGATAGCTTTGAAGTTCATGGTCTGGTTCCTTCTCTCTTGGGTTAAGCGGTCGTCCCATCGACGGCCGCGCTGGTAGTCGGATGATCGCTCGCTGGCCGGATCGGCACCGCTTGATTTGACGGCGAAGGCCAGCGGCGGAAGAGCATCCTGCGGCACCGATCAATTCGGTGCGGCGCCATAAGCAGCGGGTTAGCCAAGGCTGCTCGCCGCAAAAAAGGGGTCAGTACTTCATTTGCATATCCATCAGGTCGCCGGGCGGCATCATGCTGCTGTTCAGGTTGGTCATGATCACCAGGGAACCGGCCACCACCAGCAGGACGATGAGCACGCCGAACGCGAGCGCGAGCACGTTGTTGGTGTTGTCGGTGCCGGTCGTGATGTGCAGGAAGAACACCAGGTGGATTCCCATCTGAGCGATGGCGAGCACCGCAAGGCCAAGCGGCACGCCCGGTCCCCAGAGCAGCGTGGTGTTGGCGACCCAGAACGAGATTGCGGTGAGGATCAGGGCGAACACCAGGCCAATGCTGTAGACTAGGATCCCGGAGGATGTCGCTTCCTGCTCGGTCGCAATCGACTGGTCGCCGGGGGCGCGATCGAAACGTGCTGTTGTCATTGGGTCACTCCCATCAGATAGACGACCGTGAACAGCCCGACCCAGACGATGTCGAGCGCGTGCCAGAACAGCGAAAAGCACTGCAGCCGACGCTGGACGGCAGGCCGAAACCCCTTCGATGCGACCTGCCCCATCATCACCACCAGCCAGATCAGGCCGGCGGTGACGTGCAATCCGTGGCAGCCGACAAGGGCGAAGAAAGCCGAGAGGAAGGCGCTGCGTTGCGGGCCCGCGCCTTGCGCGACCATGTCGGCGAACTCGCGTATCTCGAGGGTGAGGAACGCGACGCCGAGCACGAATGTAAGCAAGGCACCCAGGTACGTTGCGAAACGGCGCCGCGAATTGACCGCCAGGCTCATCAGCCCGCATGTGTAGCTCGAGGCGAGAAGGCACGCGGTTTCGATGGCGACCCTGGACTGATTGAACAGCTGGGCACCGGTCGGACCACCCGCATTGGCATGCTGGAGCACCGCGTAGGCTGCAAACAGTGCCGAGAACATCACGATGTCGCTCAGCAGGAAGATCCAGAAGCCGTAGGCAACGACAATCCGCTTCGGCGCCGGACCGGCTTCGCTCGCGCTGGACAGCGCACCGCCAGACTCAACGGCAACAGTGAAGTTCATATCGCGACCCCCGCCTGATGAAGCCGATCGAACTGCGCAACTTGCTCCGCCGGCACCTCGGTCTCGTCCTCATCGCGAAATGCGAAGATGAGGATCGTCAAAAACGTGCCGATCAGGCCGAGCGCGGCCATCCACCAGATGTGCCAGATCAAGGCGAAACCGATGATGACGGCAAAGAAGGCGTTGACGAACCCGACCGGACTGTTCCTCGGCACTTCGATCGGCTCGTACTGACGCGCCGGATCCGGCTGGGCGTGTTGTGCGCTGGCACGTTGCTTGGCGACCCAGAAGCTGTCGCGCTCGGCCACATGCGGCAGGACCGAAAAGTTCCATGCCGGCGGCGGCGACGCGGTGGACCATTCCAGCGTGCGGCCGTCCCACGGGTCGCCAGCTACGCGAAGCAGGTCGCGATTGCGGATCGAGACAACCAGCTGAACGATCTGGCAAACGATGCCGCCCAGAATGATGACGGTGCCGATCGCCGCCACGATCAGCCATGGCTGCCAGGCGACATTGTCGTAGTGCTGCATGCGCCGGGTCATGCCCATCAGGCCGAGCACGTAGAGCGGCATGAAAGCGACGTAGAAGCCGATCAGCCAGCACCAGAACGATGCCCTGCCCCAGCGCTCGTCGAGCTTGAAGCCGAATGCCTTGGGGAACCAGTAATTGTAACCCGCCATCACGCCGAAGACGACGCCGCCGATGATGACGTTATGGAAGTGGGCGACCAGAAACAGGCTGTTGTGCAGCTGAAAATCGGCCGGAGGCACCGCCATCAGAACACCAGTCATGCCGCCGATGACGAAGGTCACCATGAATCCGATCGACCACAGGATCGGCACCTCGAAGCGCACGCGCCCGCCATACATGGTGAACAGCCAGTTGAAGACTTTCACACCTGTCGGCACCGCTATGATCATAGTCATGATGCCGAAGAAGCCGTTGACGTCGGCACTGGCGCCCATGGTGAAGAAGTGATGCAGCCAGACGAGGAACGAGAGGACGCAAATCGCCATCGTCGCGGCAACCATGGAGCGGTAGCCGAACAGTGGCTTGCCCGAGAAGGTCGCGACAACCTCGGAAAAGATACCGAACGGCGGAAGGATCAGGATGTAGACTTCCGGATGACCCCAGACCCAGAACAGGTTGACGTACATCATCGCGTTGCCCTGTCCGTCGACCGTGAAGAAATGGAAGCCGAGATAGCGGTCGAGCAGCAGCATCCCCAACGTGGCGGTCAGGACAGGAAAAGCAGCGACAATGAGCAGGTTGGCCGCAAGCGAGGTCCAGCAGAAGACCGGCATGCGCATGTAGCCCATTCCCGGCGCCCGCATTTTCAGGATTGTGGTGACGAAATTGATCCCGGTCAGTAGCGTGCCGACGCCGGATATCTGCAGCGACCACAGATAGTAGTCGACGCCAACACCAGGGGAGAATTGTAGCTCGCTGAGGGGGGGATAGGCGATCCATCCCGTCTTGGCGAACTCGCCGACGACGAGTGAGATGTTGATGAGCAGCACGCCCGAGGCCGTCAGCCAGAAGCTGACCGAATTCAGCGTCGGAAAGGCGACATCGCGCACGCCAAGCTGCAGTGGCAAGACGAAGTTCATCAGGCCGATGACGAACGGCATCGCCACGAAGAAGATCATGATGGTGCCGTGCGCCGAGAAGACCTGATCGAAATGCTCCGGCGGAAGGTACCCCTGAGCACCGCCGGCGGCGACGGCCTGCTGCGCCCGCATCATGATCGCATCGGAAAATCCGCGCAGCAGCATGATCAGCGCCAGCAGGAAGTACATGACGCCAATCCGCTTGTGGTCGACGGATGTGATCCATTCGCGCCACAGATACGGCACATAGCCTTTCAGCGTGACCCACGACAGGATGCCGACGATGGCGAGCACCATGAAGGCCCCTGCTCCCATGATGATCGGCTGGTCGAAGGGGATGGCGCTCCAGTCGAGTTTGCCGAGCGGGTTCATTTGTCTGTCCTCTGTGACGCCGGGTCTGCGAGCCGCGTGGGATCGTTCGGCTGTGCCGCGAAGCTCAGCACGTGGTTGAACAGGTCGGGAGTGACGTCTCCATAGGAGAACGGCGCTATCGACTCGCTAGGCCTGGCGAGGTCGGCATAGGCTTGCGCGTCGAGCACAGGGCCGGCGTCGTGCGTCGTATTCACCCACTGCGAGAAGGCCTCCGCCGGCACCGCATCGACGGCAAACCGCATGTCGGCGAATCCCTGGCCGCTATACTGCGCCGACAGCCCCCGGTAGGTTCCTGGATGATCGGCCTGCAAATGAAGCCGCGTCACCATGCCGGCCATGGTGTAGATCTGGCTGCCTAGCTGCGGCACAAAGAAACTGTTCATCACGCCTGAGGAGGTCAGTTCGAAGCTGATCGGGGTGCCAGCCGGGATGGTCAATTGATTGACGGTTGCGATGCCCTGGTCGGGGTAGATGAACAGCCATTTCCAGTCGAGCGAGACTACCTGAACCCTGACAGGGTTGACTGCGGAGGCGATCGGCTTGCGCGGATCGAGGTCATGCGCACCAACCCAGGCGACGCCGCCGACCAATAGCACCGTCATGGCAGGGATCGACCAGACGAGCAGCTCGAGACGGCCCGAATACTCGAAATCGGGCATGTAGCGAGCGCGCCAGTTCGATGAGCGAAACCAGAAGGCTACGCCAAGCGTGGCGAGAATCGTTGGGATCACGATCGCCAGCATGATTCCGAGCGAGTTGAACAGAACCAGTTGCTCGGCAGAGGCGATAGGCCCCTGTGGATTGAGAACACCTTCGGAACAGCCCGCGAGTGTCAGGACGCCGATCAAGCTGGCAGCGAGCAACCTGAGCCGCATATCAAACCTCATCTGTGCCGGTGGTGATGGAAGCGCCTGCGGCTCTGACGGCGCTGGGGATAGCTTCGGCGTGGGCAGCTCCGGCATCAGTGCGGGAGCTGGGTGTGGAGCGCAGCGGCTGGTGATCAATCAGGAGCGCCGCGAACAGCACGATCAGGTAGAAGATAGAGAACGCGAACAGGCGGCGAGGAGCACGGCGGTCAGCCTTATCACTGCTACGCAACTGGATCGCGAGAGCCGCAAGTTTTGCTCCGCATCCGATCGCTGCTGCACCGTAGATCGGCCCAGCGAACCCAAGTACCCACGGCAACACGGAAGCTGCGGACAAGAGCGCGCAATAGATCAGAACCTGCCGCGTCGTTGCGGCGCGACCTGCAACGACCGGCAGCATGGGGACGCCGGCACGCGCATATTCATCGGCGCGGTTGAGGGCCAGGGCCCAGAAATGCGGCGGCGTCCAGAGGAAGATGATGAGGAACAGGACCAGCGGCTCGAGTCCGATTTGGCCGGTCGTTGCAGCCCATCCGATAACCGGCGGAAGTGCGCCGGCGGCGCCGCCGATGACGATATTCTGGGGCGTGCGCCGCTTCAGCCACGCCGTGTACACAACGACGTAGAAGAGGATTGCGACCGCCAGCAGCGCGGCCGCAGTGACGTTGGTCGCCAAGGCAAGTACAGCGATTGCCACTGCCGCGAGAACAATGCCGGATACAAGAGCTTCGATCGGCGAGATCTTGCCGCGGGGGATTGGCCGCATCGCCGTGCGCGTCATGACCGCGTCGATATCGGCGTCGTACCACATGTTGAGCACGCCGGCGGCCCCCGCCCCCGCAGCAATCGCGAGAACCGCGATGAACGCGTTGAGTGGATGCAGGTAACCTGGGGCGACGATCAATCCAACGAACGCAGTGAAGACAGCGAGCACCATCACGCGCGGCTTCGTGAGCATGCAGAAATCAATTGCACGCGAGTGCAATGTTCCAGCCTCTTCCCGGGTCTGGCTAAACTGGTCAGCAATGGATTTGACGCTCATCATGCTGCTCCGAGTTCATACGGATAGAGGCCGTTGTAGTATCTTCATCGTGGTCGGCCTCCCTTCCTCAAACTTGCATCTTCAGGAGGGGTTATGCTTGTACGGTGCTGCTGGACCGGAGCCGATCGTGCGCAAAGAATGGCTGCAGCGACACTTCTGCTTTCGCCTTCAAATAGCTGCGTTCTCGGCTAGAAACCTACCGAGGTATCTCGGGAAGGCGCTTTGCCGCGCTTGTCCCGTTCGGCAGGATGACGATCTGAACGAAGACTGACGTGCAGCTTGGCAAGCCGCTGGCCTGGCAACATCATCGTCTAAAGCCGCCGAGCCGCATTTGCGGCTCCGGCAAGGCAATGCCGGGTTAAAGGAAGTTCTCCCTCACCATTTCCCAGACATCCCCTCCTCGGCCATGCAAAACGGCGCGAGCCGAGTAGAGCGCCATGCCAGCTGCGGGCGCCGCAGCCATGAATGGCGGGACGACCAGTTGCAATGGGCTGACGTGCACGTGCAGCAGTGCTGGTCCCGGTTGGGCAAGCCAGTTTTTGACGCTGCCTTCAAGTTCGTCCGCCTTGGAAACCGTCTGGCCCCAGAGACCCAGCGCTCGCGCAACTTCGGCAAAGTTCGGGTTTTTCAGCTGCGTGAAGGTATCGAGCATCCCCTCGGCCTTCTGCTCGATCTCCACGAAGCCAAGCTTGCCATTGTCGTACACCGCAATCTTGATCGGCAATTGCTCCTGGACCACGGTCATTAGGTCACCGAAAAGCATTGAAAGCCCGCCATCGCCGGCCAGACAGATGACCTGGCGACCTGGCTGAGACTTCTGCAACCCAAGAGCTGACGGCATCCCGCCGGCCATGGTTCCATGCAGCAGACTGGCAAACGTGCGGCGCTGACCATTGGTTTCGATGTAGCGAACAAGCCAGGCGGCCGGTGTGCCATCGTCGGCAGAAAATACCGCGTCCTTCGCGGCATGGCGGTTGATCGCCTCAGTAAGATAGGTTCCAGGAATACACCCGTCGTGACCCGCGATAGCTTTGGTCTTTTCTGATTGCCTGGCTTTCGCGTAGCGCCGCACGTATTGTTCACGGAAGGAGGCGTCGGAGCGCTCCACGAGCTTCGGCAGCAACGCCTCCAGGGTTGCTCTTACGTCGCCGACAACACCCTTTGTAACCGGGTGTCGTCGCCCGAGATGGGTCGGGTCGATGTCGACCTGAATAATCTTCGCCTTGTCGGGATAGAACTGCCGCCAGGCAAAATCGGCACCCAGAAGCAGCAGCGTGTCGCAGTCGAGCAAGGCGTGATAGCCAGCCTCATTGCCAAGCACCCCGGTCATGCCGATATTGTAGGGATTGTCGAACTCGAGGAAGTCTTTCCCGCGCGAGGTATGCGCGATCGGGGCCTTCAGTTTCTCGGCAACAGCCAGGATTTCCTGATGCGCCCCTTGACAGCCGGACCCGCCATAGATGGCAAGGTTCCCGCTTTTGTTGAGTATCCCTGCAATTTCATCGAGATCCCCATCGCTCGGACGAACGACGGGTTCTGAAAGGTGAACTGCGTACGGGATGTCGTCAGCTACCGTTGACGCCGAAACGTCCGCAGGCACGATGAGAACGGCGACACCCCGCTTCGACAAGGCGGTTTGACAGGCGATGACGGTTTTGCGCCGCGCCTGCTCCGGCGTATAGATCATATCGCAGAAGACGCTGCAGCTTTTGTAGATCTGCTTGAAATCGACCTCTTGGATGAAATCGAAGCCCAACTCATCGCGAATGATCTGGCTTGCAATGAGAATGACGGGCGCGCGGTTTCGGTTCGCTTCAAAAATCCCGTTGATGAAATGCAGGCTGCCAGGACCGCAGCTCCCGGCGACGGCCGTCAAGTGACCCGTCAGCTGCGCTTCGGCCTGAGCAGCGAATGCGCCGGCCTCCTCATGTCTCACCGAGACCCACTCGATCTTGCTTCGCTCGAGCGAACGCGCGATCAGATTGAGCGTGTCCCCCACGATGCCGTAACAATGTTCAACGCCTGCGCTCTGCAGCGTTTCAACGATGATGTCTGCTACTTGCCTGCTCATGCCTGGTGAGACTCCTTGGGTCTCAATATGCGGCGTCGCCGATGGCCGATCTTGGTTCGAACTGCGAGGACTTGGAGCGGATTGCTGCAGTGGTTCGGCGAAGACCCCCTTCACCAATTGCGCTTACGGCGCTGAGACGCGCGTGTCCGTCCAGTCGACCATCAGGCTGCGTTCGGCGAACAGCAGGCACCACCCTGTTTCACGAGTTGATCCAAGGTAGCGGATCGAGCCCAGCATCAGAGTCCGCCGAGGCCATTCACAGTGAGGTGATGGGCAATGCAATAGCTCTCGGCGGTCGCGCGGTCGCCGCTCAGGCGAACGATGCTCTGGCCATTGAAATGCGTGGTCGCCTGATACCGGTTCAGATCGGCGAACACCGGGCGAGTGCTTCGCGGCCGTGGATGACATAGCTCGGTTCCGGAGACAGAATGTCCATGAAAACGCGGAACTCGGTGTCTTCGGTGAAAAAGCGCCATCTGGCCCTTGGCGTCGCGCCGGTCGGCGCAATGCGCGTATGCATCAATCAGCTCTCGGATGGAGAGACGGTCGGTCGCCTCCGCCGAAGCCATCGTTGGGGCCACATCCTATCCCTTTCGTCAAGCTCTCGGATCGATCGTGGTCATCCCGGCCGGATCGATCGTGGTCATCCCGGCCACGCCACGCTAACAAATTGCTCGTGGCGCCTAGCTTGCCGAAACCGCTCGGACTGCAACATGGGCGCTTCGAAACGAATGATCTTGGACAGGCCTGCGTTTGCTTGCACGCCACTGCCGAGACACTAACCTGGCTGATTAGCAGACTGGCATCGATCGGGTCCCAAACCTCCGGAGAACCGGCTTCAAATAAGCTTGGTTAGATCGCGGGCACTTTGGACCTCGCCAGTTTGGAGCTCAAGCAGGGCGAGCTTGATCCGGCTCATGAACCTGAGGAATCAGGCAAGCGCCCGCGCGCGGTCGGAAAGTGAGCGATGTGGACGAGGGTCTGGCACTAACCAGGCGAGCCTGCGAATTCACGGTGCTGCTGGACTTAGGACAACCGTGCTC
The DNA here is from genome assembly GCF_024746795.1 of Mesorhizobium sp. AR10. Lineage (NCBI taxonomy): Bacteria > Pseudomonadati > Pseudomonadota > Alphaproteobacteria > Hyphomicrobiales > Phyllobacteriaceae > Mesorhizobium > Mesorhizobium sp. AR10. The sequence continues at coordinate 121,039 of NZ_CP080524.1, forward strand.
AAAGAGTCCGCAGTGCGGGCGAATCTGCCCGGCGTCGTGCCCAATCAGGATGCGGCCGACTTGGTGCTCACATCCGCTCTTTCCGTCGACACCGTCATCTTGCGACGCGAGACGTCGTCCAGAATCGATCGCAATTCCTCTCTTCCCCCTGCAATTCGCGACGCGAGCGTGCCGAGTGCAATACCAAGCACGTGCGCTGCGTCGGCATAAGAAAGGCCCTCAACAGCGACCAGCGTCAGCGCGGCGCGTCGCTCAGGGGTTATCTGCTGGAGGGCCGACAGCACTTCGGCTGAGGCGATGTTATCGGGCTGCCGCGCCGGAAGGGCGACCGCTTCAATCGTCTCGGGCATCAGCGCCTCGGCATGGACCTGGCGATTGGTGCGACGCACCTGATCGACGAAGAGTTGGTGCAGAATCGTGAACAACCAGCGTCGCGGCGAATCGCCCGATCTCCAGCTCTCGATACGAGACACCGCCATCTCCAAGCAGTCCTGCACCAGGTCGTCCGCCGCTTCGGGGTCGCGCAGCAGCGAGCGCGCATGGCGGCGCAGCCGAGGGACCTCCTCGGTTATTGCCCTCCTCATCGGCGCCACAAGGTCTCGCGCTCGCGCCGCCAGTTGGCCGGGCTTTGGCCATAGGCATGCCTGAAAAGCTTGGACAGATGCGCCTGGTCGGAAAACCCGACGCTGAGAGCGATCTCGCTCAGCGACACTGGACTGGTCAGCATCAGGTGACAGGCTTCCTCGAGCCGCCGCCTCACAATATAGGCGTGTGGCGGTTCTCCGAACGCTTGTTTGAACGAGCGTGAGAAGTGCGCCGTGCTTCGCCGCGCAACAGCGCTGAGGTCACTCGCGTGGATGGTTCGGTGCAGGTTGCTGTCGATGAAGGATCGGACACGCGCAATCTGCCAACCCGCCAGTCCACCTGTTCTGGAACACGTGCCGCCTGAACGGCGCTCGATCTCCAACTGGAGAATGGATGACGCGGCTGCCAGCGATGTTTTTGCGGCCTCCCGGTCGTGCTCGATCTCGCATTTCGCTGCTTCAAGCAGCAACACAAGGCTGTTAGCCAGGGAACCAAACTCGAGATCGATCGGAGGAGAGACGTCTGCAGCCTCGCTGTATGACCTGTCCATATCGAATCCTCGACAAACATTCCGCACCAGCCAGGCGAATTTTCGTGTGCCGGCTCTCACGGAGAGACAAAACACGGTCTCGCCGTGGTGACTTGCAGTGTGATGATTTGAAATGCGGCGATCTATTGCACGCTGGTGGCGCGGAGTAGCGTCATGGTTTCGTTGCGCTGAACTTTGGCTTACACGGGAATAAAGGGAGATCGAATGCGGGTCGGATCACCGCTGCTGGTGCGGCTTCGACTCAGCTGTGTTGCAGCTCTTCGTCGGCTACCAGTTGCAGCTTTTCCGCCATTCGGCTGAGCGCGAGAAGCGAATTGGCCTTCATCTTTCGCATCAGACGGCTGCGGTGCACCTTCACAGTCGCTTCGGCGATGCCGATATCGCCGGCAATCTGTTTGCTGAGACGCCCACGCGCGACCTCGATCATGATCTCGCGCTCCCTGGGGCTCAGCGACGCGAAGCGCTCCCTGATAACAACCAGGGCCTCTTCATTCTCCCGCCGGGCACGATCGCGGGAGAGGCCGAGCTGAATCGCGTCGAGGAGCTCCTGATCGCGGAAAGGCTTGGTCAGGAACTCAATGGCACCTCCCTTCATCGCCTGCACCGACATCGCAATATCGCCATGGCCGGTGATGAAGATGATTGGGATGTCCCGGTTCGCCATGGTGAGGTGACGTTGAAGATCAAGGCCGCTTCGTCCCGGCAATCTGACGTCAAGCACCAGGCAAGTGGGGCCATTCGGCAGATCCGACTCGAGAAACTCGGAGATGGATGCAAACAGCCGAGCCTCCAGGTCGAGCGATCGCAACAGACGCCCGATCGAGGCTCGCAGGGCTGGATCATCGTCGATGACCAGGATGGTGGCGTTCGCGTCCGACATTGCTGCTGCTCACGATCAAAGGGCGGGCAAATGAGCCTTTGTCTCGGCCTGCAAAGTTCGCGTGGCTCCTTTGCTGCAAGTTTAGTCCCGACCGATGGACGTGAACAGTCTCATTCTCCGTCAGGGATACGCGCGGGCGTAAACGAAAGTTTATGTGCTCTGTCATCTGCCCGGTGGGCATCCAGCAGTACAGCTGCAGAATTCGCGTCTTGGCATAAACCAAAGTTTACAAAGACCAGTATTGCTCCAGCATCGTTCTTAGGCGCAGGCTGACCCAAATCGCGTGGCGTGCGGGGGGCGCCGTCGGGGCGCCCGCATCACAGTTCTTGCGCAATCCGGAGCACACCTATGCCGGTGGCGTCGTTGGTCTCAGTCGTCGATGACGATCAGTTCTTTCGCGAATCCATGAGAAGGCTCATGAGATCGCTCGGTTACGACGTTGCGATCTTCCCTTCGGCAGCCGATTTCCTCGCCTCGCCTCGCCTCGGCGAAACCGCCTGCCTGATCGCCGACATCAATATGCCGGCGATGACCGGGCTCGAACTCCATACCCATCTGGTCGAGGCGGGTCACGCGATCCCGACAATCCTCGCTACGGCCTACCCCGACGACCTTGACCAGGCCCGCGCGATGAACGACGGGGTCGTTTGTTACCTTCGTAAGCCGTTTGATGAGCGGCATCTGATACGGTATCTCCGTGAGGCTCTCCAGTTCGGTCAGCCGAGCGGCGAGAATTCGTGAGGTTCCTGCCGGCGCCGGGCAAGGAGAACCGAAATGCGGCCCCACCTGATGCGATCGTTTCTGCCCATAGCTGGCCGCCATGGGCATCGATGATCGAACGGGAAATCGACAGTCCCATCCCTACGCCGTTCGACTTCGTGGTGTAGAACGCTTGGAAAACCCGCTCAAGATGGTCCGGATCGATGCCCGGCCCTGAATCGCACACGGACACGCGAACGTCACCGATCTGGGTTTGCTCGGCGCTGATCAACAACTCGCGCGGCCCCGCCTCGACCGTGCTCATGGCTTCGACAGCGTTCAGGATCAAGTTCAGCACAACTTGTTGAAGTTGAACACGATCTCCCTCGACGGGAACCAGTGCCTCCGCGAGGCCGGTTCGGATCGTGACTCCATTCGTCGTGATAGCGCTTCGCGCCAGGCCGATCACTTCGTCGATCGCCTCGTTCAGGTCGAAACGGGACTTTCGAGGCGGTGCTTTCTTGATGTGATCACGGATACGGTCGATGATCCCTCCGGCCCGGTCGGCATCGTCGACGATGGAGGCGAGCGCTTCGCGGATTTCGTCCAGATCCGGCGGATTTCTGTCCAGAAAGTGTATGGCCGCACGGGCGTTGTTGCGCGCCGCGGCAATCGGTTGTGTGATTTCGTGAGACAGCGAGGCAGCCAGTTCTCCCATAACGCTCACGCGGTTCATGTGGGCGAAATCCGATTGCAGCTGCTCCAATCGTTGCAACGTTCTTTTGCGATCCTCGATATCCGTCAGTAGAACGTACCAGCGCACGATGCGTCCGGAGTCATCGCGAATAGGGACCCCACGATTGTCAAACCATCGATATTCGCCGTCGAGACGATGCAGACGCAGTTCATAGTTGAAAGGAATTCCCGAGGCAGTCGCTCTAGTATAAATTTCAACAATACGGGGAAGGTCCTCAGGATGCACCACTTCGTTTGTCCCCCAGTTTTTCAGCCATTCCAGCGGTTGGCCAAAATACTCCAGAACCTGGCGATTGACGGTCTCGAGGGTACCCTCCGGGGCCAAGACCAAAACGAGACCCGCTATCCCATCAATTGCTGAACGTGCATGTCGTTCGCTTTCAAGCAAAGCCTCCTGCGCGCGCATGATTTCTGTTACGTCCGTGCCAGTGCCGCGATAGCCACGAAATTCTCCATTGGCGTCAAACACCGGCTTGCCGGTGGCCTTCACATGGATGGGCGAGCCGTTGCGGCGAGCGGAGTGATATACGAAGTCACGGAACGGTTTGTGGGAATCGAGGGTTTCTTGGAGAAGCCGCCATTTCCCCGGATCCGTTTCAAGGTCGAGAGCTCCATCCCAGCACGCCGTGCCAATTCGATCAGCGGCGTCTGAACCAAACGCATTCTCGGTCAGCAGCGTGAATTTGTGGTCCGGACCGATTTCCCAGAACCAATCGGAGGCACTTTCGGCGTAGTCTCGGAACTTCGCTTGGCTCTCCCGCAACCCTTCCTCGGCGCGCTTGCGTTCCGTCACGTCGAGCTGCGTGGTGACAATCTCGATAAGTTTCCCGCTGGGGGAGAACATAGGATGGCCAATTGTTTCGAGGTGCTTGACCGTCCCGTCGGGCAGTACAATTCTGTACGCGATCTCGTAGCCTCTTTTCTCGCCCACCGCGCGTTGAACCACAGCGTTCAGCCGGTCGACGTCGAGCGGGTGGACTCGTTTGAATACGGCTTCGCGGCTCGGGACCCCCTCGGCCGGATCAAATCCCCAGATGCGGTAAGTCTCGTCCGATCCGTAGAGAATCTTCGTCTCGTTGTAGGCCGACACACCACTGTGACTCAGCCTCTGCGCTTCAGCCAAATAGGCCTCGCTGCGGCGTAGTTGCTCTTCAGCTTTCTTGCCTTCATCAATGTCGACAGACAGGCCATACCACTGGACTATGTGTCCCTGCCGGTCGCGCAGAGGCTCACCACGCGTATGATGCCAACGACACTCGCCGTCCGCTCGACGGAGACGATGCGTTGTCTGGTACGAAGTTCCGGTCTGAATTGCGTGTTGGAAAGCCCTTACGGTCTCGGGAAAGTCATCGGGGTGCAGGAAGGCCTCCCAGCCGCCATTCTTGAAATCCTCGAATCGCATGCCGGTATAGTGCAACATCTGCTGATTGAGTTGGGTCGGTTCGCCCGCGGGGTTAGTTGACCAAAGCAGACCCGGTACCGTTTCGAAAATCTGACGGAGCCTATATTCGCTTTCTCGCAGAGCTTCCTCAGCCCGCTTGCGCTCTGTCACGTCGATCTGTGTGGCTACAACTTCGACAAGCTCTCCGCTTGCGGACAACACAGGTTCGCCGATCGATTCGATGTGTTTGATCGTTCCATCGGGCAGTACGATTCTGTAGCTGTGCGCGTAGCCTGTTTTCTCGTTGAGCGTGCGCACAGGCCGTGAATGTGCCAGGTCACGGTCGGCGGGGTGAATCCGTTGGGTCACAGCATCGAGGGCCGGAAGACCCAGTGCCGGATCGAACCCCCAGATGCGGTAAGTCTCCTCCGACCAATAGAGGATTTTTGTGGCGGTATAGGCCGACGCGCCGGTATGGCTCAGCTTCTGTGCTTCAGCCAGAAGGGCTTCGCTGCGGCGGAGCCGCTCTTCGGCCTTCTTGGCTTCGTCGATGTCGACCGATATGCCGTACCACTGGACAATGCGTCCTTGTTGGTCGCGCAGAGGCTCACCACGAGCATGATGCCAACGATATTCGCCGTCGGATCGACGTATACGATGCACAGCCTCGTAAGATGTACCAGTCTGGATCGCGTGAGAGAAAGCCTTTGCAGTTTCTGTAATGTCATCCGGATGGAGGAATTGCTGCCAACCAAGACGCACGACATCCTCAAATCGCGCACCGATATAGTCCAAAGCGCTCTGATTGAGTCGAGTTTGTTCACCTTCGGGGCCTAGTGACCAGAGCAAGCTCGGCACCGTCTCAATGATTTGACGGAGGTTGTGTTCGCTATCCCGCAGTGCTTGCTCGGCCCGCTTGCGCTCCGTCACGTCGAGCTGCGCAGAGACGATTTCGAGAAGCTCCCCGCTCGCGGAAAACACGGGCTCGCGGATGGATTCGAGATGCCTGACCGTTCCATCGGGCAGAACAATTCTGAACGCGTTCGAGGAGCCTGTTGGATCGACGAGCACGCGGTCGATGTCCGCACGCATCCTGTCCCGGTCGTCGGGATGAACCCGTTGAAACACGGCTTCGCGATCCGGAATGCCTTGCGCCGGGTCAAACCCCCAGATGCGGTACGCTCCCTCCGACCAATAGAGAACTGCCGAAGCGTTGTAGGCCAAAGCACCGCTGTGACTGAGCCTCTGTGCCGCGGCCAGAATGGCCTCGCTGCGGCGCAGAAGGTCTTCGGCTCGTTTGGCTTCGTCGATGTCGACAGAAAGGCCGTTCCACTGGATGACGTTTCCCTGTTGATCTCGCATAGGTTCGGCACGGGTATGGTGCCAGCGATATGCGCCATCCGACCGACGCAGACGGTGCACAATCTCGTAGGAAGTTACGGTCTGGATTGCCTGCTGGAAAACTTTTGCCGTTTCAGGACGGTCTTCGGGATGTATGAATGCCTCCCAACCACAGCCAATAGTTTCTTCAAATGGCGCGCTGATATAGTCCAGGATGCGCTGGTTGACATAGGACATGTTGCCGTTGGGTTCGGCCAACCAGATGAGCCCTGGCACTGTCTCAAAGATCTGACGGAGCTTGTATTCGCTCTCCCGAACGGCCTCCTCTGCGTTCTTTTGATCGTCAACGTCGATCAGGACGCCGTACCAGCGGAGAACGCGGCCATCGCTGCCCTTCAGTGGTGCTCCACGAACATTGAACCAGCGGTACCGGCCATCCGCTCCGCGAAATCTGCAGACCACATCGTGCGGACTTTCAGTCTCTAGATTTGTGAGCCAGCTCTTGACCTTGAAAGCGACGTCATCTGGGTGGACTCTTTCCGCCCACCCCCAGCCGGCGATTTCGTCCAGCGGGGCGCCAAAATAGTCAAGCACACGCTTGTTGACGTATTCGATGTTGCCCTCAGGCTCGGCCCGCCACACCAGCGTCGGCAGTGTCTCAACAAGCAAACGAAGCTCTTGCACGGCGGCTCCGTCACTGTCCTTTGATACAGGTCGCTCCATGGCCGGACTCCAGATTCGGACCTGCCTGTTGCCGAAGACGGCCATGTCGCAGAGGATCGTGGATGACCCAGCAAAAGGTGGCACGGTCATCTTACCCGCTACGCCGCAAACGGACTATCCCCTCGCCTCATTCGGCCGATTGGCGAAACTTCTGGAGTTTCGCCTCCTCCTCGCGGGCGACACTCTGCAGGCTGGTATTGGCAAATCAAGCGAACGCGTTCGAGAGAGACCTTCGCGTCGCCAATCCATCTTTGTCTGTAATGAGGGGCTTGTTCGAAATGCGGCCAACCATTCATCCACTGCTGGCTTGCGTGTGGTGAGCCTTTTCGAAAGATCGCCTGAAAGACGGTCCTCGGTGTCGGAATATTAGCGGAAGCTTAGCCGGTATGGATGTCTGTCGCTTGCATCTGCGTGCTGCGATTTGGCTGTTTCTGCGCACTCTGCCGCACGCGCAAGGCGGGCCACACAGCCCTTGCCTATCCCGGATTATGGGGCGTGCGGCGCGCTCTGCGCTTCGGCAGCCCTGATGCGCGATTGTCAGTTAGCTTTCGCCGTATTTCTCTCTGAGCTTCTTCTTGTCGAACTTGCCGACGCTTGTCTTGGGCAGCGTATCGACAAACAGGATCTTGTCCGGAATACCGAATTTCGAGATCACGCCGGCATCGGCGAAGATTTTCAGGTGCGCCTTGATCTGCACGTCGCTGACATCGCCGCCCGTGTGGGCGTCCCTGATGACGAGCGCCAGCGGCCGCTCTCCCCATCTGTCGTCCTTGACGCCGATGACAGCGGCTTCCGACACACCCTGGCACTGTGAAAGGAGATCTTCGAGCTGCAGCGACGACACCCATTCGCCGCCGGTTTTGATGACGTCCTTGATCCGGTCGATGATCCTGACGTAGCCGCCAGGCTCGATGACACCGATGTCACCGCTGTGCAGATAACCGCCGGCCCACAACTGCTCGGACGCTTCGGCATTGTCGATATATCCTTGCGTGAGCCACGGTGCCCGCACGACGATCTCACCAGAAGTCTTTCCGTCATGGGGCAGTTCGCTGCCGTCAGTACCGACCACACGGATATCGACCAATGGCGCCGGCATGCCGGCTTTGATTCGGATATCTGTCTCCTTCTCAGGGTCGCCGGTCAGGTCGGCGGATTTCACCTGCGCCAGGCAAAGCAGCGGTGCGCTCTCCGACATTCCGTAGCCGGCATAAACGTCAACGCCAAGCGCCAGCGCCTGTCTGGCAAGCCCCTTCGGCAGTTCGGATCCGCCGATCACCATCTTCAGCCCTGCGAGATCGGTGTTTGCCGCCGTGGCCGCGCCGAGCAGCATTTGCAGGATCGTCGGCACGCCGTGCGTGAAGGTGACGCCTTCGGTCTTGATCAGCTTGAGCAGCAAAGCCGGATCGTAGCGTCCCGGATAGACCTGCTTGACGCCGGACAGCGTCGCTGTCCAAGGAAACCCCCAGGCATGCGCGTGAAACATCGGGGTGATCGGCATGTAGACGTCGTCGCGGCAGAACCGGCCTTGCTTGCCGGCGCTGCCGAGGAAAGCCATTTCGGCCAGGGAATGGAGCACCAGTTGGCGGTGGCTGAAGTAGACACCCTTCGGCGAACCGGTCGTCCCGGTCGTGTAGAAGGTCGTGGCAAGCGTGTTCTCGTCGAAGTCGGGGAAGTCGTAATCGGGCGAGGCCGCAGCCAGCATCTCCTCATATTCGCCGGCGAAGGAAAGCCCCTCTGTCTCAGGCACCGCTCGATCCGACATCAGGATCAGCGCCTTCACTTTGGGGAGTTGCTGCCTGATGCCTTCAAGAACCGGGACGAAGTCGTCATTGACCAGAAGCACCGACGACCCCCCGTGGTCGATCGTATAGGCGAGCTGCTCTGGCGACAGGCGAACATTCACCGTCTGCAAGACAGCCCCCATCATGGGAACGGCAAAGTAGGCCTCCAGGAACCGGTTGCTGTCCCAGTCGAGCACACCAACGATGTCACCGGCGCGCACACCAAGCCTGTCGAGGCTGTACGCCAGCCGCCCGATGCGCTCGCGCAACTGCCGGTAGGTGAATCGCCTGATGTCCCTGTAGACGATCTCCTGATCGGCCGCCTGCATCAGAGGTGTATGCCACAGCTGCTTGATCAGCAGCGGATAGTGATAGGCGGACTTGGTAGCTTGCACTGGTCTCACGGCCATGGCGGCGCCCTCGGATATGTCGCGTCAACGCTTGATGGCGAGGACGCCGGCCAAATGGCTTGATGTTGGCGGGCCTTGCTTCGACCCGCCCCGCTTCTAGGCGACGCGATTGGCTCTTATCGACTGCGCCGCTTCCGCATCCGCCTTGTTTCGCAATTCCAGAAGTCCAAGAAGCACCTCGTCTCGCTCGGCGGCGAGGTCGTCGATCGATCGCGAGCCGACCTCGGCGCGAATGCCGTCGATCAGCTTCTGCTGCAGCTCCGGTGTCAGTTCCGGCGACCCCAGCACCTTCCACCAGGCGGTCATCGGCGCGGTGAATTGCTGCAGAAAATGCTCCATGCCGCCCTGTCCGCCGCCGAGATGGTTGAGCAGGACCTGACCCATGATGCCCCAGCGCAAGCCGGGTCCCCAGCAGACCGCGGTGTCGACGTCGGCGACGCTCACGACGCCTTCGCCAACCAGATAATATACCTCGCGGGCAAGGGCTGCCTGCAGGCGATTGGCGACATGGCCGGGCACTTCCTTGTGCAGGCGGACCGTTTTCTTGCCCAGACCCCTGTAGAATTCCGATGCGCGCCGGATCGTCTCCTCGGACGTCTTGGCGCCGCCGACGATCTCGACCAGCGGGACCAGATGCGGCGGGTTGAAAGGATGCGCGATCACGCAGCGCTCGGGGTGGTTCGGGCAGCCAGACTGGATCTCGCTCATTGTCAGTCCCGACGAGCTCGAGGCGATGATCACATCGGGTGGCAGCAGTTCGTCGAGCTGGCCATACAGCTTTTTCTTGAAGTCGATCCGCTCCGGTCCATTTTCCTGGACGAGGTCGGCGCCCTTGACGGCCTCCGCCATGTCGGCGCTAAAGCTCAGCCGCATTGGCGAGGCGCCCGGCGCAAGCCCCAGCCTGTCGAGCGCGGGCCATGCCGCGTCGACGAAGCGCCGCAATGACGCTTCCGCATTGGGAGCGATATCGGTCGCCACGACATCGAGGCCCTTCGCCAGGAATTGTGCCGCCCAGCTCGCGCCGATGACACCCGTACCGATAATGGCGACCTGAGAGATCTGCTTGCTGCCAGCCATGGTTATTTCTCCTTCGAGGGGATTTCGGCGTAGGCAATGCCGGTGAGGTTACCTTGGGCGAAGAGAAACGCCCGGTTCTTGGTGCCATCGAGCTGTGCGACATAAACGGAGCCGGCAAGGTCGGTGAAGAACATCCGATTGCCTGGAACGTCGAGCGCGATACCGATGCCTTCCATCAGATCGCCGACAAGGAGTTCAGGTCCGTAGCCATTTCTGGCGGGCGCATCGATCGAGGCACGATTGACCGTATTGCCGGCCGGCGGATTGCCGCGATCCGTCCAGTAGAGAAAGCGGCTTTCGAGATCGAGCTCAAGATCGATCGGCTCGGGCAGCTCGTCGAACCATGTTTCGATGTCCGTGCGACTGGCTGCGTCCTCGCCCCTGGGTATGTCTATACCCGCCCGGAAGATGCAGCCGAGCCCGGAATTGTCGGGACCCTTCTGCGTCCAGTAGATTTGTCCACGCACGGGATCGAGCGTGATGCCGACGCACCATTTGGTGGCGTCGCGGCTGTCGTCCTCGCCCTCGCCTGTCTGGACCAGCGTCTCGATGTCGGTGCCGTCGAGATTTGCGCGCATCACCCGCATGCCCTCGCGGTCGCACCAGTAGAGTTTGCCGCTCCGCTTCTCCAGGTGGATCTGCTTGGGTGTGTGGGTGCCACCCGAGGGGACGATGACCTTGCGATTGTCGCCATCAAGGTCGGCGCGTTCGATGGTGCCGTCGTTGAGGTTGGGCACGCCCATATTGGTCCAGTAGATATGGCCGGCCTCGACATCGATCACGATGCCATCAGGAACACGACAGCCGGTGACGATCACCTCCGGGCTGGAGCCGTCCGAATTCATCGCGTGAATGCGACCACCACTCGCCTCAAGAACGAACAGCCGGCCAACGGTGTCCTTACTGCCCGATGTTGATTTCGATTTCGTCGCGGAAGCGTCGTTCATGGATATCTCCTTCACGGCCTAAGGCCTCGATGCCCAAGTGCGGCATCCCTTCACATTCGATCGTCGCTGACTGCTCTACGCGGCCGCTGCAGGTTTCCTGATTTTGGTGAAGTCAGGCGGACGCTTTTCCAGGAAGGCAGTCAGCGCCTCCTTCGCCTCGTCCGAACGAACCTGTACGCTGAATGCCTCGTTCTCGGCCTGCATTGCCGCCCTGAGCTGTTCACGGAAGGAACGCTTCAGAAGTCGCTTGGAGGCTTGCAGCGCGTCAGCCGGTTTTGCAGCCAGCTTTCGCGCCGTTTCGGTCGCCACGGGCAGCAGGTTCTCGTCGGCCACGATCTGCGTGACCAGTCCCAGCTCCTCGGCGCGCCTGGCATCGAATGGCGATCCCAGCAGGATGAGCTCGGCGGCACGAATGTGTCCGATCGTTGCAGGAACGGCGTAGCTCGATCCGAACTCCGGCACCACGGCAAGATTGATGAAGGGCATCTGGAACCTGGCGCTTTCGCCCGCATAGACGAAGTCGCAGTGCAACAGCACGGTGGTTCCGCTGCCGACCGCCGCACCACGCACGGCCGCGACCAGCGGCTTGTCGAAATCGGCCAGCGCATGCATGAGCCGAGACTGGGGAGACTCACCGGCGCCCGGAGGATTGCCCAGAAAGTCCTGGATATCGTTGCCGGCGCTGAATGCGTCGCCTGCGCCGTGCCAGAGCACGGCGCGTACGTCGTCGTCCTTAGCGGCATCGTTGAAGATATCGGCGAGCCGCGTATACATGCTCGATGTCAGCGCGTTCTTCTTCGCGGGACGGTTCAATTCAACGCGAAGTACGCCCTCGGCGCGTTCCGTGATTATGTCATCCATCGTCGTCGATCTCCGTCCGTCCAGAAATTGCTTAAGTTCGGCAAAGCTCGAGCAGCTTTGATGCTTCGTTCTATGCGGCACGTCCTGGGGCCTTCGGAACGGTGCCACCCGTGCGCAGAGCGTCGATCTCTGCAGAGCTGAAGCCGAGCTGCTTAAGGATTTCCTCGCTGTGTTCGCCGAGGTCGGGCGCGCGTCTGGCGGATGCCTTGGCAACGCCATGCACCTGGAGGGGGCTGCTGATCGTAAAATTGAGGTTGCCGCCGGCGCCATCGAGCGGCACGACGACGTCGTTTGCCCTGAGCTGCGGATCCTTGATCACGTCGGCGGGTGCCTGCACGACGCCAAAGGTAAGATGGGAGTGCTCGAAGATTTCGCGCCAGTGGGCCATCGGCTGCGCCGCAAAGGTCTCATCCAGGATCGCGGTGAGCTGTCCTGAATTCGCGGCCTGTTTCGCAGGGTCCGCGAACCGAGCATCCGTCAAGAGATCCGGACGGCCGATCCCGTTGGCCAGAGCCGGCCATTTGTCGGGTGTCAGCACGATCAGGAACCATGTCTCGTCGGCCGCCCGATAGACATTCAACGTCGCATTTGGCGGGTTGGCGCGATCGTGCAACGGGAAGAACGTGGCTTCGGCGAGCGCGGCTTGTGCCATCACTGCAGAAGCCCAAACGCCTGCGGCGAGCAGCGAGGTGGTGACGTACGAACCCTTTCCGGTACGCTCGCGCCGGTAGAGCGCGGTGACGATCGCCGAATAGAGGCTGACCGCTGTCGCATGGTCACCGCTGCCGGTAACCGGAAATGTCGGCGGGGCACCAGCATCTCGTGTCAAGGACAGCAGGCCGCTTCGAGCCCAGTACGCCGTAAGGTCGAATCCTGGCAACTGGGCGTCAGGCCCGTTGTCTCCATAGCCGGTGACGTCCGCATAGATCAGACGCGGATTCCACGGCATTACGTTCTCGTAGCCGAGCTTCAGTTTTTCGCGCGCCGGATGCGGTGTGTTGACGATCAGAACATCCGCCCACACGACCAGCCGCCGCAGAACTTCCCACGCTTCGGGCGACTTAAGATCCAACGCCAATCCGCGTTTGTTGCGATTGTTGAGATGCCAGGGATAATTGTCCTTTGAACGAGGCTGCGGCGGAACCTTGTATCCGATCCGCCACGTGTCGCCGGTTGGCGGCTCGACCTTGATCACGTCGGCGCCGAAGTCGGATAGTATCACCGCAGCGGCTGGCCCCGCGATGAAGCTGGCCAGGTCCACCACCTTCAGTCCGGCGAAAATGTTATCGGTTGCCATATGGGCTGTCCTTTCTGAATTGCCGTGTGCGTCGGTTTGTTCAACGTCCACGAAACTGTGGTGCGCGCTTCTCGAGGAAGGCGGTCGTGCCCTCCTTCTTGTCCTCGGTTGCGGCGCAGAGTCCAAAGTAGGAGGCCTCGAGCAGCAGGCCTTCGCCCTGGCTCGTCTCCATCCCCTTGTTTGCCGCCTCGAGCGCGAACTTGATGGCAATCGGAGCGTTGGCGGCGATCTTGTGCAGGACGGCCTCGGCGCGTGTGATCAGCTCGGCGGCCGGAGCAATCTCGTTGACCAGCCCGATCCGATACGCCTCCTGCGCCGTGATCATCTCGCCCGAGAGGATGAGCTGAAGGGCGCGACCCTTGCCGACGAGCCGGGGCAGTCGCTGCGTTCCGCCACCACCGGGCACCAGGCCCAGTGCGACTTCCGGCTGGCCGAACCGCGCTGTTTCCACCGCGATCCTGATGGTGCAGGCCATCGCCGTCTCACAGCCGCCGCCGAGCGCGAAGCCGTTCACGGCCGCAATCACCGGCTTGCCGAGATTCTCGATGAGATCGAGCACTTGCTGGCCAAAGCGGCTGGACTGTTCAGCCTCGAACGCCGATACCTGCGCGAGCTCGCTGATATCGGCGCCCGCGATGAAGGCCTTGTCGCCCGCACCCGTCAGAATGACGCCGCGTATCGCGGCATCGTCGCGGGCATCCTCGAAGGCCTTTCTCAAATCCGACCATGTCGGCGTATTGAGCGCGTTGAGAACCTTTGGGCGATTTACGGTGACGTAGGCAATGTTGCCCTTTTTCGCATAGAGGACGTTTGCGAGCGCCAGGCCCGCCGTTTCCAAAGCCATGATGAATCTCCAGTTCAGAAGGGGGGGCGAGCCAGGGTGGGGGGAGCGACCCTGGCTCGCCGCTGCTCACACGAATGCACCAAGGCCGGTAATGGCTTTACCGACGATCAGATTCTGCATCTGAAAGGTCCCTTCGTATGAGTAGAGTGCTTCGGCGTCGTTGAAGAAGCGCGCGACATTGTAGTCGGCCACGATGCCGTTGCCGCCAAGCAGTTCACGCCCCCACGCAACCGTCTCGCGTGACTTTGACGTGCAGAACGCCTTGGCCAGTGAGGCGTGGTGGTCGGCGAGCTTGCCTTCGTCATCCATCTGCGCCAGGCGGACCATCAGGCACTGGCACGCGGTCAGGTTGGCGAGCATCTTGGCGAGGATGTCCTGCACCATCTGGAACGAAGCGATCGGCTTGCCGAACTGCAGACGCTCCTGCGTGTACTTCAGTGTTGCTTCGAACGCGCCCATCTGGATACCGGTTGACGCCCAGCCGACCATGTAGCGCGTCATCCGCAGCACCTTGGCGGTATCGCGGAACGAGTTGCCGCCCTGCAGGCGGTTTGCTTCCGGCAAACGGACGTCCTTCAGCGTTATGACACCGTTCTGAACGACCTTGAGCGCGATCTTGTGCTCGATCTTCTCGACGCTGAATCCGGGCGTCGTCTTGTTCTCGACGATGAAGCCCTTCACCTGATTGTCGGCGAGGTCACGCGCCCAGATGATCGAAACGTCGCACCACGTCGCGTTGCCGATCCAGCGCTTCTGGCCGTTGAGCACCCAAGTGTCGCCCTCGCGCTTGGCGGTCGTGGTCAGCCCTCCGCTCGTGCCCGAACCGACCAGCGGCTCGGTCAAGCCGAAACAGCCGATCTTTTCCCAACGCGCCATCGGCGGCAGCCACTTCTGCTTCTGCTCTTCCGAGCCGTCGAGATAGATCGAGCCCATGGCCAGGCCGCTGTGCACGCCGAAGAAGGTGCAGAACGAAGCGTCGACGCGTGCCAACTCCATTGCGACAAAGCCGAACAGCTTCTGGCTGCCGCCGGCGCAGCCGTAGCCCTCGTACCCAAGGCCACCGAGTCCCAGCTCCTTGAACGAAGGCAACAGCTCGAACGGAAACGCGTCGTCGGACCAGTATTTGTTGATAATCGGCTGGACCTTGCCCTCCATGTAGGCCCGCACCTTCTTGACGACCGCCAATTCGTCGGGAGTCAGGAGATCGGCAAGTTGGTAGAAGTCGCTGTTGGGCGCCGGCAAGGGCTTCGCTCGCTTGTCTTCCCTGGTTGCGGTTGCCACTGCCATGCTCGTTCTCCTGCTCGATTGTTCCGATCTCTCGGAATGAAGTGTGTGAGCAGAACTATGGCTTCAGCCGGCGCTTTCTGCTTGGAGAACTCTGCGGCGGGTAGGACGCCTGTGCCCGATCTTGTGACTGGTTTCGAAATGACCGTTGGCACTGTTGCGCTGCGCGGGCGAATGCCTTCTCACGCTCGGTATAGAGATGTTTCGGCTTGTGTTTGCACGCCAGCTCGCAGTCGCAGCCGGGGCCTTCGCGGTCACAAAGCTCGAGGTACTCAGGTTTGTTACCCTCCCCCTCTCCTGACTGAATGAGCGACGCGAGTCTCAGGATGTCGTGCAGCAGATCAGTCAGGCCAATCGCCAGATGGTCGGCGGCTTGCCTGAGCGTCGCTCGATCAAAACCATTGTTAATCGTGGGCTTCTTGGTCATTGCGGTGATCCTGCGATGCAACGCTTTTCAATCGCCTGCAGCAGGAGCTTATCGGCGCCGGTCGTCGCTCGATTTGATTGGAATGCGCCGGCTTGTTTGTTTCGACGGCAAGTCAAGGCGACCAGCTGGGGAGGTCCATCGCCGGCGCTATCGAGGCGCCGACTGTTCCACGACGAGACCGGACACTGCAACGGTGATGTCACGCAGTTTGGCGGCAAGATCCGCACTTACCAGCGTCAGGAGTTTGGCGCGGAGTACCGGCCTGCTAGCCATGAATTCTACAAGTTGCCGCCAGTCCCACTTTACGACGGTCCCATAACCGCGAGCCACGACATCGACCGGACTGGCCAGGCCACTATAGACGCTGACATCGCCGATAAGTTGACCGGGGCGAAATGCCATTCTGGTCCCACTGGCAAATATGGCTTCAAGGTCGCCGGAAATGAGAACAGTCACGTCGGAGATCGGCCGACCCTTTTCGAGGATGACGTCGCCTGGCGAACAGTCGACCCACCGGGCAAGGTTGACCAATTTCAAAAATTCTTTTTTCTCGATGGAAGTGAAGGCGATGCGATAAAGCTGCTCCTCCTTCTCGCTGAGAACGACCGGTCGCCGCTCCAGAGCGGTTGCCACGATGCGAACCGCATTCACGGCCATGAATGCCACGCTCCAAAAAAGTGGCGCCCATAGTGTTTGGTGCTGAAAGTAGTAATACGGGAGGATCACCGCCTCGCCGAAGAATGACAAAATCCGCAGCTTCAGGACGTCGCGAGCTGAGTATGCAACAAGAAACACGATATTCGATAAATTAACCAGACCATCAATTCCGAAAACCTGATTGGTCACAGCCTCATACATGAAAACGTCCTGATGGAAGCCTGGGCAGCTATTTGTAATGACGATCGGCAAGCTCGGGATTGAAGCCGGCTATCGGCGATCCGGGTTATATTGAGCGTGTCGCCGGCGCCGATTTCCGCTCTGCTGTCGTCGCGCATTACCATCCGCGCGACGCCACGCCCGTCAGCGACGCGGTGGCTTCGGGAAATCGCCGCTTCGCGCCAGTCAGATTCATGGCGCTGTGGTTTCCTTGATCGGAACTGTGCCACTTGCGGGTCGAGGCGGTTCAGAGATCAGTCGCGAACTTCGCTGGCCAGTCAGATACGACCACAGCCATTGCGACTGAACCCGCCAACGATTCTGGAGTTGGGGGAGAGCCAACAGGTGAACGAAAGCCCATATGAACCAGGTCAGGAAGCCAGCCGTTTTCAGATGACCGGACTCCAGGATGGCGTAGTTCTTGCCGACGACCGCCATGTTGCCCTTGTCTCGGTACCGAAACGCGCGCTTTGGTTCCTGCCCTCTGATTTTATCGGAGATCAGACGGCCCACATAGCGCCCTTGCTGGATGGCCGCCTGCGCAACGCCGGGCACGGGTCGCCCATCCTGCTGCTGTATGGACGCCGCATCGCCGACCACGAATATGTCTGGTTGACCCGGCACATTGAGGGAAGGCTCGACCAGCGCCCTGCCCGCGCGATCCGCTTTGGCACCAAGCATCTGGACGACCGGCGATGCGGCCATGCCCGCCGTCCACAAAACAGTTGCACTTGGAATTCTTTCGCCTCCCGCGATCACACCCTCTGCGTCGACACTGTCGACCTTAACGCCGAGCAAGACCTTGACGCCGAGCTTGGCAAGGTGTCTGGCGACCTTTTTTGACAGCGACGGAGCGAAGGTCGGGAGAACCCGATCTCCTCCCTCGATCAAGGTGATCGTGCTGGTTGTCGGATCGATCCGCCTGAAATTCCCACGCAGCGTCACCCTCACCATTTGTGCGATCGATGCCGCGAGTTCGACACCGGTGGGTCCGGCGCCGACGAGCACGAAATTCATCTGGCGCGCGCGCTCACTCTCATCCTCGGTTGCCTCGGCCATTTCGAAGGCGCTCAGGATCTTGGTTCGAATCGCCTCGGCGTCGGCGAGAGTCTTGATCCCCGGTGCAAAGGCTGCGAATTCGTCGTGGCCGAAATAGCTCGGGCGCGTACCCGTGGCGACGACGAGGAAATCGAAGCGCACCTTCCGGATGCCGACTCCGGGATAGAGGGCATCGACTGTGCGATGGGGCAGATCGACGCCGACGACGTCGGCTAGCATCACATCCAAATTGGCCTGTTTCGCCTCCAACTGCCGGATCGGCGCCGCTATCTCGGACGGTGCCAGCACAGCGGTCGCCACCTGATAGAGCAACGGCTGGAAGATATGGTGATTGCGGCGGTCGATCAGAACGACGTCCGCATCGGATCTCTTGAGGGACCGTGCCGCTGCCACACCGGCAAAACCGGCACCCAGGATGACGACTCGCGGCCGCCTTGTGTGCGAACCATTGGCGTCAATTTCGGAGGGATCAATTTCGGCCAACATCGCTCATCACCTCATGACTCATGCATCTGGCCGATGTGACGGCCATTCAATGCGATACCTTCCCAATGCACATCCTGCTTGTACCGATATGCCGCGAGTGGAATGGGTTTGCCGCGTTCGGATGGTGGCAATTCACCTCACCGGCAGCCACAGATCGACGGTCGTGCCGCGATGAGGCGCGCTGGCGATGGACAGCCCGCCGCCCTGGCGCTCCATGACCTGCCGGACAGTGGCCAAACCGAGGCCGGTTCCATCTGTCTTGGTTGAGAAGTGAGGCTCCCCCGCCATTTCCAACGTGGCCTCATCCATTCCGCTGCCTGAGTCGGCGATGGTCAGGCGGATCATCGAGTTGTCACCGCGAAACGGACCGGCGGGATAGCAATCCTGTGCAACGGCGATGGCCACACGCCCGCCTTCTGGCATCGCGTCACGGGCATTCAAAACGAGATTGAACAACACCCGGTCGATCAGTTGCTGGTCGATGAAGGCCTTGGGAAGATTTTCGGCGATGTCGAGATCAAGACGAATGCGTCCCGACAACAAACTTGCAAGCGGCGCCTCAAGCCGCCGCAAAAGCCGGCCGACGTCGACCGCGGCAAGCTTGACTGGCCGGGGGCTCGCAAAGTCCACGAGTTGCCTTGCCAACGTCTTGGCGCGGAAGGCACAGAAGATCGCGCCGTCAATCCTTTTCAGCTGCCGCGCCGTTCCGGCCCCGCGACCTTGCATCTCCTCCAGGACCGACACGATTGGTGTGAGCAATATATTGAAATCGTGAACGATGGAGGCAAGCAACATGCGCGGATCAGGAACTGCTGCCAGGCAAATATCATCGTCGGCGAAGCGCTGCCCGGATGTCATGTTGAGATTATCGGCCATGGCTACTCTCCATCGAAAACGTCGGAAAGTCTGGTTTCCGTGAGTTGCATCTGATCACGTCTCAAGAGTCGGGGCTTGTACGCAGCATCCGATCTTTTGACATTTCTCGCGAGATCTTTCCGGCAAGTTCAGCATGCCCTCAGCGCCCAATTGCGAGCCGTTGGAATACCAACTGACGCCCCAGGCCCGACCGATCTGGACCTTTGGTCTGGCGACAGAGCTGACCGTCAGATCTTGATGAAATTGATGGATGCAAGCGCACCAAACGGCAGAGAAGCCAGCGGGCCGCCGACGTCCAGCACACCGAGATCTACCGGGAAATGGCCCGTCTGTTCGAGAAGCTTGCGGACTGCGGTCTTCGCATCGGCATCGTCGCCTGAATAGAACAGAACCCTCTGGCCACCCGATACCGCCGACTCCGGCAGGACTTGAACGTCAAGATGGTTGAATGCCTTGACGACGCGCGCGCCCGGAACGAACCTGCGGAACACTTCGCTTGAATGCTTGCCGCCTAGATCGATCGCCTTGATGCCATAGGCAGCAAGCGGATTGTTGGGGTCCTTCGCGTCGGGCGAGTCCGGGTCGAGGAACTCGACGGCATTGGTGCCGTCGATCACAACACGGTCGTTCCACGCAGGCAGACCGTGCAGTGCCTTTTCGAGATCGACCCAGCGCAGTGCCACAAGGACGATATCGGCGCTCGCGGCCTCCTCCACGGTCCCAGCCTTGATCGAAGGGCCGAGCTCCCCGACGAGCCCCGCCAGCGATTCCGGACCGCGGCGGTTTGCGATCGTCGCCGAAACCCCGCTCTTCGCCAGCAGCCGGGCCACGTTGGAACCGAGGGCACCCGCTCCGATAATACCAATGCTCATTCGTTACTCCTGTTGATGATGTGGGGCTGCATGGTTTCGGAACCGCAGCGCCCCGTGCCGTTCGTCCCGTCTCGTTCCGCCTTCAGGGCCGAGCGAAACAACTATGTGTCACTGACACGATTACGCTTAGGTCAAAAAAAACTTCACCACTCCAGCGGTATGCTGAATTTCCCAATGCGAGCGACCTCGACGGCAATGTCGGCGATTGTGACCTTTGCCAATTCGTGCTCAAGCGCCTTGCGCGCGCGCATCAACGTTGGTTGCATAGCTTCCAGGATGTTGCCGCCAACCGCGCAATTCTCGCAGGGCGGTGTCCGGTGCAAGGAAAACAGCTCGGTATCTTCAACGGCCTCATAGACGTCCAGCAGCCGGATCTTCTTCATGGGTCTCGCCAGCAGCGCCCCCCCGCCCGCACCGAGTTGCGACCGGGTCAACCCGGCGTCGCTCAGGCGTGACAGAAGTCCCCGGATCACGACCGGGCTGGTGTTGACCGAATATGCGAGATCCTCGGAACGCAACGGCGTGCCGTCGCTCACTGCGAGTGCGGCAAGGATGTGAACTGCGACGGCAAAGCGTGTGCTGGTTGGCATGACAAGATTCCAATAGTGTGTCACTGCTACTATTACATATTATAGTCCTCGTCAACGAGATTCTTGCTCGGCGCCTTGGCGCGATAATGCCCGAAAAGGGTGAGACGCTGTTGACAGCGCAAACATGCAGCCGACGCAAACCCGATACAATCAATTCCGGGCGGCACCCTTAAGCTCGCGGCAGAAACGATCAAGCGACCGAAAGCCCGAAGCAACGATGTTTGTGCCTCGAACTGAACAGTGTGTCGCCGTCGAAATCCACACGAAAGGAGAGCATCTATGAAGGCGATCGCGACGCTTGTTGTCATGAGCAGTCTTACCACGCACGCGGCAGCGATCGAGCGGCACGACACTTCGCAGATGTCTTGCAATGCGATCGGCTCAGCCCTTGAACTGGAGCAACGTTCCATTCTTCGACACCTGTCGTCACGCGTGGAGAACCTTATGCTTTCCGACCTGTACGTGCGTGATCGTCAGTCCTGCAGCCCCGATCAGACAGCCGTGCCGGCGCGGGTTTCTGCCGAGGGTGGCCCATGCAGCGTCTACCGATGCGCAACAGTCACCAAGACGTTCAAGCGGCTCTGAAGCGCCCCGGCAATATGCAGGCGGAACTGCACGCCGCCAACGATGTGGCGCACGTCACCTTGCGCCTGGGCCGGCTGATGCTGGTCAACGGGGCGGATACCGCGCGCGTGCAGGCAGGCGTGGCCACGCTGGCGCGACGCCTGGGCTATCAGGTGCAGCTGTTGGTCCACGCCGAGGGCCTGCTGCTCACGCTGGAGGACGAGCACTCGTTCCGCACCAAGCTCAGTCACGCAATACCGGGGATAACGGTCAACATGGGCGCGCTTGCTGCGCTCGACGACATCATCTGGAAGACATCGACTGTACCTGACATAGAGACTATCGACCGACAACTCGATGTGGTGGAACGCGCCGGCAACCGCTATCCGCACTGGCTGGTCGCGATCGGCATGGGGGTGACCGCCGCCTCGCGGCGAGGCTGTTCGGCGGCGCATGGCCCGTCGTCGGCGTGTCCGTGCTGGTCGGCATCGTCAGCCTGCTGCTGCGCCAGCGTTTTGCCGCATCGTCGGTGAACCCGATTGCTACCGCCGCACTGGTTGCTCTGGCGAGCGGGCTGGTCGGAGCGCTTGCGATGAAGGCGTTTCCCGATGCGTCGCCGACCTTGTGCCTCGTCGCGGCCGGCATGATCCTGGTTCCCGGCTTGCCTCTCATCAATGGCGTGCGCGAAACGCTTGGCGGTCATGTCGGCGCGGGCCTGGCGCGGCTGATGGTGGGTGCGATCACCGTCATGGCCATCGCCTTCGGACTGTTCCTTGCCGCGAGCCTTGCCGGCGACACGCTGCCCGTCGACAGTGGGCCTGCGTTGCTTCCGGTCGGCGAGGATCTGCTCTTTTCCGCGCTTGCAGCGACTGGCTTTGCGCTGCTGTTCAACGTGCCTCCCAAGGCGGCCTGGGCATGCATGCTGTGCGCAATGACGGGGCATGGCCTGCGCACCGCGCTCGGGCATATGGACCTGAAATATGGTGGCCGGCTCGCTGGTGGGCGCGTTTGCGGCGGGCCTGCTCGCACGCCGTCTCGCACAGCATTTCAAGATACCGGTCATCACCTTCGCCTTTCCCGGCGTCGTCGCGATGATTCCGGGGGCTACGCTTTCCGCGCCGGCATAGGCGGGCTCGGCATCATGAATGCCGGGGCGAATGCCCCGCTCGCGCTGATCGGCGACACGATCGGACCGGCGATCACAGCGATCCTGATGACCGCAGCGATCGCAGTCGGCCTGTCATTGGCGCTCGCCGCCCCGTTCGTGACCTCCACCCGCAATCAATCGACCCGACGGGAACTTCACGATAGTTCGTTCGCGCGTTGATTGCGATTGGTCCAAGGTCAAAGTTTGAACAGCTGCCTGATACGCGCCCGCAGGGGCGGTATCGTCGACGCGGCGTTGGCTCCGTCGCCTCGGCCGAGCCGAAGCTGCTCCGATGCGTTCCTCTTCGCGAGGAGCAGGGCCAGTTCATCGGCGATCGCGGGGCGATCCCGCAACAACGGCGCCAGGTCCTCCTGTGTGATCTCATAAACGACCACGAACGTAAGCGCCCTGACACTGCCCAACTCGCCGGCTTCCGTTAGGAGACCGCCTTCGCCGAGGCAGTCGCCGGGCGCAAGACGGCCCAGTATCATCTCGCTTGCGCCGTCGCGTCGGTTGACGGTTACAACGCCGCTGCGCACGATCATCAGTGACTTCAACACCTCGCCTTGCTCCGCGACGGTCTCACCCTTCCGGAACGTCCGGCGCGTCATCGTCGAAGCGAGCGCTTCCTTCTCATCCTCGGTCAGCGGCGCAAACAGCGGGATCGCGTCCAGAAGCCGCCGCGGTGTCGTATGGAAGCCGAAGGGCATCTCGACCTCGTTCGGTTCTGAAAAAGCCGGGCCAACGGCTCCCAAGGGGGCAGCAAGAGTGAGTCCGGCAGCCTTTGCATGACGGAAGATCAGGTCGAAAACCTCACTCTTTGCCTTACCCGCGAGGGCTCTGTCTGCGACCCTGAAAGCGAGTTCCAGCTCCACCGCGCCTCCGTCCAGCGACACTATTTGTACACCCGGCTCCGGTTGCGCCAATATCGAATTGCTGCTCAGGAGAACCGATCGCATGACATCTGCCATCGTGGATGGCGCAGTGCTTGGCCGGAACCGGACCGGGAGCGTCACGCCGTGGCTCCGCTCGGGACTGCTGAGATTGGTCAGCCTTGCTTTCGCAAGGTCGCTGTTGGGGACAACCACCAGGTCGTTTGTACCCGTCAGAAGATGGGTGGCCCGCCAATTCGTCTCCACCACCTTGCCTTCGATGCCGTTGCTCAACACCAGCCAATCGCCGATCCCGTAAGGCTTGGCGAGATTGAGTGCTATGCCCGAGAAGACATCGCCCAGAGTGCTCTGCAGGGCAAGGCCAAGCACAATGGCGACCGCGCCGGACGTGGCGATCAGTGTTCCAACTGGGGCGTTGAAGACGTAGGCAATGATCGAGAGGACCGCTGCAACATAGATGATACCGACGACAAGATCCTGAAGAAGCCGCCCCTCACGTGGCTTTTGTTCGAGGACGAGAAAGACGCGGACCACGCCGATGAGGGACCATG
Source organism: Mesorhizobium sp. AR10 (assembly GCF_024746795.1). Taxonomy (NCBI): domain Bacteria; kingdom Pseudomonadati; phylum Pseudomonadota; class Alphaproteobacteria; order Hyphomicrobiales; family Phyllobacteriaceae; genus Mesorhizobium; species Mesorhizobium sp. AR10. The sequence continues at coordinate 144,799 of NZ_CP080524.1, forward strand.
CTGCATTGATCCACCAGATCACCTTGACGATGTCCAGGAATACGCGCTCCAGCGTAGAGATGTCGGCCGGACCAACCGCATACGGTATGATCCCGTGATAGAGCAGCAGCGCCGTAAGCGCCAAAAAGAATGCCAGCTGACCGACCAGACGCAGCGTCGGGCGGCCGCGAAGCAGAATGCGCGTAACCAGTGCACCGATCGCCGCGAGCACGCCGGTCTGGACGATGGGATCCGCGATGACGTCGGATAGGTGTGCGTAATTGACCATGGGATTGGGAGCCACATATTGTTCAACGACAAGAGGACCAGCTGTGAAGGCCCTACTATGCGGGCCTGCCTCAACTTCGGCGGTGGCGGCTGAGACTGCCGCTCGAATTGGATTGGAAGTCATGTTGCGGCCAGTGAAGAACTGCTTGTTGAAGAGGACGGTCACATGCGGCAGCCGCCCGCGCACGATGTCCCGCTCAAGATTTTCAGGGATGTATACGGAAGCGATAGCTTTGCCGGAACGCACCGCGGCCTCGGCCTCATGGAGTTCGCAGGAGCGCATCGTTACCTTGACCCCGGGTGCAGAACAGATTGCCTCAACGAAGCTGCCGGATACTGCCGATCTGTCCTGATCCATCACCTCTACGGGAAGGTCCCGGACGATTGCCCTTCTGACTATGGCGCACAAAATCGACGGCAGCTTTTCGGGTCTTCTTGCCGCGGCCACAACCGAGCTCATCCGACGAACCTTCAAGTCCTACGGTTGAGTGGTGAGCCAGACGGTCATGCCGGGCTCCAGCCCTTCGGCATTGCCGTTTGGATCAAGGCGCAGGCGGAAGGAATTGAGATCGTGGTCGCCGACGGCGCGGGCCGCCCGCCAGGTCGCGAATTCCCCCAGTGGACGCAGTTCCGTCACGCGAGCATCGATTTGGCGCCCGTTCTGCACCGTCAGCGCTAGCGTTTTGCCGAGCGTTATTTCGTGCAGATCGTCTTCACGCAGCGTGAAAGCGAACCAGGCCTGACCATCCGCCTCCATCGTCATCACCGGCTTTCCCGGGTCAATGATCTCGCCCGGCTCGGCAACGCGGATGCCTATTGTACCGTCCGTCGGTGCCGTCAGTCTGGTCTTGTCCAGCTGGGCCTGGAGATCCCCGACCGTCGCCTCGGCCAGCGCCACTTGGGCATCGGCCAGAGCACGCTCTTCGGCGGTGGGACCGGCGCTCGCTTCTGCAGCTTGCGCCCGTTTGAGATCAAGGTCGGCTTTCGCCTTTGCAAGTGAGGCCGAGCTCGTGTCGAGCGTTTGCTTGCTGGCGAAGTCCTTGCCGGCAAGTGCCGATGCGCGGTCATACTGTTGCTGGGCGAGCAGAAGGTTAGCTTGCGACATCTGGATGGCCTGGTTGGCGATTGCCACCTCTTCCGTCCGCGCGCCCGAATAGACCTGATCTCGCTGTGCTTTGGCGCTCGTCGCGGCGGCTTTGGCTTCACCGACAGCTGCTGTCAGTTCCGGATTGTCAAGCACGGCAAGAAGATCGCCCTGGTGTACATGCTGGCCCGGAATGACGGCCACCGTTGCCAGTCGCCCCGTAGCGTCGGGGGCGATGCGAATCTCGGTCTGCCGAACCATGCCGGCGATCGGTGGCTTTGCCTGCTCTGCCGACGCTTCGCAGACGCCGCAGATTATCGCGCCTGCCGCAGCCAGTGCGATTGCAGAACCATATCGCGGTCTAGCGAGCATCGGACACCCTCCGACCCATGGTGAATCTGGCTGAGGCGATAGCAAGGATTGCGTAAACGCCCGTCAGCACCCACAGCCACATCCAGTCTTTCGAGACGTCCGTCACACTCGCTCCCATCTGGTTAACCCGCACCAGGCCGTCGATCCCGAAGGTGCTGGGAAGGATGAAGCTGGCCGTCCGAAGCATTGGCGGGATCGCTTCCAGCGGCCATGCAACGCCGACCAGAAAGAAGATCGGAAGACTGATGGCGATGAGCAAGAGAACCGCGGTTTCGCGCCGCTTGAACCAACTGCCAACGAACTGGCCAAGCAGGCTGACCGAGAGAATGTAGGGAATGGCCAGGACGATCAGGTCGAGCACATGATCGTTTGCCGAAAAACCGTAGACCCTCGACAGCACGATGAGGAACAGCGCGAAGCCCGGTAACGCAAGCAACAGATGCGCAAGACTTTGACCAATCACCGCTGACACAGTGCCACGACGGCGGCGCGCCTGGTGGCCACCCTGCTCGTAGGCCACCCCACCCAGCGTTGCCGACCCCATCAGCAGCGTCTGCTGCAGGATCAACAAAAAAGCGGCAGGAACGACGTAGCTGCCATAGCCGCCGGTGGGATTGAAAAGAGGCTGGTTCAATATCTCCACAGGCGAGCTTTTCGCGAGAGCCGCCCGGTAGAGGCTTCCATCCGGCCGGGCGCTGCGCGCCGCGAGATCCGCTGTGACCGCGCCCACGCCTTCCTGAATGCCCTGCAGTGTCCGGTTGTAGAGCAGGAAATAGGCTGAATCGACATAGGCAGGCAGTCTGGCCTGATCGCCCTTCAGGATGTCGCGCTCGGTCCCTGCCGGAATGCTCAGGATGCCGAACACTTCCCGGTGGACGAGCGCGGCCTGCGCTTCGGCCAGCGTCGTTGGTCGAAGCGTCACCTTCACCGCTTCGTCAGCATTGACGGCCTGGATGATCGTGCGGCTGATATCGGAGGAATCACTGTCCACGACGGCAATGGGGATGTCCTTGATAAGTTGGCCTAGATAGGGCTGCGGGTAGAACACGCCGTAGATGATCGGCGCCAGAACGATCAGGCTGAAGGCGCTGCGGTCACGGATGATCCGGCCATATTCGTCCGTGAATGCTCGAACAATGCCGATCCTTCCTCCAGCGCTGTCTTGTTCAGGGGCTTCGACCGCCTCTGGCAGCGGATGCCGAGCAACAGATCGCAACTTCAGCCAGGCCAGGCCGAAATAGAGGACTGCCAATCCGCCCAGCATCATGAAAGGCTCGGCGGAATTCCCGACCGGTACGCCACGGGCCGCCTGGTCGAACAGGATCTGGATGTACCAGCGTAGCGGCAGCATTGCACCCCAGGCACGGGAGAAGACGTTCATGGCCAACACCGGAAAGCCGACGCCGGCGAAGCCGAATGCCGGCGAACAGATGATGCCGGTCAGGCTCAGACCAAAGGCAAGGTTCCTGACGAGAAGCTGGAGAAGCGCCCCCAACGACAGATAGGCAATGATCAGTAAGCAAGCGCCGGCAGCCACCAGCACCGGGTCCCCGCGGAAGGGTATTTCGAAGATGCCGTGAATGGTCCCCAGCCCGACAGCCATCATGACGAGGAAGATGCCGAAATAAGGTGCCAGTTTGCCGACGAGCGCGATGAGCATGCTATCGCCGGCCGTCGCCAGCCATTCCCGCATGTTGCGCGACCCGAACTCGGAGCCGACCGCATAGCCGGCGGAAATTGCGGTCACGATATGGAGCACGGTCGGCAGGATCGCTCGCAAAAGGAACTGCGCATAGTTCAGCGCGGGATTGGTGAGAACGTATTGCTCGACGACAAGCGGACCAGGCGTGAAGGCGGCCGTGCGTGGCTCCGCCGGCAGGTCGGCAACGGCTGCCGATATCGCCGCCTGCAGCGAATTCGAGGCGACGTTACCGGGCGTGAAGAACTGCTTGTTGAAGAAGATCACGACCTGCGGCCGGCGCCTCGCCGCGATATCGCGTTCGAGATTCTGTGGGATATAGACCGCAGCGATGGCCTCGCCGGAGCGGACGGCATGCATGGCTCCATTGAGATCGGAGGAACGTCTCGTAAGGCTGACGCCCGGCGCCGCGCTGATCGCCTGCACGAAGGTTTCGGACGTTCTCGACCTGTCCTGATCGACCACGTCGACCCGGAGATCACGGATGACCGCATTGCTGAATGTGGCGGCAAGGATCGCAAACGCAATCAACGGGATACCGACGACGAGCAGCAGGGCGACCTTGTCGCGCAAAATCCAGACCACCTCGCGGCGAGCGACATCGACAATACCGAAACGACGCCCGCTCATCATCAGTGCACCCCGTTCCAATCCGCGTAAGCGCTCATGCCGGGCCTGAGGTCGGGGAGCTTGTCGACTGGATAGGCCCGCACCTCGAAGGTCCTCAGATCGAAGTCGCCCGTCGCACGCGTTGCGCGCCACCCGGCATACTCGCCGCGGGTGGCGATGGTCCGCACCTCGACAGTTATGGGCATGTCACCAAGTGCAGGGATTTTGATCGTGAACCTGTCTCCTACCTTCAGACCCTTCACCAGATCCTCGCGGAGATCGAAATGCACCCAGACGTCGCTGAGGTCGACCAGCGAGAGCAACGGCACTCCGGGCGAGACATATTCGCCCACCTCCACACCGACCTGATAGACTTGCGCTGCAATCGGCGCTTTGACGGTCATCTCGTCGACCTGTGCCTGCAAGGTCGCGATCGCGGCCTCGGCCTTGGCGACCGCAGCTTTTGCCACGCCGCGTTCCTCGGCGGTATGGCCAGCGACAGCTTCCTGATAGGCGAGCCTTGCTTGCTCCAGAGTTCGCGTCGCCACGTCCAGCGACGCTGTCGCGTCGTCGAGCTTTGCGACCGGCTCGAAGCCGCCCTCGGTGACCTGCTTGACCCGGTCGTAGGTCTGTTGGGCAAGCGTCAAATTGGCCTGCGCCGACGCGACCGCCGCCTTGCGTTCCGCAACCTCCTCGGCGCGCGTGCCGACCTGTATGCGCGTGAAGTCCGCCTGAGCGACGATCCTTGCTGCCTCCGCCTCTTTGAGCTTGGTCAACAGCTCCGGATTATCGATCGCCACCAGCAATTGCCCGGCCGTGATATTGTCGCCGCGCGACACCGGTCGCCGTCCGACCCTGCCATCGATGCGAGCCGCAATATCGACGCGTGTGGCATCAGCTTCACCTTGCACCAGGAGCGGCTGCGGCCGAACGAGATACCACAATGACAACCCAACGATCGCCAGCACGCTGAGCACAACGATGATCGCCGCCATTTTGGAGGTTCTGGGCGGCTCAGCGGCAGCGAGTTGGACTGATGTGGGCGCTCGGCGATCCAGTTGCGGCAATTCATCCTGTCTCGCAGTCGCACCGGGTTCGACCGGTGCGACGCTCCCCACCGGCGGCGACTCATCAGTCGAAACTGACGTCTTGTTCATCGGGTCACGCGACATATCCGGCACCGTATGTCTCCGTTTGGTCTGGACAACGCCTGATGGCGATTGTCATCGTGTCTCGACCTGCTCTTCCAATGAGCTTGCGCTCTTGTCGGAGGCCTTCGAAAGCTGCCGACGCATCACAGCCCTTCATCGGAAGGCTCATCAAATCCAGGCGGCGTCTTTTTCCACGGCACGCCGTTGCGGCCCATCTCGTAGCCTTCTGCGTACAGCGCGCGCATGAACCTGTTGTCGAACGGGCTCTTCGCCGCCACGGTGAAGTTCGCCGGGATGTCTATGGCGTTGAAGTCGATCCCATCGCGTTTGGCGATAGCGTAGAGCCGATAGAGGTCGCCGATGGCTTGCGTCTTGATCAGCGACGACACCGCCTTCTCGGCGATATCCGGCAAGGTGGCTTTGACCGAGCTGTATTCGGGCGTGGTGCGACCATTGCGGATCACGTACAGCCGCGCCTTGACCCTGGTGTGGAAGGTCTTGTCGAGTTCGCCGAGCGTCAGGCCGGCTGGCATGAGGAAGACCTCGTTGGCGGTGCCGCCGTCGACATGCATCTCGTGATAGGTCCTGCCGGCCGCGGTCACTTTCAGGTTGACGGGTGGAAAGATGCCTGGAATAGACGTGGAGGCGAGGATGACCTCGTTGAACAGTTTCTTGCGATCCGGCCGCCCGCTCGCTGCAATGGCCCCCATGTCCCAGATGACGGCGCGATCGGCATCGAGATTGGTCGTGCCGACAAACAGGCGACGTCCCTTGGCGTACTCGCCGGCGATCTTCGCAAGCATGTCGTCCGTTATGTGTTCGTCGAGCATTTTGGCGAGCGGCGCATTGCTGGTGAACGAACCGCTTGAGAGCGCTCCGAGAAAACTGTGCTTTGTATAAATGTTGGCGTCGCTGACCTCGGTGAACCCATCCTTGAGCTCGCCGTCATAGGCTGGCCCCAGGAACGCAAAGGGTGCAATGAGCGCGCCTGCGCTAATCCCGGTGACGATGTCGAACTTTGGCCTGGTCCCGGCTTTCGCCCAGCCTGCAAGAATCCCGGCTCCGAAGGCGCCGCTGCTGCCACCGCCCGACAGCGTAAGAGCGTTGAGCTCTCTTATGTTTATGGACGGATCGGTTTTCGACGCTTTCAGTCGCTCATCGTGGAATCGGACAAGTCGTCCGGCCGGATAGCTGGCGTAGGAATCACCCCATATTCGGATGTCGTGCTGATACCCAGGCGGCTCGGCCGCCGACGCGAATTGCTGTGGGACGCTATCTCTGGGAGAGGCCGCAATGCATGCCGTGAGCTGGCTTGCGCACAGGCCAAGCGCAATCATTCTCGCCCCCGCCCTCCGGGAACAATGGATGAGGTTCCAACCACGCTGAAAGATGCGCATGGCGGCGGGAGAACACGCAGTTGTGCGGCGAGAGAAGGACCGGGACCGGGACCGGCTGCCTTCCGGTGACCATGAGGTCCGGACTGTGGTCATTGACCCTTCCTCTCTCAAGCTTACGCGCAGCGAGAGAGGCTGGCAGCAAATTACTCCTCAGCCGTCTGACGCTTCTGCTCACGACGCATCCTTCGACCACAGGCTGGTGTTCGGCGCTTGTATAAAGCGCCGGGTATTTTGACGTCTCATGCATGATCGATATCGGAACTCGCACAGTCCGACGTAGCCGCCGGTAATCCTGCGAGAAACGTCAAAAGCGCGGACGCTTCCTACAAGCCCTGAATTTCAGGGCGTGGTCAGGTGCGAGCCACGGAAACCAGGCCTCCCTCTCGATAGAGCGCTGGGTACAGGCGCAGACACACTCGGGCGAGGCTCCGCACAGAACGTCAATCCATCCAAACGAGGACGACCATGCCGACAAATGCCAATCCCACACCCGGTTCAGAGCTGATTTCGCCAAAGGACCACACGCTGATCATGATCGATTTCCAGTCGCAGATGTCCTTTGCCACCAAGTCGATCGATGCAGTCCTCTTACGCAACAACGCCGCGCTGGTCGCCTATGCCGCCGCCGGCTTCGGGGTTTCGACGATCCTCACCACCGTCGCCGAGAAGACATTCTCGGGACCGATGTTCGACGAGATCACAGCTGCCTTTCCCGGCCGGCTGCTGCTCGACCGCACCTCCATGAACACCTGGGAGGACGCCGCCGTCATCAAGCAGGTCAATGCGATCGGCAAGAAGCGTCTTGTCTTGTGCGGCCTGTGGACCAGCGTCTGCATCGTCGGCCCGTCGCTCTCAGCGCTCAATCAGGGGTTCGAAGTCTATGTGATTGCAGACGCCTGCGGCGACGTCTCCGACGAAGCGCATGAGCGCGCCATGCAGCGGATGATCCAGGCCGGCGTGCGGCCGATGACATCGCTGCAGTATCTGCTGGAGCTGCAGCGCGACTGGGCGCGCGGCGACACCTACGAGCTGACGACGGGCATCGCCAAGAAGTTCGGCGGCGCCTACGGCCTCGGCGTCATCTATGCCAAGACCATGCTCGGCGCGCACGAGGGCTGAACCATGGGAGTGGCGCTGGCGATTTCGCCGGCGCCACCTCGGCAATCCCTTCCGTTTTCCTGGAGCGCCCCATGAAACCCTATGTCATCTCGCTTGCCGCCGGCCTTCTCGTGGGCGTCATCTATGGACTGCTGAACGTCCGCTCCCCGGCCCCGCCCATCATCGCGCTTGTCGGTCTGCTCGGCATCCTCGTCGGCGAGCAGCTTCCACCGCTTGTCAGGAATATGTGGCGCAGCGAGCCAGCGGCTCTGTCGTGGCTGCATCAGGTGCGCCCGCATGTTTTCGGGCATTTGCCGCAAGGCGGTTTGCCGGCCGAGTCGTCGGAAGTCCGGCGCGCGGAAAAGAGCACACAGGGCTGAATTCCAACATTTGCGAGGCTATGAACCATGGTTGAAGGCAACACCGCCGACCTGATCCTGCATCATGGGCTGATCACCACACTTGACCGTTCCAATCCGACCGCGAGCGCCGTCGCCATCAAGGACGGCAAGGTCCTGGCTGTCGGCCATGACTGGGATATCATGGGATTGGCTGGCGCCGGGACCAAAATAGTCGACCTCAAAGGCAGGCGCGTGCTGCCCGGGCTGATCGACAACCATACGCACGTCGTGCGCGGCGGCCTGAACTTCAACATGGAACTGCGTTGGGACGGTGTCCGCTCCCTGGCGGACGCCATGGCGATGCTAAAGCGGCAGGTCGATATCACCCCGCCGCCGCAATGGGTGCGGGTCATAGGCGGCTTTACCGAGCATCAGTTCCCCGAGAAGCGCCTGCCGACCATCGAGGAACTCAACGCCATCGCCCCCGACACGCCGATCTTCATTCTCCATCTGTATGACCGCGCTCTGCTCAATGCCGCAGCCCTTCGCGCCGTCGGCTACACGAAGGACACGCCGAACCCACCCGGCGGCGAGATCACCCGCGACACGGCCGGCAATCCGACCGGCCTGTTGCTCGCCAAGCCGAACGCCGGCATCCTCTATGCGACGCTGGCCAGGGGTCCGAAGCTGCCCTTCGACTATCAGGTCAATTCCACCCGCCATTTCATGCGCGAACTCAACCGCCTCGGCGTGACCGGCGTCATCGACGCCGGCGGTGGCTTTCAGAACTATCCGGACGATTATGCGGTTATCCAGAAGCTTGCCGACGATGACCTCATGACGGTGCGGCTTGCGTACAATCTGTTCACGCAGAAGCCGAAGGAGGAGAAGGACGACTTCCTCAAATGGACCTCCTCGGTCGAATACAAGCAGGGGACAGACTATTTCCGCCATAACGGTGCGGGCGAGATGCTCGTCTTCTCGGCTGCCGATTTCGAGGATTTCCGCGAACCGCGTCCGGACATGGCACCGGAAATGGAAGGCGATCTGGAGGAAGTCGTTCGCATACTCGCGCAAAACCGGTGGCCCTGGCGGCTACACGCCACTTATGACGAGACCATCAGCCGGGCGCTCGACGTCTTCGAGAAGGTCAACCAGGATATTCCGCTCGACGGCCTGAACTGGTTCTTCGACCACGCCGAGACGATTTCCGAGGAATCGATCGACCGCGTCGCAGCGTTGGGTGGTGGTATCGCCGTCCAGCATCGCATGGCCTACCAAGGCGAATATTTCGTCGAACGCTACGGCCAAGGCGCTGCCGAGGCGACACCGCCAATCGCAAAGATGTTAGACAGAGGTGTCCGCGTTTCGGCCGGTACCGATGCCACCCGCGTCGCCTCCTACAACCCGTGGGTCTCGCTCTCATGGATGATCACCGGGCGCACTGTCGGGGGTATGCGGATCTATCCGCGCCGCAACTGCCTCGACCGCGAGACGGCTCTTCGCATGTGGACCGAGAATGTTACCTGGTTCTCGAACGACGAGGGCAGGAGAGGCCGGATAGAAAAGGGCCATCTCGCCGATCTGATCGTCCCCGACAAGGACTTCTTCGCCTGTGCCGAGGAAGAGATTTCCTTCCTTACTTCGGAACTCACCATTGTCGGCGGCAAGGTGGTCTATGGCGCTGGTGATTTCGCCGATCTCGACGAGAGCGTCGTTCCGCCCGCGATGCCGGACTGGTCACCGGTTCGCGTCTTCGGCGGCTATGGCGCCTGGGGCGAAGCCGACGGAGCCGGGCGCAAAGCGCTGCGAAGAACCGCGATCGCCGCCTGCGGCTGTTCATCCGCGTGCGGCGTGCATGCTCACGACCATGCCGGCGCCTGGGCCTCGAAGCTCCCGGTGTCCGACCTCAAGGGTTTTTTTGGTGCGCTCGGCTGCAGTTGCTGGGCCGTCTGATCCAGGGAGCCATTCATGAACACGAATACCATTGCGATTGAACGAAGCCTCGCCATCAAACTGCTTACCCTGCGCGTATTTGCTCTACTCGCTTTGTGTGCCGCCTATATTCAGGGGCCGATCGTCAAGCTCCTCGATTTCGGCGGCGCCATCGCCGAGATGGAGCATTTCGGACTTCTGCCGGCACCGTTTTTCGCCGCAGCCGTCATCGCCTTCGAACTGGCAATGTCGGCGCTCATCGTGACGGGATACTGGCGTTGGATGGGAGCCCTGGCGCTTGCCGTCTTCACGCTTGCCGCGACATGGATCGCGCTGCGTTTCTGGGAACTGCCGCCCGGCCCCGCGCAGTCCATGGCCATGAACGCATTCTTCGAGCATGTCGGACTTGCCGGAGCCTTTATCTTCGTTGCTGGCAACGACCTTGCCAGTCGCCGGACGTCAGGACGGGCCCAATATCGTTCATTCGGAAGGGATGCTGCTACTGACATCCACAAAGGGTAGCCCACTTTAAACGAGAAGGACGGTGTGGGACGATCATTGTCATTGCACACGCCTCGGCGAGGATCGTCGGAGGAACATAGCGTAAGCGGAGACCTTTATGACCAGACCGTCGCTCGGCGTCCTCCTCAGTTTCAACGGCGGCTATGTCGACACAATGGGCTTCCTGGCCTTTGCCGGCCTCTTCACCGCCCATGTCACCGGGAATTTCGTGACGCTGGGCGCTGCGCTCGTCTTCGGAACGACAGGAGTTATCGCGAAGCTGCTCGCATTGCCGGTCTTCAGCGTCGTTATCCTGCTGACGAGCGTGCTGTCCCTGCGCCTCAAGCTGGCAGGACGAAGAGCCATCGTCACACTCCTCTTCCTGAAGCTTGTTCTGTTCACGATCGCCGCCATTGCAGCCTTCGTTCACGGCCCGGTCTCGAATGGCGACTCGCCTGCGGCCATCGCCATCGGGATGACGCTTGTAACGGCCATGGCGATCCAGAACGGACTGCATCGGGCCCACCTTTCCAAGCTGCCGCCGACGACGTTGATGACCGGCACGACGACGCAAATCATGATCGATCTCGCCACCCTCATGCCCGGCACGGCAGTTGATCACATGCATGAGGTCAAGGAGCGGCTGAAGCGTATGGCAACAAGCCTCGTCTCCTTTGCAATTGGATGTGCAGCCGCAGCACTGGCCTTCGTTGCCTCCCCGACCTGGTGCTTCGTCGTGCCTCCGGTGCTGATCGCCATCAGTTTCCTGACCCCTTCCGGCGAACCCTCCGAGGCGTGACCGACAACCTCATGGAAACACCCCCGAACGGCGGCCGGATGCCCGCCCTTGCATCTCCAGGAACTGTCTCATGAACCCGACCAGCAAATCACGCAGAGCTTACGACCTGAAGACGCCGACCGGCCTCGGCGCGGATGCGACAAGGGACATCGGCGCCGCCGCGACGGTGCTGCTTGCCGACGTCTTCACTCTCTATTTGAAGACGAAGAATTTCCATTGGCACATGTCGGGCCAGCATTTCCGCGACTACCACCGTCTGCTCGACGATCAGAGCGCGGAAATCCTTGCAATGACCGATCCGCTGGCAGAGCGAGCGCGCACGCTCGGCGCCTGCACCATCAGGTCGATCGGAGACATTTCCCGTCAGCGGCGGCTCAAGGACAACGACGCCGATTTCGTCCATCCGCACGAGATGCTCGCCGAACTGCGCGAGGACAATGCCACGCTGGTCGCGAGCATGCGCTCGATGCACGATCTCTGCGACGAATATGGCGACGTGGCCACCGCCAGCCTTATGGAAAACTGGATCGACGAGGGCGAGAAGCGCGTCTGGTTCTTATTCGAGACGCTGCGCGGCAGCAACGGATAACCCGTCGCGGAAATGGCGGGCCTAGACCCGCCATCCTTAAGGAGCGCCCGGTGGGTGTCGGCGTGCGCCCGCAGCCGGTTCGCGACGTAGCTGAGGACGGCTCCGACTTGCGCGCTCCTCGCATCGGCCGCCGCTGGGCGCAGCGATCGCCCCAGCGTATTCATTGGCGACCCTGTGACAGATCTCCTCGAGGAGTTGCAATAGCCTCTGGACGTCGCGCCGTGAGCGCAAGCGCCGGCTGCACCAGCCGCGCCGACGACGCGACTGTCTTGGCGAGATGGTGCAGATCGACGGACGCCCGCGATCGGGCTACGCAACCCCGGACCAGTTTGACGCCCGATCGGGCGCTCTCGTTCGGGCCGGCAGCACCGTGATGCGATATTTCTACTTTGCTAGCCGTGCGACATTCGAACTTGGTTGCAACATCCAACTCTAGGCACTTTGTGCTCAGCGATGAACGAGAAATAACATGCCCGATACTCCGGCGACCATCGACTTGCGCCGGCCTGCGCAATCTCATTTTTGTGCCTAGGGACCCTGAAAATTCATCGCCGAATTTTTCAATATAGTGACTCTTCTGAGTGCCTTTTCCTATGACACCTCGTATTCAGCATTTGGGTAGCCGCCCGCCCCTTGATCGGGCTATTTCCCTAGCGGCTGAGTAAGCCGAACGCCGTAAGTGCATTCCTAGATGAAACTAGGCCGGCGAAATCCGCACCGTCGGCATGCGAAGCGGGGCCATCAGGCTTCCGTTTCAGAAGTGCAATTTCCATTCTGCTGTTATGTCGAGCGGTTGCGCTGAAAAAACGGAGCGTTGCTTTCAGATCACGGGCCTCCGCGACAATTAAAACGCAACCCGGCTCGAGCCGATGTCGGGCCCGCTATCCGCGATGACCAACCTACGGAAGCTTGATATCGATACGACAAGAAAGTGCAAGCGTCGCCGGTGGCCAGGGAAACCTTGCGAACTCTCTCTGCATCTTACCGGATGAACCAAGTGCCGATCCCCAGCAGCGCCTTTAGAGGCAGCAGCTCCCTCCAGCCATAGCCAAGTCACGTCAATAACTACCTTGCGGGAACTACGTGATGCGATGGCGTTTGTGAAAGTCACGCAGAGAGCTAAGCACTAGACAAATTAGGTCATCCCGATCGCAGCATCATGCTTTGAATGTTGCCATAAAGTTTCAATACGTATAACTAGAAACATTAGAAGTTATATCGGTCATTATTATCATTATTTCCCTATCTTAACTGTAACTCTTATGGTTAATATTTACGTTAACGCTAGCTGTCATTTGCAATATCGTAATTTACGTGTTTCTATATTTGAATGAGCAGAGGAAAGCTGCCGTGCCTCGAAACCCGACGAGTCGGACGAGATCGAATTGGACAAGCTCGATTGACTTGTCATATCGCCCGGGCGGCAAGGGGTACCCTTCTTGTACAACTTCATATGTTTCGTAGAAGAAGGTGTTCCCGAAATTCTGCTCCTGAACACGGTCCGCGGGAACGCGGCCGTAGTGTGAAACGAGTCAGTTAACAGGAGTTTTGTGATGACTACGCAGATAACTTTCAGCCCAGAACCTATGATGTCTGAGGTTGTGGCAACCTTGATGAAACACCCTCGCATTTCCACCCGCCGCCTGCAGGAACAAGTCTCTGCACTGAAGACAGCGGAGGAATGGTCCGGTAAACGCCTCCAGCACATCCAGGCGAGCGTCTCTGCCCTGCGGGATCTTTTCGAACCCCTCGAGTCAAAAGCGTTGGGTGTCAGCCGCAAACGCTTGGCCAACGTGAAGAGTCTGTGCTTGAGCGCGCTTGCAAAAAGCGAAGCGCTTTCTGGCTCGCTGGCCAAACGTGCACAGCGTCGCCCGAAGCCACCGGAGTGGGCAGAGCTCTGGAACAAACTGCGGCTTCCTGTCCAGCAGAACAGCCTCTCTCGGCTGGTCAACTGGTGCAGCCGTGCCGGCATCGCTCCGCATGAGGTGAATTCGCGGGTTATGGACCGCGTCATGGCCGACATGGCGAACACTTCGCTACGGCCAAACCAGTATCAAGTTCGTCGCACCATGACAAAAACCTGGAACGAGATCGGCGATATCTTTCCGGAAAAGAACCTGCAGAAGGTTGCCGTGCCGCCATCGCGGTTGCGTAGGACGCGCATCCCAATTGCGTCGCTCCCTCAAGGTTTCATGGACGACTGGCACGATTTCGCGTGTTGGGCCAACGGCAATGACGTGTTCGCCGATAAGCGCCGGCCTCATCCACTTAAGCAGTCTACCCTCGACATTATGTTCTGTCGTGTGCATCTCGCTGCGAGCTTGCTTGTCGCAACAGGAGTCGACGTTGCGAGTATCTGGAGCTTGTCGGATCTCGTCGGGATCGACACGTTCAAGAAGATTCTCCGTCAGCTTCATGCGAAGACGAAGGGCCAGCCCAATTATGACGCGTTCTTTACCGCGACATCATTGATTCAGATCGCGCGCGAATGGGTCAAAGTTGCTCCCGATCATCTCGAGAAAATGAAAGGGCTGATCAAGGTGTTGCCGCGGCCTGAATTTGAGATGAGCCGGAAGAACAAGCTTCTTGTGATGAAATTCAACGACCCCGTCCTGTATGAGCGTTACCTGACGGCTCCAGACAAGATCTGGCACGAAATTCAAAGCGGCTGCAAACGAGGTCGTCTGCGGTTGGCGGAGGCCCAGGCCGCGCTGGCGTTGAGCGTCTTGATGTATATGCCGATCCGGCTCGGAAATCTGACTTCGTTGGCCTTCGATGAACATATGTTTCTCCGGCAGGATGGAACATCGACACTGTTGATCACCGCCGCAGAGACGAAGACCAAGGAGGATGTCGAGTTCGACATTCCTCCTGAGGTTGCGACACGCCTGATCGAATATCGCGATGTGATCGCACCGGCGGTAATCGGTCGTAGACCGAAGTACTTGTTCTCCAATGTTGACGGGAGCGTGAAAGGCTTCGCTGGGGTTCGCTATCTCGTGCAGCGCTACCTTAAACTGTACGTGGGCATCCACATGAACCCACACGCTTTCCGGCACCTGGCGGCCAAGTTGATCTTGGATCAAAATCCTGGCGGGCACGTCGTGGTGCAGCATCTCCTCGGCCACAAGAGCTTGGCGACGACTGCCACGTTCTATGCCGGCCGGGACACACCCCGTGCCGGGCGCCACCATCATGCGCTCCTGACAAAGGCGCTCGACGAGCGGCGTGCGAACCAGGCTCGCTCAAAGGTCGCCCGCCCGAGCCGTCGTGCAAGTGCGCAAGCATGACGCGCCATCTTAACATCGGTATGCCATTCGACGATTGGCCCGCGCGGGACCGACAGCTCTTTGCGCGTGCATTCGAAAATGTCGACATCTTCGAGAGGGGGCCAGCCCTGGCCCCCTCAACCAAATACGGTCGGAAATCAGACTACGGCCGGTGGCTTGGCTTCCTGTTCCAAGCATTTCCGGAAGCTCTTGAACAAGCGCCTCAGGAGCGCGTCGATCAAAGCCGGGTCGAGGACTACGTCGCGTATCTGCGCCAAAACTGCCGCGACACGACAGTGGCTCACTGCCTGGGGCGATTGTTCTATACGGTCCGAGCGATGTGCCCCGATCATGACTTCCAGTGGCTCTACCGCACGATGAGGCGGATTGCCGTAAAAGCTGAACCGATCAAGCACCCTCAGGTCGTGAGTTCGGATCTCTATCCCATTGGCTTTCGGCTGATGGATCGTGCCATGGTCAAGGCCAATGCTCTGGGGCGCCTGACGAAGAGTAGCGCTATGGCTTACCGCGACGGTCTGCTGATTGCCACACTGGTTGAAGCTCCAATGCGCAGGGGGCCTTTCTCCCGCCTGACTATCGACGACCATATCGTTCGGGTGGGCGCGCAATGGTGCCTGGCCGTGCCGGCGGAACTGACCAAAACCAGGTCGGCACAAGAGTACCAGCTGTCTGAGCGCCTGTCGGCCTACGTCGACACCTACCTCGGGCGCATCCGCTTGGCGTTTCCGGGTGCGGACACGCACAATGGACTGTGGCCGTACGAGGGGCGACCAATGACTGACAAGATGATCAGGAGGCGCATCATCAAGTGGACACGGCTCAGTCTGGGCTTTGCCGTCAGTCCTCATCGATTTCGGAACGCAGCAGCAACGTTGATATCGATCGCTGATCCCGAAAACATCCGCGTAGCCAAAGATCTCCTGGGACATCGGTCATTCAGCATGACCGAAAAGCACTATATCGACGGGGCCCAGGCTCGCATCGCGGGCCGGGAGCTGGCGGCCGTGCTCACGGCGCGCGCCGGCCCTAGTCCGCGCTCCGAAGAAAACTTCCCCGCCTGATTAGCTGCGGCCCTTACCAGCGGTAACTAAAAATCATCGTTCCATCGCCCGGCCCGAGCCCGGCGATGGAGAAAAATATCGACGAGCGGAATCCAAATGACGAGTGTTTTGTCCTGGAAACGAAATCGACCAAGACTGAAGGGAGCAATCGTTTTGGCGCGACGCCCAGACGAGAACGGCCTGGTCGGTCTTATCGAAACCAGCCTCTTCATGAATTGGTCGCCAACGCGCGTTCGCTTTTGGTGGACGGACATCATCAGCGACACCGCGCTTGGCCTCACGTTCGATGTCGATGGCATGAAAGATGCCGAGGCACATGCCAAGCATTGCCGGCGACAACATCCGAACTGGGAGATCACAGTTTGGGATGCGCATGATGAAAACCTACCAATCTCGATCGATTGGAATGCATGGGTCGCGGCGGATGACAAATACGGCCATCGGAACCCGCCATTTGCGATGAAGGAGTGGCCCGGCGATTCGTTGGCCGTGACAACTATCGAGCCGGATACCAACCTCGCCAGGTGACTCAGGATCGATAGCTAACTCTGCCAAGGCCATTTGTGTTCGTCTCAGTTGGGAATGATCACCGCGCTGAGGCGGCAATCTGATTGTGCCAACTGCTAGTAATTTCTGGACCGCAGAAACCGCAGCGGGCGACGCGGACTATTAGGACTGCACTGGCTGGCCGACCTTCCTAAGCAGCTCACCCAACAGCGGCTTTGCGCCTCATTTCGGTCGTTGAGATGCACGTTGTGGCGTCTTCAAGGCGGTCGTTGAGACGCGTTACAGACGACCATGTGTGCAACACCCTACCCCCCAAGCACTTTCTTTAATAACGGCAGCTCTTCCACGACGAAATCGATGAATGCCGATATGCGTGGTGCTGTCCTATGATCGGGGTGGCACAGCAGGTACCAGGCGCGAGTGAGCTCCCCCACCAGCGGCAACACCTGAAGGAGTTCCTCTTCGGCGTCGCCGATTGGGATCGGCAGGGGTGCTACGCCGAGACCAGACTTGATCGCCGCGACCACACCGAGAACACTATTGTTACGGGCGACGATGCGAGCACCGGGAACAGCTTTGGCGAGCCATTGCGTTGCCCGATGGTTTTCCATTATGCCATCGAAGCCAATGAGGTCGTGGCCGCTGAGCTCCTGGAGCGACCGAGGCTGTCCCCGGCGTGCAACATAGTCCCGACTGGCGTAAACAGCCCAGGTGGAGTCAGCTATCTTGCGACCGACCAGTCGCTCGTCGTTCGGCTCACCTGACCGGAAAGCCACATCCGCTTCGCCCTTGGCAAGATCGACGTAGCGATCGCTAGTGACGAATTCGATCTTGAGCGCGGGATAGCGCTGGTGGAAGCGATCGATGAATCCCGAGGAAAAGATCCGGGAAAGAACAGGTTCCGGACAGGTGAGCCGCACCGTTCCGGTAAGCTCATTTTTGAGGCTTAGGATACCCCTCTCCAGCTTCGAGACACTCCCCGCCACCTCCACAAACAACGGAAGCAGTTGCTCGCCGACCTCCGTGAGCCGGTAGCCGGTCGGGTGCCGATGCACCAGGCGCAGCCCGATCCGCCGCTCAAGCTCAGCCAGCCGGCGATGCACCGTCGACTGATTAACCGCCAGCTCCCGCGCCGCAGCGTTTGTCGAACCCTGCCTTGCCACGGCCAGCAGGTGCTTGAGGTCGTTCCAGTCGAACATTGCGTAGTTATGCAATTTTGCGTGCGGCTTCCGCAACCTTGCTGCTCCCGCGACAGCAAACGCTCCGTTACCTAATATGTTGCTCACAACTGAGGAGGAGAAAATGGAAAAGGCAACGGTTGAAATGATGATTGCGGCGCTTGATGTTGGGGTGACTCGCTCCGCGAGGGATCACGGCATGGCCAAGCTGACGCCGCTTCACCGCGAAGTCCTCGACACCCTGCCCCAGGGCAACCGGCAAGAAGTGCGCGTGTTACACGCCGTGCTGCAGCCGGGCGATGTCACGCCCCATCATTCACACCGCTTTCCAGTAACGGTGTATGTGACGGAAGGGGTATTCACCTTGCGGTTAGAGGGGCGCGATCCCGTATTAATTCGGCCCGGAGAAGTGTTTGTCGAACCGCCGCGCGTCAACATGACTGGGAGCAACGACGGAGCGGTCCCAACAACCACAATCCTCTTCTACGTCTGCGATCCCGACACACCTTTCGCCGACCCGACGCCAACTGACGTTTAGATGCAGTTTGGTATCCGTAATGCAAGCGCCGCAATTGGCCTGTCCGAGGCATTGGTTTGAACGTCGGCTATCCGCTTCGCGTACTCCAGAAGCTGTTAGTCCGCCTTAGGCCTCAATGCGGCCGGACCGCAATGCGCCTCATGTCGGTCGTTCAGGATTCGAAGACGCCTTGCCGAAGCTGCTGTCGGTTTATGTGGCCATCATCGGCCGCACTTGTTGCGTCGGTGAAGTTGCGGATATTAGGGGCGGGTTGCCGTAGTCGGGACATCGCGGACGCCTATATCCGCTAGCGAATTCGTGATCGGATCGAGGCCCAAACCGTCTTCCGCACTCATGGTAATCCGATACGGTCGTTTCCTTACTGATCTCAAGGGAAGGCCCGTATGAAAATCTTCAATTCCGCGGCAAAGTTGGCGGCCATGGTCGCCTTGATTCTGGCCCATCAAGGGCTCGCAATGGCGCAGATGCCGGCGCAGCAGCCGGAGGCGAAGTCATTCAAGCTTGGCGAGTTTGATATTGTCGCCCTGCACGACGCCCAGTTCGTCAAACCCAACGATGGCAAGACGTTCGGGATTGATCATAGTCCGGCTGAAGTCGCCGAGATACTCAAGGCAGCTGCGGCTCCGACTGAAATCATTACGCTGAGCGTCGACGCCTTGCTTGTGAAGTCAAAGAAGCATGTCATCCTTATCGATACCGGCGTTGGTGGCGCGCTTCAGGAGAGCCTGGCGAAGGCTGGGGTGAAACCAGCCGAGGTCGATGAAATCCTTATAACCCACTCTCATCCCGATCATATCGGAGGGCTGGTCAAGAACGGCAAACTGGCTTTTCTCAATGCCACGATACGGATGTCGGACGTGGAATGGGATTTTGCCAAGTCCAACACGGGGGTGGCTGACATTGTCGAGGTGATCGCGGACCACGTGAAGCCGTTCAAGGCCGGCGCCCAGGTCGCGCCTGGCATTACCTCAGTAGCGCTTAAGGGTCATACCCCAGGCCATGTCGGCTATCAGATCAAATCCGGAAAAGAACGGCTCTTCGATATTGGCGATACCGTGCACAGCTCAATCATTTCGCTCGTCAAGCCGGACTGGGCCGTGTCCTTCGATGGCGACAAGTCGGAAGCGGAAGCGAACAGGGCCAAGACACTTGCCATGCTCGCCAAGGATCACGAGTTGATCTTCGCGCCGCACTTTCCATTTCCGGGCATCGGGCACATCGAGAAAGACGGCGATCACTTCAAATGGGCGCCAAGCGACAAGCCCAAGTAGGGATGGCATCAGATCGCCATAACCATAGCCCCTCGAGGACTTCGCCACCGGCCATGATCGAACCGTTCAGGGGCACCTTTGTTGGCTATCGACGCTAGGTGATAGTGCCGTCGGTTTCGCCTCAACGGTGGTTGCAAAGTCGGCTTTGCTCGCCATTCATCCCGAACGCGCAAGTGCCGCTTTCGACCAGGGCTGCCGGACCGCAATGCGCCTCATGTCGGCCATTGAGACCGGCCTTGCCGCTGCCCAAAGGCAGACGCTACACTTCGGGGTTCATGAACTGAGATCCTTCTCGCCGATTGCTGCAATCGGCTAGGCAGGGCTTTCTTTCCTCAGAACACCGTCGCCGTCGGCAGCCCCAGCGCCACGGCACCGGCGTAGCGAGCTTGAGGTCCAGCCTGCGGCGGATGGAAGCGCGCGCCCTGGATGTCGCGGAAGCGGCGTTCCAGCCCGGTCTTCCGGTAGAACGACGCGCCGCCCGCCAGTTCCATCGCGAGTTCGACGGCGTTGATCGCATGCCGCGCGACAAGGGTGCGGCCGATCATGACTTCGTTGACGGCTTCGGCGGAGGGCGCGTTGCGCGCGACGATGTCGAGCATCCAGCGGTGCGCCATCTGTGCGGCGCGCAGTTCGGTGTCCATGCGGCCGGCGAGCGAAAGATCGGGTTCGGTTTTGCTCTTGGCCATCCGGACCGCGATATCGCGGGCGCTTTCCGCAACACCGAGATAGACGGCATAGACCAGTGGGAAAGCGATCGTGGCGATCGTCTGGAACACCGGATGCCACTCACCCGCCTTGCGCGAGAACGCGACATTAGCGTTGGGGATGAACAGGTTCTCGATCACGACGTCGTTCGAGGCCGTGCCGCGCATGCCGAGCGTCCGCCAATTGTCCTCGATGCGCACCTCGTCGGCCTTCATCGGCACACCGAAATGAATGACGGACCGGCCGCCGTCTTCCGCCTCGTGGATCGCGCCGGTCATTAGTATGTTTCCGGCTTCGGCGCCAGAGGTGAATACCTTGCGCGCCGTGATGCGGTAGCCGCTTTCGACCTTCTCGGCCTTGCCCGAGCCGCCGATCCAGTCTGAGCCTCCGGACGACAGCAGCACAATCCGTTCGGCGGCGACCCTTCTCAGGAGAGGCTCCGTGGCCACCTTCTGATGACGCCGGCGCCAGGCGGGAATCGCCACCTGATGCGTGTGCATGGAAAAGGCGAGCGCAGTCGAGCCACAAGCGCGTGCGAGCACGCGCAGCATCTCGGCGAGCTCCGGCACTTCGGCACCGCCTCCACCCAGTTCGCGCGGAACGCCTGCCTCCACGAGGCCAGCCTCTTTCAACAGCGCATAGTTCTCGCCGACGAAGCAGTCGTTCTGATCAATCTCAGCCGCGCGCTCGGCGAGCTTCGGCGCGAGCTGATGGGCGATGTCCACGATACTGCTGGCACGATACTTGTCGATGATCGGGTAATTTTTCAAAACGTCGTTCGGCATGGCGTCCTCCATTTCTTGGAGCCTCAAGCATCGCCGCTTAGGCCGCCCGCTTCCAGTTCAGAAACTGTATCACCGGCATTTTCTGTTGGGCGCCGGTCTGGTAGTATCCATCCATCGACAACGACGGGGCTCCCGATGGACCAGCGCGGCGGCTACGGCCAGTTCTGCCCGGTTTCGATGGCGTCGGAGATCCTCTGCAGCCGCGCTGGACGACCTTGGTCCTGCGCGAGCTGCTTTGCGGCAGCACGCGCTTCAACGATCTGAGGCGTGGCGTGCCGAAGATGTCGCCGACGCTGCTGTCGAAGCGGCTCAAGGAATTGCAGAGCGCCGGGGTCATCACCGTAACACGCAAGGCCAAAGGCGCGGTCGAGTATCAGCTGTCGGAGGCGGGCGAGGAGTTGCGGCCCTTGATTATGGGACTCGGCAACTGGGCGCAGCGCTGGATGGAATCGCGCTTGTCGCTGCGCAATTTGGACCCGTCGCTGCTCATGTGGGACATGCGCCGGAGCCTCGACGTCAAGCTGTTGCCCGACCGGCGATGCACGATACAGTTTCTGTATTCCGAGCTTCCGGGAGCGCAAAACAGCTGGTGGCTTGTGGTGGACGGCGGCGCGGTCGACCTCTGCAATTTCAATCCCGGTTACGAACTCGACCTTCTCGTGAGAAGCTCATTGCTGTCGATGACGGCGATCTGGATGGGGCTGACGACGGTCAAGAAGGAGTCCGACGGCGGTCAGCTGCAAATCGAGGGTGACCCCGCCCTTGCTCATTCGATGCAGCAATGGCTGGGGCTAAGCGCCTTTGCACACCAACCGCGACGGGCGCAGTAGACTATTGGCAAGTGCACGACGAAGCATTGCCTTTTGCAGCTTCAGTACGAGTTCGGCGACTTTGCCCTGTCTCGTCAGTATGACTCGTTTAGCTTTGGGTTTCGCTAGCGTGTGCCATTGACATTGTTGATCAACGCAGACCAGCAGGTATCCGGTTGATCGCCAAGAGCTCAGAGCGTTGAGCAGCAATTCAACATTGCATTCTATGCCACGTTTGGGTCCGCTATGCGCCCATGTCGGTCATCCCGGCCGACTTGACTGCTTACTAAAAGCGGACATTGCTGGTGCCGACGCTGAGCTCGCGGTTGCTATTATGCTCCCTCATCGCCTAAGCCGAGGAACTGCTCATGATCGAGAGTATCCACGGAGAAAGGACCGTTTCTGAACTGGGGGATCGGGTGACCGAACTCATCGAGCAACAGACGGCCATCTCGGAAGTGCTGCACGCGATTGCGAG
Source organism: Mesorhizobium sp. AR10 (assembly GCF_024746795.1). NCBI lineage: Bacteria > Pseudomonadati > Pseudomonadota > Alphaproteobacteria > Hyphomicrobiales > Phyllobacteriaceae > Mesorhizobium > Mesorhizobium sp. AR10. The sequence continues at coordinate 167,263 of NZ_CP080524.1, forward strand.
CTCGCCGCACGACTTGCGGCCCATCTTCGACGCCATCCTCGACAGCGCCACACGTCTCTCCGAAGAAAGCGGCCTTTGTCGCGTGGCGATACGAGGGGACCCCTTTTGGTTAGTCAGGCGGTATCATCTCCAGTGCTCGCGGAAAACGGGAGCCATCGGAGTCGAATAGCCACAAGCAGGTTGCCCACCCACATCCCCGACTTCGCAGTAGTTGAAGGCGGCATAGGCATAGGCGGCCGATCATCTCGGCACTTCGTTGAAGCTGCCGCCCTCGCTCGAGCCGTCGCGCGTTGACATCGAACGCCGGCTGCCGCACATCCGCCTGCCCGGTGGCGATGGATGAGTACGTCGCGAATTAGGGCACTATCGTGTTCCATATCCACACCATCGCGGAGAAGTTGATCGTCGATGCGCGTCCTAGCCGCCAGCAGCCGTCACCCGCTGAGAAAGCCGAGCTTCGCTAGGCCGACCCGGATCTCCGGACAGCTCATGAATAGCCGCCACAGGAGCCCACTCCGGTAATTCTCGATCATGATGACGATCGGCCCTTGGTCGATGGCGAGATAGGAGTCCGCGTACCAATCCATCGCCGGGCTGAATGCGTCCCTGAAGCCGTACTCGCCCCAGAGCCGGTCGCCGCGTGAAGCGAAGTGGCGCAGCGCGCGCTTGCACTCCGCCGGGGCGTAGGGGAAGGAGCCGAGGGCACCTGTGGGAGCAATCACGCCATGGTCCCGGTCGGGAGCGTGCGCAACGTAGCCGTGGACACTGTCGCTCGCGGTCAGACCCCAACACTCGGCACTATAGCCGTCGAATTTCTCGGGATTGCGGATACAGTGCGCCTGGTTGATGCGGGTATAGGCGACGTTCTGCCGCCAATAGTCGGCGTAGCAGTCGCGAAGCCGCCTGGGGTCGAGCCCGAGGAATGAATAGTGCGCGAAGAAGAGGGGGCCGCCATGATCGGGTCCAAGGGGGAGTGGTATGCCATGGAAGCTCCGCCCGTTAACGAAGGCTTGGCCGGTTGCCCAGCCCCGATGATAGACACTCGGCTCGATCGGGTGGCGTGAGGCGGAAGCGGCGAGGACGAATGCGATCAGGCATTCGTTCCAGCCGTGGATCGGGTGATCCATTGCCCATGCGTGCTCGGGGCTCCAATGCCAAAAGAGCGAGTCAGAGCCGCGGGTGAACCAGTCCCATTCGACATCCCGCCAAAGCGTATCGATGAGGCTGCGAAAGATGCGCTCCCTGGCTTCCGGGCCTCCAAAATACTGCCGCGCCGAAAGCAGCCCCACCATCAAATATGCCGTCTCGACGATGTCGCCGCCGTCGTCGCATTGACTAAACGGAATGGTTCGGCCCCTGTCGCCATCCATCCAGTGAGGAAAGGCACCGTGATGGCGCTCGGCCTCGCCGAGAAAGCACACCATCGTTATCAGGCGATCAAGAGCAGCTTGGCGCCCGATCCACCCGCGCTCGACACCCGCAAGGATCGCCATGATACCGAAGCCGGAACCGCCGGTCGTGACGATATGCGGTGTCGCGTTGCTCCGCTCCCGCGCAAGGCCGCTCGTCGGATGACCAAAATCCCAAAAATATCGGAGCGTTTGTCGCTGAACGGTGTCGAGGATCTCTTCCAAAGACGCGTCAGAGCGAGGGGTGCCGTGGCTGATGGAAATTCTGAGCGGCGCTTCGATCGCGACTGAGGCGACGTGGGCGACGCCAAGACCGTGCGACTTCGCTCCGTGGCTGGGAGGCTGCCAATCGCTCTCAACTTTGAGCGCGTGCGACGCCGTGTTTTCGAGATCGATTCGAGACGAGAAATCTGCAGCCGCGCCGTATGGCCTGTCCATGTCGAACCCTCGACAAACATTCCGCACCAGCCGGGACGAATTTCATGTGCCGGCTCCCAAGGAGAGACGAAACACGGTGTTGGCCGCGGTGATGTGTGCAGTTTGATTGTTTGGAACGCCGCGATCTATTGGACGCGGGTGTCGCGCAATAGCGTCATGGTTTCACTGAGCTGAACTTTGGATTACATGCGGACGGTAGATCGAATGCCGGTAGGAACCACCACTGCCTGTGCGGCTTCGCCTCAGCAGTGTTGCGGCTCCTCGTCGGGTACCAGTTGCAGCTTTTCCGCCATTCGGCTGAGCGCGAGAAGCGAATTGGCCTTCATCTTTCGCATCAGACGGCTGCGGTGGACCTTCACCGTGGCTTCGGCGATGCCGATGTCGCCGGCAATCTGTTTGTTTAGGCGACCGCGCGCGACCTCAATCATGATCTCGCGCTCCCTGGGGCTCAGCGACGCGAAGCGCTCCCTGAGAGCGACCAGAGCCACTTCATCCTCCCGCCTGGCACGATCGCGAGTGAGGCCGAGCTGAATGGCGTCGAGGAGTTCCTGGTCACGGAAGGGCTTTGTCAGGAACTCAATGGCACCACCCTTCATCGCCTGCACCGACATGGGAATATCGCCATAGCCCGTGATGAAGATGATTGGGATCTCCTTGTTCGAGATGGTGAGCTGACGTTGAAGATCAAGGCCGCTTCGGCCCGGCAATCTGACGTCGAGCACCAGGCAAGTGGGACCATCCGGCAGGTCTGCTTCGAGAAACTCGGGGATGGACGCAAACAGCCGGGCATCGAGTTCGAGCGATCGCAACAGGCGCCCGATCGAGGTTCGTAGGGCTGGATCATCGTCGATGACCAGGATGGTAGCGTTCGCGTCCGACATTGCTGCTGCTCACGATCAAAGGCGGGCAAATGGGCCTTTGTCTCGGTCTGCAAGGTTCGCGTTACTCCTCCTCCGCAAACTTAGTCCTGACTGATGGACGTGAACAGTCACATTTTTCCTCAAGGTGCGCGCGGCCGTAAGCGAGAGTTTACGCGTTTCGCGATCCGCTTGGCGACCATCCTCCCATACAGCTGCGGAATTCGGGGGCTGGCATAAGCCAAAGTTTACAATCGCTAGTATTGCTCCACCATCACTCTCGGGCGCACGCTAACTTGTCGCATGGGGTCCGGGGCATTGTCGCGGCCCCGCATTGCAGTTCTGCGCACTTCCGGAGCGCATATGCCGGTGGCGTCGTTGATCTCGGTCGTCGAAAACGATCAGTTCTTTCGCGAATCCATGAGGAGGCTCATGAGATCGGTTGGCTACGACGTCGCGGTCTTCTCTTCGGCGGCCGATTTCCTCGCATGCCTTGTCTCGCCGAACCGCCTGCCTGATCGCTGACATCAATATGCCGGCGATGACCGGGTTCAAACTTTATGAGCACCTCATGTAAGGCCGGTTACGCGATTCCGCCGATTCTCGTTACTGCCTACCCCAACGATCTTGATCAAGCCCGCGCCCTAAACGATGGGGTCGTTTGTTACCTTCGTAAGCCGTTTGATAAGCGGCTTCTGGTACGGTGTCTTGGCGCAGCTGTTCAGTCCGGCGGCTGAGCGACGAAACGTCGTGAGTTCCTTGCCATCCCTGGGCAAGGAGAACTGAAATACTGCGCCTCTAAGCTCGTTCGCGTCAGCCCACAGCCGGCCCCCATGGGCATCGATGATCGATCGGGAGATCGATAAGCCCATCCCTACTCCGCTCGACTTCGTCGTGTAGAAAGCATCGAAAACGCGTTCGCCGTGTTCCGGATCAATGCCCGGCCCAGTATCGCGCACGGACACGAGAACGCCACCGGTCCCGGTTTGCTCAGTGCTGATCGACAACTCCCGCGGCCCCTCCTCGACCGTGCTCATGGCTTCGATCGCGTTCAGGATCAGGTTCAGAACGACCTGTTGCAGTTTGACACGATCCCCCTCGACGGGAGCTAGCCCCTCCATAAGGCGAGTCTGGACCGAGACTCGATTCTTGGCGAATGCGCTTCGCGTCAAGCCAATCACCTCGTTGATCGCTTCGTTCAGATCGAAACGGGACTTTCGCGGAGGCGCCTTCTTGATCTGGTCACGGATGCGGTCGACGATATCCCCGGCTCGATCCGCATCGTCGACGATACAGGCGAGCGCTTCTCCGATTTCGGCCAGATCCGGCGATTTTCGGTCCAGGAAATGCATCGCCGCACGGGCGTTGTTGCGCGCGGCGGCGATGGGTTGCGTGATTTCGTGAGACAGCGAGGCCGCCAATTCCCCCATCAAGCTCACACGGTTCATGTGGGCGAAATCCGATTGCATCTGATCCAATCGCGCCAGGGCTCGTATGCGATCCTCGATGTCTGTTAGTAGAACGTACCAGCGCATGATGCGCCCGGTGTCATCGCGAACAGCGCCGCCGCGGGTCTCAAACCAGCGATATTCGCCGTCGAAGCGGCGCAAGCGTTGTTCGAAGTGGTATGGAATCTCGGAAGCCATCGCTCTTTTGAGATTTTCAAGCATCTGGGGAAGGTCTTCAGGATGTACCATATCCGTTGCCTGCCAGTCCCTTTGCTCGACCAGCGACCGGCCAAAATACTCGAGGCATTGGCGATTGACGGTTTCGACTTCACCGTTCGGGGTCATGATCGCAACGAGACCCGCTATCCCGTCGAGTGCTGAACGTGCACTTCGTTCGCTTTCACGCAGCGCCTGCTCGGCGCGGACGAGTGCTGTCACGTCGGTGCCGGTGCCACGATAACCACGGAATTCTCCGTCGGCGTCAAATACAGGCTTGCCGCTAGTGGCAATGAAGCGCGCCGAGCCATCGTCGGCTGCGACCCGGAAGACAAAACCGCGAAACGGCCGGTGCGCCTCCAGGGTGGCGATGTGCCGGCGCCACTTCTCCGGCTCCTCATCGAGGTCGGTAGCGAAATCCCATCGCGTTAGGCGGATCCGGCGTGCGGGGCTGGTACCGAAGATCGCGAACTGCTCCGACAGATGGATGAAACGATGGTCCGGTCCCGTCTCCCAAAGCCAATCAGAGGCAATCTCGGCGTAGTCGCGAAAGCGCTGCTCGCTCTCGCGAAGCGCCTCTTCGGCCTGCTTGGTTGCAGTGACGTCTGTAACCGCGCCAAAAAACTCGATGTTGTCCGATGCGTCCTTCACCGCGTGAGCCACGGCATGGACATGTTTCACCGCGCCGTCGGGCATCAGCAAGCGATACTCATGCGAAAAATCCTTCACGTCTCTGGCCGCACGGTCGATGGTCTGTTGCACGGCAGCACGATCGTCCGGATGGGTACGTTGAACGACCATGTCGGTGGTGAAGGAAGGAGCCCTGTCGTATCCAAAGATCCTGAAAGTCTCGTCCGACCAGATGACTTCGCCGGTGGCGATGTTCCAGCCGAAGCTGCCAGTGCGGCTCAATCGCTGCGCCTCCGCCAGATAGGCCTCGCTGCGTCGCAGTTCCTCCTCCGCTCGCTTGCGTTCAGAATAGAGGCGGGCATTTTCTAGCGAAATCGCGGCCTGCGAGGCCAGCAATTCCAACACCGCCACCCGGCTCGACGTGAACGCGTACGGCGTCAGGTTGTTCTCAAGATAGAGTGCGCCGACCAGCTTCGTCTGTTTGACGATGGGCAGGCACAGGACGGATCTCGGGTGCTTTTGCCGGACATACTCGTCGTCCGAATACAAGTTCCTCACCGAAGCGTCATCAAGCACCACGATCTCCCGCGTCCGGATCACGTAGTGAAGCGCGGATTGGGGGAGTGCCAACGGATTTAGGACCACCTCTCGAACAGAGACCTCGATTCTGCCTTGGCCGGCGGTGGCCTCCGCCACGATCTGCGGCTCGTCGTCCCTGAAAGTGATGAGCAGGCCGCGCTCGGCGCCCGCATGCTCGAGCGTGATCGTCATGAGGGTTTCAATAAGCTTGTTGAGTTCGATCTCGCCCGACACCGCCTGCGAAGCCTTGACCGCCGTCTCGACATCCAGCTGCGCGACGGGCGCGCCAATGGTTGCGGCGTGCGAGGTCGGGGTCCTTTCCTCCCGCAAGTGCGGGTAGCGTTCTTCGAGTTGCTTGACCTTGCCGAGCGCGCCCCATCGGAGGTAGCAGTGCCGGGCGTCCCGCAGACAGACGTGCGCGAACCTCTCGAAGCCTCGCGCGGCATAGAACTGCGCGGCCAGCTCGTGGGCCAGCCCCTCGTTCTGCACGAAACCGTTTTCCCGAGCCGACTGAATCGCATGCTCGTACAAGCGCATCGCATCGGCGTCTCGCCCTTCCAGGCGGGCGATCTCGGCTGACACGAGCGCGTGCTTTTCGGCGAATGTCGGCGGATAGTTTTCAGCCCATTCGCGCAGCTGTTCCTGGTGCGCTGTCAAGACTTCGCGCCACTCTTGCTGCTGGTTGGCCGACCCATTCTCGTAGCATGCCGCCACCGTCAGCGCGGCGTAATAAAAATAGTCGAGCCGCTGAATATGGATGGCTGAGGCCCAAAGCAGCGCCTTGGCCTTGTCGGCTGACGCGAGCGCCTCAGCGTAGTCGCCTGAGAGGAAGCGCGCCTTCAGCTTAAGGATCCAATAAAAGCAGACGGTTGTGGGTGAGTTCCCCCCCAGCTCCGCTTCGAACGCCGTCTCGTCGAATTGCGCATCGCTGAAGGTGGAGAAGCTCGCAGTCCGTCCCTGCATGGTTGCGATGAAGCGTTGCTGGCTCACAATGACGGCGGCGACGTCTTGGTACCGGGCCTTCCGGACGAAGTGCAGGCTCTCCTCCGTCTCGCGCCACACCGCGTCGAGCGGATCGTTTCGCAGAAGAAAATCTGTGATACTTTCGACCATGCTGAAGCAGGCATAAGTCAGATCCCCCGTCTCAATCGCAGCGCGAAAAGTAACACGCATGAAATCGATCGCGGTCCCGATCGGCTGAGTCCAGAGCGCGGCGATTCCCGCCGTCTCGTAGACTTTCGCTCGCGAGGCGATAAAGCCGTGCTTGTCGACGAGGGCGCAGGCGAGGTTGGCGAAACGGTGCGCATCGGGGTAACGGTGAAACAACGGGCCGAGGATTTGTCCTAGAAGGGCATAGCCGAGTGGGGATGCGTCGCTAATTCCGTGCTGTATCCCCAACTTCGCCATTCGACAAGCAATCAGGCAATATAAGTGAAGGTCGGTAAAGTAGGCGGCCGGGGTTAGGGCCGAGAGCACCCGCATGCCGGCCTGCAGTTCAGGATTGGTCATCGGCGGCAGGTCGATCAGGCTCTCGATTGGCCGCCCGTCCAGGGTCTGCCAGACCGACTCGTACTCGGCCTGCACCTGCTCCCAGGTCGGGTGTGCAGGCAGATCAATGTCCAGCAATCGCAGGCCGATGAGCGCGCTGTCCACAGCTTGCGCGGTTTCAGACCTCGCGGTAAAGAGCGAAACGTTGAGAACGTAGACAGCCGCCCGGTCGACTTTCAAAGTGGCGCGCTGCAGCAGTTCACCAATCAATTGCGCGCCCCTGTCGAAGTCACCGGTTAGAAACTCGCACTCCGCGCGTTCGAGCCACAGGCTGAATGTTAACTCGTACTGGCTGCCCCAGTCGCTTTCGCCCAACAGCGCCATGCCTGCCGCAAAATAGGCGCGCGCCGACGCATAGGCAGCCGACGCCTTGGCTTTTCGCCCGGCGCGCAGATCGATCGCCGCCACCTGCGCTCTCTCGTTCCGGTCGATCAGCCGTGCGGCGCCTCGACTTAGCTGGCTTGCGACATCGAACAAATGCTCGGCGAGCTGGTCCGCCGCCATGCTCGTCAGCAGGGCACGGCCGATTCGCAAGTGAACATCGGCACGGTGCTCTTGCGGGATCAGCGAATAGGCCGCCTGCTGGATCCGATCGTGCAGGAAGGTGTAACCGGTCTCCTGCCGCATGACGAGCCCTGCGCAGACGGCATCCCAGAGCGCTGCATGCACCCCCGCCTCCGTTTCCTCGTAAACCAAAGCCAGGGTGGCGACATCGGAGGCGTTGCCAAGGCAGGCGAACTGTTTCATCCCTTCCTGGGTGGGGATGGAGAGCCGCTTCATCTTTTCGACCAGGAGATCCGCGACGTTGTCGGTGTAACTCCTGGCGTGGATGCGATCAATGTCCCATCGCCAGGCTGGCGCGGCGGGGTCGAACACGAGGAGCCCGTCCTCGTTCAGCGCGGTCAGGAACTGGATCGCAAAGAATGGATTGCCGCTGGTCTTCTCGTACACCAGTTGCGCCAGCGGTCGTGCGCGTTCCGGCTCGCAATGCACTGCGTCCATGATGAGCCGGCCGATATCGTGGAGTTCCAGAGGTGTCAGCACGATCTCCTCGATCCTTGCTCCTGTCTCGCGTATCGCGCCGAGCGTCCGCATGAGCGGATGCGCGGGGTCGACCTCATTGTCCCTGTAAGCCCCGACCAGCAGCAGATGCCCTACCTCCGTATGGGTGACCAGATGCTCGAGGAGGTCGAGCGTCGCGGCATCCAGCCATTGCAAATCATCGAGGAACAGCGCCAGTGGGTGCTCTGCCCGCGCGAACACAGCGAGGAAGCGCCGGAAAACCATCTGGAAGCGGTTCTGTGCATCTTGTGGAGGCAAGTCCGCGACCGGCGGTTGTTTCCCGATCACGAGTTCCAATTCGGGAACGAGGTTGACGATAAGCTGGCCGTTGGGGCCGAGTGCCTCGCTCAGCGAGTCCCGCCAACGGCCAAGTTCGGTTTCGCTCTCGCCAAGAAGGGGCCGCACGAGACTCCGGAAGCCCTGAGCCAGGGTGGCATACGGGATGTCGCGCTTGTACTGGTCGAACTTGCCAGAGGCGAACCGCCCGCGTGGCGGGACGAGCGCCTTCTGGAGTTCGTTCACCAGCGACGACTTGCCGATGCCGGCATACCCTGAGACGAGCACCAGTTCGGTTGTGCCATTTGCCACGACCCGGTCGAAGGCGCGAAGCAGCGTCCCGATCTCATGCTCCCGGCCGTAGAGCGTCTCCGGCGTCACCAGACGGTCCGACACATCGCTAACGCCGAGCGGGAACGGCTCTAAGCGATGTTGCGACTGCCATTGTGCCAGGCACGTGCGCAGATCGACCGAGAGCCCGGCGGCGGTCTGGTAGCGGTCCTCGGCGGTCTTGGCGAGAAGCTTCATCACCATTGCCGAGACCGGTCCCGGGATGCCCGATACCCGCTCGTCGGGCGGTGTCGGTTGGCGGGCAATGTGGCAGTGCACCCATTCCATCGGATCGGAGGCGGTGAAGGGAAGCGCGCCCGTCAGCATCTCGTAGAGGGTGACCCCAAGGGCATAGAGATCGCTGCGCGCATCGATCGAGCGGTTCATCCGGCCCGTCTGTTCGGGGGCCATGTAGGCGAGCGTTCCGGCGATCACCTCCGGCGGCGCGGGCGCCTGGCGCTCGCGTGGGAGACGCGAGGCGATGCCAAAGCCCGTGAGCCAGACGCCGCCGCTTGCAGAGTCCACCAGGATGTTGGCCGGCTTGATGTCCTTATGGATCAGCCCGCGCACGTGCACCTGGCCGACTGCGGCCGCGAGCGGGATGGCTATGCGCAGGAACTGTGTCACATCCATCGGCTGGCCGAGCGTCTGATCGAGCGGCTCGCCGCCGGGATCCTCCAGCACCAACGCGGTGCGGCCCTCGTGGCGGGACAAGTCGACCGGCCGGACTGCCCAGTCGGGATTCAATTCAGCCTTGAGCTCATGTTCATGTTCGAGCCGCTTGACAGACTCTCGCGCGGAGTGTTCCCCGATGGGCGCGACCAGCAAGATCGGGTCCAAGCCGTCGCCTGAGCCGCGGTAGAGTGTGAACTCGCCCCTCCGCAACGCCGAGAATACATACCCCGAAAGCTCCGTCACCAGGGCCTCCTGTCAGCCCCCTCTTCACCCTTTGGTACAGTGACTAGTTTTGCTCCTGCTCGTCAATCCATCCAACCGAGGCCGAAAACATGCAACCGCGGACGATCGAGGTCACGGAGGGCCTTTTGATGCGAGCATACGGCGAACTGAAACGTCACGCCAGACTTCGGAATCGCGAAGGCCCGCGATGAACCACCAACGTCAGCTTTCCTATGATGTTTGCCTTGCAGCAGTCAGTCCGCTTCCGGCCCAAATGCTGCCGGGCGGCTATGCGCCGCGTGTCGGCCATAGAGGCGAACTTTGCCTCCGCCCGGAAGCAGACATTGCGGTTGACCGCTGGAGGTCGTGCTTGCGCCAGGAGCGGTCGTTAAAGCGATCAAGGCCGAGCGGCCGAACCCACCCTTTGCGGCCCTCGGCAAGACGCGTCGTATGGCTGTGGTTAAATCCAGGGGTGGCGTTTCCCATCGCACCCAGACTGAGCTCGCTGGGCCTCCTACCGGGTTTGAGTCAGTTGTCTGATGGGCCTCGCGCATCCATGTCCATGCCTATTTCAATCACCAATTTCCGGCGGAGGGCTACAGCATAGTCGCTTGCGCCCGTTGGCGTGATAACGAAGGCTAGAGGGCCGCCAATGACATTCTCGGTGAAATATGATGCCAAGCTATGACTGGAGCCGTCAGTTGACGGCAGCGAAATCGCGTTGACAGTGTAGCCCTTGGCAATCGCCTTCAGCCGACTCTGCTGGACAGGAGGGCCGTTATTGTTTTCGCCATTGGCAGAAATATCGATGATTTTCCTGTCAGCCGTTCCGGGGAACTGGTCGAGGAGCAGACTTCCGACGTCGATGGCATAAGAGATCGAGGTTCCACCCCGACCCCGGCGCCCATAGCCCCTGTCTCCCTTCTTTCTTATCACCGATGCAGCGGCCTCTGCATCTTCAAGTCCGCAGATGCTTGTCCATGGTAGCACTTTCCGCATACGCCCCGAACTTGACCATTCGAAATAGATGATGGAAATGCAGCCGACATGGTTGCGGGCAATGGCCGCAATGATCTCTGGCGAAGTGATTGCCGCGGCATGCCCATCACGCTGCAGGTCGGCGGTATCGGGATCAACCGACGACGAGAAATCGACCGCGAATACTATCGCCGCGTCAACGTCTGCGGCGTGTGCCTGGAGGCCCCATATCATCGAAGCCGCAAGCGTACCAATCAGTCCCAAACGCGAGTTCGTGCCCATTTCCCACCCTTGCTCGATCCTCAATCCGTGACGGTCCAGATACGTCGCTCACGACCACCCCACTTGAACTGCCAAGGGATTTATCTTCAGTCCGCCGCCATCGGCTTGGCAATTTCGGATCCACTGACAGCGACAGCAAGATGATAGCTCCAAGCACGATCGCGGCACCGAGAGCCCCGACCGACGACAACCGCTCCCCAAGAAACATGGCCGCGCCAATCGCTCCGAACACGCTCTCTGCGCTGACGATCACGGCGGCATGGCTGGCCGAGGTAAACCGTTGGGCGATCGTCTGGATGCCGAAGGCGGCCGCGGTCGAGAAGATGCCGAGCACCGCGAGTTCCGGAGCCGCGTCGCTGATGGCAGCCATCGATAAATTGCCCTGAAGGGCGCCGATCGGCAGCGTGATGACGGCCGCGCCGAGAAATTGAGCGGCAGCCGTTGTGACCGGCGCGCCGTGGGTCCGCATGTGGCGGCCAAGCTCCACCATCCAAAGCGCGTAGCATGCGGCCGAAAGTATCGCCGCGAGATCGCCCTGGCTGAAGCTGGTGGCCAAGCCGCCGGACAGCAGCAGCACGCCGACCAATGTCCCGCCCGCCGCAAGTCCGACGACCGCGGTCGGTCGCTCGCCGATCAGGAACCAGGCTGCGAGCGGTGTCATTACCGTTGCCGTGCTCACCAGGAAACTCGCATTGGTAACCGAGGTGCCGAGATAGGCGACCTGCTGGATGGCAATGGAAATTGAAAACAGCGCGCTGACCTTGATAAGACTCATCCAGCAGCCGGGTCCGAACTTCCTTCCTTGTTCGAGCATCGTCAGCGGCGCGGCCATGAGCCGCGCGATCAGGCAGCGCAAGCCTACGGCGCTGAGCGGATCGAGATGATCCAGCACGGTCTTCTGCGCGACATTGCCGAACCCCCAAAAGGCGGCGGCAAGCAGAAGCAGATAGTTGGCCTGTATCTTCGACATATCGATGCGGCCGTCACACTCCATCTCGGTGGTTCCCGGAGGGCGACGCCAGCGCGCTCTCGGCTCGCCCCTCCTGGAGCAGCCAGCCAGGTTCGAGATCAGCGAGGATCTTTCTCCAGTGGCCGCGAGGCGATCGAAAAGCGGCGGGCGAGCCCCGCCGCCTGGAAGTCGGATGTCGATCGTGCTGGCCGACTTTTGTTATCAGCGCCCCCAGATACCCTGGCCATAACCGGGTGCGGGAATATCGAAGCTCGAATTCCCCCCCACGGTCGGTGCGCTGTTGACAGTGCTGATACTCGCTGTACCGCTTAGGTCGACCGAGTAGGAGTGGTCCGACGCGGCAGAAGGTTTGACCATCGGATAGTCGTGACCGGAGCCATAGTTGTAATCCGAGCCATAGTGGTCGCTGCCGGCAACAGCTAGGCCGGAGACAAACAAGAACGCGGCAGTGGTAAGAACGATCTTCTTCATTTCAATTCTCCATATTTGACGGTTAGCATTAGGCCTCAGCGCCGTTCATACGATCCACGACCAGCTAACGTCTGTGACGTTATTCACAAACTTACGACCCCGAGGGCGATCAGCGGTTTGTTCGGAGGTTCGATCCGGACGACATTGCGAGTTTGGAGCGCGCTTGCGTCAACGCAGAAGTTGACGTTCTCAGTCTGGTACCAGCCAAGCCGAGTAACTATGGGTCCTCCCTGATTTGCGAGCGAGCGAAGCTCTCACCCAGCGCCAAGCCGGCAGGCCTCGCAGTTATCTGTCCCTTGGCCAACTGCCTGCCCGATCCATGAGAATACAGGTCCGCTTGCGCCCGGTTTTCAGATCTTTGGTAAGGCGGATCGGAATGGCCGTTTTGGGTCAAGAGCGTGAGTAGGCAAACATTGCCTGCCCAAGCCGCGTCCCCCAGCCGAAGAGTCGCGACCGCGCCCGAAGCGGCCAAACGGGCACGAGATCTGAAAAGAGGGCAATTGCCGGAAGCAGACGGTCCGGTTCTGGAACGAACTAGCCAGAAAACTGCCATTCCGCTGACGGCCAAATGCGGCCGGACCGCAATGCGCCTAATGTCGGCCGTAGAGATCAGCTTTGCAGCATCCTGAAAGCAGACATCGCCGGCGATCACGCTGGAGGTCGTGGTTGCGCCTTCTTTTTATTTTCGCACGTCAGTTTCGGCAAAGCGCCAGTTGCAGCCCTTCGACAGTAACAGCCTGAATGTCTGAGAAGGGTCCAGATCGCGTCGATGCGCAAAATCGGCGCTGCATGTGGGGCAGGGAAGGGCGCATGTGCCCCGACCACGCCCTCGCAGGACACTACCTACATTTGCTTTCTATCAACCGTCGCATGACGATTCGGCAGGCCAAAGTGAAACTCGCAAATCCCTGGTGTCAGGTGAAATTGGATCGAGCCTGACGAGTCGTGATCCACAATGGTCGTAGGGTGTCGAGCGGGATTGTTGTGCATTAAAAGACCCGGGCCAGAATCGTATTTTAGTTAAATACTTGCGTTCAAGTGGTGGCGATCTGGGGTGGCTAATTGGGGTATGTAGAAAGTGACTACTTGTGACCTTCCACGCTTGGGCATGATCACATTCGCTCTGACGTCCTGATCAACAACAGATTCCGAACGCTTACCTGTCTGGCTTACGCCCTCGGAATTCACTGCGCCGACGGCAGCAGGCGGCCAGGTTTGAATGGGCCTTTCGGGTCGAGGCTTGAAAGCGTCGAACCGCGGACTTGGTCACCATCCCGCCGGACTCGACAAGCTCGACTGACTACTCTGTCTTCGTAATGGCACCAATGCTTTCGCATGGCCTCCTTGGCCTGCCTCGAAGAAAAGCCTGCCTAGGGGAATGCTAGCGGAATGTGCTTCCGAATCACCGTGTTCTTGTTTGGAAGCTGTTGCCACGCAGCGCTGATATCGGTAACAAGATATTCGAAATTGTGGCGGGTGAAAAAATTGGCCAAGGGGTCCATTTCAAAGGCGGCGGATCAGGAAGCGCCAACGATGGCGGATGTCGCCCGCCTTGCCGGCGTTTCGACCATGACTGTTTCCCGGGCGCTCAAGCAGAATGGCCAGGTCTCCGGACCGACCCGAGAGAAAATCATCAAGGCGGTCAACGAACTCGGTTATGTGCTTGACCATTCTGCCGGCACTCTGTCGTCGAGGCGTACGGGCTTTATCGCTGCTCTGGTTCCATCCATCAACAATTCCAACTTTTCCGACACCGCACGCGGGATCACCGAAGAGCTCCAGCGCGCCGGTTTGCAGCTTATGCTTGGATACACGGACTACTCGGAACAAAAAGAAGAGGAATTGATCGAGACGATGCTGCGCCGTCGGCCCGAGGGCATCATTCTCACCGGGGGTGTCCATACCGAACGCGCTCGGCGCATGCTCAAGATGGCGGCAATTCCTGTCGTGGAGACATGGGATTTGCCAGCTGATCCGATTGACCAGGTTGTGGGCTTTTCGAATGAAGAGGCCATGGCGCTGTTGACTCGCACGCTTGCCGGACGTGGCTACCAACGGTTCGGCTTCATTGGCGGGACGTCGGCGCGAGACCAGCGCGGCGACCAGCGGCGCAGGGGCTTCATCCGCGCTCTCGATGAGTTGGGATTGCCACCTGGCCGACTGGCGTCCTTCGGCGTTCCGCCAATATCCATCGAGCAGGGCGGTCAGGCGATTGCAATGATGCTGGAGCGCTGGCCCGACACGGAAGTCGCCATCTGCGTTTCCGATCTGTCCGCATTCGGCGCCCTCATGGAATGCAAGCGCCGTGGTTTGGCCGTACCCGGCGATATCGCAATCGCCGGCTTTGGCGACTACGAGGTCGGAGCTTTTTGCTTTCCGCGGATCACCAGCGTCAATGTCGATTGCTACGGCATCGGCCAGCAGGCCGCGGCGCGGGTGGTGCAAATCCTTGGCGGCAAGGAGACCTCGCGCCACCAGGAAATCGTGCTCACGTCGTTCCGGGTTGTCGAGCGCGAAAGCACCTAGAGCGTTCGATACTGCAAAAGCCGCTTGATAGTGTTATCGATAACATAAACACTGGCTGGGACGCTCGATTGTGATGAACGAGGAAGCCATTGCGACCCCCACTTTTCGATCTCAGCGGCAAAAGAGCATTGGTGACCGGATCCAGCCGTGGCATCGGTTTTGCCATCGCCGAGGGACTGGCGCGGCATGGCTCGGCCGTTGTGCTCAATGCACGCGACACGACTGGACTGGAGTCCGCACGTGGCCGGCTGGCGGCCGATGGTTATTCGGTGGTGTCAGTGCCTTTCGATGTTACGGATCATTCAGCTTCGCGGCAGGGCGTCGACGAGATCGAGCGTGACATCGGGCCGATCGACATCTTGGTCAACAATGCCGGCATGCAGCATCGCGCGCCGCTGGAGGAGTTTCCTGCAGAGCGCTGGGATGAACTGTTTCGCACCAATGTGTCGAGCGTGTTCAATGTCGGTCAGGCGGTTGCCCGCCACATGATCAAGCGTGGCCAGGGCAAGATCATCAATATCGGCTCGGTACAGAGCGAACTCGCCCGCCCCAACATCGCACCCTATACAGCCACCAAAGGCGCGGTGCGCAATCTGACCCGCGGCATGGCGACCGACTGGGCCAGATACGGTCTGCAGGTCAACGCCATCGCTCCGGGATATTTCAAGACCGTTCTCAATCAGGCCTTGGTGGATGACGCGGTGTTTTCCACTTGGCTGCAGGGACGCACACCCGCGGGACGCTGGGGCGAAGTCGAAGAACTGGTCGGCGCCGCTGTGTTCCTCGCCAGCGCTGCGTCATCCTTTGTCAATGGACATACGCTCTATGTCGATGGCGGCATCTCGATCTCGCTCTGAGCCGGCACTGGCCGTGGTGATGGGCGTGTCCGGCTCGGGAAAGACCTGCGTCGGCGCGCCCCTGGCCTGGCAACTTGGCGTCCGCTTCCTCGAAGGCGACAGCCTGCATCCGCGTTCCAACGTCGATAAAATGTCGAGGGGTATTCCACTGACCGATGATGATCGCTGGCCGTGGCTCGATCGCATCGGCAACGCGCTGCGTGATGCGGCAAGGCAAGGCGGCGGTTTGATTGTTTCCTGCTCGGCGTTGAAGCGCAGCTATCGCGAGCGTCTGCGGGACACCGCCGAAGGGCTCGCCTTCATCCATCTCACCGGAAGCGAGACACTGCTTGCGGAGCGTCTTGGGAGCCGCACCGGCCATTTCATGCCGGCGCATCTTCTGGCCAGCCAGTTGGCGACGCTGGAATCCACGCGCGGCGAATTGCGCATGATCGATATCGACATCGGCCCTCCGCCCGAGGCGATTGTCGCACGCGCGGCGCGTTTCCTGAGTGACCTTCAGGCGCCAAATATGATCAGCGCGCGGGGCGTCCTGGATTGATTTTGGAGGTGAGACTTTGACCAAGGTGGAAATTCTACAGGTTGGCGGTTATCCCCCCGCAGACGAGGAGGCGCTCAACCAACGGTTCATCACGCATCGCTATTTCGAGGCTGCCGACAAGGCGGAGTTTCTCGAAAGAAACGGCGCCAATGTCAGGGCGATCGCAACGCGCGGCGAACTTGGCGCCAGCCGTGAAATGATTGCCGCGCTGCCAAAACTCGAGATCATCTCGATCTATGGCGTTGGCTATGACGCGGTTGATCTCGCGGCGGCGCGCGATCGCGGCATCCGGGTTACCAACACTCCCGACGTGCTGACCAAGGATGTCGCCGATTTCGGCGTTGCCATGATGCTTGCACTCGCCCGCGGCATCATCGGCGGCCAGGACTGGGTGAGGTCTGGCGACTGGGCGCGCAAGGGTGGCTATCCGCTGCAGCGGCGGGTCCATGGCAAACGTGCAGGTATCCTCGGCCTCGGCCGGATCGGCTACGAGGTCGCGCGGCGGCTAGCGGCATTCGATATGGACATTGCCTACTCCAGTCCCGAGCCCAAGGCGCATGCCGGCGAATGGGCCTATGTGAAAGATCCGGTCGAACTGGCTGCGCGGTCCGATATCTTCTTTGTCACTCTGGCGGCATCGGCGAAAACCCGCCATATCGTCGGGCGCGGGGTGATCGAGGCGCTTGGGCCCGAAGGCATGCTGATCAACATTTCACGCGCCGCCAATATCGATGAGGTCGCCTTGCTGGACGCGTTGGAGGGCCGGATGCTTGGCTCGGCTGCTCTCGATGTCTTTGACGGCGAACCGAAGATCAATCCCCGCTTCCTTGCGCTCGAAAATGTGCTGATCCAGCCGCATCAGGCATCAGGCACGGCTGAAACCCGCAGGGCGATGGGCAAACTGGTGTTTGATAATCTGGCCGCCCATTTCGATGGACATGCACTTCCCACTCCAGTCTTGTAAGGCCAAAGCCATGCGTGCTGTCGTCATTCACCAGAAGATGGATCTGCGGATCGACGAGCGGGAGATTTCTCCCCCTGGTCCGGGCGAAGTGCAGGTTAGGCTTGCCGTCGGCGGCATATGTGGATCCGACCTGCATTACTATCAGCATGGCGGCTTCGGTACCGTCCGGCTCAAGGAACCGATGATCCTCGGCCATGAGGTGTCTGGGCACATCGCGGCCCTGGGCGAAGGCGTTTCGGGGTTGTCGATGGGCGACCTTGTCGCCATCTCGCCGTCGCGCCCGTGCGGCCATTGCCGCTATTGCGCCTCGGGTATGCGAAATCAGTGCCTGAATATGCGGTTCTATGGCTCGGCCATGCCTTTTCCCCATATCCAGGGAGCCTTCCGTGAGCTGCTGAACTGCGACGCCGCCCAGTGTGTGCCGGCAGCCGGTCTGAGCCCTGGCGAAGCGGCGCTGGCCGAACCGTTCTCCGTCATTCTCCACGCGGCGCGTCAGGCGGGTGACTTGATGGGTGGCCGGGTGCTGGTGACCGGTTGCGGTCCCATAGGGGTTCTCGCCATCGCAGAAGCGCGGCGGGCTGGCGCGATCGAGATCGTCGCCACCGATATCGCCGATGCCGCCCTGACGCTGGCCGGCCGGCTTGGCGCCGACCGTACCATCAATGTCGCATCAGACCCCGACGCTCTCGAGTCCTACCTGCCGAACAAGGGTTACTTCGATGCCATGTTCGAATGTTCAGGCTCGGCAGCTGCGCTCGCGCAGGGCATGGCGGGGGTACGGCCGCGCGGCGTCGTGGTTCAGGTTGGTCTTGGCGGTGACATGAAGGTTCCTGTGCAGTTGCTGACGGCCAAGGAATTGCGGCTTCATGGCACATTCCGGTTTCACGAGGAATTCCCGCTTGCCGTCGAATTCATGCGCTCGGGTCTTGTCGATCTGAAACCGATGATCAGCCACACGCTGGCGCTCGACCGGGCGGTCGAGGCGTTCGATCTGGCCGGCGACCGTTCGCAGGCCATGAAGGTCCAGATAGACTTCAACTAATCTCGGCGAGAGCGTTGTTCGCCGCAAGCTCATCCCAAAAGGCTTCGGAAATTTCGGCGCCGAACCAGGACAGCGCTGATGACAGTTCCTTGCCGTTGCGCAGGCCAGGAAGCACGACTGCAACCGCCTTGTGTCGAAGCGGGAATTGCAAGGCGGCGGCGGGCAGGGCAACACCGTGAGACCGGCAGATATCTTCCAGGGCAGCGACCCGCTCAAGCACCGCTCCGGTGGCTGGCGCATGATCATACGTGGTGGTGACGCGTGAGCCGGTCACCAAGATGCCGGAGTTGAATGGCGCGCCGGCAATTATCGAAATGTCACGTTTGACACACTCGTCGAAAAGCACGTCGGTGTTGGACTGTTCGAGCAAGGTGTATCTGCTTGCCAGCAGGAACACGTCCATATCGCCATACTGCAAGGATTCGAGGCAAGGTTCGACCGTATTGACGCCAAGCCCGATCGCCTTGATATCCCCGCTGGAGCGCAGTTCGCTCGCGGCTTTCAGGCCGCTTTCCATCGCGATCTTGAAATGTCTCGCATACTCGTCCGGAGCATGCATGTCGCGTGACAGGTCATGGATCAGCAGGATGTCGATCCTGCCGAGCCCGAGGCGATGCAGGCTCGCTTCATATGAGCGCATGATCCCGTCATAGCTATAGTCGAACACGAAATCGAATGGCATCGGGCTGTCGAAGGCCGAAGGCGCGCGTTGGCTGACGCCGCCGGCAAGCGGGTACAACAGCCTGCCCACCTTGGTGGAAAGGGCAAAGCTGTCACGCGGCAGGTTGCGCAGCGCATCTCCCATGCGGCGCTCGCTCAGGCCAAAACCATAAAATGGCGAGGTGTCGAAGAAAGCCACGCCTGCCGCCGCCGCATTCCGGATCACGGCGTCGACGTCGGAATCCTCGACCTTGCTGAACAGATTGCCGAAGGGTCCCCCGCCGACGCCGAGCGGCGACACCTCGACGGCGGAGCGGCCGATTTTGTTCGATCGGGAAAGAGTTCCGGCCATCTGCTTCTTCCCTAGAGATGGCGCGATCGCATGAACACGCGCAGGTCATTGAGATTTCGAATCCCGCCGAACACCACCAGTGTGCCGACGAGCACGGCACCGGTGACGATATCCTGCTGTTCCGGTGTCATGCCGATGAGGCCAAGGATGTTCTTGACGAACGCTAGCACCAAAAGCGCCACCAGAACGCCAAACAGGCTGCCCGACCCGCCGAAGATGTTCACGCCACCCAGCACGACCGCAGTGATGACAGGCAGTTCCAGCCCGATCGCCGTGTCGGAACGGGCGCTTGCGAGATAGGCGGTGAAGATGATTGCCGCGACCGAGCAGATGATCCCCGAGAGGATGAAGATGACGAGCATCTTTTGCCGCACATTGATGCCGGAATATTCGACCGCGACCTTGTTGTTTCCGATGGCGTAGATGGCCCTGCCGCCATACGTGCGGTGGAGGTAGAGGGCAAACCCCGCGAAAAGCACGAGGAACACCAGAACACTCCAGGGCACCGGCGTGCCTGGCACCGTGCCGAAGCCAAGCTCCTGGTACCAGTCCGGGAAGTCGCTCACGCCACGCTCCTTGAGCAGGATTTGCGCGATGCCTCGGTAGAGCGCCAAGGTACCGATGGTGACCACCAGCGAGGGCAGCCCGAAGCCGACGATGATCAGGCCATTGAACAGGCCCGCCAGGGCGCCTACCGCGACGCCGACCAGCATGGCGGTTTCGATCGGCAAATGCTGCTCGAGGCAGATGGCCATGATGGATGCGCAAAGGCCGACCATCGATCCGACCGAGATGTCGATCTCACCGGTGATGATGATCAGCGTCATCGGCAACGCGACGATTGCCGTGGGCGCCATTCCGGCCAGGGCGATCGAGATGTTGGAGGATGTGGCGAAATAGGGCGACACCTGTGCACCCATGATCAGCGTGGCGATCAGGATCACCAGCAGGAAGCTTTCCCAACGCAGCAGGCGCGTCCATGCTTTCATCGCGCATCTCCTCGCTTCTGTCTGGGCGTCCTTCCATCACGAAGGGTAATGCGGCTGTACAGGATCACCGTAACCAGGATCGCGGCGCCGATCATGGCCTGAAGCCAGAACTGATCCATGCCGAGAAGTTGAACCCCGTTCTGCAGCACGACAAAGATCGCGGCACCTATGGCCGCTCCATAGACCGAGCCGCTGCCGCCAAAGATGCTGACGCCGCCAACGACGGCGGCGGATATGGTTTGCAGTTGCAGGTCTGGCGCGATAACCGCGTCGATCGTGCCGAAACGAGCGCCCCAGAGCACGCCGGTCAAGCCACACAGGCCACCCGACAACAAGAACAGATAGGCGCTGTGCCATCTGACGCTGATGCCGGCAAATTCGGCGCCCTCGCTGTTGCTGCCCACAGCGTAGATGTTGCGCCCGGTGCGGGTGTAGTGCGCCAGAATGCCAAGGAGCAGGGTCAAGCCAATGGCAATCCAGATAAGCGGCGACAGACCGGCGATGGTCTTCTGGGCGAAGGCGCCATAATCTGGAGGCAAGATGGTCGCCGAGATCTGGCGGCCTCCAGCATAGACGATGGCGCCGCCGCGATAGATGGCGAGTGTGCCGAGCGTCGCGACGATCGCCGGGATCCTCAGCCCCGCGACCAGCAGGGCGTTGCCGGCACCGAGCAGCAACCCGACACCGATGCCGACCAGAAAGACCAGCACAAGCGGGCTGTCCGGATTTCCCGACAGCCATTCGGTTGCGACGAAAGCGCTGCCGGCGACGATGGCTCCAACCGAAAGATCGATCTGGCGGCCGATGATCAGAAGCGCCTGTCCGAGCGCCACAATGCACAAAAGCGTTCCCGAAAGCGCGATCTGTTCAAGATTCTGAAGGCCGAGAAAACGCGGCTCGCGCAAGGCGATGCCGATGCAGATGATGATGAGGACAAGCAGCAGCTTGAGTTCGCGCGATCTTGTCAGGGCGACCAGCGCACTCATGCCTTCCGCTCCGCCACGCGGGCATGGGTGGTCTGCGGGGCATGGGCGGCAGCCAGCAGCATACGCTGCCGGTCGAATTCGGGACGTGCGAGCTCCGTGGCGATGCGGCCATTGCGGAACACGAGGATCCGATCGGCCATGCCGATCAGTTCGCCTGCATCGTCACTGATCATGATGATCGACAAACCTTCTGTCGCAAGCTGCGATATGACACGGTGGATTTCCGACTTGGCGCCGACGTCAATGCCGCGCGTCGGTTCATCGAGGATCAACAGTTTCGGCGATGGCATCAGCCATTTGGCCAACAGCACCTTCTGCTGATTGCCTCCCGACAAGGTGCCGGTCACCTGCTCGATGCCGGAGGAGACCACGCGCATGCGCTCGGCATATTGACTGGCGATCTGGCGTTCGCGACCACGATCGATAAAGCCAAACCGCCCCGACAGCTTGCGCAGGATCGGCATGGTCTCGTTGGCGCGAATGGGAAACTGCAGCACCAGTCCTTGCTTGTGCCGGTCTTCGGGAACCAGCGAAATGCCATGCGCCACCGCTTCCCTGGCTGACTTCGGGGCGATCGTCTCGCCAACCATGGTGAAGGTTCCGGCATCCGGCTTGATCATGCCAAAAAGCATGTTGGCGACTTCCGAGCGGCCGGCGCCGACCAGGCCGAAGAAACCGAGAATCTCACCCGACCGGACCTCGAAACTCACGTCCTCGACCAGATCGGCGCCTTTGAGACCGCGAACGCTCAGGACGGGATCGCCGATCGTTGCTTCCTGCTTGGGATAGAAGGATTCCAGTTTCGTGCCGATCATCGCGCGGACAATGGTTTCGGCGGTGAAATCCTTGGTCGGTGCCGTGACGACATGCCGGCCGGATCGCAACACAGTGGTGTCGTCCGAGAAGTCGAGGATCTCATCGATGAAATGGGTCACGAACAAAACCGCGACACCGTCGGCTTTCAGCCGTCCCACCACGTCGAAGAGGCGAGCGACTTCCCGACTCGACAAGGCTGATGTCGGCTCATCCAGGACCAGGACGCGCGCGTCGATGGCAAGGGCCCGGGCGATCTCGATTGCCTGCCGCTCGGCAACGCCGAGTAGTTTTACCGGCGAAAGCACATCGATATCGACGCTCAACCGGGCCAGCAATTCGCGCGAACGCTCGATCATCTGTCGCCAGTCGATACCACCCAGCCGGCGAGGCTGGCGGCCGATGAACACGTTCTCGGCAACCGTCAGGTCGGGGAAGAGCGCGGGATGCTGGTGAACAACCGCAACGCCACGCTTCTGGCTGTCGAGCGGGCCGAGCAAATGAGCGTCCTGGCCATTGATTACGACGCGGCCGCTGTCCGGCCGATGGACGCCGCCGATGACCTTGACCAGCGTGCTCTTGCCGGCACCGTTCTCGCCGGCAAGTGCATGCACCCGGCCCGCTTCGAGAGACAGTCCGACGCCGCTCAGAACATTGACCGTGCCAAAGCGCTTGTGAATGTCGTGCAACTCAAGGGCGGCAACAATGGAGGCGGCAACCATGGGCAAACAGCTCTGTTGGTCGGCGCGCACGGCATGAGCGCCAAGTCTGGAGCGGGTTTCGCTCGGCTCGAATCGATACCATGCTCCAGACTATCGGTGCAGCAAAGCCGCCACGCCGATAGTCTGGCGCGAATATCGCCTAGAAGGGATAATCCTTGTAGTTCTTTGCGGTGAATTCGACGGGCGTACCGGTAATGATCTGGCCGTTGTCGCCGATGGTGTAGGTGCCTGGCCACTTGCCCTTGCTCACCGTTACCGAGTCGCCGGGCTTGCCTTCGATCTTGCCTTCGGCGAGAGCCTTGGCAACATAGTAGGACACATAGCCGAGCTTGCTCGGATCCCAGAGGTAGAAACCGCCGATGGTGCCATCGAGCATGTAGTCAGCGGTGATGCTGGGCACGCAATTGCCAGAAAGCTTGATCACGCCCTTGCCCTTGTTGACGGATTCCAGCGCTCGCGCCACCGCGGGCAGGCCGGGGCAGGTCGGCGCAAAAATGCCCTTGAGGTCGGGATATTTGGTCGTCAAGGCAACGGTCGCATCAAATGCCTTCTGCTCGTTGTCGTAGCCGTAAACGGTGTCCACCAGTTCAAGGCCTGGGTGTTTTGAAACCTCATCCTTGAAGGCCTCGATCCACAGGTTCTGGTTCGCCGCGGTCGGCTGTGCCGAAACCACCGCGACCTGGCCCTTCGGGTCCGGCCCAAGTTCACGGATCAGGAGTTCGGCGCCGAAGCGTCCGATCGAGTCACTCGTCGCCTGGTTGACGAACACGGTGCGACCGCCGCTGGCGTCAGCGTCGAAGGTGATCACCTTGGCGCCCAATTTTGCCGCGCGCTTCATTGCCGGCACCACTGCGTCGGGATCGTTCGGTGCGACGGCGATGGCCGGAATATGGCGATCGGCCAGGCTGTTGATGATATCGACCTGCGCCTTGGCGCTGGCTTCGGTGGGACCATAGTTCTTGACGCTGCCGCCGGCCTCTTCGGCCGCGATCTTCGCGCCGGCCAGCGTCGCGTTGTAATAAGGATTGGTGGTCGATTTGATCACCATGGCCAACTCGAAGTCGGCGGCCTGCACCGCTCCACTCATCATCAAGCCGCCGGGAATGGCCGTCATCGCGGCCAGCGCACCCGCGGCAAAAGTCCGCATAAGCCTTCTGGACATCTCAATTCCTCCCTTGTTGTTGCAGTTCAGTTCCGACCCCGCTTTCGCGTGAAGGCCAGCCTCGTTGCTCTCTCCGATGTGCCTCCACGCCAGACGGAAGACTGGCGCCAACCTCCCTGGTTGACGCGGCACGATCGATGTGGATAGTCGTTACATGTTATCGATATCAAGTCAAGCAAACGCTCGGTGATAAGGCTCGTTTCTGCCGAAATAGTGGTGATTCCGGAGCAGATTCATCTGGCAGCGGTCCTTAGAATTATGTTACCGATATCTGCGAAGAAGATTGACCTTTACGAGGAGACGCATCGTCATGAAAAATCGTCCATTTGGCCGTTTGGGCCGCAACGTCAGCGAGATCGGATTTGGTTCCTGGGGCATCGGCGGCGGCCAATGGGTCGAGGTCGAGGAGAACCAGGCGCTGGCTGCGCTTGATGCGGCACTTGATCTGGGCGTGACATTCATCGACACCGCTGACGTCTATGGCGACGGCCGTTCCGAAAAGCTCATCGCCAAGGTGCTCAAGAGGCGAGGCGGTCCGCGTCCGTTCATCGCGACCAAACTCGGCAAACGGCTGCCGAGCCAGGTGGTGTCGGGATACACGCTTGAGAACATGAAAGGCTGGGTGCAGCGCAGCCTGGATTTTCTGGAGACCGACGCGCTCGATCTAGTGCAACTGCATTGTCCTCCAACCGATCTCTATTACCATCAGGAGGTTTTCGCCGCGCTCGATGAGATCGTCGCCAGCGGCAGGCTGAAGGCCTATGGCGTCAGCGTCGAGCGCATCGAGGAAGCGCTCAAGGCGATCGAGTTTCCCAATGTGGCGAGCGTGCAGATCATCTTCAACATTCTGCGCCAGCGACCGATCGATCTGTTTTTCGAGCAGGCCAGGAATAAGAATGTTGCCGTCATCGCACGCGTCCCGCTGGCGAGCGGGTTGCTGTCGGGCAAGTTCAAGCCGGACAGTCAATTCGACAAGGCGGACCACCGCAACTTCAATCGCAATGGCGAAGCCTTCGATGTCGGCGAGACCTTTTCGGGCATGCCCTACGACAAGGGGCTCGAGGTGATCGAACGCATCCGGCCGCTCGTCGGCAGTGTCAGCATGGCGCAGTTCGCGCTGCGCTGGATCCTGATGTTCGATGCCGTCACGGTCGTCATTCCAGGCGCGAGGACTGCCGAACAGGCCAGATCGAATTCGCAGGCAGCCGCGCTCCCGGCATTGTCGCCTGAGGTAATGGCGCAGTTGAAGAAAATCTATGAGACTGACGTGAAACCGTTCGTGCATCAGCGTTGGTGAGCAGGGTGCGGCGGGGCTGCCATGGTGCGGCCCCGCCTGAAAACCCCAAAGCCCTTCCTCGAGGGCGATCTGTATGATGCGTGCGTTCGGCCGCTGCGTAGCGGCAAAGACCACGGCATCCGGAAGGCGTTTGGTGACAGCTTCCTCTTCCGTGGCGATGACGTCGCGGCTGGCGTCTAGAGTCCCACCGACGGCTTTCTGGGCCGGGAGCGGAACGGCTGCTTATTGATACGTTCATCCTGGTAGCGGACTGGCAGCATCCGGCCCAGTGCGGTCATTCGAGAACTGGCGGCGGATGACAGCTTTTGGCGCAGTTGAGACTTTGGTGCCGACGCAGAAACAAATATTTGTTCTGCAACGGCGATCTCTCTCGGTAGTCGGCCAGCCGCATGGATGTTGCAATTGTCATACAATGTGTGATACATCTTAACCAAGTTGAGTGGAAATTCTCTAACAAAATCAACACCGACCGGAGAAGGTGGACCAATCCGCCTCTGGGCACCAACTCTTTCCTGA
This sequence comes from Mesorhizobium sp. AR10, assembly GCF_024746795.1. Lineage (NCBI taxonomy): Bacteria > Pseudomonadati > Pseudomonadota > Alphaproteobacteria > Hyphomicrobiales > Phyllobacteriaceae > Mesorhizobium > Mesorhizobium sp. AR10. The sequence continues at coordinate 193,081 of NZ_CP080524.1, forward strand.
GCAAATCAAAAGACGTTGGTGCAGACACGGGCTCCCGCCAAACCCGTTTCCGTCGCGCCGTGTTGCAAACCACGACCTATTCCGCTTCCGAAATGAAAACCCGCCACTGTGAGAGAACCCTTCGGTTGCGCGTTCCGGCGGTTAGGACTTCTTGTCGCCGTTTGGATTTGGTGCCGGTGCCTCTCTCACGTCTCGCGGTGGCGGATCGCTGGCTTCGGCGATGCTTCCTTGTCGCGACGACGTACAGGTGTCTTCTTCGGGTCGGGTTTCGGTGGTGGTTCTTTGATTTTGTCTGGCATGTCCAGTTAACCGGATCGCTCTTTTCTTGTTCCCATGTAGCCATCAAAAGGCCCGCCACCGGCAGGCAGCGGCTCGATTGTTTCGGTTACGGAATGATCCGTTCGCTTCCGATCGCTTGGCGATGATGACACGCAGTCGTCCGGCAATGCGCCGTCCCGCCATCAGAGATTGGAACGTCTACCCTTCGCCATTGGTGGCCATATGGGGAGAGCAGCCGGTCCCGCCAAGCCAGCGTAGAGATTGGTTCAACTGAGCATCAATCCTGCCAGGAACACCGTAACGAGTAGTGACACCGGAACTGCTAGAAGACAGCACATCTCCAAGGTCGTATTTTGCCGCGCATCCATCGTGCAGCCCTCTCTTTTGTCTTGTGTCATTTTGACACTAACGGACAGACGGAGGTAGCCGTTCCATGCGAGGCTGCTCTTAAGGGCTGTATGTGCTGTATATTAGCAACACCTTGATGAGCAGCACCGGCGTTACCATCATTCCCCTTCGCCGGCCCGGCCAATGGCGCAGGCCACAGGTGGGCGTCCTTGAAGTCTGAAATCGGTCTGCATCCGCCCGGTAGGGACACATTGTCAATATTGTATGCTCTGGTAAGCAGATTGCCAGATTTTGGCATAGATTTGGAGCATTTTGCCGACCTATTGTAAATTCTGCTGCCTCTACCTCACTCCTGGCCGCATGAAAGGGGAACGTTTGAGTCACGCACTGTCAGAGGTTTCCTGCGGTTCGTTCGAGGCAGGCCTTAGACAGCTGCTGCGCTGAAGAGTGCGTCGATTGCTACGGCGCGAGGGCAGGTTGCGAAGCCATTGCGGCGCATGGCATCTGTCATCGCCTCGATGGATCAATCCAGGGCAACAACGCAAGATCATGGTACCACGACAACCACCAAACATCGCCCGACCCACCACCGCCGGGGTCAGTCTCAACCGCGCCCTGTCGAAACTCGGCCTTTGCTCGCGCACGCAGGCGGAAGTGCTGATTGCCGAAGGGCGCGTTCGGGTCGGTGGCAAGGTGGTGCGCAATGCTGCCATGCGGGTCGACCTTAATCGCGACCGCATCATCGTCGACGACCGGCGCGTCGTTGCCGAGGCCAAGGTCTACCTGATGATCAACAAGCCGCGCGGGCTGGTCACCACACGAGACGACCCCGAGGGGCGCGGGACCGTCTATGACTGCCTCACGGGGCTCGACCTGCCTTTCGTGTCGCCGGTCGGTCGCCTCGACAAGGCCAGCGAAGGCCTGCTGCTGATGACCAACGACACGCGCTTCGCGCAGCGCCTGCTCGATCCCGTCTCTCACGTTGCCAAGGTCTATCACGTGCAGATCGGTGCTGTGCCCGACGAGGCAATGCGGGCGCGACTGCGCGCCGGCGTTACCGTCGACGGCGAGCTGCTGACGGCGCAGTCGATCGAGATCCTGCGCAGCGGCACCCGCACCGCCTGGCTTGAAGTCGTGCTCGACGAAGGCCGCAACCGCCATATCCGCCGGCTGCTCGGGGGGCATGACATCGAAGTGCTTCGCCTTGTGCGGGTTGCCATCGGCGCCTTGCAGCTCGGCGATCTCGCCAAAGGCAAGGCGCGGCATCTCACCGCGGATGAACTGGCGCTGTTTGCGGCTTGAGCGACACGCAGCCGGCGCGCTGGCTATCTCTGGTTCCATCGGCGGATGACCGGTTCAGTCAGGTCATGCTCGTAGCCGAGTACGCTCAGGCTTGCGGTGTCGAGAACAAGCAGCGCGCCGTCTTCAGGCGGCAGGCCGAGCCAGCGCGCTGCCAGCACCCTGAGGAAATGCGCGCTCGAAAATACCAGGACGCTGCCATCGATGCCGCGAAGCTGGCCAATGATCGCATCGGCTCGCGCGCCGACATCCGCTGCCATCTCGCCACTCGGACAGCCATCGCGAAACACGTTCCAACCGGGCCGCTCAACAAGAATCTGCTTGGTGGTCAGCCCCTCGTAGGCGCCATAGTCCCACTCCGCCAGATCGGCCTTCTTGACGCCGGAGAACCCGGCCAGCGTACAGGTGTTGAAGGCGCGCTGCGACGGGCTCGACCAGATCGCCGAAAAGGTCAGGCCCTTGAGCCTGTCCGCCACGCCGCGAGCGGCGGCTTCGCCCACCGCTGTCAACGGTATGTCGGTTCGGCCGGTATGCTTTCCCAAAGCGCTCCATTCCGTTTCGCCATGGCGAACCAGGTAGATTTCGGGAAACAAGCTGCTCATTCGCGGGCCTTTCGATTTTTTTGCAACCGCCTGCACCCTAGCCGGGAAGACCCGGCCAGCACCAGCCGAGCGAGCGCGTCGGTTGGTAAGAAAAACAGGCCGCAACCGGCGAACCGGCTGCGGCCTGAACAGCAATCGAAAGGCCTGCTATCAGGCGGGCTGCAGCCCGGGCAGCGAGAGGTCGACTTCCTCAGGCAGATCACCGGCCATCGCGGCGGCGAACTTGGTCTGGTCGAGTTCGCCTTCCCAGCGCGCCACGACCACGGTCGCAACCGCGTTGCCGACGAAGTTGGTCAGCGCCCGGCACTCCGACATGAAGCGGTCGACGCCGAGGATCAGCGCCATGCCGGCAACCGGCACTGAGGGAACGACCGAGAGCGTCGCCGCCAGCGTGATGAAGCCGGCGCCGGTGATGCCGGCAGCGCCCTTGGAGCTCAGCATGGCGACGGCCAGCAGCAGGATCTGGTCGCCATAGGTGAGTGGCGTGTCGGTCGCCTGGGCGATGAACAGCGCGGCAAGCGTCATGTAGATGTTGGTGCCGTCAAGGTTGAAGGAATAGCCGGTCGGGATGACCAGGCCGACCACCGAGCGGTTGCAGCCGGCACGCTCCATCTTGGCCATCAGACCGGGCAGTGCCGCTTCCGAGGACGAGGTCCCGAGAACCAGCAGCAACTCTTCCTTGATGTAGCGGATCAGCGCCAGGATCGAGAAGCCGTTGTAGCGGGCGACGGCGCCGAGCACGACCACCACGAAAAACAGCGCGGTCAGATAGAATGTGCCGATCAGCATGGCGAGGTTGGCGATCGAGCCAATGCCGTATTTGCCGATGGTGAAGGCCATGGCGCCGAAAGCGCCGATAGGGGCTGCCTTCATCAGGATGGCGACCAGGCGGAAGATCGGAGTGGTCAGCGCCTGCAGGAAATCGACGACCGGACGACCGCGATCGCCGACCATCGCCAGGGCGATGCCGAACAGCACGGAGAAGAACAGCACCTGCAGGATGTCGCCCTCGGCAAAAGCACCGGTGATCGTGTCGGGGATGATGTTCAGCAGAAAGCCGACGATGGTGGTGTCATGCGCCTTCTCGGCAAAGGCCGTCACCTTCGTGGCGTCGAGCGTGGCCGGATTGATATGCATGCCGGCGCCCGGCTGGACGACGTTGGAGACGACGAGGCCGACGACAAGCGCCAGCGTCGAGAACACCAGGAAGTAGATCATCGCCTTGCCGGCGACACGGCCGACCTTCTGCAGATCGGAAACGCCAGCGATGCCGGTCGCCACCGTCAGGAAAATAACCGGCGCGATGACCATCTTGACCAGCTTGATGAAGGCGTCACCGAACGGCTTCATCGCCGTGCCGATTTCGGGATAGAAATGACCGAGCAGCACGCCGGCGGCGATCGCCGCCAGCACCTGCACATAGAGATGCCGGTAAAAGGGTACCTTGCCGCGCGGTTCGGCGGCAGCGAATGCTGGCTGCATGACGTCCTCCATAGCGCCCCGATCGACCTCCCGGGGCAATTGCATTGACCTCCAGCAGCCTCGCGACTGCCGTATTGGGATTTGCAACTGCCGTGCCAGATCTTGCCGGAGGGACTCTTCCCTTGATTCCGTTGACTAATTTCGATACGGCGGACGCTTTTCGCGTGCGGAACGTGCGACTATCCGCATGGTCGAATTGTGCTTTGTGCGAAATCAGGCACAAATAGGCGATGCTGCAACGCCCTGCCGCTGCCTTGTCTTCGACGCCTGAGCAACTCCGCAGGCGGGCGCGCCGTGCCTGGCTGCTGTTTGCGACGATAGCGTTTGCGATCACCGCGGCGACGCTCTATGGCGCCGGTCTCTATGGCCGCACCGCCGAGGTCGGGACCTTGGCGACGCAAGGGCGCACCGATGCCAACCTGAAGGTCGCGCTGCTGCGCGCCGTGCTGGAAAGCCCGCGCGCGCTGCCTCTGCTTTTGTCGGAGGACCAGCAGGTGCATGATGCCCTGCTGCAGAAAAGTGCCGCGGCGACCGATGTGCTGAACCGAAAGCTCGAGGGGCTGGTCTCCGGCACCAAGGCCTCGGTGCTCTATGTCACCGGTATCGACGGGCTGGCGATCGCCTCCAGCAACTGGCGCGAGCCGACAAGCTTCGTCGGCAACGACTACGGGTTCCGCGCCTATGTCTCCGGGGCAATGCAGACCGGAACGGCGGAATATTTCGCGCTTGGCAATGTCAGCAAGCGCCCCGGCCTCTATATCTCGCGGCGTGTCGGCGATGCTGCCGCACCGCTTGGCGTCGTCGTGGTCAAGATGGAGTTCGACCAGCTCGAGGCCGACTGGCACGAGGCGAACCGCCCGGCCTATGTCAGCGACGAACACGGCGTCGTCCTGATCACCAGCGTACCGTCCTGGCGCTTCATGACGACGGCGCCGCTGGCCGGACCGGTGGTTGCCGCCATCCGCGACAGCCAGCAGTTCGGCGATGCACCGCTGGTGCCGTTGCCGATCACGCGTCCTGAGGCACTGAGCCCGGATGTGTCGATCGTCCATGCGGTGACACCGGGCGGCAGTGACGCGGAATATCTCAGGCTTTCCACCTTGATCCCTTCGACGCCGTGGCGGCTCGACTATCTCGTTCCGGCCGAGGCGCCGATTGCCGCAGCGATCCGCGAAATGCGGCTTCTGGCGCTCGGCGTCGTCATTCCGCTGCTCGGCCTCGCCGCCTACTTGCTCTGGCGCCGGCAGTCGGCGCAGATGCGGATCGCCGCAGAACAGGCGGCGCGCGTCGAGCTCGAACGCCGCGTCGTCGAGCGCACCGAGGATCTGAGCCGCGCCCGCGACCGGCTGCAGGCCGAGATCACCGGGCACCGCAGCACGGAAGCCAAGCTGCAGGTGGTGCAGCAGGAGCTGGTTCAGGCCAACCGCCTCGCCATCCTCGGCCAGGTCGCAGCCGGCGTCGCCCACGAGATCAATCAGCCGGTTGCCACCATACGCGCCTATGCCGACAATGCCCGCGTATTCCTCGACCGGAAGCAGACCGCGCCGGCCGCGGAAAATCTCGGCGCCATCGCGGCGCTGACCGAACGCATCGGCACCATCACCGAAGAACTGAAGGCCTTTGCCCGCAAGGGCCGCACCGCCGCCGAGCCGGTGGAGCTGCTCAGCGTCATCGAGGGCGCCGTGGTGCTGCTGCGAAGCCGCTTCGCCGGCCGGCTCGAGGCACTGACCATTGCGCTGCCGCCGCCAAGCCTCAAGGTCATGGGAAACCGCATCCGGCTCGAACAGGTGCTGATCAATCTGTTCCAGAACGCGCTGGAAGCACTGGAGGGCCGCGGCGACGCCAAGGTACAGGTTTGCGTCGAGGAGACGGTGGAAGGGGTCACGGTCGTCGTCTCCGACAATGGACCCGGCATTCCGGCTGCGATCCTCAAATCGCTGTTCACGCCATTCAACACCTCGAAGGAAAAAGGCCTCGGACTCGGACTCGTCATCTCGAAGGACATCGTCGCCGACTATGGCGGGCGGATCGAGGTTTCGAGCCGAAAAAGCGGCACGCGATTCACCGTACATCTCTCCAAGGCAGCATGATGGACCACGACACGGCGCCAATCATCCTGATCGATGACGACAGCGATCTTCTCAAGGCCACCGCGCAGACACTGGAGCTTGCCGGCTTTTCGGTGTCGGCCTTTGCCGTGGCGGCAGAGGCGCTGGCAACCCTCGACGCCGGTTTTGCCGGCGTGGTGGTATCCGACATCCGCATGCCCGAGATCGACGGCCTGCAGCTTTTCAACCGCATCCTGCGGCTCGACGCCGACATTCCGGTCATCCTCGTCACCGGGCATGGCGACATCGCCATGGCGGTCAAGGCGATCAAGGACGGCGTCTACGACTACATCACAAAACCCTTCGCCGCCGACCGGCTGGTCCAGAGTGTGCGGCGGGCAGTGGAGAAGCGCCGCCTGGTGATAGAGAATCGGGCCTTGCGCGAGGGAGCCGAGCAAGCGCAGGACGGCCTACCGCTGATCGGCCAGACACCGGCTATCGAGCGGCTGCGCCGAACGCTGCGGCAGATCGCCGACACCGATGTCGACGTGCTGGTGACCGGCGAAACCGGCTCCGGCAAGGAGGTGGTGGCGAGCCTGCTGCATCGCTGGAGCCGCCGCGCCAAGGGCAATTTCGTGGCGCTGAATTGCGGTACGCTGCCCGAAACCGTCATCGAGAGTGAATTGTTCGGCCATGAGGCGGGCGCCTTCACCGGTGCGCAGAAAAAGCGGATCGGCCGCATCGAGCATGCCAGCGGTGGCACGTTGTTTCTCGACGAGATCGAAAGCATGCCGCCGTCGACCCAGGTGCAGATGCTGCGGGTGCTGGAAATGCGCGAGGTCACGCCGCTCGGCACCAATGAGTTGCGGCCCGTGGATCTGCGCGTCGTCGCTGCCGCCAAGGTCGATCTCGGCGATCCGCGCCAGCGCGGCGCCTTCCGCGAGGATCTCTACTACCGGCTCAACGTGGTGACGATTTCCATTCCGCCGCTGCGCGAACGGCGCGACGACGTTTCCCTGCTCTTCTTCTATTTCGCCGAGCGCGCCGCTGGCCGCTTCCGGCGTTCGGTGCCCACCGTGCCCGCCACTGTCCACCGTCATCTTCACGACCATGACTGGCCGGGCAACGTGCGCGAACTGGCGCATTTTGCCGAGCGATTCGTGCTGGGTCTGGAAGAAGGAACGCAGGCGCCATCCCCTGCCCCGACTTCGACCGATGGCGCCATGCCGTTGCCGGAGCGCCTGGACCGCTACGAGGCCGACATCATCCGCGAGACACTTGGCCGCAATGACGGCGACGTCAGGCGCACGATCGACGCGCTGGGGATTCCGCGCAAGACCTTCTACGACAAGCTCCAGCGGCACGGCATCGTGCGCAGCGATTTTTCCAGATAGTTCGACGCAGTTGGGGTCAGGAGTATGCCACAACCGTTGAAGCCGAACCAAAAAACAGTGGCGAGTCAGCATCAGAAGGTGTTGAAGATCGCATCGAATGCCTTCGGCGGGACGTGATCTGTTGCGCTCGGCAAGTCTAGGTGATTTGTTGCCAGTTAGCGGAGAATGAATGATGCGAGAGCCTGTTGGTCAAGATGAGTATGGGTCGACCAGCCCCTTCGATCCGGACGATCTGTCGAGATTGAACGCGATCGGTCCGGGTCTGGGAGGCAACGACTTCGAGAAATACGCTGTCGCTGTGATCATCGTGTTCGGCGCCCTGATCATCGGCGGGCTGATGGCCGCTTCGATGACCTTCGGGCACCGCAACGGTTTCCTCTTCGCGCTTGGCGGCGCCACGTCGGCCTGGATATCGGGCAATGCGCTGTTGCTTGACCGGCCCCGCCTCTACGCCTTGTTCGTCGGCATTGCGGCCTTGATGTTGGTTGCATCCACCATCACGCTGGTCACCTGAGCAAGTCGAGCGAAGTCTAATAGCCAAGTGCCTCGCCGGATGCGGCGCGGCTGTCGATGGCGCCGTTGTAGCGTGCGCCGCCGCCCTTCTCGATTTCCGCCAGGCTCTTGCCGCCGACCAGGATGCCGGCAGCCTGGCCCCAGGTCGTATCTCCCAGATCAAGGTGGTAGCCCATGCCGGCCAGCAATCTTTCGGTATCCGGCGAAAGTCCGAATGGCTCGACATAGACCGTGTCGGGCAGCCACTGGTGATGAATGCGCGGCGCGTCAATGGCCTCCTGGATGTTCATGCCATGGTCGATGACGTTGACGATGGCCTCCAGCGTGATGGTGATGATGCGCGAGCCGCCTGGGCTGCCGATGACCATGAACGGCTTGCCGTCCTTGGCCACCACTGTCGGGCTCATCGACGACAGCGGCGTCTTCCTCGGCTGGATGGCATTCGCCTCGCCCTGGACCAGGCCGTAGAGATTGGGCACGCCCGGCTTCAGGGTGAAATCATCCATCTCGTTGTTGAGCAGGATGCCGGTGCCGCCGGCAACGACGCCGGCACCGAAGGAGCCGTTCAGCGTATAGGTCACCGCAACCGCATTGCCGTCATTGTCGATGATCGAATAGTGCGTCGTCTCCTTGCTCTCGCCAAAACCCTTCGGCATCAGGTCCTGCGACACGCCTGCCCGGAACGGGTCGATCTTTTCACGGATATCCTTGGCATAGCTCTTGTCCAGCAGTTTCGAGACTGGGTTGTCGACGAAATCAGGGTCGCCGAGCGCCGAATTGCGGTCGACATAGGCATAGCGCATCGCCTCGACCATGACGTGGACCGTCTCGGCCGATCCGGCGCCGAGATAGGACAGCGGGTAACCTTCCAGCACGTTGAGGATTTCGCAGATGATGACGCCGCCGGAACTCGGCGGCGGCGAAGATGTGATCTCGTAGCCGCGATAGCTGCAGGTCACCGGCTTGAGTTCGCGGACCGCATATTGTTCGAAATCCGGCTTGGCCAGAATACCGCCCTTGGCGCCGCTCGCCTTGACGATAGCGTCAGCGATCGCGCCCTTGTAGAAGGCATCAGGGCCCCTTTCGGAAATAGCGGCGAGCGAGGCGGCAAGGTCGGGCTGGATGAGCCGATCGCCAATGGCGTAGGTCTTGCCATCCGGCTTCAGGAAAATGGCAGCGGCGGCAGGGTCCTTCGCCAGCCGCTCCGCGCTGCGCTCGAGCGAGGCGACATCGCCCTGCTCCAGGACGAAGCCGTCCTTGGCGAAGCGGATGGCCGGTTCCATCAAGTCCTGCCGGGTCAGCGTGCCGTATTTTTCACGCGCGGTCTCGAAGCCGGCGACGGAACCGGGCACGCCGACGGCGAGATAGCCGTCAAGGCTGGCGCCCTTCACCGGCTTGCCGTCCTTGTCGAGATACATGGTCTTGGTCGCCGCAAGCGGCGCCCGTTCGCGGAAATCGAGAAAGGTCGATTTGCCGTCCTTGAAGCGGATGGTCATGAAGCCGCCACCACCGATATTGCCGGCATTGGGGTAGACAACGGCCAGCGCGTAGCCGACAGCGACCGCCGCATCGACGGCGTTGCCGCCTTTCCTGAGCACCTCGACGCCGACTTCCGACGCCAGGTGCTGGGCGGTCACCACCATGCCATGCTCGCCCTTCGCTGGCGCCGGCGAGGCGGCAAAAGTCGCCTGCAGCGGGACGAGCGCGAAAGCAAGCGAGAGACTGACGGCGATCAGGGTTCGACTGACGTGGCGCATGGCGGTGCTCCTGGGGGTGCGCCTAGAAGAACCCGTCGCAGCGGCCGAGTCCACCATCAATGGCGACCAGGCGCATCAATTCAGATGTCAGGCGCGTCAGACGATGCCGCCGCTCCCGCCGGCAACCGCGGGCCGTTCCGCCGCAACCTTCGCCCGATACCCAGCCGCGCGGTAGGCAGCGACCGGATCGATGGCGCCGCCTGTCTTCAGCCGCGTCATGGCCAGGATCGGCTCGACATCGGTGCGGTAGGCGATTTTCAGCGCCTGCGTCGCCATCAGCGCGTCATTGGCGTCCTGGAAGCCTTCCAGCGCCTTGCGGTTGACCAGCAACGCCTGCGCATAGGCACGCTGCACCTCGACCGCCGACAGCATCAGGCTTTCGATCGGATCGGTGACATTGTGGCTCTGGTCGAGCATGTGGGCCGGATCAAAACCTTCGGCGCCTGAAAGCTCGGCATCGACCAGTTCATTGAAGACGAGGAACAGCCGGTAGGGATCGATCGAACCGGCGTCGAGGTCGTCATCGCCATATTTCGAATCGTTGAAATGGAAGCCGCCGAGCTTTTTGAACTGGATCAGCCGCGACACGATCATCTCGATGTTGACGTTGGGCGCGTGATGGCCGAGGTCGACCAGGCAGAACGCCTTGTCACCCAATTCCTGCGCGATCATGTAGTTGGTGCCCCAATCCTGCACGACGGTGGAGTAGAAGGCCGGCTCGTACATCTTGTGCTCGGAAAACAGCTTCCAGTCCGCGGGCAGCCCGGCGTAAATCTCCTTCATGGCATCGAGATAGCGCTCGAACGCCTTGGCGAAATTCACCTGGCCGGGAAAGTTCGAGCCATCGCCGATCCATACCGTCAGTGCCTTGGAACCCAGTGTCCTGCCGATCTCGATGCATTCGAGATTGTGCTCGACCGCCTGACGGCGCGTGCCGGCATCGGCATGCGACAATGAGCCGAACTTGTAGGACAGCGTCTGGTCCCTGGCGTCGGAGAAGGTGTTGGAGTTCATGGCATCAAAGCCGAGGCCGAAGCGCGACGCCGCCTGTTTCAGCCGGTTCGGATCGGCCTTGTCCCAGGGAATGTGCAGCGAGACGGTCGGCGTCGCCTGCGTCAATTGCCGGATAACGGCGCAATCCTCGATCTTGTCGAAGATATCGCGCGGCTCACCGGCACCGGGAAAGCGGGCAAAACGCGTGCCCCCGGTGCCAACGCCCCAGGAGGGGATGGCCACGGCGAATTTTTCGACCTTGTCCCTGATAGCGTCGATGGCGATGCCGCGGCGGTCGAGCCGCTCGCCAAGCGAATGGTAGTCGCGCTCAAGGTCGGCCTTGCGGGCGGCATTGTCCTTGTCCACGACATCGGCCGAGATGATCCGTTCCATGGCGACCCCGCTCAGCGCGTGAACGACTGGGCGTTGCCCGCGTCGACATTGATGATGTTGCCGGTGGACTTGGCCGACATGTCGGAGGCGAAGAAATAGATCGCCTCGGCGATGTCTTCCGGAAAGACCGAGCGCTTCAGCATCGAGCGCGCGCGATAGTGCTCCTCGAGATCGTCGGTCGACATCTTGTAGGCGGCAGCGCGCTGTTCCTTCCACTCGCCGGTCCATATCTTCGAGCCGCGCAAAACGGCGTCGGGATTGACGACGTTGACCCTGATCTGCGCTTCCGCGCCTTCCAGCGCCAGGCAGCGCGCCAGATGGATTTCGGCTGCTTTGGCGGTGCAATAGGCAGCGGCGTTGGGCGATGCGGCAAGCCCGTTCTTGGAAGCGACGAAAATGACGTTGCCGCCGATCTTCTGCGCGCGAAACAGCCGGAAGGCTTCCCGCGACACCAGGAAATAACCGGTCGACAGGATGTCCATGTTCTTGTTCCACAGCGCCAGCGTGGTTTCCTCGATGGGAGCGGATGAGGCCAGGCCGGCGTTGGACACCAGGATGTCGATGCCGCCGAATTCGACCGCCGTCTCGGCGAAGCCAGAGATGACCTGGTCCTCCGATGTGACGTTGATCAGCACCGGGCGCACGAAATCCTTGCCATAGGCCTTGGCCAGCTCGTCATTGGCGCTGGCGAGTGCGGTCTCATCGATGTCGGCCAGCACCACGCAGGCGCCTTCGCGCAGCAGCCGGTTGGCCGTCGCCCGGCCGATGCCACCGGCGCCGCCGGTGACCAGCGCGATTCGGCCGGCCAGCGCCTTTGGCTTGGGCATGCGCTGCAGCTTCAGATCCTCGAGCAGCCAGTATTCGATGTCGAAGGCCTCCTGTGCGGGCAGGCCGACATAGGACGAGACGGTCGAGGCGCCGCGCATGACATTGATGGCATTGACATAGAACTCGGCCGAAATGCGCGCCGTCGCCCTGTCGCCGGCGAAAGTGAACATGCCGACGCCGGGCATCAGGTAGACCACGGCATTCGGGTCGCGGATGGCGGGCGAATCCGCATGCTTGCAGCTGTCGTAGTAGGCTTGGTAGCCAACGCGATAGGCGGCGACATCGTCAGGGAGACGGGCGATGGCGGCATCGACGTCCGGCTTGGCGGGATCGAATTCGATGACCAGCGGCCGGATCTTGGTGCGCAGGAAATGGTCCGGGCAGGACGTGCCAAGTGCTGCCAGCGGGCGCAAATCCCTGGAATTGACGAATTCGAGCACGGCGGGCGAATCGTCGAAATGGCCGAGCTTGTGGCTCTTTTCCGAGATCAGGCCGCGAATCCTCGGCATCAGTTTTGCTGCCACGGCGCGACGTGTCGGCGCATCAAGCGATTTGACCACTTCGCCACCGAAGATCGCCACGCCATCGGACCGGCGCTCGAACCATTCGATCGCCTGGTTGATCACCGAGATCGTCGTTTCGTAGCACTCCTTAGGGGTGTCGCCCCAGGTGAACAGGCCGTGGCTTTCAAGAATGACGCCCTTGGCGGTGGGATGTTCGAGGCAGAATTTTTCCAGCCACAGGCCGAGTTCGAAGCCCGGACGCTTCCACGGCAGCCAACCGATGGCCTCGCCGAAGATCTCCTTGGTCAGCGCCTTCGAATCCTTGGCCGCGGCAATGGCGATGATGGCGTCGGGGTGCATGTGGTCGACATAGGGTCTCGGCACGAAGGCGTGCAACGGCGTGTCGATAGAGGCCGCGCGCGGATTGAGGTTGAAGGTGCAGTGAGGCAGATAGCCTACCATCTCGTCCTCATGCTCGACGCCGCGATAAAGACCCTTCAGGGCGCGCAGCTTGTCCATGTAGAGCGTGGCAAAACCGTCAAGCTTGATCGAGGCGCTGTCGCCACCCGAGCCTTTCACCCACAGCACCTCCACGCTCTCGCCGGAGAGCGGGTCCTTTTGCCAGATCTTGGAGGAGGTGTTGCCGCCACCGTAATTGGTGACGCGCTTGTCGGAACCAAGCACATTCGAGCGATAGACGAGGCGTTCCGGCTCGCTCATCGGAGCTGCCTTGGCGTCATCCCACAAATTGGCGAGGCGCGTGCCGGAGCGCTTGTCGAGCATTGATGAATCCTCCCGTGAGACGCGCAAACGATGCCGCCAATTTAGGCTGAATGTCCACGGAAGCGTCCGATTTGTCAATCACAAACGATCAATATCGATCATATTGCACTGCACAATGAAATTATATGATTGGAAATGATTGACACTGCGCGTTTTGGGTGCCTAGATGTGCAGGCAGGGAGGAACCATGCACGAGAAAGAACGCCACAGGATCATTCTGTCCGCCGTCCAGGAAAAGCCTGTGGTGACGGTGCAGGAGATGGTCGACCTGACGGACTCGTCCGAAGCGACGATCCGGCGTGACATCGCGGCCTTGCATGTGCAAAAGCGGCTGCGCCGCGTGCGTGGCGGCGCCGAGGCAATCTCGCCGCCGCAGTTCATCGGCCTTGCCGGCCGGCCATTCTCCGTCAACGAGACGCTGAACGCCTCGCAGAAGCGGGCGATCGCGCGGGAAGCGGTGGAATTGTGCAAGGACGGCGAGCCGATCATCATCAATGGCGGCACCACCACCTTCCAGATGGTGCATTTCCTGACGGGACGCCGCATGCCGATCTTCACCAATTCCTTCCCGATCGCAGAGCACCTGCTCAAGCACTCCAAAAACACGGTGATGCTGTCGGGCGGCACCATCTACCGCGAGCAGAACATCATCCTGTCGCCCTTCGACAATGACGTGACGCGCAATTTCTACGCACGCCGCATGTTCATGGGTGCACAAGGGCTCGGACCACTCGGCCTGATGGAAGGCGACCCGCTGCTGATTCAGGCCGAGCAGAAACTGATCGACCAGGCCGACGAGTTGGTGGTGCTGGTCGACTCCTCGAAATTCCGCAAACGCTCCAGCCTGATCCTGTGCGGCCTGTCGCGCATCGCCACCGTCATCACCGATGACGGCATCGAGGACCGGGAAGCCAAGATGTTGGAGACCGCAGGCGTGACGCTGATCGTCGCCAGCAAACAGACTAGCAACAAGGAAGAATCTTCACTGCAGGCCTGAGACAACTCACGCCGCAGCGGCGATGGAATGCAACGCTCAAGGGAGGATATTCGATGAGCTTTCTGAAAAAACTGATGGTTACGGCGGCGTTTTCGGCCGCCATGTTCGTGAATGCCGCCTATGCCGAGAACGTCAAGATCGCACTGGTGGTCAAGTCGCTCGGCAATGGCTTCTTCGACGCCGCCAACAAGGGCGCCGAAGAGGCGGCCAAGGAACTCGGCGATGTCGACATCATCTACACCGGCCCGACCAAGGCCACCGCCGAAGCGCAGATCGAGGTGGTCAATTCGCTGATCGCCCAGAAGGTCAACGCCATCGCCATTTCGGCCAATGACGCCGACGCGCTGGTTCCCGCGCTGAAGAAGGCCATGGAACGCGGCATCACTGTCATCTCGTGGGATTCGGGCGTCGCCCCGGAAGGCCGCCAGCTCCACCTCAACCCGTCCGACACCGGCCTGATCGGCGAGACCATCATCAAGCTTGCCGCAGACTACCTGCCGGAAGGCGGCGAAGTCGCCATCCTGTCGGCTTCGTCCACCGCGACCAACCAGAACGCCTGGATCGATGCGGCGAAGAAAATCCTGCCGGAGAAATTCCCCAAGATCAAACTCGTCGCCACTGTCTATGGCGATGACGACTCGGCCAAGAGCACGGACGAAGCCAAGGGCCTCTTGAAGTCCTATCCGAACCTCAAGGCGATTATCGCACCGACCACCGTCGGCGTCGTTGCCGCTGCCCAGGTGGTGACCGACGAAGGCCTGATCGGCAAGGTCAATGTCACCGGCCTGGCGCTGCCGTCCGAGTTCAAGAAGTTCATCGACAACGGTTCCAGCCAAGCGGTCGCGCTGTGGAACCCGATCGACCTCGGCTACTCGGCCGTCTATCTCGCCCATGACCTGGCGGTGAAGAAGGAAGAAGCCAAGCCGGGCGCAACGCTGTCGATCGGCCGCGTCGGCAAGGTCACGCTCGACGACACCAACTCGGCTGCGATGGCTCCGCCCTTCCAGTTCGACAAGAGCAACATCGAAAAGTTCTCCAAGATCTATTGATCCTGGCGCATTCGGCCTGGCGCGGCGGGACCAAAATCCCGCCGCGGCTTTAAACGGACCTTATTTCAGGGCTTGATACGGATATGGACACGACAGCCCAGCACGACTTGGCAAAGGAACGGCCTTTGCCTTCCGGCCCGCGGTTGACGCTGGCCGGCATCTCGAAGAGCTTTCCCGGCGTGCGCGCGCTGCACGATGTCAGCCTGTCGCTTTACCCCGGACAGGTCACCGCGCTGATCGGCGAGAACGGCGCCGGCAAGTCGACGCTGGTTAAGATCATGACCGGCATCTACCAGCCGGATGCGGGCACCATCAGCATCGACGGCCAGACCGTCACCTTGCCCAGCGCCCACGCCGCTTTCGGGCATGGCATCACTGCCATCCATCAGGAAACCGTGCTGTTCGACGACTTGACGGTTGCCGAAAACATCTTTCTCGGCCACGCGCCGCGCACGCGCTTGCGCACCATCGACTGGCGCACGATGCGCAAGAACGCCATGGAAGTGCTCGGCACAATGGGCGCCAGCCATATCGACGCCGACGCGCGGCTGAAGGATCTCGGCATCGCCAACAAGCACCTGGTTGCCGTCGCCCGCGCCATGTCGATCGACGCGCAGATCGTCATCATGGACGAGCCGACCGCGGCACTTTCGCTGAAGGAGATCGAAGAGCTTTTCTTGCTGATCGAATTCCTCAAGAGCGAAGGCAAGGCGATCCTGTTCATCAGCCATAAGTTCGACGAGATCTACCGCATTGCCGATCGCTATACGGTGTTCCGCGACGGTGAGATGATCGGCGAAGGCCTGATCAAGGACGCCGGCCAGAGCCAGATCGTGCGCATGATGGTCGGCCGCTCCGTCGACCACATCTTTCCGCAGCGAAAGGCCGAAATCGGCGCGCCGGTGCTCGCTGTCTCCGGCCTGTCGCATCCGACCGAATTCGACGACATCGGCTTCGAATTGCACCGACGCGAAATCCTCGGCTTCTACGGCCTTGTCGGCGCCGGGCGCAGCGAGGTGATGCAGGCGATTGCCGGCATCACTCGCACCAGAAGCGGCACGATCACGCTGGAAGGCAAGGCCATCACGCCGAAATCGGCGGCGGACTCGATTGACGCCGGCATCGTCTACGTGCCGGAAGAGCGCGGCAAGCAAGGTGTGGTGATCGGTCTGCCGATCTTCCAGAATGTCTCGCTGCCGTCGCTCAAGCGCACGTCCAAGTCCGGCATGTTGCGGCTGGCGGAGGAGTTTGCGCTGGCCCGCTCCTACACCGAGCGGCTCGACCTGCGCGCCTCTTCGCTCAGCCAGGATGTCGGCACGCTATCGGGCGGGAACCAGCAGAAGATCGTCATCGCCAAATGGCTAGCGACCGCGCCCAAGGTGATCATCCTCGACGAACCGACCAAGGGCATCGACATCGGCTCCAAGGCCGCGGTGCACGGCTTCATGGCCGAGCTCGTCGCGCAGGGCCTGTCGGTGATCATGGTGTCTTCCGAACTGCCTGAAATCCTCGGCATGTCGGACCGGGTCGTGGTCATGCGCGAGGGCCGCATCGCATCGGTCTACGACAACAAGGGGCTTGACGCCGAGACGCTGGTCAAGACGGCAGCGGGGATTGCGGCATGAAGTCTTTTCTCAAATATCGCGAGGTCTGGCTGCTGGCGGCAATAGTGGTGCTGATCGGGCTGATCTCGACGCGCTTTCCAGGCTTTGCCGACCCGACCAATCTGCGCCAGGTGTTCAACGACACCTCTATCCTGATGATCCTGGCGCTGGGTCAGATGGTGGTGATCCTGACCCGCTCAATCGACCTGTCGATGGCCTCGAACCTGTGCTTCACCGGCATGGTGGTGGCGATGCTGAACGCCGCGCATCCGGCGATCCCGATCCCGTTCTTGATTGCGATTGCCCTACTTGTCGGGCTGGTGCTCGGCGCGATCAATGGCTTCCTGGTATGGAAGCTGAACATCCCTTCGATTGTGGTGACGCTCGGCACACTGACCATC
This sequence comes from Mesorhizobium sp. AR10, assembly GCF_024746795.1. NCBI lineage: Bacteria > Pseudomonadati > Pseudomonadota > Alphaproteobacteria > Hyphomicrobiales > Phyllobacteriaceae > Mesorhizobium > Mesorhizobium sp. AR10. Next base: position 210,354 of record NZ_CP080524.1, read on the forward strand.
TATCGCGGCGCCACCTTCGTTATATCAGGCGGCGCCTGGGTCAATGCCGACCAGATGAGCCCGGAATTCATCGGCCTGCAGCGCGCGGCGTTCTTGGGTATTCCGGTGCTGTCGTGGATCGCCATCCTGGTCATTGCCCTGTTCTTCCTCTTGATGACGCGCACCGCGCTCGGCCGCTCGATCTATGCCATCGGCGTCAACCCGACGGCCTCCGTCTACGCCGGCATCGATGTCGGCCGCACGAAATTCATCGTCTTCTGCATCTCGGGGATGATCGGTGGTCTCTGCGGCTACCTCTGGATCTCGCGTTACGTCATCGCGTCGGTCGAGGTCGCCAATGGCTATGAGCTCAACATCATCGCCGCCTGCGTCATCGGCGGCATCTCGATTGCCGGCGGCATCGGCTCGGTCGGCGGCGCCGTGCTCGGTGCGCTGTTCCTCGGCATCATCTCCAACGCCCTGCCGGTCATCAATATCTCGCCCTTCTGGCAGATGGCGATTTCGGGCAGTGCCATCATCCTGGCCGTGGTGCTCAACGCGCGTGGCGAACGCCGGCAGGGCCGCATCATCCTCAGAAAGGCGGAAGCGGCATGACCGATACCTCTGCCCCGCGCCACATCCCCAACCGGCTCGACAAGCCGCTGCGTTCGGCAATCTTCTCCTGGGAGGCTCTGCTGATCGTGGTCGCGGTCGCCATCTTTGCCGTCAACAGCTTCGCCTCGCCCTATTTCCTCGACCCGTGGTCGCTGTCGGACCTGACCTTCAACTTCACCGAAAAGGCGCTGATTGCGCTGGCCATGGCGCTGCTGATCATTTCCGGCGAGATCGACCTGTCGGTCGCCGCCATTGTGGCACTCGCCTCGACCATGATGGGCATGGCCGTGCAGGCCGGCGCCGGCACGCCGGTGCTGGTGGTGATCGGCATTGTGGTCGGGCTCGGCTGCGGCGCCTTCAACGGATTGCTCGTCACAAGGCTCGGACTCCCCTCAATCGTCGTCACCATCGGCACGATGAGCCTGTTTCGCGGCATTGCCTTCATCATCCTCGGCGACCAGGCCTACAAGGGCTACCCGCCGAGCTTTGCCTTCTTCGGCCAGGGCTATGTCTGGTGGGTGGTGTCGTTTGAACTGGTGCTCTTCCTCGTTGCGGCTGTTATCTACTGGTTCCTCCTGCACCGGACGAGTTTCGGCCGCCGCGTCTTTGCCATCGGCAACAACCCGGTCGCCGCACAGTTTTCCGGCGTGCGCGTCGGCCGTATCAAATTCATCCTGTTTTGCCTGACCGGGCTGATGGCGGGTATTGCCTCGGTGCTGATCACCTCGCGGCTCGGCTCGACGCGGCCGTCGATCGCGCAAGGCTACGAATTGGAGGTCATCACCATGGTGGTGCTCGGCGGCGTCAGCATCCTCGGCGGTGCCGGCAGCATCGCGGGTGTCGTGCTGGCCGCCTTCATCATGGGTCTGGTGACCTTCGGCCTTGGCCTGCTCAACGTGCCCGGCATCGTCATGTCGATCTTCATCGGCCTGCTGCTGATCGTCGTCATCGCGCTGCCGATCGTCTGGCGGCGGCTGCGCCCGGAGCGCTTCGCCTGATGGCTGAGAAATCCGCGTTCAAGATGAAGCTCAAGCCGGGCATGAAGGCCGAGTACAAGAAGCGCCACGACGAGATCTGGCCGTCGCTTGTCGCGCTGCTCAAGCAGGCCGGCGTTTCCGATTATTCGATCCATCTCGACGAGGAGACCAACACCTTGTTCGGTGTGCTGTGGCGGCGAGACGATCACGGCATGGCCGACCTGCCGAAGCATCCGGTGATGCAGCGCTGGTGGGCACACATGGCCGACATCATGGAGACCAGGCCGGACAATGAGCCGGTGGCAGTGCCGCTGGAAACCGTGTTCCATATGGAATGACGATGCGTCGCCATATCGCCGTCATCGATATCGGCAAGACCAACGCCAAGGTGGCGCTGGTCGACCTTGCTTCATTGAGCGAAGTCGCGCTGCGCCGCATGGCAAATGCGCCCGCGACCGACGGCCCCTACCCGCACCACGATGTCGAACGGTTGTGGTCGTTCATCCTCGACAGCCTCGCCGGGATCAATCGCGAGCAGCGCATCGATGCGATATCGATCACCACGCATGGTGCGACGGGAGTTCTGGTCGACGCGTCGGGCGAGCTGGCGCTACCGGTGCTCGACTATGAGTTCACCGGCCCGGACACCCTGGCTGCGGACTATGACGCGATCCGCTCGGCCTTTGTCGAAACCGGCACGCCGCGCCTGCCGATCGGTCTCAATCTCGGTGCGCAGTACTTCTGGCAGCAGAGGCGCTTTCCGGCTGAGTTTGCCAAGGCCGCCGCGATGCTGATGTATCCGCAATATTGGGCCTTGCGCCTGACCGGCGTCGCCGCCAATGAGGTGACTTCGCTCGGCTGCCACACGGACCTTTGGAACCCGTGGAAGGCCGACTTTTCATCAATGGTCGACAGATTGGGTTGGCGTCACCTGATGGCGCCAGTGCGGTTGGCAAAGGACCAGCTAGGCCCGATCCTGCCCGCCCTTGCCCGGCAAAGCGGGCTCGATCCGCAAATGCCGGTTCTCTGCGGCCTGCACGATTCCAACGCCTCGCTGCTGCCACATCTTCTATCAGACACGCCGCCTTTCTCGGTCGTGTCGACCGGCACCTGGGTGGTGTCGATGGCGGTCGGCGGCAGGCAGGTCACGCTCGACCCGGCGCGCGACACGCTGGTCAATGTCAACGCACTCGGCAATCCTGTGCTGTCGGCCCGCTTCATGGGCGGCCGCGAATTTTCTGTTCTGACGGAAGGCCAGTCGGAAGACTGGACCGAAGCCGATATTGCCGCGGTGCTGGCGCGAAAGGCATTCCTGCTGCCCTCGACCCAGCAGGGCTCGGGGCCGTTTCCGCATCAGGCCGCCACATGGCTCGATGCCGAAGGCATCAACGCTGGTCAGCGCTTTGCCGCGATCTCGTTCTATCTGGCGCTGATGACCGCGACCTGCCTCGAGCTGATCGGCGCAGACGGTCCGACCACCGTCGAAGGTCCCTTCGCCCGCAACCGGCTGTTTGTCAGCATGCTGGCGGCGGCGACGGTGCGTGCCGTGATTGCGTCGGAGGCCGCGACCGGTACCAGCATCGGCGCCGCGTTGCTGGCATCCGATCAGGGAATGACCCAGGGCAAAGGCGAGAAGACCGAACCGCCAACCGATCCAGCCTGGGCGAATTACGTGCGCTCCTGGCGTATCGCAGTCGACGCGCAGGGCTGATCTACAGAATCCGCTTGCCGAAAGCCGACATGACGAAGTTGACCGTATCAGTAGCGATCCGCGACTCGAGCTCCGCGGTCAGGCCGGAAACGTCCATCGACAACAGCCCACCGGATAGTGAGATCGCCTCCATCGCCTGATGCGTTTCGCGCACGGTGAGGCCGCCGGAGCCTGGCCCCCAGCCAGCGAATTCGGTGACATCAGGCGAATAGCTGACGTGGAAGCCTTGCGTGCCGGAGGTGGCGATGCGGATCGCCTCATGCATCAGGTCGCGCATGCCCATGGCGTCGATATCGGTCATGGTGAAGGCCGACACGCGCGAATCCTTCAGCACCCGCGCCTCGGCCGGGTCGGCATGACGCAGACCGACGATGACGACATTTTCCGGCGACAGCTGCGGCTGCAGCGCCCCGGGCTTGTGATCGAGGCCGAGCGTCCGCGCCAGCACCGAAGCCTCCGGCAGGTCGATACCGTCCTCGTCTTCGGGCATCAGTGCGGCGATGGAATCGATCCAGATCAAACCGAACGAATGGGTCGCCCGCGCGGTCGTGGTCAGTGCCTTGTGGGCGATGCGGCGGTCACTGCCGGCGGTGAGCCGGATTAGCCCGGAAGGCGGCCGCTCGACATCGGCCAACTCGACGACATCGAAGTTCATCGCCTCCAGCCGTGCACCGGTCGCTTCCCTGGCCAGGATGCCGCCGGCGGCCGGTTCGGCTGATATCGACACCATCTTGCGGCCGGAAAAATCCTCGACATCGTGCATCGGGGCCTTTTCGACATATTCCGAGGTCATCGCCATCAGCATGGCGCCATAGCTCATGCGGAAGGCGACGCGATCGCCGACAGCCGGTGGCGGATCTGCATCGGCCACGTCGAGAAGCAGATGATCGCTGGAGGCGCCGAGCACCCGCACCCCCTTGGCGATCGGCGTCAGCCCTTCGATCAACACGTCCTCGCGGCCGATATTGGCGATGGCGCGCAGCCTGTCGCCCTCGTCGGGAAACACCGGCTGGTTGCCGAAAGCGTCGTAGCCGGATTGGCCGATCGGCCGCGACGGCTTCAGCTTGACCTCGATGATGTCGCAGGTCAGGCGGCACGCATCGGGTTCGAGCTCGGCCCACGGCGTGTCGCGGAAGGTTTCGACGCCGCCTTGCAGGATCGCCTCGCCGACACGCAGATTGTTGATGCCGGCGGGCAATTTGCCTTCGAGCAGCAGCGTCAGCGACGATGACGCCCCGCCGGAAATCCAGTCGAGGCGACCGCCGGCAAGGCGCTCGGCCTTGTAGGCATGGGCGACGAGTTGCCCGAGATTTTCCTCGGTCGGCATGATGGCGCCGAAACAGCCGAGATTGGTGCCGATGCCGGCGATGCGCACGCCCTTGAGTGCGAGGATCTGCTCGACCGTCGGCACCAGATCCTTCGGCCAGATGCCTTCCCTGAGATCGCCGAGATCGATCATCAGCATGATGTCGTGGACACGGCCCATGCGCTCGGCGATGCGCGACAGTTCGCGGATGGTGGTGAGTTCGGATTGCAGGCTGACGTCGACGGTTCTCACCACCTCCTCGATGCGTGCCATGGGCGGGCTGCGCAGCAGCATGATCGGGGCATTGATGCCGCTGTCACGCAGCCGGCGGATGTTTTCGAAGCGCGATTCGGCGATGCCAGCGACGCCACCACGCAGCATGGCGCGCGCCACCTGCGGCATGCCGCAAGTGCCCTTGGTGACGCCGAAGATCTTGATGCCGGACAGCGAGCAGCGTTCGACGATGGTGCGCGCGTTGCGTTCGATACGGCCAAGGTCGATGGCGACTTGCGGTCCCGACATCGTTCAGTTCCTGTAGACCAGCCCTTGCGGGTCGATCTCCGGCTTGCGACCGGCGACCAGATCGGCAAGGAATTTTCCCGAACCGCAGGCCATGGTCCAGCCGACATGGCCATGGCCGGTGTCGAGGTAGAGGTTCGTGTAGCGCGCCCGGCCAATGACCGGCACCGAGTTCGGCATCATCGGCCTGAGTCCAGCCCAGAGCACGGCCTTCTTCTCGTCGAAGGCGCCGGGGAAAAGATCCTTTCCGGTTCTGAACATAGTGGCGAAATCGCTTGGCTTATGGGTGCGGTCGAAGCCGGTGAATTCGGCAGTCGAGGCAAGCCGCAGCCGGTTGCCGAGCCTGGAGTAGCCGATCAATTGGTCCTCGTCGGCGCCGCCCATGGTCGGCCCCTTGCTTTCGTCTTCCAGCGGGATCGTCGCGGTGTAGCCCTTCACCGGATAGACGGGCAGGTCGATGCCGTAGCGGCGGCCGAGCAGGCCGCTTTCCGGCCCCATCGAAATCACCACCGCGTCGCCGGTGATCGGGCCGGCCGAGGTCATCACCGCGCGCACGCGGTCGCCCTCGATGTCGAGGCCTTCGACCGTCGTGCCATAGAGAAACTTCACGCCGCGTTTGTCGGCGGCGTAGGCGGCGAGATTCTGCGTGAACTGGCTGGAGTCGCCGGTCTGATCGATCGGCGAATAGACGCCGCCGGCGATCTTGTCTTTCACACCGGCGAGACCCGGTTCGATCTCGATCAGCCGGTCGCGGCCAACGATCTCGATCGGCAGGCCATGCTCGGCGAGAAAGCGGTAGTTGTCGGTGCCGGTATCGAGACTGTGCTGCGAGCGGAAGAAATAGAGAATGCCCTTCTTGCGTTCGTCATAGTGAATGCCGGCGTCGGCCGAGATGGCGTTGATGCAATCGCGGGAATACAGCGCCAAGCGCAACTTGACCTGGCTGTTTGCACGCAGGCGAGCCTTTGTGCACTGCCTGAGGAAGCGCAGGCTCCAGGCGAGAAAATAGGGATCGAAGCGCAGCCGCACCTTGATGCCGAGATCATGGTTGTAGAGCGCACGCAGGAATGTCTTGAGCGCAGCGGGCGAGGCCCAGGCGGTGGCGTCCCCTGGCGATACCAGGCCGGCATTCGACTGGCTGGTGCCGCGCGCCGCCGCCGGATGGCGCTCGATGACGGTCACCTCGTGGCCATCGCTGGCCAGATAGTAGGCCGCTGCCGTGCCGACAACACCGGCCCCAAGCACCACGATCTTCATGCCATCCCCCAAAAGACCAGATACGGCGGAAGCGCCTCCACGCTTCGCCGCGACGCTCCTTCAATAGCGCTTAAGCGCTCAGCCGACGAGCCCTTGGATGAAAGTACCTGTCGTCAGCCCCGTGCGGAATTCTTGCTGGTCAGGATGCGCTCCCAGGCCAGCGCGTCGGCGACGATCTGGTCGAGATCGTCGCGCTGTGGGGTCCAGCCGAATTCGCTGCGCGCCAGCTCGGAATTGGCGACCACCGCGGCGGCGTCGCCCGGGCGGCGATCGCCCATGCGCACCTCGAAATCATGGCCGAAGGCGCGGCGCACGCTGTCGATGACTTCGAGCACCGAATAGCCGTGGCTGTAGCCGCAATTGGCGACCATGCTTGCCCCTCCGGCTCGCAGCCGCTCCAGCGCCAGCCGATGCGCCGCGGCCAGGTCGCTGACATGGATGTAGTCGCGCATGCAGGTGCCGTCCGGCGTCGGATAGTCGGTGCCGAACACCTGCATGAACGGGCGCTTGCCGAGCGCCGTCTCGCAAGCGACCTTGATCAGATGCGTGGCGCCCGGCGTCGACTGGCCGGTGCGGCCCTTTGGATCGGCGCCGGCAACGTTGAAGTAACGCAGCGCCGTGTAACGCAGCCCATGGGCTATGGCGGCGTCGCGCAGCATCCATTCGCTCATCAGCTTGGACAGGCCGTAGGGCGATTCGGGCGCAAGACGGGCGTCCTCGCGCACCGGTTCCAGCCCGGCGCCGCCATAGACGGCGGCCGTCGAGGAAAAGATGAAATTGGGCACGCCCTCGCGCACCGCCGTCTCGATCAGCGTGCGCGTCTTGCAGGTGTTGTTCTCGTAGTAGCCAAGCGGGTCGGCAACCGATTCGGGAACCACGATCGAGCCGGCGAAATGGATGATTGCGTCGACCTTGTTGTCGCGGATGATCCCGCCGACCAGCTCCCTGTCGGCGACATCGCCGACGACGAGCTTGGCCTCGGGCGCCACCGCCCATTCAAAACCTGTCGAAAGCCGGTCGAGAACGACGACGCTCTCACCCGCATCCAGCAATTCCCAGACCATATGGCTGCCGATATAGCCGGCGCCGCCCGTTACCAAAACCGTCATCCGCGTCCTCTTTACTCGTGATTTATCGGAAACTGTCTCAACGACCGCCTTACTGGAAAGCCTGCGGCAAGGCCATTAGAAACTCCTGAATGTTAAATCCGTAACAGTCTCACCGGCCTGCGGCATCGTACTGAAACAAAATTGATCCACATCAAGGGAATAGGCCACGATCCGGGATCGTTAGGAACAGGCCGAGGGCGTGGCATTTTGACCAAAAAGGTCCGGTGGACGCCGAATGAGGCAATGATTATGATCCCGCCCAAAATTGGAAAGTCGACATGAATTATCAGCGGTTCTTCGAGGAAGCGATCGACCAGCTCCATGCCGAGCGTCGCTACCGCGTCTTCGCCGACCTCGAGCGCATCGTCGGAAAATTTCCGCGCGCCATCTGGCGTGCCAATGGCCGCGCCGAGGAAATCACCGTCTGGTGCTCCAACGACTACCTCGGCATGGGCCAACATCCCGACGTCATTGCCGCGTTCCAGAACGCGGCCGGCAAGATGGGATCGGGCGCCGGCGGCACCCGCAACATTTCCGGCACCAGCAACCCGCTGGTCGAACTGGAACTTGAACTGGCCGACCTGCACGACAAGGAGGCCGCACTGGTCTTCACCTCCGGCTTCGTCTCCAACGAGGCGTCGATCTCGACCATTGCGCGGCTTTTGCCCAACTGCCTGATCATCTCGGACGAGCTGAACCATGCCTCGATGATCGAGGGCGTTCGACGCTCGGGCGCCGAGAAGAAGATTTTTCGCCACAATGACGTCGCCCACCTCGAGAGCCTGCTGCAGGCAGCGGGCCGCGAGCGCGCCAAGCTTATCGTTTTCGAGAGCGTCTATTCGATGGATGGCGACATTGCGCCGATCAGGCAGATCGTCGAGCTGGCCGAGCGCCACAACGCCATGACCTATATCGATGAGGTCCATGCCGTCGGCATGTACGGACCGCGCGGTGGCGGCATCACCGAGCGCGAGGGGCTGGCCGACCGCATCGACATCATCGAAGGCACGCTGGCCAAGGCGTTCGGCACGCTTGGCGGCTACATCACCGGCACCAGCGCGGTGATTGACGCAGTGCGCTCCTACGCGCCGGGCTTCATCTTCACCACGGCGCTGCCGCCGGCCGTCGCTGCTGCCGCCACCACCTCCATCCGCCATCTGAAGCGCTCGCAGGCCGAGCGCGATGCGCAATTGCGCCAGGCGACTCGGACCAAGGAGGTTCTCACTGCGGCCGGCCTGCCGGTGCTGGAATCCCCCACCCATATCGTTCCGCTGCTGGTCGGCGACCCGGAGCTGTGCAAGATGGCCAGCGACCGCCTGCTCGGCGTCCACGGCATCTACATCCAGCCGATCAACTATCCGACCGTGCCGCGCGGCACCGAGCGGCTGCGCATCACGCCGACGCCGTTCCATTCCGATGCATTGATCGCGTCGCTGCAGGATGCGCTGGTCGAGACCTGGGATGCGCTTGGCATCCCCTATGGTTCGGCAGGACGTCCCTCGGTCGCCAAGAGCGACCGCATCATTCCGTTGCTAGTGCCCAAGTCCGGCGGCTGAAGCCCGTTTGAAACTCTACTCCGACGGCCATCTGACGCAGCTTTCTGCGCTTCCGGTGCTCACGGACCCAAATGTCCGCTGCGCTCCGGTTCTCGAAATCCGCGCCAGCTGACTCGCCGGAGCGATTTTCAACTCGGGCTTCGCGGCAGCTCAGACAGTTTTCATCCACTTAGCCAACCGGTGCGCGGCTTCCTCGAGCTGATCGAGGCGGCGGTGGAAGCACAGTCTGAGGAAGGCTTCGCCACCGGGACCGAAGGCGGTGCCGGGCGCCAGGCCGACATTGGCGCGATCGACGATGTCGAAGGCGGCAGTGCGGGAATCGGTGATGCCGTCGACGGTGAAGAACAGATAGAATGCGCCCTGCGGCACAGTAAACCGCGCCTTGCCGGTTGCGCCAAGGATGTCGCAGACGAGGTCACGCGCCGCTCGCGCCCGTTCCACCTGCTCGATGATGAAAGCATCGCCTTCGTCCAGCGCCGCGACGGCGCCGCGCTGCATGAACTGGGCAACGCCTGACGTCGAATACTGGATCAGGTTTTCGAACACCTGCTGCAAGGCGGGATGGGTCTTGATCCAGCCAACGCGCCAACCGGTCATCGCCCAGTTCTTGGAGAAGCTGTTGACGAACAGGATGCGGTCTTCCCCCGTTGCGATGTCGAGGAAAGACGGCGCACGGCCATGGCCGTAGTGGAAATGCGAATAGATCTCGTCGGCGATGATCCACAGGTTCCTTTCGCGGGCGAGGTCGAGGATCGCCTGCTGCGTCTCGTGATCGGCGGTCCAGCCGGTCGGGTTGGACGGCGTGTTGACGAACAGCGCCTTTGTCCTGGGTGTGATCGCGGCCGCGATCTTGTCGACATCGCACGACCAGCCGTTGCCGGACTGGTCGAGCTTGACCGCAACCGGCACGGCGCCCGCCACACCGGCGGCGGCGGCGAAGTTCGGCCAGGCCGGCGACAGGTAGACGACCTCGTCGCCCGGGCCGGCAACCGCGTCGAGCGCCAGCTGGATGGCATGCATGCCCGAAGCGGTGACGATGAATTCTTCCTCGGCAAATGTCTTGCCGAAATGCCTGGCATAGTAGCGGGCCAGCGCTTGTCTCAAGTCCGGAATGCCCTTCTGCCAGGTGTAGAAGGTCTCGCCTGCGGCCAGTCCCCGGGCGGCGGCATCGCTGATGAAGGCAGGCGTCGGCAAGTCACCCTCGCCGGCCCAGAGCGGGATCAGTCCGTCGCGCAGGCGGCCGTGGTTGACGACGGCGACAATGCCGCTTTCGGGCGCGGCCAGAGCCTCGGCGCGCAAACTCTCGATCATGGTCATGGATAAGTCCGTTTTCGTCTCGGCGAGTGCTAGCGTGTTTTGCGACAGGCGAAAACAGAAAACCCCGGCCGCGAACGGCCGGGGTTTTGGTCCAGGAATCTGTCTTGCGCTATTTCCTGGCGAGGAGATCGCGAATTTCTGTGAGCAGTGCGACGTCGGCCGGTGGCGGCGCCGCGGGCGCTGCGGGTTTCTCGCGCTCCAACCGCTTGCGCAGATTGTTCACCGCCTTGACCATCAGAAAGATGATGAAGGCAAGGATGAGGAAGTTCAGCCCAGCGGTGATGAAGCTGCCATAGGCCAGGACCGCGCCCTGCCCTTTGGCAGCGTCCAGTGTCGGGGCGTTGACGACCGAGGAAAGCCCTATGAAATAGTTGTTGAAATCCAGTCCGCCGAAGATCGCTCCGACGATCGGCATGATGACGTCGTCGACCAGCGAAGTGACGATCTTGCCGAAGGCAGCGCCGATGATGACGCCGACGGCCAAGTCCATCACATTGCCCCTGGAAATGAATTCCTGGAATTCTTTCAGCATTCGACCCTCCTGTCATGACGTGCCGGGCAGCCGTCCCAACCGCCTCTTTCGGCGCCGGCCCGCAGGCAACATAACAAAAACCCCCGGTTGCAACAGGCGCAAAAGGCAGAAAACAAACAGTCTCCACCGGCCAAGGTTGCCCGAGGCCACAGCCAGCATGCGCCGAAAGCCGCGATGGACTTGGTCCCCAAGCTGTGATTGCGTCAGGGTAGGCCGGACGGAAAACCGGCGCAGGGAGGATTCTTTCGGGCGTGCAAGGCTGGTTCATCGTCATTATTGCGATTGCCTATGTGACGTTGCTGTTCGCCATCGCCAGCCTTGGCGACCGACGTTCGGCGACATCGGGGCCTGACCGCGCCCGCCCCTTCATCTACGCGCTCAGCCTCGCCATCTACTGCACCTCATGGACCTTTTTCGGTTCGGTCGGGCTCTCCTCCGAGCGCGGCCTCGAGTTCCTCGGCATCTATATCGGCCCGGTGCTGGTGTTCGTGTTCGGCTTTCCGCTGCTTCAGCGCATCGTCAAGCTGGCCAAGACCGAGAAGATCACCTCGATCGCCGACTTCCTCGGCGCCCGCTATGGCAAGAGCTTCACCGTCTCGGCTATCGCCACGCTGATCGCGACGATAGGCGCGGTGCCCTATATCGCGCTGCAGTTGAAGGCGATCTCCGGCTCGGTCAGCCTGATGGTCGAACACTATACCGGCTCGCCACCCTCGTTCGATCCGTTCGTCAGCGACATCTCGCTGGTCGTCGCCATGCTGCTGGCGCTGTTTGCGGTGCTGTTCGGCACCCGCCACGCCGACGCCACCGAGCACCAGGACGGGCTGGTGCTGGCCGTGGCGGTCGAAACCGTGGTCAAGCTCGCGGCCTTCCTGGCGATCGGCCTGATGGTCACATTCCTGCTCTTCGGCGGGCCGGGCGATATGGTCGACAAGCTGGCGGAGAACCGCCAAGTGCAGCAAGCGATGGGCTACTCGACGTCGCTCGCCACCTGGCTGGTGCTGACCGGCCTGAGCGGCTTTGCTATCATCATGCTGCCGCGCCAGTTCTACGTCACCATCGTCGAGAACCGCGGCGAGGCCGAATTGCGCACCGCGACATGGGTGTTCCCGCTCTATCTGGTGGCCATCAACCTGTTCGTGCTGCCGATTGCCCTCGCCGGCCTGTCGCTGGTCGGCACCAGGACCAGCAGCGACCTCTATGTGTTGTCGCTGCCCTTGTTCAGCGGCCATGACGTGCTGGCCATGGCGGCCTTCATCGGCGGCCTTTCGGCGGCAACCGCGATGGTGATCGTCGAAAGCGTTGCGCTGTCGATCATGATCTCCAACGACCTCGTCATCCCGCTGTTCGTGCGCCGGCTACTCAAGACCACGACCTCCGAGAACGAAGACTGGTCGACGCTCATCCTCAATGTGCGGCGGGCGGCGATCTTCATCCTGCTGTTCATCGCCTTCCTCTACTATCGCGAAAGCACCAACAGTGCGCGGCTCTCCTCCATCGGCCTGATGTCCTTCGCGGCAATCGCCCAATTCGCACCGGCCTTGATCGGCGGGCTGATCTGGCGCGGCGCCAACGGCAGGGGCGCTGCACTCGGCATGGTCGCCGGCATCGTCGTCTGGAGCTATACGCTGCTTTTGCCTTCGCTCGCCGCACCCGATACCGGCATCCTGGTCCATGGCGTGTTCGGCTTCGAGGCGTTGCGGCCGCAAGCGCTGTTCGGCACCAGCGCCGAGCCGTTGAACCATGGCGTGCTGTGGAGCCTGTCCATCAACACGCTGTTTTTCGTGCTTGGCTCGCTGTCACGCGCGTCGGTTCCGCTGGAACGCATCCAGGCATCGATCTTCGTGCCCCGTGAGGCCGGTCCGATGCCGAGCCTGCGCCGCTTCCGCACCGCCATCACCGTCAACGACCTCAAGGACACCATCTCGCGCTATCTCGGCGTCGAACGCACCGAACGCTCCTTCCAGTCGTTCGAAAAGGACAATGGTGCGGCGCTGCATGGCAACGAGCAGGCCAGCATGGATGTCATCCGCTTTTCCGAACAGCTGTTGGCCAGCGCGGTCGGCTCCTCCTCGGCGCGATTGATCCTGTCGCTGCTGTTGCGCCGCAACGACCGCGAATCCAAGGATGCCTTTCGCCTGCTTGACGACGCCACCGAGGCGCTGCAGCACAACCGCGACCTGCTGCAGATCGCGCTCGACCAGATGGAACAGGGCATCACCGTCTTCGACCGGGATTTCCGCCTGATTTGCTGGAACCGCCAGTACCGGGCGCTGTTCGACCTGCCCGACGAGATGGGCCAGGTCGGCGTCTCGCTCGACCGCATCCTGCACCACCTTGCCGAGCGCGGCGACATTCCGGCGGACCAGCGCGTGGCGATGCTCAACCGGCTCACCAGTTTCGTCAGCCCGTGGCAGATGGAGCTGAAGACCAGCGGCCGCATTCTGGAATTGCGCTCCAACCCGATGCCCGACGGCGGCATCGTCGCCACCTACGCCGACATTTCCGGGCGCGTCGAGCAGGATCTGGCGCTGAAGCGCGCCAATGAATCGCTGGAGCAGCGCGTCAAGCACCGCACCGTCGAACTGACCCGCGTCAACGAAGAACTGGCGCAGGCGCAGATGCTGGCCGAGGAGGCCAATCTCGGCAAGACGCGCTTTCTCGCCGCCGCCGGCCACGACATTCTGCAACCCTTGAACGCTGCCCGGCTCTATTGCTCGTCGCTGATCGAAAAGGCCGGCAAGGGACCCGCCGGCAAGGCCGCGATCAACATCGAATCCTCGCTGGAATCGGTCGAGACCATTTTGGGCGCGGTGCTCGACATTTCCCGTCTCGACGCCGGCGCGATGAGGCCTGACGATACCGCCTTCCGCCTGGACGGACTGCTGCGCCAGATCGGCAACGACTTCCAGCCGCTTGCCGCCGAAAAGAAGCTCGAGCTGACAATCATGCCGTCGTCGCTCAGCGTGATGACCGATCGCAATCTGCTGCGCCGACTGATCCAGAATCTGGTCTCCAATGCCATCAAGTACACGCGTCACGGCCGCATCCTGGTCGGCGTGCGGCGGCGCGGCGAGCTGGCCGAGATACAGGTGATCGACACCGGCATCGGCATCGCCGGCGACAAGCTGAACACGGTGTTTCACGAGTTCACCCGGCTCGACGAAGGCGCGCGGGAGGCCGAGGGCCTCGGCCTTGGCCTCTCCATCGTCGACCGCATCGCGCGGGTCCTGCGGCTTGAAATCCGGATCTTTTCGAACCTCGGCAAGGGCACGCGCTTTTCCGTCCTGCTGCCGGTGGTGGCGGTGCAAGCGCCGCAGCGCGAGATCGAAACCAAGGCGCCTGCCCGCGCCGCCGCTTCGCTTGCCGGCCTGCACGTGCTGTGCATCGACAACGACGCCCGCATCCTCGATGGCATGCGGCTCTTGCTCGAAGGCTGGGGCTGCAGCGTCGACATTCTTTCCGGCTCGGAGGATTTCGAGAGATCCGGGATGCGCCGTCCGGACATCGTTCTTGCCGACTACCATCTCGACGGCGAGACAGGCCTCGACGTGATCGTGAAACTGCGTGCGATCCATGGTCAGGACATGCCGGCCGTGCTGGTTACCGCCGACCGTTCCAGCGAGGTGCGCGCCGCTGCCGGAAGGCTCGACGTTCCGGTGATCAACAAGCCGCTGAAGCCGGCAATGCTGCGCTCGATGATGGCCAGGGTCAGGCCGCTCGCGTCAGCGGCCGAGTAATGGTCAGTTCTTTATTTTGACCCTGATTGCGAACTGAAGGTCAACTGGCTGCCGGCAGCGGATCGCTGCCGATCTTGGACAGCAGGATCACCGCCTGGGTACGGCTGTCGACGCCAAGTTTCTGCAGGATCGCCGAGACATGGGCCTTGATCGTCGCTTCGGACACGCCGAGTTCGTAGGCGATCTGCTTGTTGAGCAGCCCTTCCGCCAGCATGCCAAGCACGCGCGTCTGTTGCGGCGTCAGCGTCTGCAGGCGCTTGATCAGGTCGGAAATTTCGGGATCGCGCTCGACACCGAGATCGATGCCGATGGGTGCGGCGATGTCGCCGGCAAGAACCGACTGCACGGCGCTGCGGATTTCCTCCATGCTGGCCGACTTGGAGATGAAACCCGAGGCGCCGAGATCGAGAGCGCGCCGGATGGTCACCGGGTCGTCATGCGCCGACACCACCACCATCGGCACCGCCGGGTGGATGCCGCGCAGCGAAATCAGGCCGGAAAGCCCGCTCGCGCCCGGCATCGAGAGATCGAGCAGCACCAGATCGACATCCTCGTTGGCCACGACCAACGCCTTGGCGCCCTCGAAATCGCCGGCCTCATGAATGGCGGCAACGTTGCCGATGCCGGCAAGCGCCTCTCTCAAGGCGCCACGGAAAAGCGGATGGTCGTCGGCGATGACGAACGTGTAACCCGACGGCAAATATCCCTCCCCGAATCCCTTTGCTGATTTTCTGCTTTTACGGGATCAGTCGAACAATTATGCGGCGTTGCCAGCTGTTTTCAAGGCAGGAAAGACCATGCACGGATTTTTCCCCCGCGCATGACCCCGAAAACGGAATCGGACGCGCGGCGCTATAGGCGGCACTCAGGTCTTTTGCGAATTGAGCTGGGCGCCGTCGCCGCCGTTTTCCTTGTCCATATCCTTGACGATGCCCATGAAGCCACGCAGGAAACGCTCCATGTAGGTCATCGTCTTGTTGAAATCCTCTTCGCTCGGCAGCTTCGATTCGAGGCGCGCGGACAGCGAGTTTTCCAGCTTGGCGACGCGTTCATCCATAGCCTTCATCGAGCTCTGAAGACGGTCGACCTCGTCCTGGAAGGCGGCCCGTTCATCGGCCGCCATCTTGCAGACGAGCTGGCCGGAGCGTTCCTCGCAAATCGACATCGCACCGGTTTGCGTGTCCAGGCGGACATAGCCGTTGGCCGATTTTTCCAGCCGGTAGCGATCGGTCTCTTCGGAAAAGGCGGATGCCGCAACCAGCGAGACCAGTGCTGCGGGGATCAAGACGTGCTGCAGACGCATGTTGTCCTCCATGGGCCAGTTGGCGCAATTTATCACATGTTTGCGCCGGAAATGGGGAAGAGTTTGGGAGCACCCTTCCCCGCTTGGTTGGTTCGGACTATAGCGCAACAATGTCTCAGATTATCTACAAGATAGCCCCTGAAGCGCTGTGGCGCGAGGCCGAAGGAAACGGCCGTTTCACCGGCGCGCCGATCGATGTCGCCGACGGCTTCATCCATTTTTCCACTGCCGGGCAAGTCCGGGAAACGGCCGCCAAACACTTTTCCGGCCAGACCGGGCTGCTGCTGGTCGCCATCGACGGCGCCGACCTGGGCAACGCGCTGAAATATGAGGTCTCGCGCGGCGGGGCGCTGTTCCCGCATCTCTACGGGCCGCTCGATCTCAAGGCCGTGCTGTGGGTGCGTCCGTTACCACTCGGTGCCGATGGCAGCCATGAATTTCCCGCGCTGGAGGCCGAATGAGCCTGCTCGACACCCTCGGCCAGAAAGTCCTGTTCACATTCGATCCGGAGACCGCACACGGCCTGTCGATCGCCGCGCTGAAATGTGGGCTACCGGTCGCCGGGCGTCCACCGCGCGACGCGAGGCTGAAGGTCAGCGTCTGCGGCATCACCTTCCCCAATCCGCTCGGCATGGCCGCCGGCTACGACAAGAACGCCGAGGTGCCGGATGCGCTGCTTGGCCTCGGTTTCGGCTTTGCCGAGGTCGGCACGATCACGCCGCTGCCGCAGGCGGGCAACCCGAAGCCGCGCATCTTCCGGCTGATCCAGGACGAAGCGGTAATCAATCGCCTCGGCTTCAACAATGAGGGCCACGACGCCGCCGAAAAGCGGCTTGCCGCCCGCAAGGGCCGCGCCGGCATCGTCGGCGTCAATATCGGCGCCAACAAGGATACTGCCGACCGCATCGGCGATTATGAACGCGGCATCATCCGGTTTGCGCCATACGCCAGCTATCTGACGGTCAACATTTCGTCACCGAACACGCCCGGCCTGCGCAACATGCAGGCGCGCGAACAGCTCGGCGAACTGCTGTCCCGCGTCATCGCTGCGCGCGCGGCAGCATCGGCACAGCCGCCGATCTTCCTCAAGATCGCGCCGGATCTGGTCGAGGCCGAGCTGGCGGATATCGCCGCCGAAGTGACCGAGAAGCAGATAGACGGCGTCATCGTCTCCAACACCACCATCGCGCGGCTGGGCCTGCGCAGCGCCGACGTTGCCACGGAGACCGGCGGGCTGTCAGGAAAGCCGCTGTTCGAGCGTTCGACCATCGTGCTGGCCAAGATGCGCAAACTGCTCGGCCCCGACCGCGCCATCATTGGCGTCGGCGGCGTCGATTCCACCGAGACAGCGCTGGAAAAGATCCGCGCCGGCGCCGATCTCGTCCAGTTCTATACCGGCATGATCTATGCCGGACCGGCGCTGCCGGGCCGCATTCTCGAAGGCATGGTCCGTTTCGTGGAAAAGGAGCGGCTTACGTCGCTGCGGGAGTTGCGCGATGTCAGCCTCGACAAATGGGCAGCGAAGCCGCTTTAAAAAGCAGTCCGCACCCTGAGCCGCAGAATCGCCAGCAGGCTGAAGCCGCGCACCAGCAGGAAGACATGCAGCGACGCCCACAGGCCGTGATTGCCGAAGGCGGGCGCCAGGATCAGCAGCGCGGCGCTAAAGGCGAGGAATGACAACAGCATCATGTTGCGCATATCGCGCGACCAGGTTGCGCCGATGAAGACGCCGTCCATCTGGAAGGCCAGCACGCCGCTCAGCGCGGTGAAGGCTGCCCAGGGCAGATAGATGTCGGCCACATCGCGAACGTCCTGTGAGGTCGTTATCACGGCGACCAGATCGGCGCCGCCGAGCAACAGGATGAGCGTGGCAGCACCTGCCAGCCCAAAACCCCAGAACAGGGTCAGTCGCACCGCCTGCCTGAACGGTGCTGCGGCGCGCGCACCGACAGCGCGTCCGACGAGCTGTTCGGCGGCGGTGGCGAAGCCATCGAGGAAATAGCCGGCGACGAGGAAGAAGTTCATCAGCACGGCGTTGGCGGCCAGCGTCACCATGCCGAACTGCGCGCCTTGTCGGGTGAACAGGGCGAAGGCGGCAAGCAGCGAGAACGACCGGATCATGATGTCGCGGTTGAGGGACATCATGCGCAGGAATGCCGGCAGGTCGAGGACGCGATGGCGCGGCAGCCGGGGCGCTTTCCAAAACCGCCGACCGACGATCGCCAGGCCAAGCAGCATGGCGACGAACTCGCCGGTGACGGTTGCCCAGGCGACGCCGGCAACGCCCCAGCCGAGCTCCAGGCCCAGCAGGATACAGAGCGCGATGTTGATGCCGTTGAGCACCAGCTGCAGCATCAGCCCCAGCCCGCCCTCGCCGCGCCCCAGGACATAGCCGAGGATGGCGTAGTTGATCAGCGAGAAGGGTGCGGCCAGCAGTCTGATACGGATGTAGACGCCCATCGCTTCGCTGACGCGCGGTTCGGCGCCCATGAACCATTGGCCGGCAATGGCGATCAAGGGTGCGAGGGCTGCAAACACGATACCGGCGACGACCGCGATCAGCACGGCGCGCCAGAACACCGCCTGTTCCTCCAGTTCGTCGCCGCGCCCGAAAGCCTGGGCGACGAGGCCGGTGGTGCCGGAGCGCAGGAAATTGAAAGTTGTGAAGACGACGTCGAATATCAACGCGCCAGCCGCCAGGCCGCCGAGCAGGGCTGCATCGCCCAACTGGCCGACCACGGCCGTGTCGACAATGCCGAGCAGCGGCGTCGTCAGATAGGCAAGCGTCATCGGAACCGCGATGGCCAGCACCGAGCGGTTGGTGACGACGAAGGATCTGGCGTCGGCTGGGGATGCACCCGTGTCCAAGGATTGCTGCCTTGCTGATTGCGGCTTGATCGAGCACCCGATGTGCCCCATTTTCTGGACGCCGCGCAATCATTCATCCCATGACGGCCAATCGAATTGCTGACCGTGGCGCGAACTCTCATGCCCCTGCAGATCGTCCATCATCCCGACTATGACGCCGGTTTTGCGGTCAATCATCGCTTCCCGATGAGCAAGTATCCCTTGCTGATGGAGGCTTTGAGCGCACGCGGACTGGCCCGGCGCGATGCGCTCAACCTCCCTGAGCCGGCGCCGGCATCATGGCTGAAGCTTGCCCATGCGGCCGACTATGTCGATCAGGTGATCGCCTGCGCGGTGCCCGAAAAGATCGAGCGCGAGATTGGTTTTCCCATCAGCCCACGCGTTTCGCTTAGGGCGCAGCTTGCCACCGCCGGCACGGTGCTGGCGGCCCGGCTGGCTCTGCTCAACGGCATTGCTTGCAACAGTGCCGGCGGCAGCCATCATGCGCGGCGCGCGCAAGGTGCGGGCTTCTGCACCTTCAACGACGTGGCCGTCGCCTCGCTGGTGCTGCTTGCCGAGGGCGCAGTCCAAAACATCCTGGTCGTCGATCTCGATGTGCATCAGGGCGACGGCACGGCGGACATACTGAGGGACGAGCCGCGCGTGTTCACCTTTTCCATGCATGGCGACCGCAACTACCCCGTGCGCAAGATCGCGTCCGACCTCGATGTCGCGCTGCCTGACGGCACCGGCGATGCGGCCTATCTCGAGCGGTTGGGCGACATCTTGCCGGACCTCGGTGCCAGGGCTCACTGGGACCTGGTTTTCTACAATGCCGGGGTCGACGTCCATGCCGAGGACCGGCTCGGCCGACTGTCGCTGTCGGATGATGGTCTGCGCGCCCGCGACGAGATGGTTATCCGTCATTTCCGGGCGCTCGGCATCCCGCTGTGCGGCGTCATCGGCGGCGGCTATTCGACGGATGTGGCGGCACTTGCCGCGCGCCACGCCATCCTGTTCGAGATCGCCGCCGGTTACGCCCGATAGCTCATTTCCGGTAGCTGGCGATCCTCAGCAGGATGAAGGCCGGGATGACGATCGCCGCACCCAGCAGGATATAGCCGAGGAAGCGATAAACGGCATTGAAGCCGAGGTTCCAAAGGTCGCGGAAGAACTTCTGGATGCCGTAGAGCACATCCATCGGCGACCAGCCGAAAGCGTTCATGACCAGGCCGACGAGGAACGACACCACCAGCAGTTTCAGGAACACCCTGAGCGGCGAGTCGCCGAGAAAGCGTGTCAATGCGGACAAGGCCTGTCTCCACAGTCGGTTGCCCCGATTCGGGCACAGGCCCAGAAATACGCACTTGGCCGCCCGGCATCAAGCCGGGCTCGGGATCCCGAGCGCTTTGCGATTGCCCGAAGATGGGCCATCATGGTATCGAGAATTCACGCGGGTATGATGTAATGGTAGCTTGTCAGCTTCCCAAGCTGAACGCGAGGGTTCGATTCCCTCTACCCGCTCCAGCTTATGCCACAAGGCTTTGCGCCTGATCTGGTGAGTGCCAAAAGCCAGCGGTTTTACAGGCAGTTTGCAGTTTTCGTTCCCTATTTTCGCCGCATAGACACGAGGCTACGCCAGTCGTAAGCCCTCAATATCGAACAGGTGTCAGTCTTTGTCCGCAGCCGGAACGAAATTCGCATCACCGGCTTATTGTTATGCCGTCCGGCCTTCTGTTAAATATTTGCCTCACGAAGCAGACGTCTTCGCCATATAATCATTGGAGGTTCTAAATTGCGCTACAGCAGATTTAGTTTGATTTAGATCATTGCGTTTCTCCCGAGTTCGTCATTGAGTTGTCCGTACTCAGCTCGGACTGGAGGCTTTATGCCCAACAAATCTAGCATTGACGCCTTGGCTATTGGTTTGGGCGGAGTGGCTATCTGGTTGTTAGCCGTCTATTTCGACGTGATGGACATGCTGATCGAGACGATGGAGGAGCATGAATCCTTGGAGCTCGACGAGATCATACTCGCGCTGCTCTGTATTGGACTTTCCGGCTTCATTTTTGCAGCGAGGCGCTTAACCGACCTGCGAAGCGAGGTGCGTCGGCGGCGGACTGCCGAAGACGACGCAAGCTGGATAGCGCGTCACGATCCGCTCACACGGCTTCCGAACCGCCGCTATCTCGCCGACTTCACTGCCTCCGCAGTAGCTGGCGAGGTGCAGGTCGTGTTCGCGCTCGACCTCGACGGCTTCAAGCGAGCAAATGATCTGCTTGGCCATGCGGCCGGGGATGAAGTACTGACCATCGTCGCCGATCGCCTCCGCAAGCAGTTTCCAACATCCATGATTGCGCGACAGGGCGGGGACGAATTCCTGATCCTGGCTTCTCAAGCCTCGGTGCCGTTTCCCCTGGTCGCAGCGCAAGAGACGATCGCATTCATCAGCGAGCCCATTCAGATTGGTGGCACTGATGTCGAGATCGGTGTCTCGGTTGGAATCGCCATCGCAGAACCGGGCAAGAACGCAGCCGATCTTGTGGATCAGGCCGATGTCGCTCTTTACGTGGCCAAGAGCGCCGGGCGCAACACAGCCAAGGTCTTCGATGCCGCAATGATGGAGTTCGCGTCGGAGCGGGCGAAGATGGGCCAGGCATTGCGCCATGCCATCCGCAATGGCGATATTGTTCCCTATTTCCAGCCATTGGTGAATCTCGCGAGCGGGCGCCTGATTGGCTTCGAAGCACTCGCCCGGTGGAATCGCGGCAATGGAATCTCGACGCCGCCGGATGTGTTCATCAGTCTGGCGGAGCAGGCTGGGCTGATCACGGAATTGTCGGACAGCCTTCTCCGTCAAGCCTGCCGCGTCGCCGCCACATGGCCAAACGATTTGAGGCTGGCGTTCAACGTGTCGCCCATGCAGATGGGCGACAAACTCCTCGGCCTGCGCATTGTCAGGATCCTCGACGCGGAGGGTTTGCCACCCAATCGGTTGGAGATCGAGATCACCGAGAGTGCGGTTGTGCGCGAACTCGCCGCCGCGACGCAGATCATCTCCGACCTGAGGAGTGCCGGCATCCAGGTGGCATTGGATGATTTTGGCACGGGCTTTTCGAGCCTGTCGCAACTGGGCAATTTCTCGTTCGATCGAATCAAGGTGGACCGCAGCTTCGTCGCAGAGTGCGAGCGGGATCCAAAGCGGCTCAAGATCATCAAGGCGATCCTGAACCTTGGAAAGGGCCTTGGAATTCACACGACAGCCGAAGGCATCGAAACGGCGGCGCAATTTGACCTGATGAAAGGCATGGGTTGCGAGAACGGCCAGGGATACCTGTTTAGTCCAGCCATCCCGGCAAGCGAACTGGTGCAATTCATCGAGCGCGAGTCTGTGCGACTCCGCGCATAGAACCTCTGAAGGTTCCCAATCCTCATAACATGTAACATGCACCCTTGACGTTCAAGGATTTGTTCCTTTTCTGTTCTCATGAGATTGAGACGGTCGGCGATGCCTGGAACCATGGCGTCAGGCTGCACGCGCGGTGCATCTGGGGCAACCGCGAGAAGACGATCGTGAGTGCAACAACCGCTACGAGCTGGACGTCTATTCGATGCTGTGGACACGCGGCCGGGACTTCCCCCTTGAGCCGCCTGTCGGCGCGGCTGAGATGTCCGAAGTGCGGCTCGCGCCAGGTCGCGGTCGGCATTACCATGCCGAGCAACAGCGACACTGCGGCCGCAAGGATGGCGCGATGAACTCGAAAAACACGGCTTTGATATCGACCTATCCGGCCGCCAAAATCATCGTCGAATGCGAGACATGTGGCATGCGCGCCAAGTTCGACAAGCTGGAAATGCTCGAAGCCGGCGGCTATCGGCCGCTCGACCTGCTGCTCAACGAGATCGCACGTCGCAAGGGCTGCACCAGGATTGACGATTTCGACGTCCACAACCTCTGCGGGCGCCATCTATGCGAACATCCTGCCGCCAGCGGGAAGCACCTATGCCAAGGCGAAAGATGGGCGCTGAGTGGTTTTACAATCGGAAGGTAACCTATTGATATCAAACAGGCGCGTATCGCCGAGTTTTACAGCCAAGCGGTTGAAATCCGTCGGAAAAGGCTAGGTTCCCAAGCTGAACGCGAGGGTTCGATTCCCTCTACCCGCTCCAGCTTGTTTTACAGCTTGCGTTCTCTTTGGACTGGATAGCTGGGTGAGTCAGCCTAGCCTAAGTGCCTTTAGCCATCCCAATACGAAGGTGACCGGCAGTGCCCAGCGCCACGCGACGAACTGGAAACTCTGCAGCTTCTAGATCCAGTTCGCCTTGCGCTGACCGTATTTCGGCAGCCACACTTCCCGGTAGAGTTCTTCCATGTTGGCGATGATGTCGGCGCTCTTGTCGGCCGGCATTAGCATTGAGAGCCAGAAGGACGAGGGGGTTGGCTCCTTCGCTTCGTCTAGAGCGACAGAGACGAGTCGCCAGAGGCGATAGTGCGCGCCTCTGTCGGCAAGAAGGGCGTCAGTCTTCCTCATCGTGTTGTGCATTTCGACTGCCGCCTCGTAGGCTTCCTTCGTCGTAAGGTTTCCGAGGTAGGCGTTCGAGTCAGCGCTAAATACGAGCATTCCCTTCTTAGGCGAGACCAAGCTCGTAACCTCCCAAAGCGACAGAGGCCCGGACAGCTTCGGACAATGCAACTCGGCCTGCTCCGGTAATCGTGAAAAGTCGCTTTCCACGAGGGTCGTCTTTGTCCTTGGTCTCGGAAACCATACCCTTCTTAGCCAGCCGGTCGAGGGCTGTGTAAAGAGCGGCGAATTGAGGCGTTTTGGGCAGACCTTCTTCGAGCGCATTATAGACCTTTGCTGCGTGTGAAGCTGGGCCCGCGCGCACCAGCGCGAGGAGCGTCAGCTCTTCGAACTTGCCAATCATTTTCTGCCTCAAACTGAAACTTCGCTTGGTATGCGTCGCATACCTCGTCCAATGTAACGTATGCAGCGCATACGTCAAGTCGCTGGTTCGATGGCGACCCTAAGTCGATCTTTCAAAATGACCCACGGGCAGATTGCCGAGCATTTGCCGTCGCTCAAGCCTTGTAGTTGAGCTTTTGATACGCTCCTGGCAGCGGAGCGGCCGCGAATGATGCGCGCGATGTCTGCTTCCAGAACCGCTCCAGCCGTCATCCCACCTCCCGCAGAATGAAATCGTGCAGCATCTTGGCCGCCGGGGACAGCACGCGGTTCTTTACCGTGATCAGGCTGTAAGGCCTGACCTCGATGTCGAACTCGGTCTGGACCACGTCGATGGCGCCGGCCAGCCCTTCGGGGTTCTGGATGAATTTCGCCACCTGGACCGACACCGGAGCGATGGCGTCGGACTGGGCGACCATGACCAGAGTGAGAAGCAGCGAGCTGGTGTTGAGGATGCGGTCCGGCAGCGAAATGTTGCGGTTCAGGAAATTGCTTTCCATCGCCTGGCGCAGCGGCGAGCCGCCCGACTGGAAAACCCAGTCATAGGCGGCGGTTTCCTCCAGCCTGACCACCTTGCCCTTGGTCAGCGGGTGGCCGCGGCGCACGATCAGGCAGGCCTTTTCGACGCCGATGACGCGCGATTCGAACAGCCGCGGATTGAGGTCGTCGGGGATGCGCGCGATGATGAAATCATGGCGCGAGGCGATCAGTTCGCGCGCCAGCACGTTGGAGGTCTCGACCTGCATGGTGATCTCGATGCGCGGGTAGATGCGGCGGATCTCGCGGATCGCCGGCACTGCGAGCTCGATCGCCGGCGCCGTCACCGCGCCGAGGAACACCGAACCGCCCTTACCCGCCTTGAGCTCGGAAATCTCGCGGTCCGCCTCGCGCATCTCAAGCAGGATCGAGCGGGCGCGCCTGGCCAGCGCCTTGCCATAGGGTGTGAGCGTGATGCCGCGCGGCAGCCTTTCGCACAGCTTGACGTCGAGCACCGCTTCCATCTCGGCGATCATGCGCGATGCGGCCGGCTGCGAAATGTTCATGACCTGGGCCGCCGCACTCACCCGGCCGTGATCGTCCAGCGCCACGATCATGCGCATGTGACGCAGGCTGAGGCCGCTGCGCAAAAGGGTTTCGCCGTCGCCCGGGAGCTCGTCGTAACCACCTGATATTCCTGTGGGATTGCGCAGCGCCGCCATGATTTTCCCTTGCCTTCCGCGCATGACCGGCCGGTAATCCGGCCAAGCTTTTGTCGGCTCCTAATATATATCAGTTTCGATATAGCAACCATCAAAGATCGCATTTGACAGTTATGGCAAAGGGACCCACCCTTGGCGCGTCTTGGGACTTGACGGTCGATGACGAGAAAAATCGCATCGATTGAAATCAGCGTCTCGAGACCATTGGGAGGATACCAGAGATCGATATGACAGCGGCGGCGCGCTCGCGCATCCGCTCGACTGCGCGGCCCGCGAAGCCCCGGGGTGTCGCGTCCATCAACCAGGGAGAGTTTACTGTGAAAATCATCAAGACACTGGCCGCCATCGCGGCCCTTGGCATCGCGGCCATGACGGTCCCGGCGCAGGCAGGCGAAGGCCTGATCGGCGTGCTGATGCCCACCAAGACCTCGCAGCGCTGGATCAATGACGGCGACGCCGTCAAGTCCCAGCTCGAGGCCCTCGGCTACACGGTCGACCTGCAATATGCGCAGGACGACATTCCGAACCAGCTCAGCCAGCTGGAAAACGAAATCACCAAGGGCCCGAAGGCGCTGATCATCGCTTCGATCGACGGCACCACGCTGTCGGACGCGCTGCAGAAGGCCGCTGACGCCGGCGTCGTCGTCGTCGCCTATGACCGCCTGATCAAGAAGACCGCCAATGTCGACTACTACACCACCTTCGACAATTTCGGCGTCGGCGTGATCCAGGCGAATTCGCTGGTCAAGGGCCTCAAGGAGCGTTTCCCGAACACCAAGCCGTGGAACGTCGAACTGTTCGGCGGCTCGCCCGACGACAACAACGCCTTCTTCTTCTACGACGGTGCGATCTCCGTGCTGCAGCCGTTGATCGACGACGGCTCGATCAAGATCAAGTCCGGCCAGACCGGCATGGACAAGGTCGGCACGCTGCGCTGGCTCGCTGCCACCGCCCAGGCGCGCATGGACAATCTTCTGTCGGCCAACTACTCGGACGGCAGCCGCGTCGATGGGCGTTCTGTCGCCCTATGACGGCCTGTCGCGCGGCATCACCGCCTCGCTGCGCGCCGTCGGTTACGGCACGGACGCTCAGCCCTGGCCGATCGTCACCGGCCAGGACGCCGAGACCGCCTCTGTCAAGCTGATCATCTCGGGCGAGCAGTACTCGACCGTGTTCAAGGACACCCGCGAACTGGCCAAGGCCACCGTCGAACTCGTCGACAAGGTGCTCTCGGGCGGCAAGCCGGAAGGCCTCGATGAAAAGACCTACAACAACGACGTCAAGGTTGTTCCTTCGATCCTGCTGACCCCGCATGATGTCGACAAGTCGAACTACCAGGCGCTGGTGGTCGATTCCGGCTACATCAAGGCCGAAGAGCTGAAGTAATCGCATTTGCAAAGCCAGGGGTCCCGCGCGCAGCGGGGCCCCTTTTTGCTAGCGTGGTGAATCCAAAATTCGCATACTAGCCTCCCGGCATTGTTCCGGACCTCGGAGGAGCGGTATTCCTGATGGCCTCGACGATTTTGGAGATGCGCGACATCACCAAGACGTTCCCCGGCGTGAAGGCGCTGTCGAACGTCAACCTCAGTGTCGAGGAAGGCGAGATCCATGCCGTGGTCGGCGAGAACGGCGCCGGCAAGTCGACGCTGATGAAGGTGCTGTCGGGCGTCTATGCATCCGGCACCTATGACGGCGCGATCGTCTACCGCGGTGAGGAATGCCATTTCAAAGGCATCCACGACAGCGAACACAAGGGCATTGTCATCATCCACCAGGAACTTGCGCTGGTGCCCATGCTGTCGATCGCAGAGAACATTTTCCTTGGCAACGAACACGCCAAATTCGGCATCATCGACTGGAATGCCAACGAGACGCGCACCAGCGCCTTGCTCAAGAAGGTGGGCCTCAAGGAGGACCCCAAGACGCTGATCACCAATATCGGCGTCGGCAAGCAGCAGCTGGTCGAGATCGCCAAGGCGCTCAGCAAGGAAGTGAAGCTGCTGATCCTCGACGAGCCGACGGCGAGCCTGTCGGAAAAGGACAGCCAGGCGCTGCTCGACCTGCTGCTCGAATTCAAGCGGCAAGGCATCACCTCGATCCTGATCTCGCACAAGCTCAACGAAGTGAACCGTGTCGCCGACAAGGTCACCATCATCCGCGACGGGCGGACCATCGAAACACTGGCCAAGAAAGACATCTCGGAAGACCGCATCATCACCTCGATGGTCGGCCGCTCACTCGACGACCGTTATCCGCCGCGCGAGCCGAAGATCGGCGAGATCGTGCTCGAGGTGAAGAACTGGTCGGTCTATCACCCGATCCATGCCGAGCGGCAAGTGATCAAGGGCATCGACATCAACGTCCGCAAGGGCGAGGTGGTGGGTATCGCCGGGCTGATGGGCGCCGGACGCACCGAATTCGCGATGAGCCTGTTCGGCCGCTCCTATGGCCGGCGCATCACCGGCGAGGTGGTGCTCAAGGGCAAGCCGATCGATGTCTCCTCGGTGAGCAAGGCGGTGGACCATGGCATTGCCTATGTCACCGAGGACCGCAAGACCTACGGTCTCAACCTGATCGATCATATCAAGCACAACATCACGCTGGCCAACCTTGGCGGTGTGTCGCGCCACGCCGTAATCGACGATTTGCGCGAACTGGCCGTCGCCAACGACTACAAGGCCAAGACCAACATCCGCTCATCCAGCGTTTATCAGATGACCGGCAATCTATCGGGCGGCAATCAACAGAAGGTGGTGCTGTCGAAGTGGCTGTTCGCCAATCCGGAAGTGCTGATCCTCGACGAGCCGACGCGCGGCATCGACGTTGGCGCCAAGTACGAGATCTATACCATCATCGCCCGCCTCGCCTCCGAGGGTAAGGCGATCATCGTCATCTCGTCGGAGATGCCTGAACTGCTTGGCATCACCGACCGCATCTACGTCATGAACGAAGGGCGCATGGTCGGCGAAATGGCGGCGAGCGACGCCAGCCAGGAAAAGATCATGCGCGCCATCGTTCGGGGAGAAGGAAAAGCATCATGAGCACCGAAAGCGCTCCCGCGCCGAAAAGCGGCGTCGCCGAAGATGTACAGCAGGGGCCGCGCGTTGCCGTCTCGGCGCTGGTCACCAATTTGCGCGACTACGGCCTGATCCTGGCGCTGATCGCCATCATGGTGTTCTTCCAGTTCACCACGTCCGGCACGCTGTTCAAGCCGGTGAACCTGAGCAATTTGGTGCAGCAGAACTCCTTCATCATCGTGATGGCGCTGGGCATGCTCTTGGTGATCGTCTCCGGCCATATCGATCTCAGCGTCGGCTCCGTCGCCGGTTTCATCGGCGCGCTGGCGGCGATGATGATGGTTATCTGGCCGCTCGGCCCGTTCAGCAATCCACTGGTGGTGTCGATCATCTGCCTCATCGTGGGCGGCGGCATCGGCGCGGCCCAAGGCTACTGGATTGCCTATCACCGAATACCGAGCTTCATCGTCACGCTGGCGGGGATGCTGATCTTCCGCGGCATCTGCCAGGCGCTGCTGGGTGGCGGATCCTCGGTCGGGCCGCTTCCCGCCGGCTTCAAGGCGCTCAGCTCCGGCTTCATCCCGGATGTCATCGGCCCCCTGACACTGATCCCACCGACGGTAAATGCGGCCGGCAAGACCATTATGGGCAGTGGCCTGACGCTGCACATGACGACGATTGTGCTGGGCCTGATCGCTGTGCTCGCCTATGCCTATTTCGGGCTCAGGGCACGGCGCACCCGCGAACAGCATGGCTATGAAGCCGAACCGTTCACGCTGTTCGTCATCAAGACCCTGGTGACCAGCGCGCTGGCGCTGTTCCTTGTCTACCAGTTCGCCAGCTACAGGGGCCTGCCGATCGTACTCATGGTGATGGGCGTGCTGATCGCGCTGTTCGTCTTCGTCACCAAACGCATGACGATCGGCCGCCGCATCTACGCAATGGGCGGCAACGCCAAGGCGGCGCAGCTATCGGGCATCAAGACCGAGCGGCTGACCCTGATGGTGTTCATCAATATGGGCGTGCTGTCGGCGCTTGGCGGCCTGATCATCGCGGCGCGCCTGGGGCAGGCCGTGCCGGCGGCGGGCCTCGGCAGCGAGCTCGACGTCATCGCCGCCGTGTTCATCGGCGGTGCTTCGGCCATGGGCGGCGTCGGCCAGGTCATCGGCGCGGTGGTCGGCGGCTTCATCATGGGCGTCATGAACAACGGCATGTCGATCATGGGCGTCAACGTCGACTGGCAACAGGTGGTCAAAGGCCTGGTGCTGCTCGGCGCCGTGGTCTTCGACGTTTACAACAAGAACAAGGGTTAAGGGCGAGGGACAGGCAAGGCATACGGGTAACATCGCGGCCCCACCGGGCGGTGCAAAGAAGTCCCCTGAGGGACCAGGCCGCGAGCGCAATCCGGACGAAGAATTTCACCCGTGGCGCGGATTGGTCCCGAGCCGCGCAGGTCAGGGTTTGCCACATAGGCGGCCGGGCCAAGGCACCAGAGAGAGGGTACACCATGCTGATCTCCCAGATCATCGACGACGCCGAGACCATCCGCGTCGTTGCCCGCAACGGCGGCAAGACCCGGATCATCAACGGCGCCCGCAGCGTCTATTCGCTGGCGATGGAGGCCGCGCGCACCGGCACCGGGCTGGTCGCGCTCATCGAACGCAAGGGGTTCGGTGAGGTCGTCGACCTCGACGCTGCCTACAAGAAGGGGCGGCTTTTGTCGCCGATAAACCATCCCGATCCCGCGCATCTCCATCTCACCGGCACCGGGCTGACGCATCTCGGCTCGGCCGCGACGCGCGATTCCATGCACAAGAAGCTCAGCACCGACGGCGAGGAGCAGCTCACCGATTCGATGAAGATGTTCCGCATGGGACTGGAGGGCGGCAAGCCGGCGAAGGGCCAGACGGGCGTGCAGCCGGAATGGTTCTACAAGGGCAACGGCACCATGGCGGTGGCGCCGGGTGCGGCCCTTATGTCGCCGGCTTTCGCGCAGGACGCCGGCGAAGAACCGGAGGTCGCCGGCATCTATGTCATCGGCGACGACGGCGCGCCGTTCCGCGTCGGCTTCACGCTGTCAAACGAGTTTTCCGACCACGTCACCGAGCGCGTGAATTATCTGTTCCTGGCGCATTCCAAGCTGCGCAACGCCTCGTTCGGGCCCGAAATTCTGATCGGCGACCTGCCGCCCGATATCAGGGGCGCCTCGCGCATCGTTCGCGACGGCAAGGTGCTGTGGGAGAAGCCGTTCCTGTCGGGCGAGGCGAACATGTCGCACACCATCGCCAATCTCGAACATCACCATTTCAAATATTCGGCCTTCCGTCAGCCGGGCGACGTGCATGTGCATATGTTCGGCACGGCAACGCTGTCGTTCGCGGACGGCATCAGGACGCAGGCCGGCGACACGTTCGAAATCGAGGCCCAGGATTTCGGCCTGCCACTGCGCAACCCGCTCGAAATCGAGCAGCCGGTGAAAGTGGCGGTGAAGGCGCGCTGTAGCGCCTGATCTCCCCCTCGAGGGGGAGATGTCGCCAAAGGCGACAGAGGGGCTCGCCGCGCGTGGAGCGCCGACGTCTTCCGCGACACCAGACGGCGTTGGCGTTCTACGCGCAGCGACCCCTCTGGCCTGCCGGCCATCTCCCCTCAAAGGGGGAGATTGCAGCTTCACCCTCAATAAATATCGAAGTCGAAATATTTGGCCTGGATCTTCTTGTAGGTGCCGTCGGCGACGATGGCGTCGATTGCCGCGTTGAGCTTGTCGCGCAGCGCGGTGTCCTCCAGGCGAACGGCGATGCCGGCTTCCGTCTCGGTGCCCTTGACGTCGCCAACCAGCTTGCAGCAGTCCTCGCTCGACTTCTTCAGCCAGTCCGTAAGCACGAACTTGTCTGAAATGACAGCGTCGAGACGGCCATTCTGCAGGTCGGTGATCGCCTCTTCCTGGGTCGGGTAGAGCTTTGCTTCAGCGCCGGCCTTGCCATAGACATCCTGGGCATAGGTAGCCTGGGTGGTCGACGCCTGGGCGCCCACAGTCTTGCCAGCAAGTGCCGCAGGTTCGGTCGAAGTGAGATCACTGTCCTTCGGCGCCACCAGAGAAAGCGGGGTCGTATAGTATTTGTTGGTGAAGGAGACCTGCTTCTTGCGCTCCTCGGTGATGCTCATCGAGGCGATGATGGCGTCGAACTTCTTGGCCTGTAGGGCGGGAATGATGCCATCCCAGTCCTGCGTGACGATTTCGCATTCGACCTTCATCTGAGCGCAAAGCGCATCGGCGATGTCGATGTCGAAGCCGACAACCTTGCCGTCCGATGTAATGGTGTTGAACGGCGGATAGGCACCCTCGGTGCCGATCTTCAATTTTTCCTGTGCCTGCGCCGACAAGGCGCCGGCTGCCAGCATCGCAGCGCTTGCTGCCGATATGATCCATCTCGAAATCTGCATTTTTGTTCCCCTAGCAGTTTTGTCGTTTGACGGCCGGCACAGCCAAGCATGGCGCGCCCGGTCAGGCAAGCGCAGTCTGACGGAGATTGGAAGTTCAGCGGGCGGCGCGGAAGTGCTTGGACAGCTTCAGGCCCTGCGCCTGGTAGTTGGAGCCGAGATCGGTGCCGTAGAGCGCCTGCGGCCGCTTCAGCATGTGTTCGTAGACCAGCCGCCCGACGATCTGGCCATGGTCGAGGATAAACGGCACCTCATGGCTGCGCACTTCGAGCACTGCCCGGCTGCCGGTGCCGCCGGACGCCGAATGGCCGAAGCCGGGATCGAAGAAGCCGGCATAGTGGACGCGGAATTCGCCGACCAGCGGATCGAAGGGCGTCATCTCGGCGGCGTAGAGCGGCGGCACGTGCACCGCCTCGCGCGAAACCAGGATGTAGAATTCGTCGGGATCGAGCACCAGTTCGCCGGCGCCGCTCTTGTAGAGCGGCTCCCAGAAGTCGACGACATCCTGCGCGGCGCGCTTGTCGACATCGACCAGGCCGGTGTGATGCTTGCCGCGATAGCCGACCAGACCGTCCTTGTCGCCGTCGAGATCGATCGACAGCGCGATACCGCCGCCGGAAATGTTGGGCGGCTCGGTGGCGACCAGCATCTCGGCACGATGCAATTCGCTCAGCTCGGCTTCCGACAAAAGTGCATTGCCGGTGCGGAACCTGATCTGCGACAGCCGCGAGCCGGTGCGGACCACGATCGGGAAGGTACGCGGGCTGACCTCCAGATAGAGCGGACCGTTGTAGCCGGCAGCGATCTTGTCGAACTCGTGGCCGCGATCGGTCATCACGCGGGTGAAGATGTCGAGCCGCCCGGTCGAGCTCTTCGGATTGGCCGAAGCGGAAACCTCGGCAGGCAGCGCCAGGCTTTCGAGCAGCGGCACGATATAGACGCAGCCTGTTTCCAGCACCGCGCCGTCGGCAAGATCAATTTCGTGCAGCTTCAGCCTGTCGAGCTTTTCGGCGACGCGGTGGCTGGGGCCTGGAAGGAAGGAGGCGCGCACGCGCCAGGCCTTGTCGCCAAGCCTGAGATCAAGGCTGGCCGGCTGGATCTGGTCGGCATCGAGGGCGCGCGGCGACTTCAGCGCGCCCGATTGGAAAAGCGCGGAAATATCCTGATCGGGAAGAATGCCTGTCTGCCGCAAAGCTGGCTCCGCTCGAAGGCCACTGGTACAAACCTCTTAATCAAGCCGGGAATTGACGCAAGCGCGGTGCGGGTCTAAAGGGTCGTTATCCCGTGGTGATTTGGCCGGTCGGCTTGCAGCCACGTTAAACAAGTCGCTAAAGGACCGTCGGGCCGCAAGGCCGTATGGACCGGTTGCGACTTTCGCGGCCGGTTTTTTTGTGTCTGGAACAAAAGCGATGAGCACCAAGAAGCGTAACTGGAAGCCTCAGACCGCACTCGTGCATGCCGGGACCTTGCGTTCCCAATTCGGCGAAACGTCCGAGGCGATGTACCTCACCCAGGGCTATGTCTACGAGACCGCGCAAGCCGCCGAAGCGCGCTTCAAGGGCGAAGAGCCGGGTTTCATCTATTCGCGCTACGCCAATCCCACGGTCGACATGTTCGAAAAGCGCATGTGCGCGCTGGAAGGTGCCGAGGACGCTCGCGCCACCGCTTCCGGCATGGCGGCGGTGACCGCGGCCCTCCTGTGCAGCGCCAGGGCCGGCGACCATATCGTGGCGGCCCGCGCCCTGTTCGGCTCCTGCCGCTGGGTAATCGAGACGCTGGCGCCGAAATACGGCATCGAGGCAACGCTGGTCGACGGCACCGACATCGCCAATTGGGAAAAGGCGGTCAAGCCGAACACCAAACTGTTCTTCCTGGAAAGCCCGACCAATCCGACGCTGGAAGTGGTCGACATCGCCGCTGTCGCCGCGCTTGCCAATTCGATCGGTGCGCGGCTGATCGTAGACAACGTCTTTGCCACCCCCTTGCAGCAAAAGCCTTTGCAGCTTGGCGCTCACATCGTCGTCTATTCGGCGACCAAGCATATTGACGGCCAGGGGCGATGCCTGGGCGGCGTCATCCTGTCGGACAAGAAATGGATCGACGAGAACCTGCACGACTACTTCCGCCACACCGGCCCCAGCCTCTCGCCGTTCAACGCCTGGACGCTGCTGAAGGGGCTGGAGACGCTGACGCTGCGCGTGCGCCAGCAGACGGAAAGTGCGGGCAAAATCGCAGACTTCCTGGCAGAGCGGCCGGAAATCGCGCGCGTCATCTATCCGGGCCGTGCCGACCACCCGCAGGCGGCTGTGGTCAAGAAGCAGATGTCGGGTGGTTCGACGCTGATCTGCCTTGACGTCAAGGGCGGCAAGCAGGCGGCCTTCGCCTTCCAGAACGCGCTCGACATCGTGCTGATCTCCAACAATCTCGGCGACGCCAAGAGCCTGATCACCCATCCGGCGACGACGACGCACAAGAACCTCAGCGACGAAGCCCGTGCCGAACTCGGCATCGGCCCGGGCACGCTGAGGTTGTCCGTCGGCCTCGAGGACGCGGACGATCTGCTCGCGGACATCGAACAGGCGCTCAAGTCAGCCAAATAGGGCGCTGTCAGGCAGGACACTCTCACCTGCCAGGAGGCGGGCGCTACCACTCAGGCGCCCGACGGCGTCTCTTCCAGTTCGGCCGCCATGGCCTTGGTGCGGATGGTCATTGCGTTGCCGCGCCAGTCGACGGCGAAGCCGAGCCAGCCGCGCGCCCAGATGGCGGGAAGCATTACGTCACGCGCGATCATCGCCGGGACCATGCGCAGCGACAGGTACCAGCCCTTGGCCGAGGCCAGGGCGCATTCCGGCAGGTAGGCGACTGCCAGCACGGCAATCGCGGTTGCCGGCAGGCTGAAGCCGGCACCAGCCGCCGCCATCAGCGCCAGCGCCAGTGGCACCGCCGCCCCGGTGAATATCTCGGGCGCGAAGAACAGCGGAAATGTGACGCGGCGCAGGCGAGCCCAGCGAGCCTGGCGCGACCAGATTTCGCCAGGCGTGCGCTGGCCGAGCGGCTGCTCGAAGGGCGAGGCGACAAGATTGACGCGCAATCCGAGCCCGTTGACCAGCTTGGTCGCGGCGGCGTCCTCGGCGATCTCGGCAGCAAGCGCGCGGATGCCGCCATTGGCGTCGAGCATCGGCTTGTTCCACAACATGCTCTTGCCCTGGGCGAAGCCGAGGCCAAGTGCCTCACCGGCATATTGCCAGCGGGCCTGCAGCGTGTTGAGGAAGGCGCATTCGACCTCCGCCCAGAACCCGTCCGGCCGCGAGCCGATCGGCGTCGAGCAGACCAGGCCGGTGTCGGTCCGCCACGCCGCCAGCAAATGTTGGACATAGTCCTTCGGCATCAGCACGTTGGAATCGGCAAGGATGACCCAGTCGTGCCGCGCCGCTTCCCAGCCCTTGACGCAATTGTTGAGTTTCGGATTGCCGCTGATGCGGTCGTCGCCAATCAGCAGCCGGGCCGGTGTCTTCGGAAACAGGGCGATCGCCCTGTTTATCAGCTTGACCACCGGATCGTCGGCATGAGCGACGCAGAAGACGAGTTCGTAGCGCGGCCAGTCGAGCGCAAAGGCGCGCGCCAGCGTCTCCTGCGTAAACGGCTCGACACCACGCGACGGCACCACGATCGACACCGGCGGCTGATTGCCGACGGGCGGCGGGATGATGCGCGGCCGCTTAAGCCGCGATGAGGCGAGCAGGATGCTGGCGAGGTTTGAAAGAAGCAGGGCTGACGAAAGCAGGGCGGCTATGAAGGTCAGTTCCATCGGGATCTGGTCACTCCGGGAAAACCTGGCCACGAACAGCCGTTTTCAACAGTTCGACAGAGCGCTGAGTCGCCCGGCACAAGCCTGCGCACACCATCATTGTCGTGTGTCACTTAAATGACATTGTTTGTCGGCACCTGCCCTTGAGGTCGTTGACCAAGCCGGGGAGAGCGCCGACAGTTCCGTTCGTATGGTCTTGGAGTAGCCAATGTACCGCGCCGTTACGCACAACATCGAAGTGCAGGTCAGGCCGTTCTATCTGGAGGATCGCTCGGATCCGGCGGAGAACCGTTATGTCTGGGGCTATCAGGTGACCATCGACAACCAGTCGGACGATTTCGTGCAGCTTCTATCGCGCTATTGGCACATCACCGACGGCACCGGCCGGGTCGAGGAAGTGCGCGGCGCCGGCGTGGTCGGCGACCAGCCCGAACTCAACCCCGGCGACAGTTATCAGTATACGTCCGGCTGCCCGCTCTCGACACCGTCCGGCATCATGGTCGGCCACTACACGATGCGCAACAAGCGGGGCGAGACGTTCGACATCGCCATCCCCGCCTTCTCGCTCGACCTGCCGGGCACGCGGCGAACGGTGAATTAGCGACTTTCTCCCCGTCTTTATACGGGTAGAAATGCCCGGCAGGGCAATGAGGCGCGGCGCCGGACCGATGAGATTATCTTCCACGCACAAGGGCGTCTAGTGAATGGCGCGGCCATTTGCCGACGGTCACGCTGCCCCTCATCCGCCCTTCGGGCACCTTCTCCCCGAAAACGGGGAGAAGGAAGAGACTTACTGAGCCGCAAACTCCGAAGGGTCGAAGTCATATTGCTTCGAGCAGAACTCGCAGGCCACGTGAATGCCGCCATCCTCGGTGCTGTCCTTGATCTCGTCGGCGGAAAAGCCTTCGAGTATGCCGCGGATCTTGTCGCGCGAGCACGAACACTGGTCGGCGACCGGGACGCCGCCGAAGACGCGGACACCATGCTCGTGGAACAACCGATAAAGCAGCCGCTCGGCGCCGATGGTCGGGTCGATCAGTTCGGTCGGCTCGATGGTGCCGAGCAGCGCCAGCAACTCCTGCCATGAATTGTCGGCCGGATCGTGGATTTCCTCACGCGGATCGCCGTCGCCGCCGGGCAAGTCCGGCACGCGCATGCGTTCGGGCGATTGCGGCAGAAACTGCGCCAAAAGGCCACCGGCGCGCCATTGCTGGCGGGCGCCGCCGACGCCGGGCGTCAACAGCTTGGCCACTGAAAGCCTGAGATCGGTGGGGATCTGCTCCGACTGACGGAAATAGGTGCGGGCGGCCTCTTCCAGCGTTTCGCCGTCGAGCTGGACGATGCCCTGGTAGCGCTGCGTGTGGGCGCCCTGATCGATAGTCAGCGCCAGCACGCCGTTGCCAAGCAGCGTCTGCGGCGAAGTCTCGCCGGCAGCCACCAACGCCTCCAGCCGGTCCGCATCGAAGCGCGCATAGGCGCGCAGCGCCTGCGGCGTGGAGAAATCCGCGACCAGCATGTCGACCGGCCCGTCGGTACGGGTCTGCAGGATGAACTTGCCCTCGAATTTGAGCGAGGTGCCGAGCAGGACCGTCAGCACACAGGCTTCCGCCAGCAGGCGGGCGACCGGCTCGGGGTAGTCGTGGCGGCTGAGGATGGCGTCGAGCATCGGCCCGAGCTGGACGGTGCGGCCGCGCACGTCGAGCGGGCCGACCTCGAAGGGCACGACATGATCGTCGCCGGCGTAGCCGAATTCGCCGAGTTTGGGTTGTTCAGCCAATTGATGAGTTTCCAACATGACAAAGCTCCGGGGCGCGGCCATGCCGCCCTCCGGGGCGCATGCGTCGAAACGCGCGGTTTTTGCGTGATGGCCCGCAGATAGGCATCACGCGCTCCCGGATCAAGCGCCCAGGCACCACGCCAGAACCGCCTTCTGGGCATGGAGCCGGTTTTCGGCCTCGTCGAACACCACGGAATGCGGTCCGTCGATGACCTCGTCGGTGACCTCTTCGCCACGATGCGCCGGCAGGCAGTGCATGAACAGGGCGTCCGGCTTTGCCTTGGCCATCAGTGTCGCATTGACCTGATAGGGCGAGAAGACATTGTGACCGCGCGCGCGGTGTTCCTGGCCCATCGATACCCAGCAATCGGTGACGATGCAATCGGCTTCATGAACGGCTTCCTCGGGCGAACGGGTGAAGTTCAGCTTGCCGCCATGCGCCTTCGACCAGTCGACATGCTTTTGTGCCGGCTCGCTGCCTTCTGGCACGGCGACATTCAGGTTGAAGCGGAACCGCGCCGAGGCCTCCAGCAGCGAATGCAGCACATTGTTGCCGTCGCCCGTCCAGGCGATGGTCTTGCCGGCCACCGGACCGCGATGCTCCTCGAAGGTCATGATGTCGGCCATCAGCTGGCACGGATGGGTGTCGTCGGTCAGCCCGTTGATGACGGGGATGGTGGCGTTCTCGGTCAGTTCGAGCAGCCGCTCATGCGAGGTGGTGCGGATCATGATCGCGTCGACATAGCGCGACAGCACCTTGGCGGTGTCGGCGATGGTCTCGGAACGGCCGAGCTGCATCTCGGTGCCGGTCAGCATGATGGTCTCGCCGCCGAGCTGGCGCATGCCGACGTCGAAGGACACGCGCGTGCGCGTCGATGGCTTGTCGAAGATCATCGCCAGCACCTTGCCCTCGAGCGGTTTTGTCCGCTCGCCGGCCTTGAGCCTGGCCTTTCGCACCACTGCGTCGTCCAGCATGACGCGCAGATCGCCTTCGGAAACGGCGGATAGATCGGTGAAATGGCGAAGGCTCATCAGGACTTTTCCGGGATTACTTCGCGGCAGCCGCGGCGATGGCTTCAGTCAGGCCCCGGGCGCCGGCGCGGATGCGGTCGAGCGCCTCGTGGATCTCGGCGTCAGTGACGGTGAGCGGCGGCAGCAGGCGAATGACGTTGTCGCCGGCCGGAACCGCCAGCAGGTGCTGGTCGCGCAGCGCCATGTTGACCTTGGTGTTGGGCATCGCGCATTTCAGGCCAAGCATCAGGCCGCTACCCCTGATGCCTTCGATGACATCGGGAAATTCGTCGGCGACACCTGCCAGCCCCTGCTTCATCAGCAGCGCCTTGCGCTGGACATCCTCGAGGAAGCCGTCTTCCAGCACGACGTCGAGCACGGCGTTGCCGACCGCCATCGCCAGCGGATTGCCGCCGAAAGTGGTGCCGTGCACGCCAGCGGTCATGCCGACCGCGGCTTCGTCGGTGGCAAGGCAGGCGCCCATCGGGAAGCCGCCGCCAATGCCCTTGGCAATCGCCATGAGGTCGGGAGTGACGCCCGCCCATTCATGCGCAAACAGCTTGCCGGTGCGGCCGATGCCACATTGGACCTCGTCGAAGATAAGGAGCAGGCCGTGCTGTTCGCACAATTGCCTGAGCCGCTTCAGCGATTGCGTCGGCACTTGCCTGATGCCGCCCTCGCCCTGCACCGGCTCGATCAGGATGGCGGCGGTCTCCGGCGTGATCGCCTTTTCGGCGGCGTCGATGTCGTCGAAACCGACCTGGTCGAAGCCTTCGACCTTGGGTCCAAAGCCTTCCAGGTATTTGTACTGGCCCCCGGCGGCGATGGTCGCCAGGGTGCGGCCATGGAAAGCGCCTTCAAAGGTGATGACGCGAAAACGCTCGGGATGGCCTTTGACGAAGTGGTAGCGCCGCGCCGTCTTGATGGCACATTCCAGCGCCTCGGCGCCGGAATTGGTGAAGAATACCTTGTCGGCGAAAGTGGCTTCCGCCAGCCGCTCGCCGAGCCGGCTCTGCCCGGGAATCTCGTAGAGATTGGAGACATGCCAGAGCTTGG
Source organism: Mesorhizobium sp. AR10 (assembly GCF_024746795.1). Classification (NCBI taxonomy): domain Bacteria; kingdom Pseudomonadati; phylum Pseudomonadota; class Alphaproteobacteria; order Hyphomicrobiales; family Phyllobacteriaceae; genus Mesorhizobium; species Mesorhizobium sp. AR10. The sequence continues at coordinate 249,392 of NZ_CP080524.1, forward strand.
CTGCCTGCTCGGTGAGTGCTGCGACCAGATGCGGGTGGCTGTGGCCGAGCGAATTCACGGCGATGCCGCCGGCAAAATCGAGATATCGCTCGCCCTTGTCAGTGACCAGCCAGGTGCCTTCCCCGTGGTCGAAAGCCAGGGGTGCGCGAGCAAAGGTCTCGAAAAGCGCCGAACCGCTCATTATATGCGTCTCCGGAACCGGAAAATCAAAAAAGCCGCCAAAGCGGCGGCCTTTGCGGCTTATCGTGTTTTTCGGCCATGAAGTCAACGAAAACGTCGTGCAAAGGCGCGCGACAAGCCCTCCGACGAGACGCCGGCTCATAAGCGACCGGGCAAGTTGGGGAAAACCGAAAAAACCGATTCGTGTTGCCCTTGGGACTCTTGTCACCGAGTCAACGCATAGGGTAATTGTAGTCGAGAAATAACTAGATTTCGTGCGGCGGACCTAATCACCCAGTATATGTGGTGTCTGCCCCGGCAAGGGTTTGCCGGGCCGGGAATGGATTCCGATTGCCGCACGCTTAGCAGGAGCGGTCTCATGAACTGGACTGACGAGCGGGTAGAACTTCTCAGGAAATTGTGGTCGGAGGGTCTGAGCGCCAGCCAGATCGCCGCACAACTTGGCGGCGTCAGCCGTAACGCGGTCATCGGCAAAGTGCATCGGCTGAAGCTGTCGGGCCGCGGACGCTCGACCGCGACGCCGGCACGGCAGAAAAAGACCGTGCAAGGATCATCCATCCAGAAATCGGTGTCGCGCGCCGCAAGTGCCACGCGCCATGTCACCAGTTCGATCGGCGCAAACGCGCTGCAGACACAGTTCGATGCCGAACCGGTGGCACGCCATTACATCCGTCCGGTTGAAAACGTCGTCGTACCGATCTCGCGGCATCTGCAGCTCGTCGAACTGACCGAGCGCACCTGCAAATGGCCGAATGGCGATCCGCTTTCGGAGGATTTCCATTTCTGCGGCAACGATGCCGCCGAAACCGGCCCCTACTGCAAATACCACGCCCGCGTCGCGTTCCAGCCGGCTTCGGAGCGGCGGCGGAGCCGGTGAGCGAATAGCGAATAGCGAATAGCGAATAGCGAATAGAAACGGGATTGAGCCTCCGCGAGGACGCAACTCCGTTTTCCCCTATTCACTACTCCCTATTCGCTATTCGCTCTCTTTCACAGCCAGCCATTCTTCCGAAACCGCCAGTACAGGAACGAGCAGATCAGCGCGATCGTGGCCAGCACCACCGGGTAGCCATATTCCATCCGCAGCTCCGGCATGTCGTTGAAATTCATACCGTAAATGCCGGCGAGCGCCGTCGGCACCGCCAGGATGGCGGCCCATGAGGCGAGCTTCTTGGTGTTCGCCGTTTCCTGGCTCTGGCCAACCAGCAGGCTGGCCTCGAAGGCGAAGGCAAGAACCTCCCGCAAGCTGTCGATCTTCTCCTGGACGGTGCGGATGTGGTCGGTGACGTCGCGAAACAGCGGGTGCATCGCCGTATGGATCTGCGGCAGTTCGGCGCTGGTCAGCCGGCGGCAGACTTCCACCAGCGGCAGTGCCGCATTGCGCAGGCGCAACAGATCGCGGCGCAGCATGTAGAGCCGTTCTATATCGGGGCCGGTCATCGGCTTCAGCAGAATCTTGTCCTCGATCGCCTCAACCTCGTCCTCGATCTGCTCGAGCACCGGCATGTAGTTGTCGACGATGAAATCGAGAATTGCATAGAGGACGAAATCCTCGCCCTTGGCCAGCGAATGCGGGCAGCTTTCCCAGTGCTGACGGACGGCGGCGTAGGATGTCGATGGACCGTGCCTGACGCTGACGATGTAGCCTGAGCCGACGAACAGATGCGTCTCGCCGAAGGTGACGCGGCCGTCGATCAGCTGGGCGGTTCGGGCAACGATGAACAAGGCATCGCCATATTGCTCGATCTTCGGCCGCTGGTGCGGATGCTCGGCATCCTCGATCGCCAGCTCATGCAGATGGAATTGCGCCTGGACGCGAAGCAGCAGGTTGCGGTCGGGCTCGAGCAAGCCGATCCAGACGACGTGACCCGACTTCCTGGCCCATTCGCCGGCTTCCTCGATCGGAATGTCGGCGACACGGCGGCCTGCCGTGTAGACGCTGGAAGCGATGATGCCCGCCGTCGGCGGTGCAGGAGCGAACTCTCGGACATATTCCATCGCAACCTCCTGAAAGCATGGCCTTCACTAGGGAACCGAGAAGCTTAACGTCCGGATAGTTTAGCGCGATTTCGTCCGATGTGGCGAATCTGAAATTCGCGTCAGTTTGGAGAGGAGGCCGTTCACTTCACCGGTGGCGATGCGGGAAGAACAATCTTGTCCGTCTTGTCGCCTTTCGGCCGCTCGGCCGGCATCTGGTCGCCGGTGACGATGTAGAAGATGGTCTCGGCGATGTTGGTGGCGTGGTCGCCGATCCGTTCGATGTTCTTGGCGCAAAACAGCAGATGCGTGCACGGCGTGATGTTGCGCGGATCTTCCATCATGTAGGTCAGCAACTCGCGAAACAGCGAGGTGTACATGGCGTCGATCTGGTCGTCGCGGTCGCGCACGAAGCCGATCTTTTCCACCGAGCGCGTCGCGTAGACGTCAAGCACTTCCTTGAGCTGCGTCAACGCCAGGTCAGCCAGCGCTTCGAGCCCGCGGAACAGGCTGGTCGGCTGGCGCCCGTCGGTGACGGCCACCACTCGTTTGGCGACATTCTTGCCGAGGTCGCCGATCCGTTCGAGATCCGCCGAGATACGGATCGCGCCGACGATCTCGCGCAGGTCCGTCGCCATCGGCTGGCGCTTGGCAATGATGACGATTGCCTTGTCGTCGATCTCGCGCTGGCCCTCGTCGAGGACGATGTCGTCCCGGATGACTTTCTGGGCGAGGCCGGGATCGGCGTTGACCAGGGCGGAGATCGCCTGTTCGACCATGCGTTCGGCATGCCCGCCCATCGCGGCGATGCGCTTCGACAGATATTTCAGCTCCTCGTCATAGGCGCTGACGATGTGCACGGATTGCATGGACGAAATGCCTTCCCGAATCTTCTGGCCTGAGTCGTTTCCTCGAATCCTCCGCTGATACGCTAGCCGGATGACAGAAAAAAGAAACGTATCGTTGACTAGATAGTATCGCGTCAGCGAGCCGGCAAATGAACCGAGAACGCCGCGCCCTTGCCGACTTCCGACTTGATCGAAAGTCTGGCGTTGTGACGCGTCAGGATGTGCTTGACGATCGACAGGCCAAGGCCGGTGCCTTTCTGGTTCCGGCTGCTCTCGACGTCGACGCGGTAGAAGCGCTCGGTGATGCGCGGGATGTGTTCTTCGGGAATGCCGGGACCAAAATCCCTGATGGTGACGTCGATGCCTGGTTCGGGACCGGCATCGTTGCGCGCGATCGACACCACGACGCGGCCGCCTGATTGTCCGTATTTGCAGGCATTTTCCAGCAGGTTTTCGAAAACCTGGAACAGTTCGTCCCGGTCCCCGGGCACGTCCAGCGGTCCCTCAGCGAAATCCCGCTCGATGACGATGCCGTTTTCCCTGGCGAGCGGCCCAAGCGAATCGATGACGCTGTCGATGGTCTGGCGAAGATCGACCTCGGTTCCCGGCGTCAGATAGGGCTTCATTTCGAGCCGCGATAGCGAAAGCAAATCATCGATCAGCCGCGCCATGCGGCCGGTCTGGCTCTGCATGATCTGCAGGAACTGCTCGCGCGCCGCCGGGTCGTTGCGGGCCGGACCGCGCAGCGTCTCGATGAAACCTGAGATCGAGGCCAGCGGGGTGCGCAGTTCATGGCTGGCGTTGGCGATGAAGTCGGCGCGCATGCGGTCGATCCGGCGCGCCTCGCTCTGGTCCTTGAACACCAGCACATAGAGATCGGTGGCGTGGCCGACCGAAGATGCGCTGACCCGGTAGGTCCGTTCGACCGGCAGCTTTTCGGTGTAGTCGACAACGTCCGAGGCGACGTTCCCCGACAAAACGCCGTCCAGCAAGGCCTGCATTTCGGGCGCGCGGAACTTCAGCGACAGCGACATGCCCGGCGCGATCCCGCCAAAGGCGGCAAAGGCGGCGGCGTTGGCGTGGACGATGGTGGCAGTGCGATCGAAAATGACCAGCGGATCGGCAACGGCTGCGGCGAGATATTCGCCGGAAAGCCTTTGCAGCCCGCTCGCCTCGATCGCGGCACTCTCGGTGGGTTGGCCCGCGACTCCGGCCGGCAGCATCGCCGCGGCAAGCAGCACGGCACATGCCAACAGGACGACATAGGCGGACATACCGGAAAAACCATAGACGGCCAGAACCGCGACGATCCCCGCGGCGAGCAGCCAGCGGCTGTTCCAGAGCCGGATGGCGACGGCCTGCGCCGTACTTTTCTGCTCTGCGCCGATGTCAGCCATTCGCGCGTCCCGTGCCTTCGCACTCAGTCGGCCGGCCGGCTGGAAAACTTCTGCTGGACCGGTATGGAGGCTCCCAATAGCATGAGTCCGGAAGCTGAAAAGGGTTGGTCTCGATGAAAAATGCCAATGAAACGCCCTCCGCACCCGCGTCGGGGCCGCTCAAGATCAGGATCGACGGCAAGGAGCGGGAGTTCGACATCGAGAATCCCGAGCTTCCGGACTGGGTCGAGGACAACAAGCTGACCGCCGGCGGCTACCCCTACGACAAGAAACTGAAAAGCGAGGACTATGACGAGACGCTCGAGCGGCTGCAGATCGAGCTGGTCAAGGCGCAGGCATGGCTGCAATCGACCGGCAAGCGAGTGATTGCGCTGTTCGAGGGACGTGATGCCGCCGGCAAGGGTGGCACGATCTTCGTGCTGCGCGAGTATCTGAACCCTCGAACCGCGCGCAATGTGGCGCTGACCAAGCCGACCGAGACCGAACGCGGACAGTGGTATTACCAGCGCTATGTGGCGCATTTCCCGACCGCGGGCGAGTTCGTCACGTTTGACCGCTCCTGGTACAACCGCGCCGGTGTGGAGCCGGTGATGGGTTTCTGCACGCCGGAACAGCACGAGAAATTCCTGGACGAGACCCCGCATTTTGAACGGATGATCTGCAACGAAGGCATTCATTTCTTCAAATTCTGGCTGGACATCGGCCGGGAAACACAGCTCGAACGGTTTCACGATCGCCGGTGGTCTCCGCTGAAGAGCTGGAAGTTCTCGCCGATCGACATTGCCGGCATCACGAAATGGGACGACTACACCAAGGCGCGCGATCTCATGGTCGAACGCACCCACAAGCAATTCGCGCCGTGGATCATCGTTCGCGCCAACGACAAGCGGCGCGAGCGGCTGGCCGTGATCCGGCGCATCCTTCTGTCATTGCCCTATGACGGACGCGATCTCGACATCATCGGCAAGGAAGACAAGAAGATCATCGGCGAAGGGCCGTCATTCCTGAACAAGTAGCGTGCGCGCTCCAATAGAGCGTGTTGCACCTGGATTGAACCATTCCGCCGGCGGCGGGTTCAACCCAGGTGAAAAAGCTCCACGCATCGCGATTGCCGCGATGGCTTCTCAAGCCGCCAGCCGGGCGATCCGCTGCAACCGCCGCAGCGTGGTGTCGTCCTGCAGCGCCTGCTGGAAAAGCGAAATCTCGTGATCGATGCGGTCGCAGAGCGCGCCTGTGTCACCCCTGAGCAGGCCGCGCGTCTGCAGCAGAGCGGCGACCGGCTTCTTGGCAAGCTGCCTTGCCCTGGCAAGCGCCGCATCCTCGACGCTGCCGTCCGCGACGATCTCCGCGACGAGACCGAGTGCCTTGGCGTCGTCGACTGCCAGCGTATCGCCCAGGCAGAAAAAGCGGAAAGCGCCGGCGTAACCGAGTTTTTGCGGCGCCAAGATGCTGGTCGCGGCGTCCGGCACCAGGCCGAAATCGACAAACGGTACCCGGAACGTGCTTTTGCTCGACGCGATCACCATGTCGCAATGGAACAAGATGGTGCAGCCGACACCGACGGCATCGCCATCGACACAGGCGAGGATCGGTTTGGGAAACGTCGCCAGCGTTCGGAACATGTCGGTGACGGCGGCGATCAGCTGCTGATGCTTGGTGGCATCGAGGAACTCGGAAAAATCACCGCCGAGGCAGAAGCAGCCGGCCAAGCCGCGGAGCACCACGACACGCACTTCGTCGTCGATGGCGGCTTCATGGAAAGCCTTTGCCAGGCTTTCATAGGCTCGCCTGTCCAGTACCGGCCGGCCGTCATCCGACGACACGGTGACGACCAGCGTATGATTGCGCAATTCTGGTTGCGGATGGATACTCATTACACTCTCCACTCTCACAATACTCTCCACTCTCACGAGGCCAGCCTGAGGCCGAGCATGTCGGGATAACCTCTGGCCAGCACCGGCGCGAAATGATTGCGACGCGAACGCACCACCTGCAGCGTATGCTCGTTGAAGGTGAGCAGCGTGGCTACGACCTGCTGGTTGCCATAGGTGCGCTGGTAGCCAAGCGGCGTCGCCAGGAAATGCAGCTGCAACGCGCGCAGGACCCACATCGGCTCGAATTCGATGATCACCTGATTGACGTTCCGCTTCAGCCCCCACTCGACGAAGCCTGCAATCAGCTCGGTGCCGACCGTCGACACGCCACGTCGGCCGTCGCGAAACCCGGGCGCCACCGCATAGCGGGTCAACTCGTAGACATTCGGTCCGGAAGGCGGCGTCCCTTCAAAGAGATCCGTCAGCACCTCGGTCAGAAGATGCGCCCGGGTCGTCGGGAGCATTCTCTGATAGCCGGCGAGTTCACCGCCACGGATGACGATCTGATGCACCGCCTCGTCGTGGTCGAACTGGTCGACCTCAAGCCCGTCGGGGCGCTTCAGATCGGACCATCCCATCTCCTCGACGAAGATCTTATAGCGCAAGCGATGAACGGCCTCCCAAAGGTCGGGACGTTCCATCAATTCCTGTGTTGTAAGGGAAAAAAGCATTTGCCGTCTCCTGGTTCAAAAGGAAGATACGGCCGTGCTGTTGTGAGAAAATTACGCGATCGCGTAGGCGGGATTTCTTAGGCCGGCGCGGCCGACCTAGCTAATATAGCCGCGCCTTATCGCTTCGGCGACCGCCTGCACCCGGTTGACGGCACCGAGTTTGCTTTTAGCGTTAAGGAGATGTTTTTCGGAGGTGTGCTCCGAAATGCCGAGAATTTGTGAAATCTCCCATTCGGACTTGCCGACGGCTGCCCATTTCAGGCACTCGCGTTCGCGCGGCGTCAATTCGATATGGTCGATGGTCTTGCTCGCCATCGTGTGGAGCTGCATGGCGCGGCCGACGGCATAAGTCGAGACGAGCGACACCAGCCCGAACTCGGCCCCTGACAATTCGACGGCCTCGCCGCCCAGCGACACCATGACGATCTGGCCATCGAGCGTGATCAGAGGAAAGGCCAGGCCGTCGCGCAGCTTGAATTCGCTGGCGTCGCCCATCACCTCGTCGCTACCGTTGTCGATGCGAATGCCCTGAGCCGCCTCCCGCCACTGGAACGGCGCCTGAAGCTGCTTCATGTGGCTGACGACGGGGTCATGATCGACATAGTTGCGCGCCACATAGCGCTCCAGCCATTCCACGGGCCAGTCGCAGAGCAGCACATGATCCTTTTGCTGGCCCCTTGGCGTGCCTGGCTGCGGTACCGTTCCGGCCATCAGCGCCGTCAGGCCGAAGTTCGAGGTGACACCTAGCAGTTTTTCGCAGACCGCGGCCGCCGTGCCAGCCTGCTGCAGCTGATCTATGAATTCCAGTGTGCGATCGAAATGACCCATCGCAACATCTACCCCATGTTGCCTCCCGTTACTGAGATCAATAGTATGTGCCCGACCTGCACTTTGCTATCAACCCCGGATTGCAAAGCAGCGCCCCGTTTGTGGCGCCGGCAACTGCCCCTCCAGTCCACGCCATGCAACTACTTGCAAACTCACTAAAGCATACCCCTAATTCGGCGTGTTGAAATCAAAAAGCGTTGTGCCTGCGCCATTTTCGTACGAAAAGCCAACAAGTCAGAACTGGGGCGGAGTTTTATTGTGGCATTCCGATGGATATCGATCGCGCTGGCATCGATGTTGATCGGGGTACAGTCCCTCGCCGGCATTGCACGGGCCGCGGAGCCGCAGGTGCCGGTGCTTTGGGACGCCAAGGAGCGACTACCGAAGCCGGACCTTTCCGCATTGCCGCGACTGAGATTCCTCACCACCACGGATTTCCCGCCCTTCAACTTTCTCGACAGCGCCGGCCGGTTGTCCGGCTTTCACATCGATCTGGCGCGTGCCATCTGCGCCGAACTCGACGTCGCGGACAAATGCCAGATCCAGGCGCTGCCCTGGGCCGAGCTCGAAGGGGCGCTGCAGAAGGGCGAAGGAGAAGCGATCATCGCCGGCATCGCCGCGACGCCGGAATCGCGATCGAAATACGCCTTCTCACGCTCCTATCTGCAGTTTCCGGCGCGCTTCATCATGCCGAAGACGAAAGCCTTCGCGGAACCGATTTTTGACAGACTGCGCAGCAAGCGCGTCGGCGTCATCGCCGGCTCCGCGCATGAGCGGATGCTGCGCGATTACTTCGGCACCGTTCAGGTCGTCCCGTTCGACAGACCGGAGGCGCTTTACGGCGACCTCAAGGCCGGCAAGATCGACGCCGCCTTCGGCGACGGCATGCGCTTCGCCTTCTGGCTGGGCGGTTCTGACGCCGCCGGTTGCTGCCGTTTTGCCGGTGGCCCGTATCTGGCGCCCGAATATCTGGGCTCGGGCATGGCCATCGCCACCAGGGCCGGCGATCCGGCACTGGCCGCGGCTCTCGACTATGCGCTGCAGGAGATTTCCATCAAGGGCACGTTCGCCGAGTTCTATCTGCGCTATTTCCCGGTCAGTTTTTTCTGATCCGGCCCGGTCAGTTTTTTCTGATCCGGCCCGGTCCGTTTTTTCTGATCCGGTTCCGGTCAGCTTTTTCTAGGGGCCTGGATTCAAGTCAGCGTGCGAAGGCGGGCCTTGGCGGCACGGCCGATGGCGGCCACGGTCAGCGTGTCGAGGTCGAGCTGGCGGCGGATGAGCTGCAGCACCCGCACCTCCTCCATGCGCATTTCGAGATCGACGGCCGCAACTTCGAAGGCCGCGGCATAGGCGGTATCGCGCAGCCGTTCGGGCAGCGCCTCGGCGACCAGCGCCAGAACGCCTTCCAGCCCGTCCTTTTCGTGCAGGCGCTTCTGACAGGCCTGGGCTACCGAGACCAGCCTGTCATGGCTGAAGTCCTGGAACACGGGCCATGAGCGAACGACGTCGCCGATCCGCGCCAGTTCGACGTCGGTCATGTCACGGTCGGAGGCCGAGGTGATGACCATCAGGTAGATCAGGGCTTCATGCGGTGTCGGCAATGGCATTTCTTGCTCCTTGAAACGGGCTCCGAAGGTAGGAACGCGGCCTCTGTGCCGCAAGGAAAAAACGCCGGGATCGTTGACGCTCCGGCCACGCACGCCTAGAGACCGGGCTGAACTCCACCTTCCGGCGATGCCGCGAATAATTTGGAAAACAGTGACATGGCGGGATCAAACATCGTCGATCTCAATCCCGAGGTGCTTGCGGCAGCGGCAGAAAGCAAGGCCTGGCCGTTCGAGGAAGCCAAAAAGATCATCGAGCGCTACAAGGACACGGGCTTTCCCGAGACCATCCTGTTCGAGACCGGCTATGGTCCGTCTGGCCTGCCGCATATCGGTACGTTCGGCGAGGTCGCGCGCACCTCGATGGTGCGCCACGCCTTCCGCGTGCTGACCAGGGACACCGTCAAGACCAAGCTCCTGTGCTTCTCCGACGACATGGATGGCATGCGCAAGATTCCCGACAACGTGCCGGATCGCGCCGCACTCGAGCCGCACTTGCACAAGCCGCTCTCGTCGGTGCCCAATCCCTTCGGCGGCGACTATGCGAGCTTCGCAGACCACAACAACGCGATGCTTTGCCGCTTCCTCGACACGTTCGGGTTCGACTACGAATTCGCCAGCGCGACGGCGTACTACAAGGCAGGCCGCTTCGACGCGATGTTGTTGCGCGCCGCCGAACGCTTCGACGAGATCATGGCGGTGATGCTGCCGACGCTCGGGCAGGAGCGCCAGGCGACCTACAGCCCGTTCCTGCCGATTTCCCCGAAGAGCGGCCGCGTGCTCTACGTTCCGATGAAGCATGTCGACGCCAAGGCCGGCACCATCACCTTCGACGATGACGGCACCGAGACCACGCTTTCGATAACGGGCGGCAGAGTGAAGCTTCAGTGGAAGCCGGATTTCGGCATGCGCTGGGCAGCGCTCGGCGTCGATTTCGAAATGTTCGGCAAGGACCACCAGACGAATGCGGTGGTCTACGACCGTATCTGCAACATTCTGGGCGGGCGGGCACCGGAGCACTTCGTCTATGAACTGTTCCTGGACGAGAACGGCCAGAAGATCTCGAAGTCGAAGGGGAACGGCATCACCATCGACCAGTGGCTGGCCTATGCGCCGACCGAAAGTCTCGGGCTCTACATGTACCAGCGGCCTCGGCAAGCCAAGAAGCTCTATTTCGACGTCATCCCGCGGGCCGTGGACGAGTACTACACGTTCCTCACCGCCTATGGCAGGCAGGATTGGAAAGAGCGGCTGGGCAATCCGGTCTGGCACATGCATGACGGCAACCCGCCAACGATCGACCTGCCGGTGCCGTTCTCGCTGCTGCTCAATCTCGTCAGTGCCTCCAACGCCCAGAACACGGATGTGTTGTGGGGTTTCATCTCGCGCCATGCGCCGGGCGTGACCCCTGCGACCCATCCCGAGCTCGACCAGCTGGTCGGTTATGCGATCCGCTATTTCGACGATTTCGTGAAGCCGGCCAAGGTGTACCGGGCCGCCGACGCGGTCGAGCGCGAGGCGCTGACGAAGCTCTCCGACGCGCTCGCCGCGTTGCCATCTGGGGCCAGCGGCGAGGCGATCCAGAACGCGGCCCTCAACGTCGCGCGCAAGATCGAACGCTACCAGGATCATTCCAAGCAGAGCCCGGAAGGTGGCCCGGGCGTATCAGGCGCCTTCTTCCAGATGATCTACCAGGTACTGATCGGACAGGAGCGGGGCCCGCGCTTCGGTTCGTTCGCAGCACTTTACGGCATTGCAGAGACCCGCGGGCTCATTGAGCGGGCGCTGGCTGGTCAGTTGGCGGCGTAGCCTCCGTCGCCGACGGATCGAGGATCTGCTGCGTCGTCGGTGCCGCCACGACAGGAGTTGGGGCCGGGGGCAGGCCCGAAAGATTGGGGGCGGCAGCAAAGATGCCCTTTTTCGCCGCGCGCGCCTTGTCGCCCGCTTCGACATAGCGACCGCCTGCTGCAGCGCGGGCCCAGCCATTCTCGACCAGCCATTGGCCAACATCCTGCTTGCCAATGCGGCACTCGGCGGCGATCAGGTCGCGGCCACCTTCCGGTGGCACTGCGCAGATCACGGCGCGGCCGCGCAGGAAGGCGCGGAATGCCGTCCGTGCCCGGATGCCACATGCCCATGACTTGCCGTCATCCGAACAGGTTTCGTCCTGCCTGATAATGTCGATTCCCGAGATGGCGACGGAATAGCCCTTCGCCTCGATCAATCCGGCAGCAGACGCGACCGGCTGAAAGAGCGGAGTTCCCTTCCAGTCGTCGGGCATCTTCGGCTTCAGCGGCACGGCCAGCGCCAGCTTGCCCAGCGGTGCGCGCGGCTCGACCCGCTCTAGCTCTTCGGCAGGAAGCTGCGGCGGCGCGACGATTTCAGGGTCGATTGCCCTGGAATGCACTGCCGGCTTTGCAGGCATGGCTTGAGGAATGGCTGAGGTGGCCGGCTCACTGGGCACGGTGTCAGCGTTCGCCTCGATCTTGTCGACGCCGACGTTGTCGTCCCCGCGTTGCAGGACGCGTCCGCCAGCGACCACCGCGGCAGCCATCGCCAGGATCGCCAGAGCAGCCACGACAGCGTGATGCGGACGCATCCGGCCGCCCCTACTGACTTGCCCAGACGATCCGCGCCACCCACTCGACATCATGCATGGGAATATCGCGGTCCGCGTGGTCGGGATTGAGCGAGACCAGCACAATCGACTTCGTTGTCTGGCGGTCGAGCACCTTGGCCATTACCTCGCCGGCATTGGTCTTGACGACGACACGGTCGCCCTTGCGGGTGACAGCGCCCGGCTCGACGATCAGCACGTCGCCATTGCGGTAGAGAGGCAGCATGGAATCGCCCTGGACCTTCAGTGCATAGGAGGTTTCGGTCGAGCTGGCCGGAAGCTCGACCAGATCCCAGCCCTGTCCGGCGGGGAAGCCGGCATCGTCGAAGAAGCCACCAGCGCCGGCCTGGGCGAAGCCGAGCAGCGGCACCGATGATCTCTGCGGGGGCAAAGACCCGGCGCCGGTTTTGCCCCGCCCCTCGACCAGCCCGGTGAATTCGTCGAGCGAGGCGCCCGTCGCCTCGATGATCTTGGCCAGCGATTCGGTCGACGGCCAGCGCGGCCGCCCGTCGGAGGACAGCCGCTTCGACTTGTTGAAGGCGGTCGAATCGAGACCCGCGCGCCTGGCCAGACCCGAGGCCGACAGCGAATAGCGCTCGGCCAGAGCGTCGATGGCGGCCCATACGCGGTCGTGCGAGAGCATATCTTGCTCTCCTCCAAAACAGGAAAAAATACCTTTTCCTTTCTAGTCTTCGATCGCGGATTTGTCCATCGGCAGACTGATCACAAGAGGGCTCAATCGCCGACCTTGGCCAGAGCACGTAGCCCTCGGTGGGAGGTCACGAAAATCCGCTCCGCCTCCGTCAGCGGACGCGGCTGAGCCGTGCGGCCAAGTGCTGCGACCACCTCGTCGATGGCGAGGAAGCGGCGGCTGGCGCGGTCGTAGACGCCGGCCGTGGTCATGATCGATGCAGCCGTTTCGCCATCGTCGAGGACGAAGCGATGTTTGCCGACAGCCTCGGTGCCTTGCCAGGTCTCGATCGAAGAGACCACTTCGAAGCGTCGCCACAATTTGATCTCGCGCACATAGACCAACTGCAGCCCGCCTATCATCGGCGCCCAGCCATTCTTTCTCGCCAGCCTGATGAGGCCGGCGCGCAGGAAAATGTCGATGCGGCTACAGCGCCCAGACATACATCGGAGCGGCGTTACGCCGCCTTCTTCGCCTCGTCTTTGGCGTAAGGATCGAAGCGCTGGTAGAAGGTCTCGCCCTTCTCGGCCATGTCGAGCAGCAGCTTGGGCGCCTTGAACTCGGCGCCGTATTTCTTCTGCAGGCCCTTGGCGATCCTGACGAATTCCCTGGCGCCGATGCCGTCGATGTAGGACAGCGCGCCGCCTGTATAGGGCGCGAAGCCGAAGGCTAGGATCGAACCGACATCGGCCTCCCGCGGATCGGTGACGATGCCTTCTTCCATCACCCGCGTCGCTTCCAGCGCGATGGTGAAGAGCAATCGCTGCTGCAGCTCCTCATAGTCGACCTTCTCCGGCGCTAGCTGCGGGTAGAGATCCTTCAGACCTGGCCAAAGCTTCTTCTTGGCCGGCTTTTGCGGATAGTCGTAAAAACCCTTGCCGTTCTTGCGGCCGAAGCGGCCATGGCTGTCGACCAGAGTGTTGATCAGCGCCATCTGCTTGGCGTCGACGGCCTTGTCGCCGAGATCCCTGATGGTCTGCTTCATGATCTTCTGGGCAAGGTCGATCGCCGTCTCGTCGGTCAGCGCCAGTGGACCGACCGGCATACCTGCGGCCTTTGCCGCGTTCTCGATCATCGGCGCCGGAACGCCCTCGATCAGCATCTTGTAGGCTTCCGACATGTAGCGCAGCACGCAGCGGTTGACGTAGAAGCCGCGCGTGTCGTTGACGACGATAGGCGTCTTCTTGATGGCGCGGACGAAGTCGATCGCAGTGGCCAGCGCCTTGTCGCCGGTCTTCTTGCCGAGAATGATCTCGACCAGCATCATCTTGTCGACCGGCGAGAAGAAATGGATGCCGATGAAATTCTTCGGCCGCGCCGAATTCTTCGCCAGCGACGAGATCGGAATGGTCGAGGTGTTCGACGCGAAGATCGCCGCCGGCTTCAGCACGGCTTCCGCCTGTTCGGTGGCGCCCTTCTTGACGGCTGAATCCTCGAACACCGCCTCGACCACCAGGTCGCAGCCGGCAAGGTCGGCATAGTCGGCCGTCGGCGTGATCAGCGACAGCAGCCTGTCCTTGTCCTCGGGCTTGGCGCGGCCCTTTTTCACCTGATCCGAGACCAAGCTTTCGGAATGCGCCTTGCCCTTGGCGGCGGACTCCATGTCGCGGTCGAGCAGCACCACCGGAATGCCGGCCTTGGCCGTCACATAGGCGATGCCGGCGCCCATGAAGCCGGCGCCGAGCACGCCGATCTTCTTGAACTTGGTTTCCGGCACGCCGGCCGGGCGGCGCGCGCCCTTGTTCAGTTCCTGCAGCGACACGAATAGCGAGCGGATCATAGCCGCCGCTTCCTTGGTCTGCATGATCTCGGTGAAATAACGCTGTTCGATGCGCAGGCCGGTGTCGAACGGCACCAGCAGGCCTTCATAGACGCATTTCAGGATCGCGGCTGCAGCAGGATAATTGCCAAAGGTCTCGCGACGCAGGATGGCGATGGCCGGCGGCCACAGATTGGCGCCCGCCACCGAATAGACCGGGCCGCCGGGCAGCTTGAAGCCCTTTTCGTCCCACGGCGCCACCGGCTTCAGGCCATTCTTGATCATCGCCTTGGCGGTTTCGACCAGCCTGGCCGGCTCGGCGATCTCATGGATCAAGCCCATCGCCTTGGCCTTCTGCGGCGAAAGCGTCTGGCCGGAGGTCAGCATCTGCAACGCCTGCTGCTGGTCGGTCAGCCGCGGCACGCGCTGGGTGCCGCCGGCGCCCGGGAAGATGCCGATCTTCACCTCGGGAAGCGCCATCTTGACCTTGTCGGAATCGGCCGCGACACGACCGTGGCAAGCGAGCGAAAGCTCGAACGCGCCACCCATGCAGGTGCCGTTGATCGCCGATACCCAGGACTTTCCGCAAGTTTCCAGCTTGCGGAACAGGCCGGTCATATAACCTGCATTGTCGAACAGCGCCTTGATCGCCTTGTCAGCGTCCTTGCCTTTTTCGGCGGCGTAGGCCGACAGCATCTTCTGCAGCATGGTGATGTCGGCGCCGCCCGAAAACGTGTCCTTGCCGGAGGTGATCACCGCGCCCTTGATGGCTGCGTCGCCCGCCACCTTGTCGACGATGGCGTTCAACTCCAGCATCGCCTCTTCGGTGAAGACGTTCATCGAACGGCCGGGCATATCCCAGGTGACCAGCGCGATGCCGTCGGCGTCGATATCGAGGGTGAAATTGGTGTAGCTCATGGTCTCTCTCCCCGTCAGACGCGTTCGATGATCGTTGCGGTGCCCATGCCGGCGCCGATGCACAGCGTCACCAGCGCGGTGTTCAGGTTTCGCCGCTCCAGCTCGTCCAGCACTGTGCCGAAGATCATGGCACCGGTGGCGCCGAGCGGATGGCCCATGGCGATGGCGCCGCCATTGACGTTGATCCGGTCATGCGGAATGTCGAAGGCCTGCATGTAGCGCAGCACCACCGATGCGAAAGCCTCGTTGAGCTCGAACAGGTCGATGTCGGACAGCTTCATCTTGGCGCGCTTCAACAGCTTCTCCGTCACGTCGACCGGACCGGTCAACATCAGCACCGGCTCGGAACCGATGTTGGCAAAAGCGCGGATGCGCGCGCGCGGCTTCAGGCCGAGCGTCTTTCCGGCCTTTTTCGAGCCGAGCAGAACGGCCGCCGCGCCATCGACGATGCCGGATGAATTGCCGGCATGGTGGACGTGGTTGACCTCTTCCACCTCAGGATGCTTCTGCACGGCGACGGCATCGAAGCCGCCCATTTCGCCGGGCATGACGAAAGACGGGTTGAGGGCTGCCAGCGACTGCATGTCGGTCGACGGCCGCATGTGCTCGTCATGGTCGAGGATGGTGAGCCCATTCTGGTCCTTGATGGGGATCACCGAATTCTTGAAGCGGCCGTCGGCCCAGGATTTGGCGGCACGCTTCTGGCTCTCGACGGCATAAGCGTCGACGTCGTCGCGCGAAAAACCGTATTTGGTGGCGATCAGGTCGGCCGAGATGCCTTGCGGCACGAACCAGCCGGGCAGACCAACCGAAGGATCCATGAACCAGGCGCCGCCGGACGCGCCCATGCCGACGCGCGACATCGATTCGACGCCGCCGGCAATGACGATCTCGTCGGCGCCTTGCGCGATCTTGGCGGCGCCAAAATTGATGGCGTCAAGACCGGAAGCGCAGAAGCGCGAGATCTGCATGCCGGGCGCCTTGGTGTCGTAGCCGGCCTCGAAAGCGGCAGCGCGCGGAATGACCGAACCCGCCTCGCCGACCGGATCGACGCAGCCGAAGATGATGTCGTCAACAGTGCCGGTGTCGAGCCCGTTGCGGTCGCGCAACGCTTCCAGCACCTTGGCGCCGAGCCGTACCGCCGGCACTTCGTGCAGCGAGCCATCCTTCTTGCCCTTGCCGCGCGGCGTGCGCACGGCGTCATAGACATAGGCTTCGGTCATTTTCTTGCTCCTTGGGTTTGCTGACAGTCGCTCAGAGAGAGCGTCCGATCAGCAATTTCATGATCTCATTGGTGCCGCCGTAGATGCGCTGGACGCGGGCGTCGCGGAACATGCGGGCGATCGGATATTCATTCATGTAGCCATAGCCGCCATGCAATTGAAGGCATTCGTCGACCACTTTTCCCTGCAGGTCGGACAGCCAGTATTTGGCCATCGAGGCCGTCACCGGGTCGAGGCCGCCATTGATGTGGCGGGCGACGCAGTCATTGTAGAAGACGCGGCCGATGGTCGCCTCGGTCTTCAGTTCGGCCAGCTTGAACTGGGTGTTCTGGAATTCGATGATCGCCTTGCCGAAGGCCTTGCGCTGCTTGACGTAGTCGATGGTCAGCGCCAGGGCGCGCTCGATCATGGCGATGGCGCCGGTACCGATCTGCAGCCGCTCCTGCGGCAATTGCTGCATCAGTTGGACAAACCCCTGCCCTTCCTCGTGGCCGAGCAGATTGGAGGTCGGCACGCGCATGTCGTTGAAGAACAGTTCCGACGTGTCGTTGGCCTTCAAGCCGATCTTGTCGAGGTTGCGGCCGCGCTCGAAACCATCCACCTCGTCGGTCTCGACGACGATCAGAGAGGTGCCCTTGGCGCCCTTGGCCGGATCGGTTTTGGTGACGATGATGATGAAATTGGCGAGCTGGCCGTTGGTGATGAAGGTCTTGGAGCCGTTGATCTTGTACTGGTTGCCATCCTTCTCGGCCCGCGTCTTGACACCCTGCAGGTCGGAACCGGCGCCCGGTTCGGTCATGGCGATGGCGCCGATCAGCTCACCGGTCGCCAGTTTCGGCAGCCACTTCTTCTTCTGCTCCTCCGAGCCGTAGTGGAGGATGTAAGGGGCGACGATCGAATTGTGCAGGCCGATGCCGAAACCGTCGACGCCGACATGGCCTATCGCCTCGATGATGGCGCTCTCATGCGCGAAGCTGCCGCCGGAGCCGCCATATTCCTCCGGCATCGAGGCGCAGAGCAGGCCGGCAGCGCCGGCTTTCAGCCAGCTTTCGCGGTCGACCATCTCGTTCTTCTCGAACTCGTCGTAGCGCGGGGCGATCTCCTCCGACATGAAGCGATGCGCCATGTCGTAGAGCATGCCGACCTCATCCGCCGCCCAGGCGGGCTTCGGCAAAGAGAGCACTTCTGCGGGATTTGTCGCCACGATTTCCTCCGCGTTCCGACAATTGTGGGTCGGCTGTGCCGACCCGCCAAACCTAGAACGCTTCCGCCGGCAGCGCCATTAGCGTGTCCGCGCCACTGGAAATGCGGGCGAGATGGGCTCCGGTTTCCGGCATGATGCGCTCCATGAAGAAGCGCGCCGTCACCAGTTTGTTGTCGTAGAAGGACGAAGACCCGTTGGCGCCGTTTGCCAGTTTGGCACCGGCCGCCTTGGCCATCTGCGCCCACATGTAGCCCAGCGCCACCAGGCCGAAGAGATGCATGTAGTCGGTTGAGGCCGCACCGGCATTGTCGGGCTTGGCCATGCCGTTCTGCACCAGCCACATCGTCGCCGCCTGCAGATCGTTGAGGCCCTTCTTCAGCGCCTTGGTGAAGGGCGCCATCTTATCGTCGGCGCGGTTTTCTTCGCAGAACTCGCCGACTTCCTTGAAGAAGGCCTGCACGGCGCGGCCGCCATTCAAGCCCAGTTTGCGGCCGACGAGGTCGAGCGCCTGGATGCCGTTGGCGCCTTCATAGATCATGGCGATGCGGGCATCGCGCACGAACTGGCTCATGCCGTGTTCTTCGATGTAGCCGTGACCGCCGAACACCTGCTGCGCCATCACCGCGTGGTCGAAACCCTTGTCGGTGAGCACGCCCTTGACCACAGGCGTCATCAGGCCGGTGTAGTCGTCGGCAGTCTGGCGGTCCTTGTCGTCACCGGAGCGGTGGGCGATATCCGACTTGATCGCCGTCCACAGCGCCAGCGCGCGACCGGCCTCGTTGAAGGCCTTCATGGTCATCAGGCTGCGGCGGATGTCAGGATGGACGATGATCGGGTCGGCCTTCTTGTCCGGCGCTTTTGCCCCGGATAGCGAGCGGCCCTGCAGGCGGTCCTTGGCGTAGGACACAGCGTTCTGGTAGGCGACCTCGGACAGAGAAAGCCCTTGCAGGCCGACGCCGAGGCGAGCCTCGTTCATCATCGTGAACATGGCCTTGAGGCCGCCATTGGCCTCGCCAAGCAGCGTGCCTTCCGCTTCGTCATAGTTCATGACGCAGGTCGAATTGCCATGGATGCCCATCTTCTCCTCGATCGAGCCGCAGGAGACCGTGTTCCTTTCGCCGGGATTGCCCGATGCATCGAGCTTGAGCTTCGGCACGATGAACAGCGAAATGCCCTTGACGCCTTCCGGCGCGCCTTCGATGCGGGCCAGCACCAGATGGACGATGTTGTCCGACATGTCGTGCTCGCCGGCCGAGATGAAGATCTTCTGGCCGGAAATTCTATAAGTGCCGTCGCCATTCGGCACGGCCTTGCTGCGCAGCAGCCCGAGGTCGGTGCCGCAGTGCGGTTCGGTCAGGTTCATGGTGCCGGTCCAGGAACCCTCGACCATCTTCGGCAACCATTTCGACTTCTGCTCGTCGGTGCCGTGGGTGATGATCGCCGCGATCGCGCCTTGCGTCAGACCGGGATACATCATCAGCGACATGTTGGCCGACACCATATATTCGGCGACCGCCGTATGCACCGCGTAGGGCAGGCCCTGGCCGCCAAATTCGACCGGTGCGGCCAGCCCCATCCAGCCGCCTTCGCGATACTGGTCGAAGGCCTCCTTGAAGCCTTTCGGCGTCGTCACCGAGCCGTCGGCATGGCGCACGCAGCCTTCCATGTCGCCGACGCGGTTCAGCGGCTGCATGACGTTTTCGGCGAGCCTGGCGCCCTCGGCAAGGATTGCCTCCACCACATCCGGCGTCGCGTCCGAAAATCCGGGAAGATTGGAATAGCGCTGGTAGCCCAGCACTTCGTTGAGCACGAACAGCGTGTCCTGGACCGGCGCCCTGTAGATCGGCATGCGTTTCCTCCACCATGCGGTCTTGGTCCCGAAATCAAGCCGTTTACGGCAAGCGGGCCAATGTTGAAGCCGGGATAGCAAAAATTGACGTTTGCGTAAACGTCAATTTTTTGATGCGACAAATTTTCTTCACCGCTCGCACAGAAGCGTAGCGGCGCGACGTCATGGAAGCCAGCACGGAGCGGCCCGCAATGTCTTCTTTTCGGGGTGGCCGCACGACAAAGAAAGAGCCGCGCGGCAACGCCACGCGGCTCTCATTCGTCAAAAGGCCGCTCTGAAGTGAGCGAAGCCGAGATTAACCGGCAGCGCTGGCCTGCGGCGCCGAGCGCTCGGCCAGCATCTGGCGCACCGCCGACATCGAGCCGCTCAGTTCGTTGATGGCATCGTCGATCAGTGCGCGCTGCTTCTGCAGGCGGGCAAGCTGCTTCTCCGACTTGTCGAGCGCCAGCCGCAACTGCTTGGTGTTGGAACCGGTCGGATCGTAGAGATCCATCATCTGCTTGACGTCGCGCAGCGAGAACCCAACCTTGCGGCCGAGCAGGATCAGCTTCAGACGAGCCTTGTCGCGGCGGGTGTAGAGACGGGTCGAACCGTCGCGCTGTGGGTTGAGCAGGCCCTTGTCCTCGTAGAAACGCAGCGTGCGCAGCGTCACGCCGTATTTCTTGGCCATCTCGCCGATGCGGACAAGATCCTCGCCGGATTCGTTCGATATATCATTGGTATTGGCCGCGGCTTCGCCGGGCGAAACAAGTTTCATGGTTACTGGCTTTCCCCGTCTGGTGGCGTCGCGGTCCCCAGACCTTGCGTCGCCTGAGTGGAAGCGGGGGCATGCTTCCAATCGTGGTTTCAACAAAAGGCGCGATCTGCGCCCCTTTTACGTTTACGTCAATTCTATATCGATAGCCGTCGAACGACGCAAGCATGTTCTGCGGGCAGAACCTTATGCCGCACCTGCCAACACCGTTGCAATTTCTTAAGCTTGGTTAACGCGTTGTTTACCACGTTGGGCGAAATGTGCGCATGTCGGTTACCCGTGTTTATCCTGTATCGAATTTTTCACGGTTTTTCGGAGCGCGGGTAAGGCCCCGGGAAGCTCGTCTTTCACCGTAGCAGAACAGCGCGGTCGCCTCGTGCCCGGCAGGGACTTTTGGGGAAAACTGGTTGCAAACCAGCAATTCTGAAAAACGGGCGCATCGATGAACAGCAAGCGGTCCTATCTCGATACACTCAACGCCGGCCGGCAGCGCAGGCCTCAGACCACGCTTGACGAGCTGAACCGTTCCCTGGAAACGCTGGAGCAGCGGCTGGAACGGACCCGCGAAGAAAGGGCGCAGCGCCCCGATCCGCGCCGACCGGGTGCGGAACCGCGCTACGCCAGCGCCCAGCCCTACGACCAGCCGCGCTGGTACGAGGATCCGCATCCCGCGCAGCGGTCGAAGAGCCCGGCGCCGGCAGCACCCGCCTTCGACCACAAATATCAGACGATCGCCCGAGACATCGACCGCGTGCGCGGCCAGGAAGACAGCGTCGCCGTGGTCGGCAAGATCGCCGGCGAGCTGCGCGGCCTGCGTGAGGAACTGCGTCACCAGATGACCGTCGGCTTGCAGCGCGAATTCGACGCGCTGCGCAAGGACATCGAGCGGGCCTTCCAGGCAAGCAGCCAATCGGGCGGCCAGCCGGGCAAGGGCAGCGCAGAACTCGGCGTCGAGTTCGAGCGGCTTTCCGGCGCCATCCAGACACTGGCCGAAAAGAGCGATGACAGAAGCGTCAACATGCTGCGGCTCGAGGTGGAACAGGTCAAGGTCGCGCTCGATACGCTGGCGCGCGAAGAAAGCGTGCAGGCGGTCGACCGCCGCTGGGACGATTTCGACCGCCGCTGGAGCGCTTTCGAAGACCGTGTCGATGCCGATCAGCGCAAACGATCGGATGCCCCCGGCCTGTCGATGCTTACCGACCGGCTGGAACAGATCAGCAATGCCGTCAACAATTTGCCTGAATCGCTGCAGCTGCGTTCGCTCGAGGAAAAGGTCCGCACGCTTGCCGGCGCGGTCGATCATTTCACCAGCCAGCAGGACAATCGCGGCAGCGACACGTTCGGCATGATCGACGAGCGGCTTGACGAGATTTCCCGTGCCATCGTCGCCTCGACCATCGCCGCGCAGGCCAATGCGTTCGACCCCGAGCCTTTCGAGCGCATCGAGAAGCGGATCGCTTCGCTTGCCCAGCAGATCGAGGAGGTCACGCAGGAACACCCGAGCCACGAAGTCATCGACCGCCTCAACATATTGTCGAACCGGGTCGACGATCTCGCCGGCCGGGCCAATCTGCCGGAACAGGCGATGGAGCGCCTCGGCAAGCAGATCGCCTTGATCGCCGACAAGATCGACCGCGGCCCGGCCATGCCGGACGCGGATTACATTTTCCAGGGGCTGGAACAGCGCTTCGACGTGCTGTCCGGCATGATGGAACACCGCCAGGGCGATGCTCTCGAACAGGGCAACATGCTGTTTCGCGATCTCGAACGGCGACTGGACGAGGTTGCCGACAGGCTTGACCAGCGTGTGCCGCAGGTCGACGGCGCCGTCATCATGGACGCCATCGACGCCCGCTTCACGGCGCTGGCCCAGCGTATGGAAACGCGCGTGCCCGACCCGGCCAACGAAGCCGCGATCCGCGGCCTGGAAAGCCGGCTCGAAGACATATCAAGCCGGCTGGAATCGTCGGCGGCGCAAGTCGCCGGCATCGACCCGGCGCTGATCCGCAGCCTAGAGGCGCAGGTCGCCGGCCTGTCGGACCATCTGTCCAAGCCCGGCACGCCGCTGCCGGAGTTCGAGGACATCAGCCCGCGCCTCAACGAAATCGAGAAGTCGCTGGCCGGAACTCGCGATTCCATCATGGGTGCTGCGCGCGAGGCGGCCGAGAGTGCCGTGCGTTCGCTGGCCGGCTCCAGCGCCAACACGGCGGCTGTTTCCGGCCTCGCCCAGGATTTGAAGACGCTCGAATCCCTGACCCGCCGTTCCGACGAACGCAATTCGCGGACGTTCGAGGCCATCCACGACACGCTGCTCAAGATCGTCGACCGCCTGGGTTCGCTGGAAACCAGCGAGCCGATGGAGGCCGTGAGCGAACTCTTGGACACGCAGCCGGCCGAGCCGGCGCGCGCGCGGACGGCGCGCGCCGCACGCGCCGCCAAAATCGCGGTGCAGGATGCGCCTTCGATGGATATCGACCAGCCGCTGCCGCTGACGGGAGACATGGCCGATCTCGACGACCGCGTCGCCGCGATCATGCGCAACGAGCCCGGTTCTCATGACCCGGGTACGCATGGCGACCTGGATACGCATGGCGATCTCGACACGCGCAGCGACCTGGGTATGCGCAGCAACCTGGGTACGCGTGGCGACCTGGGCTCGCTTGGCGAACCGGGCACGCGCACACCGGCCGAAGCTGCCGCCGCTGCCGCCATGGCGGCGCTTGGTTCGGACACCACCCGGCAGAAAAGCGGGCAGCCCGGCAGCAAGAAATCGCTGTTCGGTGGACTGGCGCGCGCCTTCAAGGGCAAGAAGGAAGCAGACACCCCGCCACTTGCCGGCTCGGCGCCGAACGTCGACATACCGAGCGTCGATCTCGACGAGCCGCTCGACCCGAAGCTCGCCAACCGGCCGCTGGAACCCGGTTCGGGCGCACCGGACCTCAACGCAATCATGAAACGCGTGCGCGACGAACGCGGCCAGCCGGTCCGGCACAGCGATACCGATGCGTCGAAGTCCGACTTCATTGCCGCAGCCAGGCGGGCGGCGCAGGCGGCAGCGGCAGAGGCCGAAGCCCTGAAACGCCAGTCGACGATGAGCGGCCCGGTGAAGGCGCTGAGGATCGGCGACCTGCTCAAGGCTCGGCGCAAGCCGATCCTGATGGGGGCCATCGCAATCATGCTCGCCCTTGCCGGCCTGCAACTTGGCAAGGCTTTCTTCACCGACCCTGTTGAAATGGCCAGCCACAATGCGGCGCCGATCGTTGCCGCACAACCGATGGAAACGGCTGCGGTCAGTGCCACAAGCCAGCCGAAGGCAGAGACGCCAGTTGCGGCGCAAGACGCGCCGGCCCGTGTCGTCAGGCAAGCAGAACCCTCCGAACCGGCAGCCAAGGACGAGATGCCGGCGCAAATTGCCTCAGCCATGCCATCCAACATCGAAGCACCGATGGACAATGTGGCTGCGCCGGCTTCGGCACCGTTTCCTGAGCCGGCGGCGCCGGCAACGGACGCGATGGCCGCATCCATCCCGGATGCTGCTGAACCGGCGGCGTCAGATGCTGGCGCTCAGCCTATGGCCACCGCACCAGCCGCGCCCTCCCAGGATACGACCGGCGCAGTCCCGCCTGCCGATGCTTCAACGGCGGCAACCGCCGCCAAGATCGACATCCCGGCCGATGCCGGCCCCGCCGCCTTGCGTGATGCGGCTGCCGGCGGCGACGCCAAGGCGCTGTTCGAGATCGGTTCGCGCTACGCCGAATCGCGCGGGGTCAAGGAAGACCTGGCGGCGGCGGCCAAATGGTACGAGAAATCAGCCGAGCTTGGCTTTGCACCGGCCGAGTACCGTATCGGCAATTTCTACGAGAAGGGCATCGGTGTCGCCCGCGACGTCAAGAAGTCGAAGACCTGGTACCAGCTCGCTGCCGAGCAAGGCAACGCCAGCGCCATGCACAACCTCGCCGTGCTCTTCGCCATGGCGGCGGACGGTGTGACCGACAATGAATCGGCGGCGCACTGGTTCCAGGCAGCAGCCGACCTCGGCGTCAAGGACAGCCAGTTCAATCTGGGCATCCTGGCGGCAAAGGGCGTCGGCATGAAGCAGAACCTCGAGGAATCCTACAAATGGTTCGCGCTCGTCGCCAAGACCGGCGACAAGGACGCGGCGGCCAAGCGCGACGAGATCG
This sequence comes from Mesorhizobium sp. AR10, assembly GCF_024746795.1. Taxonomy (NCBI): domain Bacteria; kingdom Pseudomonadati; phylum Pseudomonadota; class Alphaproteobacteria; order Hyphomicrobiales; family Phyllobacteriaceae; genus Mesorhizobium; species Mesorhizobium sp. AR10. Next base: position 273,967 of record NZ_CP080524.1, read on the forward strand.
CCAATGCGCTCAGGCCCGAGCAGCTGGAGCGCGCGCGCGCCGCCACCGAGCTGTGGAAGGCCAAGGCGCTCGAGCCGGCGGCGAATTCGGCCGACATCCCTGAATCATGGCAGGAAGGCACGCCGCAGACGACCGCCAGCGTCGACATGAAGAAGGCCGTCAAGAACATCCAGCTCATCCTCAACAAGAACGGCTATGAGGCCGGTGGCGCCGACGGCGTGATGGGTCAGAAGACCAAAGACGCGATCATGGCTTTCCAGACCGACAACAAGATGACGGCAACGGGGCTGGTCGACGAAAAGCTGATCAAGGCGCTGTTGGCGCGCAAATAACGGCAGATGCGTCGCTTCCGCGACGCCACCGCCACACATTTGCCTGTTAACTGATTGAGATGTTTTTTGTTTCGGCGACGCGGCGCGGTTTGACTTCGCCGCCTTGCCGGCGCAAGAACGAGACAGCTTTTCGGCGCAAAATGCCCGCAACGGTTGCATTCGCCTGGGGCAAAACTGATCGAGACTGACGGGTGGGCATCTATCTCCCGATCGCGGAACTTTCCGTCAACGTCTTCGTGCTGCTGGCCATGGGCGCGGCGGTGGGATTTCTGTCGGGCATGTTCGGAGTGGGGGGCGGCTTTCTCATCACGCCGCTGCTGATCTTCTACAACATCCCGCCGGCGATCGCGGTCGCCACTGGCGCCAATCAGGTCATCGCCTCCTCCTTCTCCGGGGCCCTGTCGCACATGAAGCGCGGCACGCTCGACTTCAAGCTCGGTGGCGTGCTGCTGGCCGGCGGCATTGTCGGTTCCACCGGCGGCATCTTTGTCTTCGCCTTCCTGCGCCGGCTGGGCCAGCTCGACCTGTTCATCTCGCTGCTCTATGTCGTGCTGCTCGGCACTGTCGGCGGGCTGATGCTGGTCGAGAGCGTCAATGCGCTGCGCGCCACCCGCAGCGGTGCTGCACCCGTGCTGAAGAAGTCCGGCCAGCACAACTGGATCCACCGGCTGCCGCTGAAGATGCGCTTCAGGGCGTCGAAGCTGTTCGTCAGCGTCATCCCGGTGCTTGGCCTGGGCGCCGGCATCGGCTTCCTGTCGTCGATCATGGGCGTCGGCGGCGGCTTCATCATGGTGCCGGCGCTGATCTACCTCCTGAAAGTGCCGACCAACGTCGTCATAGGCACCTCGCTGTTCCAGATCATCTTCACCTCGGCCTATACCACGCTGGTCCACTCCACGACCAACCAGACGGTCGACGTCATGCTCGCCTTCCTGTTGATGGCAGGCGGCGTCGCAGGCGCGCAATATGGCGCCAAGGCCGGGCAGAAGTTGCGCGGCGAACAGCTCAGGGCGCTGCTGGCGTTGCTGGTGCTGGCGGTTGCCATCCGGCTTGCCATCGATCTCTTCGTCACACCGCCCAACCTCTATTCGCTGTCCGGCGTGGGCCTGAACTGATGGCGGAGCTGAGGACGTTCGTGGCCGCTGCTTTCCTGTCGCTTCTCGCCGCGGGGTCGCCGGGGCAAGCGCAGACGCCGATGGAAAGCATCCAGATCGGCCTGTCTACCGACGCCGTGTCGATCACCGCCGACTTCTCCGGCGCCGACCTCACCATCTTCGGCTCGCTGGAAAACGCCGACCCGCTGGTCGCACGCCAGGGACGCTATGATGTCATCGTCGTGCTCGAAGGCCCGGCCCGGCCGGTTGTCGTGCGTCGCAAGGACCGGGTGCTCGGCATCTGGGTCAACCTGGAGTCGGAGACCTTCGAGAACGTACCGATGTCCTATTCCGTGGCGACGACGCGGCCGCTCCAGGACATCACCGAACCGAACAGCTACAAGCAACTGTCGCTCGGCGCCTCCAACCTCTACATGAAGCCGGCCGACGCCGGCGACAGCCCGGCGACGATCGCGGAATTCACCACAGCACTGCGCGAGCGCAAGTCGGCAACCGGCCTCTACAGCGAGAATGTCGGCGGCGTGCAGTTCCTGTCGCAGAACCTGTTCCGCGCCACGGTCAGGCTCGCCCCCAACGTTCCGGTCGGCACCCACAAGGCTCGCGCCTTCCTGTTCAAGAGTGGTTTGTTCATCAAGGAAAGCTCCGCCCAGCTCGAAATCCGCAAGTCCGGTTTCGAACAGTCGATCTTCCGTGCCGCGCACGACTATTCATTTCTCTACGGCGTCTTTGCCGTATCGCTGGCCATGCTGACTGGTTGGCTCGGAAGGCTGATCTTCAGACGAGATTAGGACCAGCTTTTTCCGAAAGGTGGTTTCCCTTTCAAGGGTCATGCGTTAGACCGCGCTCTCCCCGGGCTGGCCGGACATGAGCTGCCGCTCCCCAAAGACAATTACAGGAACCCTGCGATGCGACCAGCATTCGGCGGTATCGACTTCGGCACGTCAAATTCCACCGTCGGTGTGGTCAGCAACGGCCAGCCGCGGCTTGTGGCGCTGGAAGACGGCCAGGTGACACTGCCCAGTGCGGTGTTCTTCAACTTCGAGGACAACCGCACCTATTTCGGGCGTGGCGCCATCGCCAACTACACCGACAGCATCGAAGGCCGCCTGATGCGCTCGCTGAAGAGCGTGCTCGGCAGTTCGCTCGCCCATGAAAAGACGCGCATCAAATCTCGCTCGATCGGCTTCATGGAGATCGTCGGCCTGTTCGTCGGCCATCTGAAGAAGAGGCTGGACGAGCACGCCCATGACACAGTCGAGAGCGTCGTGCTCGGCCGTCCCGTGCAGTTTGTCGACGACGATGCCGAGGCCGACGCAAAGGCCCAGGGTGAGCTCGAAACCGCAGCACGCGCCCAGGGTTTCAAACATATCGCTTTCCAGTTCGAACCGATCGCGGCTGCACTCGACTACGAGCAGAAGGTTACGCGCGAAGAACTGGCGTTGATCGTCGACATGGGCGGCGGCACGTCAGACTTCTCGGTCGTGCGGGTCTCGCCGCAACGCGCGCGCGCCCTCGACCGCAAGGATGACATCCTGGCCAGCCGCGGCATCCACATCGGCGGCACCGACTTCGACCGGCTGCTGAGCATCGCCCATGTGATGCCGCAACTCGGCTATCTCTCGCCGACAAAGGACGGCAAGCGCAATTTGCCGGCCAGCTATTTCATCGACCTGGCGACATGGCAGCGCATCAACCTGGTCTACACCGCCAAAGCGATGACGCATCTGCGCCAGATCCGCTACGAGGCGGAACGCGCCGACCTGGTCGACCGCTTCATCCACATTGTCGAACATCGTTATGGCCACGCGCTGGCCGCTCTGGTCGAAAGGGCCAAGATCGAGCTGACGGATCAACTGTCCGCGCATGTCGCGGTTGCTCTGCCTGGGGTGGAGTTCGCGGCTGAAATTACCCGCGGCGGACTCGAGGCCACGATCGCGAGGGACATCGAGCGGGTCACCGCCACGGTCGCGCAGACCATTCGGGATGCTCAAGTGAAGCCCGCAGAGATCACGGCGGTGTTCCTGACCGGCGGATCGACGGCAATACCACTGGCCCGGCAGCAGATCCTGGGGCTGCTGCCGCAGGCGTCCGTCATCGAAGGCGACATGTTCGGCTCGGTAGGACTTGGGCTGGCGCTGGACGCACAGCGGAAGTTCGGCTGAGTCTTCCTACTCCGGCAGCTTCGCCCCCAGATGCGCCTTGAGCGCCATCTGTGCCAGGCTCGCCTGCCGGTCGCGATGCGTGATCATGGCGAAATCCCTCTTCGGCAGGTCGATCGGTACCGATCGCAGGCTGCCCTCGGCAACCGCGCGCGCGACGACGAGCTCCGAAATGATCGTGGCGCCGGCGCCGGCCTCGACCGCCTGGCGAATGGCCTCATTGCTCGGCAGCACCAGGAAAATCTGCAGCTCGGCGAACGAAATCCCCTCGCGGCTTGCAACATCCTCCAGCACCTCGCGCGTGCCCGAGCCAGCTTCGCGGATGATCCAGCGTAGCCCCCTGATATCGGGACGCCCGCGCGCGACTTCGGCGAAGTGTGGATGCGAACGCGCCACGACCAGCATCATGCGATCGACGTCGACTTTGGCGCGCCGGAGGATGTCGGATTCTGTGCGCCCCTCGACCAGGCCGAAGTCCGCCGTGCCATCGAGGACATTGGTCTCTACCTGCCTGGTGTTACCGATGGTGACGCTCAGCCTGACGGCGGGATAAGCTTCGTGGAAGGTGGCCAGCCGGCGTGGCAGCCAGTAGCTGGCGATCGTCTGGCTGGCGGCGATCGAAAGGCTGCCTGATATCGTCTGCGAGACATGTTCCAGCACATTGTTGGCAGCCGCCGCCCGTTCGAGGACGGCCTTGGCCTCGGGCAGGAACCTGAGCCCGGTCTGGGCCAGCTCGATGTTGCGGCCGACCCGGTTGAACAGCTTGACGCCGTGCTGCTGTTCAAGTGAGCGGATGGCGGCCGAAGCCGCCGACTGGGAAATACCCAGCAACTCGGCCGCCTTGGTCATATGCCCGCGCTCGGCGACCGCGACGAAGATGCGCAACTGGTCAAGTGTCATATCGAATTAAGAAGCAAAATCGATCGGAATTACAAGAGCAACTTGTTAGACAGATCGATTGCTTTGTTCTAAGTTCTTGCGTGAAATTGGAAAAAAATCGCGCACTACAGCGCCGCGCGTCCACTTGGACGCGCAAAGGACGCTGTAGAAATTTGATTGGCGCATGATCCTTTCCGAAAATCGATTCCGATTTTCGGGGTCATGCGCGAGTCGCGAAGGTTAGAAATGATGGGGCGGTTTAGGTCTTTGTTCGCACATTGGACGCGCAGTCTGAAGCGGCGCGTCGCTGGCGAACGTTACCACCCTGAGCAGCACTATATGCGCGGTCCCGGACCCAAGACGAGAGCCAAGAACGCGGACCGCAAAAGCGCCCCCAGATCATGAGCAACGGAGCGCCGCGCGGCGCCAATTCCGCACCGTCCCAAGGGCCGCTTGCCGACACGCGCGCGCCTGACGAAGGCGACGGCGTCGACACCTCGCCAAGCATCTCTGACAGCATCGCCAAGACCACCTGTTACATGTGCGCCTGCCGCTGCGGCATCGACGTCCATATCAAGGATGGCAAGGTCCGCTACATCAACGGCAACAAGGATCATCCGGTCAACCGCGGTGTGCTGTGCGGCAAGGGCAGCGCCGGCATCATGCAGCATTACAGTCCGGCGCGGCTGAAGAAGCCTCTCTTGCGCAGCGGTCCGCGCGGCTCGGGCGAGTTCCGTGAGATCGAGTGGGAAGAAGCCTTCTCGATCGCGACGCACCGGCTGTCGAACATCCGACGGACCGATCCCAGGAAATTCGCCTTCTTTACCGGGCGCGACCAGTCGCAATCGCTGACCGGCTGGTGGGCGAGCCAGTTCGGCACGCCGAATTTCGCCGCCCATGGCGGCTTCTGCTCGGTCAACATGGCCGCCGGCGGCCTCTACACGATCGGCGGCTCGTTCTGGGAGTTCGGCGAACCCGACTGGGACAACACCAGATACTTCATGCTGTTCGGCGTTGCCGAGGACCACGATTCCAATCCGATCAAGATCGGCCTGGGCAAACTCAAGGCGCGCGGCGCCAAGGTAGTTTCGATCAATCCGTGCCGTACCGGCTACAACGCTATCGCCGACGACTGGATCGGCATCAGGCCGGGCACCGACGGCCTGTTCGTGTTTGCCCTCATCCATGAATTGCTGAAGGCCGGCCGCGTCGACCTCGACTATTTGCTGCGCTACACCAACGCGCACGTGCTGGTCATCCAGGAGCCGGGTGCTGCCGACGACGGGTTGTTTGCGCGCGACGGCGACGGCAATCCGCTGGCCTGGGACCGGGCGGCCAAGACGCCCATCAACGCCGCCGATGCCAACGCGAAACCGGCGCTGACCGGCAGCTTCACCATCGACGGCCGCCGCTGCGTGCCGGTGTTCCAGCTCGTCGCCGACCGCTATCTGGACGAGAGTTATGCACCCGATGCGGTGGCCGGGCGCTGTGGCGTCTCAGCCGACACGATCCGCCGGATCGCTGCCGAACTGGCTCACGTCGCCTTCGAACAAACGATCGAACTGCCGGTGGCATGGACAGACTGGGCCGGTCGCCGGCACGAGACGATCAAGGGACGGCCTGTGTCGATGCATGCCATGCGCGGCATCTCGGCCCATTCGAACGGTTTTCACACTTGCCGTGCCATCCACCTGCTTCAGGTGCTGCTGGGGACAGTGGACGTTCCCGGCGGATTTCGTTTCAAGCCGCCTTATCCCCGGTCGGCGCCGCCGGAACTGAGGCCCGCGGGCAGAAACGTCAAGCCGATGACGCCGCTGGAAGGCATGCCGCTCGGTTTCGTCTGCGGGCCGGAAGATCTGCTGGTCGATGATGCCGGCACGCCTGTTCGTATCGACAAGGCCTATTCCTGGGACACGCCGCTTGCCGCGCACGGCCTGATGCACACGGTGATCCGCAACGCCTGGGCCGGCGATCCCTACAAGATCGACACGCTCATGATGTACATGTCCAACATGGCCTGGAATTCGTCGATGAACACCGTCGAGACGATGGCGATGCTGACCGACACCGACGAGGCCGGAAACTACAAGATCCCCTTCATCATCTATTCCGACGCTTATTATTCCGAGACCGTGCCGTTCGCCGATCTGGTGCTGCCGGACACCAGCTATCTCGAACGGCATGACTGCATCAGCCTGCTCGACCGGCCGATCAGCCACGCCGACGGGCCGGGCGATGCCATCCGCCATCCCGTCGTCGAGCCGGACCGCGATGTCAGGCCGTTCCAGTCGGTGCTGATCGAGCTCGGCGCGCGGCTGGGACTGCCCGGTTTCGTCAACGACGACGGCGCGGCCAAATACAGCGACTATGCCGACTACATCGTCAACCACGAGCGCACGCCGGGCATCGGCCCGCTTGCCGGCTGGCGCGGCAAGGACGGGACCTCGATCGGTCGAGGCGAGGTCAATCCCGACCAGCTGCAGCGCTACATCGACAATGGCGGCTTCTGGCACCATGATTTTGCCGACGACCAGCGCTACTACAAGATGGCCAACCGTTCCTATCTCGACTTCGCCGAGAGCATGGGCTTCATCCCGAAAGCCGAGCCGATCGTCTTCCAGCTTTACTCCGAGCCGCTCCAGCGCTTCCGCCTCGCCGCACGCGGCCATGGAAAGGTGCTGCCGCCGGAGTCAGAGCGCGATCGAATCGCGACCTATATGGACCCGCTGCCGTTCTGGTACACGCCGTTCGAGGAGGCCAGCGTCGACCTGCAGAAATATCCGTTGCATGCGCTGACCCAGCGGCCGATGCACATGTACCATTCCTGGGGATCGCAGAACGCCTGGCTGCGGCAAATCACCAGCCAGAACCGGCTGTTCGTGCATCAGCAGACCGCCGCCGGCCTCGGGCTCATCGATGATGACTGGGTGTGGATCGAGAGCATCAACGGCAAGGTCAAGGGACAGATCAAGCTGGTCGACGGCGTCAACGCGGATACGGTGTGGACCTGGAACGCCATCGGCAAGCGCCGCGGCAGCTGGGGGCTGAAGGACGATGCCGCTGAGAGCAATCGCGGCTTCCTGCTCAACCACATCATCGGCGACCAGACTTCTGCCGACGCAAATGGCAAGCGCTATTCGAATTCCGATCCTGTCACGGGACAGGCGGCGTGGTTTGATCTGCGCGTCCGCATCGTCAAATGCGCAGCCGAGGAGGCCGGCTTCACCGAACCGCAGTTCGAGCGCTTCCAGCAACCGCCGCATGTCGACCCCTCGCCCGACAAGCTCAGTTTCGGCGCCGAGTTCCGACTTGAACGGGAAAGAGCCCAATGACCTGCCTCCCCGCTCATACCGACAAGAGGCTCGGCCTGGTCATCGACCTCGACACCTGCGTCGGCTGCCAGGCCTGCGTAACCGCCTGCAAGGAATGGAACACCGGCGGCCACATGGCGCCGCTGACCGACATCGACCCCTATGGCGGCAATGTCGACGGCGTCTGGTTCAACCGCGTGCACAGCTATGAACACACGACCGAGATGGGCGGGCGCACGGTCAATTTCCCGCGCTCCTGTCTGCATTGCGAGACGCCGGCCTGCGTCACCGTCTGCCCGACTGGCGCCTCCTACAAGAGAAGCTCGGACGGCATCGTGCTGATCGACGAGGACAAGTGCATCGGCTGCAAATTGTGCAGTTGGGCCTGTCCCTATGGCGCTCGCGAGTTCGACACCGATGTCGGCGTGATGAAGAAATGCACGCTGTGCGTCGACCGCATCTACAACGACAATCTGGCCGAGGAAGACCGCGTGCCGGCCTGCGTCGCCGCTTGCCCGACCAGCGCCAGGCATTTCGGCGATCTCGGCGATCCCCTGTCGGCGGTCTCGCAACTGGTTGCCGAGCGCGGCGGCGTCGACCTGATGCCGGAACTCGGCTATCGTCCGACCAACAAATATTTGCCGCCGCGCGCCCACAGCACGCGCGCCGCATCGGTGGCCGCACCTGCGCTTGAGCCGGTGCGGGCCGAAGGCGGCTTCCTTGGCTGGGTCGACCGCATGCTTTCGAACTGACCAGCCCTCATGCATCCAGCCTTCTCCGTCGTCTTTTTCACCACCGCCACGGGCGCCGGTTACGGCCTGCTCGCGCTGCTTGGCGTGCTCGCCGGACAAGGGTTCGTCCCGCCAGATTTCTGGCTTGGGCTCGTCGGTATGGGGCTGGCGCTTGGGCTGATCTCGGCCGGCCTGTTGTCGTCGGCCGGCCATCTCGGCCGACCCGAGCGCGCCTGGCGCGCCTTTTCGCAATGGCGGAGCTCCTGGCTGTCGCGCGAAGGCGTTGCGTCGGTGGCCACTTTCGTTCCGGCGGGGCTGTTTGCCATCGGCTGGGTACTGCTCGGCCGCACCAACGGCTGGGTGGCCATTGCAGGGGTGCTGGCCGCTATCGGCGCGGTCGTCACCGTCTGCACGACCGGGATGATCTATGCGTCGCTAAAGCCGATCGCCCAGTGGCACAGCCGCTTCACTCTGCCGGCCTATCTGATCTTTTCGGTGATGACCGGCAGCGTACTTTTGAACGCGCTGCTGCAAGGTTTTGGAATGGCCTCGAACATCCTTCTGATAGCTTGCGTGCTACTGACCCTGTTCGGCTGGGGCTGGAAGCTGGCGACCTGGCGATACAATGACAGGCTGGAGATCCCGACAACCGCCAACACCGCCACCGGGCTGGCCGGCGGCTCGGTGCAGTCGCTGGAATGGCCGCATACCGAGGAAAACTATCTGCTCAAGGAAATGGGCTTTCGCATCGCGCGCAAGCACAGCGCGAGGCTGCGCCAGATCACACAAATCCTGACTTTCGCCCTGCCCGCCGCGCTGCTGATAGCCGCGTTCGCTTTGCCTTGGCCTTATGCGACGGTGCTGTCGGGCCTCGCCGCCATCGGCCAGTTTGCCGGCATGCTGGTCGAGCGCTGGCTGTTCTTCGCAGAGGCGAAGCACACAGTCACTCTCTATTACGGCAGATAGGACTGCTCAGCCGGACCGCAGCATCGAGTGTGATATCGCAAAAATGCGCTCAGTGCCGAGCATGTAGGCCATCAGCGTTTCCAGACGGAACAGCCCGTCATAGGCGCGGTCGAGCACATTGAGCGAGCCGGTGTAGGAGCCGAAGGCCGGCATGATCATGCGGCCGCCATCGCCGGCAAAGCAGCGCCGCCGCACCGAGCGGCCGCGCTGGACGATGCGGGCGCAAGGGTGCAGATGGCCAGCGACCTCGCCCTCCACTCTCACCGCCGAAGGCTCGTGCCGAAACAGCAGAGAGCCGATGGCCAGTTCGCGCACGGTGTCGCCGGGCAGATCGGCCGGCGCTTCCGGATCATGGTTGCCGGCGACCCAGAACCAGTCACGGCCAGCCATCAGCGCTTGCAGTCGCTCGCGGAAGCTCGAATGCATGCGTTCGGCGCCGCCGCCATCATGAAACGAGTCACCCAGGCTGATGACGATGGCCGGCTGATATTCGGCAATCACTGCCTGGAGCCGCAGCAACGTCGCGCCGGTGTCGTAAGGCGGGATCAGCGTGCCGCGCCTGGCGATCGAGGAACCCTTTTCCAGATGCAGGTCGGACACAGCCAGAAGCCGAAGCTCGGGAAAGTAGAGGACGCCGCGCGGATCGCAGACGGCACGCTCGCCGGCGATGCCGACCATTTCGGCTTCGGCTACCAGCGATGCGCGCGCCAGCGAAAAATTCATCGCGAAATCAGACTCATCTTTGGCCCATCGCCTCCTCGACCAGATCGGCGGCTTCCATTAACAGCGACTCGTTGGCGCCACCATTCACCGATTCCTTGCCGATCTCCAGCATGATCGGCACCGCCAGCGGCGAGATCTGTTCGAGATGCTTATGCATGATTCGACCGCGGATGCGCGAGAGCATCTCGGCAAGTCTGCTGACATCGAGCAGTCCCGCCGACGCATCCGTGCGCGTCGCCTGCAGCAGGATATGGTCCGGCTCGTGGCTGCGCAGCACGTCGTAGATCAGGTCGGCCGACACGGTCACCTGCCGGCCGCTCTTCTCCTGTCCGGGAAACCGTTTCTCGATCAGCCCGGCGATCACCGCGCAGGTGCGGAAGGTACGCTTCAGCATCCAGCTGTCGTTCAGCCAGGCTTCGAGATCGTCGCCAAGCATATCCTCATCGAATAACGCGCTGAGCGACGGCTTCTTCGCCTTGAACAGCGCCGCCATGTCGTCCAGCGCCCACACGGCCAGCGAATAGTCGGTAGCGACGAAGCCGAGTGGCCGGGCGTCTACCCGCTCCAGCCGCCGCGTCAGCAGCATGCCGAGCGTCTGGTGCGCGAGGCGGCCCTCGAACGGGTAGGCGACCATGTAGTGCCGGTTGCCGCGTGGAAACGTCTCGACCAGAAGATCGCCGCGCTTCGGCAGCACCGACTTTTCTTTCTGCAGGCGCAGCCAGTCGGCGACCTGTTCCGGCAGCGCCTGCCAGCGGTCGGAATCTGCCAGCATGCCGCGCACCTGGTCGGCCAGATAGGTCGACAGCGGAAACTTGCCGCCGGCATAGGACGGTACGATGATGTTGGCGCCGGCGCCGTTGGAGACGACGCATTCGTTCTCGCGGATGCCCTCGAAGCGCAGCACCTTGCCGGCGAACAGGAAATTGTCGCCGGGCCGCAGTGTTTCGGCAAAATACTCCTCGACCTTGCCGAGCACCGGCCCGCCGCGTCCGACAAGACCCCGCCCCTGCCTGACATAGCGTACGTTCAGCTCCGGCATCTCGACGATGGTGCCGACGTTCAGCCGGTATTGCTGCGCAATGCGCGGATGCGAGACGCGCCATAACCCGTCATTCGTCTTTCTAATGCGGGCATAGCGCTCGTAGTTTTTCAGCGCGTAACCGCCGGTGGCAACGAAATCGACGACACGGTCGAAGGTTTCCCGCTCCAGCCCGGCGTAAGGCGCGGCACTGCGCACCTCCTCGAACAGGAGATCGGCCTGGAAGGGCGCACCACAGGCGACGCCCAGCACGTGTTGCGACAGCACATCGAGCGCGCCGTTGATCAGCGGCGGCGTGTCCTGCGCACCAAGATAATTTGCATCGAGCGCTGCCCGGCATTCCAGCACCTCGAAGCGGTTGGCCGGAATCAGGATCGCCTTGGACGGCTCGTCCATGCGGTGATTGGCGCGGCCGATGCGCTGCGCCAGCCGGCTGGCGCCCTTCGGCGCGCCGACATGCACGACCAGATCGACATCGCCCCAGTCGATACCGAGATCGAGTGTCGAGGTGGCGACGATGGCGCGCAGCGCATTCTCGCCCATTGCCTTTTCGACCCGCCGACGCTGGCCGACATCGAGCGAGCCGTGATGCAGCGCGATCGGCAGCGAGTCCTCATTCGCCCGCCACAGTTCCTGGAACAGCAGTTCGGCCTGGCTGCGCGTGTTGACGAACAGCAGCGTCGTGCGATGGCGCTTGATCGCTTCATAGATTTCGGGAATGGCGTAGCGCGCCGAATGTCCCGACCACGGCACACGCTCCTGCGAATCGAGAATGGAGATATCGGGCTTGGCGCCGCCGGTAACGGTGATCAACCCGGCCATGGTGCCCGGCGGGTTCTGGCTGACCAGCCAGCGCCGCAATTCGTCGGGTTCTGCCACTGTGGCGGAAAGTCCAATCGTCTGCAGGCCGGGGACGATGCTGCGCAGCCGCGCCAGCCCCAGCGCCAGCAGATGTCCACGCTTCGAGATCACCAGCGAATGCAATTCGTCGAACACGACGTAGCGCAGATCCTCGAAGAAGCGCCTTGCGTCGGGCGCTGCAATCAGCAGCGCCAGTTGCTCGGGTGTGGTCAGCAGGATGTCGGGCGGCACCAGCTTCTGCCGCTGGCGCTTGTGCGAAGGCGTGTCGCCGGTGCGCGTTTCGATCGCAACAGGCAGCCCGATCTCTTCCACCGGCTTGCCGAGATTGCGCTCAATGTCGACGGCCAGCGCCTTCAGCGGCGAGATGTAGAGCGTGTGGATGCCGTGATGCGCCTGCCCGGGCTTTCGCTTTGGCCGACCGGCCAGTTCAGTCAACGAGGGCATGAACCCGGCCAGCGTCTTGCCGGCGCCGGTGGGCGCGATCAGCAGCACCGACTGCCCGGCTTGAGCCCTTGCCAGCAATTCGATCTGATGGGCGCGTGGCGACCAGCCTTTTTCCCCAAACCATTTGATGAATGGTTCGGGCAGGGCCACAGTGGCATTCTGTTCGGCAAGGCGCGGCTGCTCTGTCACCCGCCAGAGGTACCGCGACGGCACGCAATCGCCAAGCAGAATCGGAACAAAAGGTGATCGAAAAGGTTTACGGCCGCCGAAACCCGGTCGGGCCGCCATAGAGATAGCCGATGCGGGCGACGGCGTCCTTCAGCCCCTCGCGCGACACCAGCATGGTGTGGCCATTGGCGTGGATCATCGTCTCGGCGTCGGTCATGACAGCGACGTGGCCTTTCCAGAACACCAGGTCGCCGCGCCGCAGCCCGGAAAACTCCGGCCCCGGGTCGAGCGGCTCGCCAATAGTCGCGGCCTGCATGTCGGAATCGCGCAGCACGTCCCTGCTGGCCATGCGCATCGCCAATTGAACCAGGCCGGAACAGTCGATACCGAAGCCGGAGGCGCCGCCCCAGAGATAGGGTGTGCCGAGGAACATCTCCGCCACCGCGACATAGTCGGCGGCAGTTTCTGCAACCGGTTGCAGATGGCCAGCGATTAGAGCTTCGCCAGAGGGCAGCAGCGCATAGTGCGTGCCCCGCGTTTCGGCGGCACCGGTCACCATCACCATCGATCCTATCGACAGCTGTCCACTCACCGGGAACCGCAAATCCGGACCGGGGTAAAGGAAGGTGCGCGGCACCGAGACGATATGGGTGGGTGCATGGTCCCGCCCGCCCAGCATGGTATCGGCGACATAGCCGACATAGCCGTCGCGTTCGGCCTGGATCCAGGCCCAGCCTTCGGCAACCTCGAAGACGAGGACGTCGTCGCCGAACAGCAGCTGCGTGTTGACGCCGGCATCGGGTCGCGGTGCCTTGCGGACATCCGCCACGGACGCTGAAATCCGCGCCGGCCGGCCGGCGACAAAACGATCGGCCACAACCTCACCCTTCAGCCTTGCATCGGCAAGATCGGAACGGAAGGCGTGGAGGCGGGCATCCCTGGCAGTCAAATCGGCAACTCGGTCAATTGGTGGGGTCAGATTGGCAATTCGTGGGCTCGGGCGATGATACCATCGCCGAAGCGCTCGACAAAGAGCGCGCCTTCGACCGTGCGCTTGACCAGCACGTTCCGTTTGTCGAGCTCGTCGCGGTGGCGCGACACCAGCTTCAGCGCGCCCATCGTGTCGAGCGCGCGGGTGATCACCGGCTTGGTGACGTTGAGCCGGGCGGCGAGCCCGCGCACCGTATGCGGCGGCGGATCTAGATAGATGGTGAACAGGATCGCCGTCTGGCGCATGGTGAGATCGGCCGCGCCGCCGCGCACCTGCGACAGCATCACCTGCTGCCACAGTCGCATAGCCTGGCTCGGGCGCATGGAAATCGACATGCGGCCAGCATGACGGCAAATTGTTTCGGTTCCGTTTCAGTCACGAGAACTTCAAACGCTATACACGAAGGCTCAGGCGTAGCGCTTCGAGATGATCCTTTCCAAGGCGCGAATGCCCTGCGCCTCGCCACCGGCGGGACCATACGGCCGATCGGAAGGGTTCCAAGCGAAGATGTCGAAATGCGCCCAGGCAGTGGTCTTCTCGACGAAGCGCTTCAGGAACAGCGCCGCGGTGATCGAGCCGGCGAAACCGTCAGTGGTGACGTTGTTGATGTCGGCGATCTTCGACAACAGTTTTGCGTCATAGGGCCGCCACAGAGGCATCCGCCACAGCGGGTCCTCGACCGCGACGGAAGCCACCGCCAACTCGGACGCAAGTGCTTCGTCGCCAGTGTAGAAGGGTGGAAGGTCGGGGCCGAGCGCGACGCGGGCGGCCCCCGTCAAGGTCGCCATGTCAATCAGCAGCTGCGGCTCCTCATCGTCGGCAAGCGCCAGAGCGTCCGCCAGCACCAATCGCCCCTCGGCGTCGGTGTTGCCGATCTCGACGGTGATGCCTTTGCGGCTCGTCAGCACATCGCCGGGCCGGAAGGCGTTGCCGGCAATCGAATTCTCGACCGCAGGGATGAGCACGCGCAGCCGCACCTTCAACCCGGCGGCCATGATCATGGAAGCCAGACCCAATACGTTGGCGGCGCCGCCCATGTCCTTCTTCATCAACAGCATGCCCGACGGCGGCTTGATGTCGAGGCCGCCGGTGTCGAAGCAGACGCCCTTGCCGACCAGCGTCACCTTCGGCGCGTCCTTCGGTCCCCATGCCATGTCGATCAGGCGCGGCGCGCCGACCGACGCACGGCCGACAGCATGGATCATCGGGAAATTCTGTGTGAGGAGGTCATCGCCCTTGATCACCGACATTTCGGCCTTGCGCGCCACGGCCAAGGTCCGCACAGCTTTCTCCAGTTCGTCCGGCCCCATGTCGCTGGTCGGTGTGTTGACCAGATCGCGGGTCAGGAAAACGCCATCGGCGATGCGGTCAACACGAGCCACATCGACACCGGGCGGCAGTGCGAAGCGCAGCGCCTTGCCGGGCTTCTTGCCGTAGCGGGTGAAGACATAACCGCCGAGCGCCACTGCGATGGCCGCCAGTTCCGGCTCGGCCGGTGCAGATGCGAAATGCCAGTCGCCTTCTGGCAGAGCTCTGGCCAGTGCGCCAAAGGCCAGCGCGCTTTCGCCATTGCCGATGCCGAACAGCGCACCAGCCACAGCGCCATTTTCACCCGGCACGACGAGCGTTCTGCCGGCTTCGCCGGAGAAGCCATTGGCGCTGGCCCATGCGATCGATGATGGCGCGAGGCCGGCTGCATCCAGGCCGTCGCTAGCGACCAGATGGACCGGCAGCGCGGTCGTCAACTTCTTCTCCGTGAGTTCGACGGGCATTCGATGTCTCCGGCCGAGGACTGAGTCGGCGTTTCTTAACTGTCCGTTAGGGTTAACAGAATATTTCTGCGTGAGGGAAGATGGCCACGCAATGGTCACGCGTACGAATGGAGACCCGAGTGCCGATGCCGATCAACCGCAGGACGAACGCCACGGGAAAACGGCTGGTCACCACGGCGTTGATGGTGGCACTTGCGGCCAGCGTCGCCGGCTGTGGCACCAGCAAATTCACCACCGGCTCCATCGGACGCACCAACAACAGACCGTTGGAAACCATGTCGGCAGGCGAGTTGCATACCGCCACGGTAGCGCTCGGCGAATCCTACGCCAAGAGACCCGACGACAAGCGAATCGCGACCAATTACGCGGCGGCATTGCAGATGGATGGCGATGCCGACCAGTCGCTCGCCGTTATGCGCAAGCTGGCGATCGCCCTTCCGAAGGACCGCGACGTGCTCGCCGCCTATGGCAAGGCGCTCGCCGCCAACGGCCAGTTCGAGCCGGCACTCGATGCCGTGCGCCGCGCACAGACGCCGGAATATCCGGACTGGAAACTGGTATCGGCGGAAGCCGCCATTCTCGATCAGCTCGGCCAAAAGGACGAAGCGCGCCAGAATTACCGCAAGGCGCTGGATCTCAAGCCGAACGAACCCTCTATCCTTTCCAACCTCGGAATGTCCTATGTGCTGGAAGGCGACCTGCGCACGGCCGAAACCTATATGCGCTCGGCCGCAGAGCAGCCTAACGCCGACAGCCGCGTCCGCCAGAACCTGGCGCTGGTCGTTGGCCTGCAGGGCCGCTTCGACGAGGCCGAGACGATCGCCTCGCAGGAGCTGTCGCCCGAACAGGCGCAAGCCAATGTCGCCTACCTTCGCCAGATGCTCGCGCAACAGAATGCCTGGAGCCAGCTGAAAGACCAGGACAAGACAAAGCCCGCGACCAACTGAGGGCGAGACGCTTCTGCGTCGAACCAGCCAGGCCCGCCAGCATTCAAAGCACATTCCGCAAATATACAAATATAAAAGCCGCGGTGCATCAGCAGCGCGGCTTTTTGCGTAAACTAATATGGTGCATGTCGGGGCGCCTACTGGCTGCTGGATTTTGGCGAGTCACCGAAGACGCCGCGCTCGCTTACCTGGATGCCGGCGGGGCCCAGAATGATGGCGAAAAGCACCGGCAGGAAGAACAGGATCATCGGCACGGTCAGCTTCGGCGGCAAGGCCGCGGCCTTCTTCTCGGCCGCGTTCATGCGCATGTCTCGGCTTTCGCTGGCGAGCACGCGCAGCGCGTGCGCCACCGGCGTGCCGTAGCGCTCGGCCTGGACCAGCGCCTGGGTTACCGACCTGACCGACTCCAGGCCGGTGCGGTTCGCTAGGTTTTCGTAGGCCTGCTTGCGTTCCTGGAGATAGGAAAGCTCGGCATTGGTGAGGACGAATTCTTCCGCCAGCGCCACCGATTGCGAGCCGATCTCGTCGGCAACCTTGCGGAGTGCGGCTTCCACCGACATGCCCGACTCAACGCAGATCAGCATCAGGTCGAGCGCATCCGGCCACGCCATCTGGATCGACTGCTTGCGCTTGGCGGCGCGATTGTTGACATAGAGTATCGGCGCATAGAAGCCGCCATAGGCGACGAGAACACAGACGAACAGCTTGACGAAACCCGGCTGCTCGGGCAGCCCGCCGAGCACGAACAGGTAGACGGCAGCCAGCGCAAAGCCGACAAAGGGCAGGACCAGGCGGAAGAAGAGGAAGCGCGTCAAAGGATTCTGTCCGCGAAAACCCGCCACCTTGAGCTTCTGCAACGTCCCTTCGTCGGCCAGCGCACGCCGCAGGTCCAGCCGTTCGACGATGTTGCGCATGCCGATCGACTGTTCCTCGCGCAGACCCTTGCGGCGTCGATCCGCGTCGGCGGCAAGCCGCGCGCGCTGTTGTGCACGCAACTCGTCACGCTCAAGCGCCACGGATTTCATGCGCGTCTTGAGCTGATTGCCGCCAAGGGCCGGCAAAACCGTGAAGACGGTCGCAAACACCGCGATGCCGACCAGCAACGCGATCAGGAAGGCGGGGTCGGTTAGGGATTTGACGACTTGGTCGGTCATTGGTTCTTATCTTCTTGTTCGAGCATGATCTTTTCCGAAAACCGGGTTCCACTTTTCGGGGTCATGCACGGATCCTAGACATCGAAATTCATCATCTTGCGCATCACCAGGATGCCGATCGACATCCAGACTCCGGAACAGCCAAGGATCAGGTTGCCGGTGGAGGTGGTGAACAGAGGCATGATGTAGTTCGGGCTCGACAGGTAGACGAGAAGGGCGACAACGAAAGGCAGTGCGCCGATGATGACGGCCGACGCCTTCGCTTCCATGGACAGCGCCTGAACCTTGGCCTTCATTTTCTTGCGGTCGCGAAGCACGCGCGAAAGATTGCCCAACGCCTCGGAGAGATTGCCGCCGGCCTGAGACTGGATCTGGATGACGATGCCGAAGAAGCTTGCTTCGGAACACGGCATCGTTTCGGCCATGCGCAAGGTGGCATCGGGGATCGACAGGCCCATCTGCTGTGAATCGACGATGCGGCGGAACTCGGTCTTGACCGGCTCGGGAGATTCGTTGGCGATGAGGCGGACAGCGTCGTTCAGCGGCAGGCCGGATTTGACCGCCCGCACGATGATGTCGAGGGCGTTTGGAAATTCGTTGAGGAACGCCTTGACCCGGCGACCACGGCGAAACGAGACGAACCAGCGTGGCAGGCCGAAGGCGCCGGCCAGCAGCGCACCGGGCAAGACCAGCAACGGCGCACCGGCAAAATAGGCAAGAGCCGTGAGCACGATGCCGCAGACGACGGAGTAGATGTAGAAGCGCTCCATGGAAACCTGCATGCCGGCCTGACGGATCTGGATCTTCAGCGGCGGTTTCTTGACGTTGCGTTCGTTGGCTTTCTGCTTTTCGTCGAGGTCCTTCAGCGAATCCTGGACGGATTTGCGCCGCTTGACTGCTTCCGCGGCGCGATCGCGCGAAGCCTTGACGACGGAACGATCGGTCTCGGCGGTCTTGATCGTCTCGAGCCGCTTGCCGACCTGCTTCTCATTGCTGATCCGGGTGAACAGAAAAGCATAGGCGACCGCTCCGGCGCTGAAGCCGGCGAGCACGATGAATGCCAATACGGTGCCGTCAATTCCGAACATTGATCAGAGCCCCCACGCGTGCAGATGCGTCAGTCAGCGCGTTTCTCCATGGACTCGAGCGCAGTGGCGAGGCGCTGCTCCTCGCCATAGTAGCGGGCGCGATCCCAGAAATGCGGGCGGCCGATGCCGGTCGACACATGCTCGCCCAGCAGCCTGCCGTTCGCGTCCTCGCCCTTGATATTGTAGAGCACGATATCCTGTGTGATGACGACGTCGCCTTCCATTCCGATCACCTCGGTGATGTGGGTGATACGGCGCGACCCATCGCGAAGGCGTGCCGCCTGGATGATCACGTCGATGGAACCGACGACGATCTCGCGCACGGTCTTCTGCGGCAGCGAGTAGCCGCCCATCGCGATCATCGACTCGATACGGTTCAGACATTCGCGCGGGCTGTTGGAGTGAATCGTTCCCATCGAGCCGTCGTGACCGGTGTTCATCGCCTGCAGGAGGTCGAAAACTTCCGGTCCGCGCACTTCGCCGACGATGATGCGCTCGGGCCGCATGCGCAGGCAGTTCTTGACCAGGTCGCGCATGGTCACCTCGCCCTCGCCCTCGAGGTTGGGCGGGCGGGTTTCGAGACGAACGACATGCGGTTGCTGCAATTGCAACTCGGCCGAGTCTTCACAGGTGATGATGCGTTCTTCGCGATCGATATAGTTGGTCAGGCAGTTGAGCAGCGTCGTCTTGCCCGAACCGGTACCGCCCGAGATGACGATGTTGCAGCGGACACGGCCGATGATCTTGAGAATCTCGGCGCCCTGCGGCGAGATGGCGCCGAACTTGACCAACTGGTCGAGCGTCAGCTTGTCCTTCTTGAACTTGCGGATGGTGAGTGCGGTGCCGTCGATGGAGAGCGGCGGCGCAATGACGTTGACGCGGGAACCATCGGGAAGGCGCGCGTCGCAGATGGGGCTTGATTCGTCAACGCGGCGGCCAACCTGGCTGACGATGCGCTGACAGATGTTGAGCAGCTGCTGATTGTCGCGGAACCGGATGCCGGTCTGTTCGACCTTGCCGTTGACTTCGATGTAGACGTTCTTGGAGCCGTTGACCATGATATCGGCAATGTCGTCGCGAGCCAGCAATGGCTCCAGCGGGCCGTAGCCAAGCACGTCGTTGCAGATGTCCTCGAGCAATTCTTCCTGCTCGGCGATCGACATCGCGAAATTCTTGATCGCGATGATGTCGTTGACGATGTCGCGGATTTCCTCGCGCGCGCTTTCGGGATCGAGCTTGGCGAGCTGCGACAGGTCGATGGTGTCGATGAGTGCGGAGAAGACCTGGCTTTTGGTGTCGTAGTAGGTTTCGCTCTTTTCGCGCGGGGCCCTTTTCGGCTCCGGCGCCAAGGGTGGCGCCTCGACCGCGCGGCGGGCAGGCGGCGCAGCAGGCGCGCCAGACTGAGGCGTTGCCGCAGGCCGGGCAAGAACCTCCGTTTGCGCAGGATTTGCGGCCGCCGGCACTGCCGGTGCCGGTGCCGGCTGACGGAATTCCGGAGTGAACCGGTTGCCGTCGTCGCTGCCTCTTTTACCGAACATGATCGACTACCAATTCCGCTTAAGGAGCGTCATTTCTTGTTGCGCGAGAGCTTGCCAAGGAAATTGCCGAGGCCTGCTTTTTTCTTCGTCTTGATTTCGCTGCGCCCGGTCAGCACATGCGCGATTTCGTTGATCATGCCGACGACCGGGCTCTTGGCGTCCATCTCGCCGAGCATGCGCCCGTTGTTGGCCGCGTTTCCAAACAGCAGCGGGTCAAAACCAATGACCGACATCGGCGTGATGCCGAGCGGTTCGGCGAAGTCCGACGTTGCAATCTCGGGGCGCTTTGGCATGCCTGCCTGATTGATGATCAGCTTCGGCGGCGGATCGTTCGGGCGAAGCCGTTTCAGCATGTCGACCAGATTTTTGGTGTTGCGCAGATTGGCCAGTTCCGGCGTCGCCGTGATGACGATCTCGTCGGCCTTGATCAACGTGTTCTTGGTCCAGCCTGTCCAGACATGGGGGACATCGAGCACTAGGAGCGGCACGCTGCGCTGGGCCGTATCGATAAGCTGCGCAAAGGCGTCCGGATCGAAATCGTAGACACGTTCGAGCGTCGAGGGGGCGGCAAGCAGCGACAGATGCTCGGCGCACTGGGCAAGCAGCCGGTCGAGATAGACCTCATCGACGCGTTCGGGCGAAAAGACCGCCTCGGCGATGCCTTGCGCCGGATCCTGATCGAAATTGATGTTGGCCGTTCCGAAAGCAAGGTCGAGATCGGCGACGACCACTTCGGACTTGAACAGCGACGACATCGCCCAGGCCACATTGTGGGCGATGGTCGAGGAGCCGACGCCGCCCTTGGCGCCGATGAAGGCGATCGAGCGACCGATCGGCTCGGCTTC
Organism: Mesorhizobium sp. AR10; assembly: GCF_024746795.1. Lineage (NCBI taxonomy): Bacteria > Pseudomonadati > Pseudomonadota > Alphaproteobacteria > Hyphomicrobiales > Phyllobacteriaceae > Mesorhizobium > Mesorhizobium sp. AR10. Next base: position 295,030 of record NZ_CP080524.1, read on the forward strand.
CGGATCGACGAAGATCGATGAAACCACGCTGACGATGTCGGCCATCGACACCGGCGCGATGACATATTCGGAGATGCCGGAGCGGATGAGTTCGCGGTAGAGGCCGACGTCATTGTAGTGGCCGATCACCACGACCTTCGACGTCGGATCGCAGTATTCCGAGAGCTGGGCGAGCTGCTCCAGCAACTGTTTCGGCTCGCTGCGCGATTCCAGCAGGATCAGGTTCGGTGTCGGCGCCGACTGGTAGAATTCGATCGCGGTGGCGACGCCGCCCATATGCACTTTCAGATGTGCCTTCGCCATGCGGCGATCCTCACCGGCGCGCTCGACCGGATTGGCGACACCCTCGGTCTCGCAAAATGCCTGGATCGAGATGCGTGGGATCGGCCGCAACGCCTGCATCGCGGCGATGTCCTGTTGCGAGGTGTCGCCACTGTCCGAAGGGGTCTCGTAGGCAAGATTGTTCATGTCCGCGTGCTCCGAACTGCTATCGATCAGTAGTCGACTTCTGTTTGCGGGACCGGCTTGTAGATTGGGGCGTCTCTATATCCGTCAATGACGAGCCCGCGCCTCGCGGCGTCGATGGGCGTCGGCTTGCGCGGCCCGAGCAGGTCGGCCGGGTTGGCCATCTGGGCGGCAAGGTTGTTCTGATAGGAACAGCCGAAATCGGCATAGTGTTTGTTTTCCGACGTCTGCAGCAGATCTTCAGGCCAGCGTCCGCATTTGTCGGTCTGGGCTTTCAGCGAGATATAGGCAACGCGGATCGGGGCCGAGGCTTCGGCGGAAACGGACTGATAGGAGGTCATGAGGATCCGGTTCCGTTGGATGCCGCTGGCGACCGCCAATCTGGCGAAATCACGTCCGGCCGCGGCCGCGGCGATCTCGTTGGCCGAGCCAACCGGGATTGCGATCGTCAGCGCCGGGGCAGCGCTCTTGTCGTAACCGTCCAGGAAGCCCGAAAGCGTGTCACGCTGAAAGCGGGTCATGCCGCGATCGCCGGCGCCAACCGGAAGATCGATCTTCTCGTTCTTCTCCGCAATCACGATCGGGTGCGTTGTGCGATAGTCGTCCGGAATTGCACCAACCGTGACGCTGTCGCGCTTGAGATTGGCGCAACCGGCCAGCGACGCTGCGACCGCGATCGCCAGGATCGGAATGGCCGATCGGTAGATCCGCTCGCGGCTGGACCATACCGTCGCGACCATCGTCATTACCTTCGATGCTGACTGAGACATGTCCGCTTCCCCGCTTACTTGTAGATGAAGCCGACAACGCCGTGGTAGCGGCCGTTGGGCTTGTCGGTTTGCATGGTGCCGTAGACGCGGTTGACACGGCCAAGAAACATGCCGGCGCCGTCGCTCGGTGGGTTGAAATTGTCATCCGGCTTGGCCAGGTCATTGCGCGCTACCGGCTTTACTAGGTAGGGCGTGATGATGATGACAAGCTCGCTTTCATTGCGGACGAAGTCCCGGCTGCGGAAGAGGGTACCGAGCACCGGAATTTTTGTCAGCCCGGGCAAGCCGTTGACTGCCTGCCGAACGTCATCCCGGACGAGACCGGCAATCATCATGGAGCCGCCGGACGGAAGTTCCACCGTGGTGTCGGCAAGCCGCTTGCGAAGGGAAAGCACGTTCATGCCAGGCCGGGTCACGCCGCCCGACAGGGACACCGATCCTTCCGTGGTCGGTTCCGAAACCGAGGTCCTGACCTTCAGACTGATGCGTCCTGGCGACAGCACGATCGGCTGGAACTCGAGCCCGATGCCATACTCGATCTTTTGTGTCGTATAGGTAATGCCGCCGCTGCTATCCTGCGCCGACTGGTTTTGTACCATATTGAACTCGCCGCCGACCTTGAAAGTCGCCTTCTCGCCGGAGACGGCGGTAAGCGTCGGCTCAGCCAACGTCTTCATGACGCCGGATTGCTCCATTGCGTTGATGTAACCCTGCAATGTAGAGGTGGCGAAGTCGACGCCCGAATGCGACAGCGACTTGCCGAGGCCCGCGAAATTGTCGCTTATGGCGCCATAGCTGATGCCGTTGCTGCCACCATTGCCGACCATATTGACGCCGAGCTGCTTCATCACCGAGCGGCTCACTTCCGCAACGGTCACCTTCAAAGTTACCTGATCGTCGCCGATGATCTGCAACAGGTTGACGATCTTGCTGACACGCCGCGCTTCATCTGGATTGTCGATGGCGACGCCACCGTTGGCCGAACCGCCGGCTGCGGTCTGCGAGTATTGTCCCGTCGTCGCTTCACCGCCAGTCACGAAGATGGTCGCGAGTTCCTCGGCGCGCTTGGAGTCTATCGGAGTATCCACGGTACCGGTCAGAACGACGTTGTCGTTCAGCAATTCGACCTTGATGTCCGCCGTCGGAATGAAGCGTCTGATATAGCCCTCCAATCCGGCGACGTCGCGTTCGACCGCCAGATCCAGACTGGCAATCTGTTCGCCATTGGGGCCAAAGACGAAGATGTTGGTCTCGCCCACCGACTTTCCAAACAGGTAGATGCGCCTTGCGGTGCGGGTCACCGCATCGGCGACCACCGGGTTGGCGACCAGGATGTCATAGGCGTCACTCGGCAGGTCAATGACCACCGATTTGTTGAGGCCGAGCTTGACGCGCTGGGTAGCGGTCGAAGCTGTCACTGCGGCATTCTTGCCCGCAGCCTTCGCCTCGATGAGGCCATGCGTATTCGTTCCGATGAGAAACAGGCCGATTGCCGCAGCCATCGCGACCGGCAGTTTAGCGTTTAGCCTCATTTCCTTGCCCCCACTTCGGAAACTTCGCCCGACTTGATCAATCGCACAGTTCCGCGCCGTCCATTGCCGGAAACGAGATAGTCGGCCTCACCCGAATCCTTGTCCTGGTTGTCCTTGATCGACCGCAGCGCCAAGGTCAGGCGATCCGCCATCTGCTGGGCGACCGTGATGATCTCCGCCTGTTGCGGCGTCAGCTCCAGCGTGGCGGTCTGGCCGACTCTGGTCTTCTTGCCTTCCTCGTCCTCCTGGATGGTCTGATCGATCGCCAGGACGCGAATGTTCTTGAGGATGGTCTCGGTTGTAAAACCACTGCCGCCGCTACCGGTGTCGGACCTGCGGGTCATGATGACGTCGACAAAATCGTTGGGAAGAATGAAGCCGCCGGCCGAAGTGTCGGCCGAGATCGCAGTGGCGACGGCACGCATCCCGGTGGGCAGCATCGACGACATGAAACTCTGCCCCTCGCCGATCAGCTTGGAGCGCCGCAGCGGCTCGCCCGTGTACATCGCCATGCGGGCGACGGAACCCTTCAGCTTGTCCAAAGCCTCGGGCTCGGCGGCGCGGGTGATGAAATTCGCGTTGACGCCATCGGCCGGCCAGGACTCCCAGCTGATGTTGTTCTCAAGCGGGCTGCCCATCGCGACATCACCGGAAAGGACAAGCACATCCTGCAGCGCTATCGCCGGCGCCTGGGGGGCATTGGTGACGACTTGAGGCGGCGGAGCCGCGACCATGTTTTTGGCAACATATCCTGCGCCACCCGCCGCAGCCACCGCCACGCTCAGAATGATCAGTCGGGATGCTGGCATCTGTCCGAACCCTCGCCTTGGCAACTTAGCCCAGGCCGGACTTTGCAGCGGCAATCGTCAAAACAAGGTTAATGCAATGCTTACGATCGTGATTAATTTAAGGTTTACATAAATTAGAGGGAACCCGGTTCCGGTAAACAAGAAAGCGGCCAGGCCGCCTTTGCCTGACCAGGTATCCAAAGCCGAATCCTGGAAACTACGCCGCCAACCTTGCCAGCGCCCACACCATCAATGGCGAATCCGGATAGGCAAACAGCCCACCAATGCCCAGCGCAATGCCATAGGGAACGCCGGCCGCGTCGTCGGCGAAGTGGCGCAGGAACCGATTGTGGCTCGTATAGGCCGCCAGCGGCGATTTCCGATAAACGAGGATGGCGAGCGTCAGCAGACCGCCAATGAATGTCGAGGCCACGAGATATTCGACAAGGTGAATGTTGAGCCCCATCCAGATGGCCGTGGCAGCCAGCAGTTTGGCGTCGCCGCCGCCCATGCCGCCAAGCGCAAACAGACCGAATGTCACCGCCAGCACCAAACCGCCGGCGGCGAAATGCCAGCCATAGGTTGCCCAGTCCATACCCGTCAGCGGCGCGACCAGAGCAAAGACAGCCACAAGCAGCACCGGCACGCGATTGGCGATCGTCATCGACAATGTGTCGGAGATCGCGGCAAAAAGCATGCAGAACGGAAAGACAACGAAAATCAGAGCTTCAAGCATGGGCGCGGCGCCTATGGTCAAATTGTACCTGGCCTCAGTCTAGGCAGGCTCGATTAACGATTGATGATGCCGAAAATTCAAAGTGGTTCATAAACGGAATAAGGGCCGCCAATGAGGCGGCCCTTATTCTGAAGTAACGACCAGATGGTGTTAGCCAGATGGTGTTAGTTAGATTCATTCACCGCCGAGGCGATGGCCGAGAACTTGTTGTTCAGGGCGTTGCCGAGCGCGCCGGCGCCGACCATGATGGCGAGTGCGATGAGAGCGGCGATCAGACCATATTCAATGGCGGTCGCGCCGGATTCGTCCTTCACAAAACGTGCAATGAGATTAGACATTTGAGAGCTCCTACTCCACGTGTTACAGCACTTCCGTCAACTTCTGTGGTGGTTGATCGGATGCTGCCAATCTATGGAGAAGCTCTTTCGATCGGCTTAATAAACAGCCTTACCGATTCCTTTCGGACATCGAACAGCCTGCGTGGTTAACCGTGAGCTAAGCGCCACACGATGGTTTGACCGCCAGAAAAGGGCGGCGAAGGGCGCAAACTGCGCGATCTTCGAAAAGACCGGCTGCAACCAACGGCGGGCAAGCCGGTCCCAGGCGTCAACGCGTCGGTTATCAGTTTAACCCTTGGTTCACCAATCTCGTTCATGTTCTGTTGAACAGTTTGCTGCCTTGGAGCGCCTCAATGACCGGGTCGAGATCGTCATTCCTACTTGCTGCGCTTCTCGCCGCTTCAGCTTTCGTCGTGCCGGCCCGGGCTGGAGCCGGCATCGAAGTCACCATGAACCAGGCGAAGATCGTCAAATTGACACGCGCCGCCGACACGATCGTCGTTGGCAATCCGGAGATCGCCGACGCGGCCGTGCAGGATGCATCGACGATCGTGCTGACGGGCAAGGGGTTCGGTGTCACCAACCTGGTCGTCCTCGACCAGGAGGGCAACCCGATCATCGACGAGCAGGTCACCGTCGTGCGGCAGGCCGCTTCGTCGGTGCGCATCTACAGGCGAGCCCAGATACAAACTCTGTCCTGCACGCCCTATTGCGAGGGCTCCTATAAGAGTGAATCAGAGAAGGTCTCCGAAGCCGAGATGAGCGCCGGCCAGTAAGTGTTGAGCTGTCTTGTCCCCCCGAAAGCACCGCTTCGGTTAGCAACCGGTTAAAGCCATCCCGCCGAATTTAACGGTCATCCAAACCGGACTTCAATGGGTTTTCGCTAATGTTCCAGCCGATACCGCATCAGGATCGGCAGGAACGGGACATGAGCACGGACCCAAGACCCGAAATCAGCAAGGGCAAAGCAGGACGGAAGTTCCCCCGACGCTTCTTTGGCGATCGGCGAGGCAGCACGGCGATCGAGTTCGCGATGCTTGCTCTGCCATTTGCACTTCTCGTCTTCGCCATCCTTGAGAGCTGCATCTCATTTGCCGGACAGGAAGTGATGGCCAACGTCACCGACGATGTTGCCCGTCAGCTGCGTACTGGCCAGTTAAAGCAGGCCGACATGACCGGGACCAAGTTGAGGGACATGATCTGCAGCAGACTGGAGATCGTGGTGGCAAAGACCTGCCCCGGATTGCTGGTGGATCTTCGCGAGTATCCGACGTTTGCCGATGCGGCCACCGCGGGCTTCAAGATTGCAGGCGGCGAAATCGTGCTGACAGGCACGCCCACCACGACCTTTACGGTAACCCCGGGCCTGGCAGAGTCGAAGAACATGCTGCGGGTCTTTTATAAATGGCCTGTCATGACCGATTTCCTGGCCAAGTCGATGGCCAATCTCAATGACGGTAACACGCTGCATTTCGCATCGGCGATCTGGCAGAACGAGCCATTCGACGACTGATAACTGCACCGTTGCGTCAGCAAGAAGAGGGTGGAAGCATGTATCGTGCGGGGGCACATTCGGGAGTTTCAGCACTGTGGGCGAGAGCGACCCGGTTTTGCACCGATCGTCGCGGCATCGCGGCCGTCGAGTTTGCCTTGATCGTGCCCCTGCTGCTGATCATGTATTTCGTGACCATGGAAGCCTCGCAGGCGATCGAGACCAGCAAGAAGGTCAGCCGAATCGGCTCCATGGTGGCGGATCTCGTCACGCAGCAGCAAAGCATCGTGACCGCCGATCTCGATGCGATCATGAAGATCGGCACCTCGACCCTTCAGCCCTACAACCGCTCGACCCCTGATATCATCATCACGGCAATACAGGTCACGGACGAAACGACACCGAAGGTCAAGGTGGTGTGGTCGCGCAAACTGTACAACGGTACCCCTAGCGCCGACGCCGCCAAGGACAGCATCACGACCGTTCCCACCGCGCTCAAGACCAAGGGCGCTTTCCTCATTCGCGTCGAAAGCAGCCTCGGCTATAAGCCGATCATCACATGGTCGGCGGACAGCGCAAAACGGCTTGGATTGATCACCCGCTTCAACAACATATCGATGGGCGAAACCTACTATCTGAGGCCTCGCCGAAGCACGACGATTCCCTGCGGCAACTGCTGAAACAATTCGCCCGCGTTCAATGCTACTGACGATCGATGTCGCTTGACACAAAGCGCACGATGGCAGCGGCCATCGCATAGTCTTGCGGACCGGCGACGGCAAACCCACCGGAATGTTTCGCTTCCAGAAGGTCGTAGATATCAGGCGAGAGCGATCTGAGATTGGTGAGGAACACGGTGAGCCGGCGCTTGGCTTCGGGGTCAAGGTCGCTGCGGACGGCATGGGGGCCATATCTCAGCAGGCCGGACGTCCATACGACCTGAAGTGCTGTTTTGGAAATTCCTGCCGCCTCCAGCCTTGCCACCGTGCCGCCCGGGGCAGCCGGCTGTACGCCCGAGACAATCGGCTGGCTGTCCGCGGTGGCCGTCACCCAGCCAAACAAGGCATCGGCCTGGCCATCGATCAGCATCGTTTCGGCAGCAGCAGCCGAATCGGCACGTGCAAGAAACGGTGCGTCCTCGGTGATCCCAAAGCCTTCTGCCGCCAGCCCGGCAAGTGGCAAAAGAGACCCGCCAACGCTGTCTGAAGGTGCCATGGCGATCCTGTGATCCTTCATCGCAGCCAGATCGGGAACCTTGCCGTCCTGCGTCAGCAAAACAGAACGGATACCGATGGCGCCATCGGCATCGATCGGCGCTACCAGAGGTTCAACGCATTCGCAGCGCTGCGACGCGGCGGCGTAGGCCGTCGCCGAATAGATCGCGTATTCGATCCGGGCGTTGGCCTGCGCTTCGATCAGCGCGGCATAGTTGCGGGCAACGACAAACTCGACCTTCATGCCGAGCGCCTTTGTGTAGGCATCCGTCAACAGTGCCAGACCCGGAACCGTGTTGCCGGCGCCCGGCTCGGCGACGATGCCGATGCGGAACGTGCCGATATCATCCCGCCAATCGGCATTCGCAACGTTTGACCAGGACGCGCCCAGCAATGCCAGGATGGCCGCGGATGCCTTCAAGACAGGCCTAATCCCAAATCCGCCGCCAGTTTTCATCGATCCATGCTCATGCCGGCGTCCGGTCGCATCCTGACTATCGCGCCGAGCCGTTGCCGTTTGGTTTCCGAATTGCCAATGGCGGTGCAGAACCCTATGTCTGGGCCAGCACACAGGCAACAACGAAACTCCGATGGCGCGCGCTTTCCTCTTTGTTCTCGATTCCTTCGGCATCGGCGGTGCTGCCGATGCCGAGCGCTATGGCGACGCCGGCTCCAACACGTTCGGACATATCGCCGAAGCCTGCGCGCAAGGTCGTGCGGACCGCGAAGGCCTGCGAAGCGGCCCCCTTTTCGTACCCAACATGCTTTCACTCGGTCTCGGTCGCGCGGCAGAAACCGCAACGGGATTCAAGTTCGACAGCGGAGGAAAGTCCTCGCTCGCCTCGGCTTTCCATGGCGCGGCGCAAGAGGTTTCGAGCGGCAAGGACACGCCTTCGGGCCACTGGGAAATCGCCGCCTTGCCGGTGCGCTTCGACTGGGGCTACTTCCCGGACACCGTGCCAGCCTTTCCAGCCGAGCTGACCGCGGCGATCATCCGGGAAGGAAATGTGCCCGGCATTCTCGGCAACTGCCATGCGCCAGGCACGGAGGTCATCGAACGGTTCGGCGAAGAGCATATCCGCACCGGCAAACCGATCTGCTACACCTCGGTCGACTCCGTCCTGCAGATTGCCGCGCACGAAGTTCATTTCGGCCTGGAGCGGCTCTACGAATTCTGCAAGGTGGTGCGCAGGCTGGTTGATCCGCTGAACATCGGACGGGTGATCGCACGGCCTTTCCTCGGCGAAACCGTCGCCACCTTCGAGCGGACGTACAACCGCCATGACTACGCCGTGCCGCCGCCGGAGCCGACACTGCTCGACCGGCTGACTGCGCGCGGAAGCCGGGTCATCGCGGTCGGCAAGATCGGCGACATCTTCGCCCATCGCGGAATCTCGGAAGTGCGCAAGGCTCCTGGCAACATGGCGATGTTCGACACGGCGCTGGGCGCAATGGACGACGCAGGCGACGGCGATCTTGTGTTCGCCAATTTCGTCGATTTCGACACCGAATTCGGCCATCGGCGCGACGTCGCGGGCTATGCGGCGGCGCTCGAGGCCTTCGACCGGCGGCTGCCGGATGCGCTGGCAAAGCTGAAGCACGGCGACCTTCTCCTCCTCACCGCGGACCATGGCAATGATCCGACATGGCGCGGCACCGACCACACGCGCGAACGCATTCCGGTGATCGGCTCCGCACCGGGGCTCACGGGTGGCGACGTCGGGCTGAGGACGACCTTTGCCGATATCGGCGAAACCGTGGCCGAACATCTCGGGCTGGCGCGCGGCCACCATGGCGCTTCCTTCCGTGCGACGATAGGCGGCCATGCCTGAGTTGCCGGAAGTCGAAACGATCCGGCGCGGCCTACAACCGGTTCTGGAAGGTGCAAGCATCATCCGCGTCGAGGCCCGTCGGCCCGATCTGCGCTTTCCATTTCCCGAAAGATTCTCGGAGCGGCTGACCGGCAGGACCATTACGGCGCTCGGCCGCCGGGCCAAGTATCTTATAATGTATGTGGAAGGTGGCCCGGTGCTGATCTGCCATCTCGGCATGTCGGGTTCGTTCCGCATCGAGACGCCTGATGGCAGCGAAATACCGGGGGTGTTCCACCACGAACGCTCGAAGAGCGTCACGCACGATCATGTCGTGTTCGATGTCATGTCCGCCGGCGGCGCCCGATCCCGCGTGATCTTCAACGACCCACGCCGTTTCGGGTTCATGCTGTTTTCGGAAGGGACCTCTGACACCCATCCGATGCTGGCGGGGCTGGGCGTCGAGCCGACAGGCAACGCACTGGACGGTGCCTTGCTCGCCTCGCTGCTGAAGGGCCGCAGATCGCCTTTGAAGGCAGCCCTCCTCGACCAGCGACTGATCGCCGGGCTCGGCAATATCTATGTGTCGGAAGCGCTGTGGCGTGCCGGCCTGTCGCCCCTGCGCGAGGCCGGCACGATGGCGAAGGCCGGAAAGAAAGCCAAGGAGCAGAGCGAGCACCTCGCCGAGGCGATCCGTTCGGTCATTGCCGATGCGATCGCCGCCGGCGGATCGTCGCTGCGCGACTATGTGCACACAGACGGATCGCTGGGCTATTTCCAGCATTCATTCGCGGTTTACGATCGCGAAGGCGAGCCCTGCTCCAAGCCCGGCTGCGGCGGCCACATAGAGCGCATCGTGCAAAGCGGGCGTTCGACTTTCTTTTGCCGAACCTGTCAGGTGTGAACGAGAAGCGAGGAGGAGCACTCATGGCCTATGAAACGATCATCGCGGAAACACGCGGCAAGGTCGGGCTGATCACGCTGAACCGGCCGAAAGCGCTCAACGCGCTGAATTCGCAGGTTCTGGCGGAATTGGTCGCGGCCGTCCGCGGCTTTGAAGGAAATGCTGAAATCGGCGCCATGGTCATCACCGGTTCCGAAAAGGCTTTTGCGGCGGGCGCCGACATCAAGGAAATGCAGGCGATCTCCTTTGTCGATGCCTATGTGCAGGACTTCTTTGTCGGCTGGGAAGAGTTTACGCGGGCGCGAAAGCCAATCATCGCGGCGGTTGCTGGCTATGCGCTCGGCGGCGGCTGCGAGCTGGCGATGATGTGCGATTTCATCATCGCCGCCGACAATGCCAGGTTCGGCCAGCCCGAGATCACGCTCGGCGTCATGCCCGGCATGGGCGGATCGCAACGGCTGACCCGCTTCGTCGGCAAGTCGAAGGCGATGGACATGTGCCTGACCGGACGGATGATGGATGCCGCGGAGGCCGAGCGTTGCGGCCTGGTATCGCGTATCGTGCCGGTCGGTGAACTTGTCGAGGAAGCGCTGAAGGCCGCGGCCAAGATCGCCGATTTTTCGCTGCCGTCGGCGATGATGACGAAAGAGGCTGTCAACCGCGCCTTTGAAACGACCCTTGCCGAGGGGCTACGGTTCGAGCGCCGTCTGTTTCACTCGCTGTTTGCGCTCGACGACCAGAAGGAAGGCATGGCTGCCTTTGCCGAGAAGCGGAAGCCGAATTTCACCAACCGGTAGGATCATAGAGACGCCGACCAAAAAGAAGGCGAAGCGGCGTTGACGCGCCGGAAAAGCTGAACTATAAGCCGCTCCAACCGAGGCGGCCCTGTGGCTGCCCGTTTGTTTTTTGCGCCCTGCGGTATCCCGCATGCGCCCACCAGATCAGAAGAGAGGCATCATGGCCAATACCTCCTCGGCCAAAAAGGCAACGCGCAAGATCGCCCGTCGCGCGGCGATCAACAAGAACCGTCGCTCGCGCGTGCGTACCTATGTCCGCCAGGTCGAAGAGGCACTGGCTGCCGGCGACAAGGTTGCCGCGCTGGCCGCCTTCAAGACCGCCGAGCCGGAATTGATGCGCGCCGCGACCAAAGGCGTGATGCACAAGAACACGGCATCCCGCAAGGTGTCGCGCCTGGCTCACCGGCTCAAAGTGCTGTCGGCCTGATATAGCTTTCCTGAACTTGCGTTCTTCGAACCCGGCGGATCACGCCGGGTTTTTTCGTTTGCCGGCAAGTACTTAAAAAGAACGCCCGCAAACCGCATTCGGCCTGGATTTCAACGTTCAGAATGCTTTGCCGGCATATACATGCGCGCGGATATTCCGATCCGCCCAAACCGCCTGTGTCTGAAAAAACAGCTATCACAAATTATCTTTATTTTTCAGTTGCTTGCAGACGGTGATCCACAGCTTGTTCACATCACGGGCGAGCGATGGGGGACAAGTAGCTGTCAAGCGAATTATTTCAGAAAATTTCATGCAGCGCGGCCTTTTTCATATTCGCCGGAAAAGGGTTTGAATCACAATGGCTTTGTCAAAATGTGCGGTAGCAGCATGAGGCCCGAACCCGTCTTCGCTAACCAGATTCCTTAAAAATCCGTTAGTCTTGGCCTTGCCCTTTCCACAGCGATTTCGGTAGTGTCGATCTATCGAAGGGACGGGCCATTGGCCCTCAACCCAGCCTGGATCGGCCAGCACAAAATGGCAGAATTCATGACGTGGATCAATTCCGCGAATGGGGTTGGTTTGTCTTTTCGATACGGTAGGGGACTGGCGTAATTTTTTACATAGCAGGTCAACGGCACCGGCGTTTTCGCCGGACGGAGTTGTATTGCCCTGACGTGGTCCAGACGGACTGGCTTAGGCGCCGGTACCGGTCCCTTGGTAACGAGACGACATTCATCAGCCGGCGGCGGCGATGGTGTCGTAGCGAAGAAACGGTCGCCGGAAACATGGATGCAGGAGGCGCATCCCCGGTGGAAACAGGTACAAAGGACAAGGAACGCGATCATGCAGAGCGGCATCGAAAGGAAGCTTACGGGCGACCTCCCATTTCCTGGAATTTTGGTTGGAGGGGACGACATGACGGCTTCCAGCGACGCGGAACAAAAGTTCGACCGGGTCAAGGTCCAGTTGAAGGCGCGTCTGGGAACCGAGGTCTATTCGAGCTGGTTCGGCCGGATGAAGGTCGCCGAGGCATCCCGGGGCATTGTCCGCATCTCCGTGCCCACGGCCTTCCTGCGCTCGTGGATCAACGGCCATTATCTCGACCTCATCGCCGAGTTGTGGAAGCACGAAGATCCGGAAATCCTCAAGATCGAGATCGTCGTGCGCACCGCTACCCGTCCGGCACGCAACGGCGTTGAGCCCGAGGTGGTCCCGGCCCGCAAGATGACAAAGCAGACGCAAACGACACTGGCTGCAGGCACTGCGGGTGCAGGCAGGATGGAGCGGGCACCGGCGCCTCGCCCTGGAATCCCAATCGAAGGCGAGTTTCGGCACAATGTGCTCGGTTCGCCGCTCGACCCGCGCTATACGTTCGGCTCCTTCATCGAGGGACCGTCGAACCGGGTGGCTTTCGCCGCCGCCAAGGCGGTGGCGGAATCGCAGTCGAGTGCGGTGCGCTTCAATCCGCTCTTCCTTCACGCAACGGTCGGGCTCGGCAAGACACACCTGTTGCAGGCGATCGCGGCCGAATCCCTGAAGCAGAATCCTAAATCGCGCGTCGTCTATCTCACGGCCGAGTATTTCATGTGGCGCTTCGCCACAGCGATCCGCGACAACAACGCGCTGACGCTGAAGGAACAGTTGCGCGACATCGACCTGCTGATCATCGACGACATGCAGTTCCTGCAGGGCAAGTCGATCCAGCACGAATTCTGCCATCTAATCAACATGCTGCTCGACAGCGCCAAGCAAGTGGTGGTTGCCGCCGACCGGCCCCCGTCTGAGCTGGAATCGCTGGAGCCGCGCGTCCGCTCGCGCCTCAACGGCGGCGTCGCGCTCGAAATGTCGGCACCGGATTTTGCCATGCGCATCGGCATGCTCAAGCTGCGTCTTGCCACCGCCAAGGTCGATGACGCATCGCTCGATATTTCGGAGGAGATTCTCAATCACGTCGCCCGCACGGTGACCGGCAGCGGGCGTGAACTCGAAGGTGCGTTCAATCAGCTTCTGTTCCGCCAATCCTTCGAACCGCAGATCACGATCGACCGTATCGACGAAATCCTCGGCCATATCTATCGCTCTGGCGAGCCGAAACGGGTGCGCATCGAGGACATCCAGCGCATCGTGGCGCGCCACTACAACGTGTCGAAGACCGAGCTTCTGTCCAACCGGCGCACGCGCACCATCGTCAAACCGCGGCAGGTCGCCATGTACCTGTCGAAGGTAATGACGCCGCGCTCCCTGCCGGAGATCGGAAGGCGTTTCGGCGGCCGCGACCACACGACCGTGCTGCATGCCGTGCGCAAGATCGAGGATCTTTCCGGTGTCGACAACACACTGGCGCAGGAACTCGAACTGCTGAGAAGACTGATCAACGACCAGGCCTGATCGGCTGGAAAAACCAAGCGCGTCGGGTTTGAGAGGATCAAGGCAACGCGCTTGAAATCTTTGCTTTAAGTGCGTGTCGTTGTCCCAAAACCGCTGCGCACTTTTGGGCGACACGCATTGGCTCGCGGACTTCGCCAGCTTTATCCCCAGAAAGCCCGCGTAACCGGCCCGAACCGGTGGCACGGGCTTGCGTTTGCTGGCTTTTTCCTGTCAGTTTGTAGAGATTCTGAGCCTGTTCAGACCTTTCGCGGGGCGCCGCTCGCCGGAGACCCGTTCATTCATTCAAGCGAGCCTGTTTCGTCATGCGTGTTATCCTGGAACGGTCAAATCTCCTGAAGTCGCTCAACCACGTTCATCGTGTGGTCGAACGGCGCAACACCATACCGATCCTGTCGAACGTGCTGCTCAGCGCCGAGGGTGCCAGCCTTGAACTGAAGGCAACCGACCTCGATCTGGAGGTGACCGAAGCCACGCCCGCCAAGGTCGAACGCGGCGGGGCGACGACGGTGCCGGCACATCTGCTCTACGACATCGTGCGCAAGCTCGCCGATGGGGCGGAGGTAATGCTGAAGACCGACGAGGACGGCAACGCCATGACGGTGACGTCGGGCCGCTCGAGCTTTCGTCTCCAGTGCCTGCCGCAGTCCGACTTCCCGGAGCTTTCGGCCGGATCCTTCTCGCATATCTTCCGGCTCGATTCGGTGGCGCTGAAAGGCTTGATCGAGAAGACCCAGTTCGCCATCTCCACCGAAGAGACGCGCTACTACCTGAACGGCATTTACCTGCACACGCATGAAGCCGGCGGCAAGCTGAAGCTGCGCTCGGTGGCGACCGACGGCCACCGTCTGGCGCGCGCCGAGATCGACGCGCCGGCAGGATCCGAGGGCATGCCCGGCATCATCATTCCACGCAAGACGGTCAGCGAGTTGCAGAAACTGGTCGACGATCCGGACGTCGCGGTAACCACCGAATTGTCCGACACCAAGATCCGCTTCACCATCGGTAGCGTGGTTTTGACCTCGAAGCTGATCGACGGCACCTTCCCGGACTATCAGCGGGTCATCCCGACCGGCAACGACAAGAAGCTGATCATCGACCGGCAGAGCTTCGCCGCCGCCGTGGACCGCGTCTCGACCATTTCCTCCGAACGCGGCCGCGCGGTGAAGCTTTCGATCACCGAAGGCCAGGTCACGCTGGCGGTCAACAATCCGGATTCGGGCAGCGCCACCGAGGAACTGGCCGCCGATTATTCGTCGGACCCGATCGAAATCGGCTTCAATGCCAAATATCTGCTCGACGTTGCCGCGCAATTGACCGGCACGGAGGCAAAATTCATGCTGGCGGATGCCGGCTCGCCGACGCTTATCCACGACATGGCCGACGAAACCGCGCTCTACGTGCTGATGCCGATGCGGGTGTAGCCGCGCTGCGGCGCCAAAGTCTGGTTCCGTGATAACGCGACGATTGCGATCATGATTGCGGCGACTTCTACAGGCGGATAGCGGTTGCCGGAACAAACCCATATAAGTAAGTTTACACTTACCAATTTCCGCAACTATGCGGCGCTGTCGATCGACCTTGGCCCAGGCGCCGTGGTGTTTTCCGGCGACAACGGCGCCGGCAAGACCAACCTGCTGGAAGCGATCTCCCTGCTGACACCAGGTCGCGGCTTGCGCCGCGCGCCTTATGCCGACGTGGCGCGTGAAGGCGGCGACGGCGGCTTCGCGCTGCATGCCCGGCTCGACGGGCCGGAAGGTCAGGTCGAGATCGGCACCGGCATTGCGGGCGGCGACACCGCCGGCGAAGGCGGCCGGCGGGTGCGCATCAATGGCGCGGCCGCACGATCGGCCGAAGACATGCTGGAATGGCTGCGCGTCGTCTGGCTGACGCCAGCCATGGACGGCCTGTTCCCGGGGCCGGCCGCCGACCGCCGGCGCTTTCTCGACCGGCTGGTGCTGGCGATCGACCCCCAGCACGGCCAGCGCGCGCTCGACTACGAAAAGGCAATGCGCGGCCGTAACCGATTGCTTACGGAAGGCTCGCGAAACGGCGCCTGGTTCGATGCGATCGAGATGCAAATGGCGGAAACCGGCGTGGCGATTGCCGCGGCGCGTGCCGAACTGGTGCGCCTGCTCGCCGCCATGATCGACAGGCTGCCCAGCACAGGTCCGTTTCCGCAAGCCGACATCAGCCTGCTCGGCGAACTGGAAAGCGAAGTCGGCGCCGCACCCGCCGTCGATGTCGAGGAACGGTTCCGCACAGCACTTGCCGACGGCCGCGACCGCGACCGCGCCGCCGGCCGTACGCTCGACGGCCCGCACCGTTCCGATCTGCTGGTGCGGCATAGGCCGAAGGCGATGCCTGCAGAATTGTGCTCGACTGGAGAGCAGAAGGCGCTGCTGGTCGGCATCGTCCTGTCGCATGCCCGGCTGACCGGGGAGATGTCGGGGATGACGCCGATCCTGCTGCTCGACGAGATCGCTGCCCATCTCGACAGTGGCCGTCGCGCAGCATTGTTCGCGATCCTGGAGGAACTCAACTGCCAGGCCTTCATGACCGGAACCGATGCGGCACTGTTTTCCAGTCTCAAGGGACGGGCGCAGTTCCTGACGGTCGACCACGGGACGGTTGGGCCAACGGAAGACACCTGACAAGGTTTTTCACCCGCTATAAGGTCCGGCAATGATCACCGCCGCCCTCACCGACGAAGAGCTCGAACGCTATGCCCGCCACATCGTGCTGCCCGAAATCGGCGGCGCCGGCCAGCAACGGCTGAAGCGTGCGCGGGTGCTGGTCATCGGCGCCGGCGGGCTCGGGGCGCCGGTGCTCGAATATCTCGCCGCCGCCGGCGTCGGCACGCTCGGCATCGTCGACGACGACAGCGTCTCGCTATCCAACTTGCAGAGACAGGTGATCCACGGCACTGACGCTGTCGGAATGGCGAAAACCGACAGCGCCAGGGATGCGATCGCGCGCATCAATCCCAATGTTAAGGTTGAACTGCATAATTCCAGGCTGACGGCGGACAATGCCCCTGCCCTCGTCGCCGGCTACGATATCGTCGTCGACGGTTCCGACAATTTCGAAACACGCTATGCGGTGGCCGATGCCTGCGCCGCGGAGAAACGGCCGCTGGTGCACGCCGCCGTCGGCCGCTTCGACGGCTCGGTGACGGTGCTGAAACCGTTCGAGAGCGGCACGGACGGCAGGCCGAACCCGGGCTACCGCGATCTTTTTCCCGAGCCGCCGCCGCCGGGACTGGTGCCGTCCTGCGCCGTCGCCGGCGTCGTCGGCGCACTGACCGGCGTCGTCGGCACGCTGCAGGCAATGGAGGCAATCAAGCTGATCACCGGCATCGGCGAACCGCTGGTCGGCCGGCTGCTGCTTTACGACGCGCTGGCGGCGCGCTTCGACACTATCCAATACAAGAAGAATTGACCGCATGGACCAGTCCACTGGTGTTTTCATCACACAGCTTTTGGCCGATTTCGAGCAGTGGGACGAATTGCTGGCGCTGATCATGCGCGCCTTCGCTTCCATGGACGGCGTCATCGACCCGCCATCATCGGCGCATCTGCTTACCGTCGATGGGCTGAAGGCCAAGGCTGGCCACGAGACGGGATTCCTGGCGCTGAGCGACGGCCAGATCGTCGGCTGTGTTTTCGTGCAGGAAAGGACCGATGATTTCTATGTCGGAAAGCTCGCCGTCGATCCGGGCTTCCAGGGAAAAGGCATCGGCAAGCGGTTGATGCAGGTTATCGAAGATCTGGTTCGCAGCCGCAACAAGACCGCCATCGAGCTTCAGACACGGATCGAACTGACCGGAAATCATACAGCCTTTGCCCGTCTCGGCTTTCGCGAGACCGGACGGACGGCGCATGGGGGCTATGATAGGCCGACCTCGATCACTATGCGCAAGGTGCTTGCGTGAGCCTCGCACTCAACCCCGAGGAACAGGCCATCGCCTCTGGCCACGACGGTGCCGCGATGGCCATGCGCATCGTGATCGAAAGCGCCCGCCTGCTCGGCGCGCCGCGGCTGATCCCGATTGCCTCGGCGCATATTGACGGCGCGCTCTATCACGGTGATTCCGGCACGCTCTTCGCCGAAAGACTGGTCGAGGGCAGCGCCCGGGTCGCGGTGCGCTCGACGCTCAATGTCGGGGCGCTCGACCTCATGGGCTGTTCACGCGTGCGCCTCGAAGAACCGGCTCGCGGCATGGCGCGGCGGATGATGGAAGCCTACCGCAAGCTTGGCTGCGAACAGAGCTGGACCTGCGCGCCCTACCAGGCCGGACACCGACCGGCACTGGGAACCGACGTCGCCTGGGGCGAGTCCAACGCCGTGGTGTTCTGCAATTCTGTTCTGGGCGCGCGCACCAACCGCTATGGCGATTTCCTCGACATCGCCTGTGCCATATCAGGCCGCGCGCCCGACTACGGTCTGCATCGCGCCGAGAACCGCCGGGCGCGGCTGGTGTTCGACGTTTCCCGGCTTTCCGCATCGTTCCTCGGTTCGGAGGTCGCGTGGCCGATTCTTGGCAGCCTCTATGGCCGCGAGGTCGGCAATGCCGTCGGTGTTGTCACCGGCGTGCCGAGCCAGCCCGGCGAGGATGCGTTGAAGGCATTTGGTGCGGCGGCGGCATCGTCGGGCGCGGTCGGTCTTTTCCACATCGCGAGCGTGACGCCCGAGGCGCCCGACGCCGAGACCATTCTGGCTGGTGCGGCGCCTGATACAGTCATCCGCGTGACGCCTGAGATGATCGCATCGGCGCGCGCCGGACTTTCGACAACAGCAACGCCAACGACCATCGATGCGGTGGCGATTGGCAGCCCGCATCTGTCACCCGTCGAATTCGACACGCTGGAGCGACTGATCGCCGGACGGCGGCTCAGCGTGCCGATCTATGCCTGCACCGGACGCCATGTGCTTTCCGCGCTCGAACAGAACGGCCGGCGCAAGGCGCTCGAAGCAACCGGGGTCATTATCGTTGCCGACACTTGCGTGGTGGTGACGCCGATCCTGCCCGACCTTGCCGGCGGTGTCCTGATGACCAACTCGGGGAAATTCGCGCACTACGCGCCAGGCAATACAGGTTATTCGGTGCTCTACGGATCACTGGTCGACTGCGTCGAGAGCGCCGTACTGGGTAAGCCAAAGTTTACGGATTTTGCCGCATGAGCGCCATTCCTGAAATCCTGGTGCCGGGCAGGAGCGGCGAAGGCGAGGCGTTGGTGCTGACCGCGCCCATCAGCTTCTGGGGCGGCGTCGATCCGAAGACCGGCCGCATCGCCGATGTCCGTCATCCGCAGCATGGTGAAAACCTTTCCGGGCGTGTGCTGTTCCTGCCCGGCACGATCGGCTCGTCCTCTGCGTCCGCCGTGCTGCTCGAACTCGTCCACAACGGCCATGCACCGGCAGCACTCGTCTTGCATGAGCCGGACGCCATCCTGCTGCTTGGGCTGATCGTTGCCAGGGAAATGGGCTGGGAGACGCCGATGGCACTGCGGCTCGGCCGCGATGTCTTCGAGGCCTATCGCGGAAGCAATGTGAAAGTCGCGGACGACGGCGCTCTCGCGATCGCTACCTAGCAAATCCTATTCTATGCATGTCTTTATCCCAAAACACGCTGCGCGCTTTTGGGCGACATGCATGGTCACGTCCGTAGCGGCAGCACCCGGTCCGGCGGGCGGTGGCCATCGACGAACGCCCGGATGTTGATGATGACCTTTTCGCCCATGTCGATACGGCCTTCGAGCGTCGCCGAACCCATATGCGGCAACAGCACGACCTTGCCCTTGGCGGCAAGCTTCAGCAATTTCGAGTTCAACGCCGGCTCGTGCTCATAGACATCGAGCCCGGCGCCGGCGATCTTGCCGTCCTGGATGAGCTTGACCAGCGACTCCTCGTCGATGATGTCGCCACGCGCCGTGTTGACGATGTAAGCGGACGGTTGCATAAGCGCCAGCCGCCGCGCCGAAAGCAGGTGGAAGGTTGCCGGGGTCGATGGGCAATTGACCGAGATGATGTCCATGCGGGCAAGCATCTGGTCAAGACTTTCCCAGTAGGTCGCTTCCAGCCCTTCCTCGACCGCCGGCAGCACGCGATGGCGGTTGTGGTAGTGGATCGAAAGACCGAAGGCCTTGGCCCGCCTGGCGACGGCAGTGCCGATGCGGCCCATGCCGACGATACCGAGCCGCTTGCCCCATATGCGCCGGCCGAGCATCCAGGTCGGAGACCAGCCGGCCCATTTCTTGTCGCCGGTCAGCACATTGGCGCCTTCCGCCAGCCGCCGCGGCACCGCCAGCATCAGCGCCATGGTCATATCGGCCGTATCTTCTGTCAGCACGTTCGGCGTGTTGGTGACGGTGATGCCCTTCTTGGCCGCCGCCTCGACGTCGATCTTGTCGACGCCATTGCCGAAATTGGCGATCAGTTTGAGGTTCTCGCCGGCCTGGGCGATCAGCGCCGCGTCGATATGGTCGGTTATGGTCGGCACCAGAACGTCGGCCTCCTTGACCGCCGCGACCAGTTCCGGCTGCGTCATCGGCCGGTCCTCGACATTCAGCCGGGCGTCGAACAATTCGCGCATGCGGGTCTCGACCGGATCAGGCAGCTTGCGCGTGATGACGACGAGAGGCCGTTTTTTGCCTGCCATTGTTTCCTCGAACCCGATCTCGTTGAGACCTCTTTAACCAAGACAGGCGAAACTGGAAGCCGGTCGCGGTGCCAGTCACTCCTTAACAAGCGGTGCCGCCGAAGACAAAGAAAAAGGGGCGCCGCTGCCAAATGTGCAAGCGCCGAAAGGAATGAAAGTGTCTGGTTTCGCGTCGCTTCGCCTGGCCTTCAGCGCAGCAGTTCTTGGCGCTTTCCTTTGTTGCCCGCAGGTGGCGGCGCAAAGCGCGGCAGCACCCGCGCAGACCATCACGCTTGGGCCGAGCGGCCTGCCGCTGCCGCGTTTCGTCAGCCTGAAATCGGGCCGCGTCAATTCCCGCGTCGGACCAGGCGTCAACTACTCCGTCGACTGGATGTACATGAAAGCCGGGCTGCCGATGGAAATCGTCCAGGAATTCGATACCTGGCGTCGTGTGCGTGACGCAGACGGTTCGGAAGGCTGGATCAACCAGTCGCTGCTTTCAGGCCGCCGCACCGCGATCGTCGCCCCTTGGCAGCGCGGCAAGGGCGCCCGAATCAACCTTCTCGACGACCCGCAGAAGGATGCGAGCGTCATCGCCATCGTCGAGCCGGGGGTCATGGGCACGATCAAGTCCTGCGACGGCCAATGGTGCGAAATGACTTTCGATGGCCACACCGGCTGGCTCGCTCAGTCGCTTGTCTGGGGCGCCTATCCGGGCGAGCACGTCAAGAACTGACGCTCTTGCTTGATCATCATGGTCTTTCCGAACCTCCGGTTCGGGACCATCGCCTGGCGGCCGATGTGGCCGAGATGAGCACGGCAAACAGCCACCAGGAACCACCCGCCATGGCGTAAACATGAGCGCAGCCAGCGCGGCAACGGCCCATTCGAGCCGGATCGCCAGATCCACGAATTTCAGGAAGTGCCGATTAATCGCAGCGTTTCGGGCGCAGCCTCACCACGATATCGACATTGGCGATCTCCATGCCTTCAGGCGGTTCCGGCAGGTTGGAAACCGTCACCGGACCGCTGGCGATATCGAAGATCCTGTTTTCGCCTTCGATATAGAAGTGATGGTGATCGGAGGTGTTGGTGTCGAAATAGGTCTTCGAACCCTCGACCGCCAGAATGCGCAGAAGACCCGCCTGGGTGAACTGGTGCAGGGCATTATAGACCGTGGCCAGCGATACCGGCACACCGGCGGCGATCGCCTCCTCGTGCAGCTCTTCGGCCGAAAGATGACGGTCGCCCTTGGCGAAAAGCAGATCGGCCAGCGCGATGCGCTGGCGTGTCGGCCTCAGCCCGGCTTCGCGCACCCGCTTGTCCACAGCGACATTTTCCTTCCGGCAGCCCAGATCCATCTGTCCGTCCAAGCCCATAGTTCTGCCCCAAGACACGCCCAGAATGGCAAAAAAACGTCATCGGCCGAAACTGGACCCCTGCCGACATATATTCTGTCGGCCGAATACGATCAATAGCGCGCATTGACCCGGGCAGACGGGCAGGTTAAGCGCAAACGCCGGTTTCCGGCCTGAAACAGATTGTGTTAGGAACCAACGACAAGGGCGTCCTACGCCCGGACGATTACGGGGACGAGATTGATGGCGGGTTCGAAATCCAGCTACGGTTATGAAGAATTGCTGGCCTGCGCCCGCGGCGAGTTGTTCGGGCCTGGCAATGCCCAGTTGCCCTATCCGCCGATGCTGATGTTCGACCGCATCACCGAGATCAGCGAGACGGGCGGCGCCTTCGACAAGGGCTTCATCCGCGCGGAATTCGACATCAAGCCGGACCTGTGGTTCTTCGCCTGCCATTTCATTGGCAATCCGATCATGCCGGGGTGCCTTGGCCTCGACGCCATGTGGCAGTTGACGGGATTCTACCTCGGCTGGCTCGGCGAGCCGGGCAAGGGAATGGCGCTGTCGACCGGCGAAGTGAAGTTCAAGGGCATGGTGACGCCGTCGGTCAAGAAGGTGGAATACGGCATCGACTTCAAGCGTGTGATGCGTGGCCGGCTGGTGCTTGGTATTGCCGATGGCTGGCTGAAAGCCGATGGCGAGCCCATATACGCGGCGACGGATCTCAAGGTGGGTCTGTCAAAGCAATCGGCGGTCGCCTGACCGTCACCGGACACTCTGGAAGGAGCAGCCCATGAGACGGGTCGTAGTCACAGGCCTCGGCATCGTGTCGTCGATCGGCAACAATGCCAACGAGGTGCAGACCTCGCTCCATGATGCCAAATCCGGCATCAGCTTTTCCGATTCCTTCGCCGAGCATGGCTTCCGTTGCCAGGTCTGGGGAGCGCCATCGCTCGACCCGTCCGCCATGATCGACCGTCGCGCCATGCGCTTCCTAAGCCAAGGTGCTGCCTGGAACCACGTCGCCATGGATCAGGCGATTGCGGATGCCGGCCTTGGCGAGAACGACATCACCAACGAGCGCACCGGCATCGTCATGGGCTCGGGCGGACCGTCCACCAGAACCATCGTCGAGGCGGCCGAAACCACGCTCAAGAACGGCAGCCCCAAGCGCATCGGGCCGTTCGCGGTGCCGAAAGCGATGTCGTCGACCGCTTCGGCGACGCTCGCCACCTGGTTCAAGATTCACGGCGTCAACTATTCGATCTCTTCGGCCTGCTCGACCTCGGCCCATTGCATCGGCAATGGCTACGAACTGATCCACTGGGGCAAGCAGGACATGGTCTTTGCCGGCGGCCACGAGGATCTCGACTGGACGATGTCGGACCTGTTCGATGCGATGGGCGCCATGTCGTCCAAGTTCAACGACCGGGCATCGGCCGCCTCGCGCGCCTATGATGTCAATCGCGACGGTTTCGTCATTGCCGGCGGCGCCGGCGTGCTGGTTCTGGAAGAGCTGGAGCATGCCAAGGCGCGCGGCGCCAAGATCTATGCCGAGATCGTCGGCTATGGCGCGACCTCCGATGGCTACGACATGGTGGCGCCCTCGGGTGAAGGCGCGGTGCGCTGCATGCGGCAGGCACTGGCGACCGTCTCTTCGCCGGTCGACTACATCAACACGCACGGCACCTCGACGCCGGTCGGCGACTCCAAGGAAATGGGCGCGATCCGCGAGGTGTTCGGCGACAAGATACCTTTCATCACCTCGACGAAATCGCTGACCGGCCACTCGCTGGGTGCGGCCGGCGTGCAGGAATCGATCTATTCGATCCTGATGATGCAAGGCGGCTTCATCGGCGAAAGCGCCCATATCGAGACCCTCGATCCGGAATTCGAGGGCATGCCGATCGTGCGACAGCGCATCGATAACGCCAGGATCGACACTGTTTTGTCCAATTCGTTCGGTTTCGGTGGCACCAACGCAACGCTGATTTTCCAGCGCTATTCCGCATAAGGATTGCCAGCCATGGACGGACTGATGAAGGGCAAGCGCGGGCTTGTCATGGGTGTCGCCAACGACCATTCGATCGCTTGGGGCATCGCCCGGAAATTGTCTGAACATGGGGCGGAACTCGCCTTCACCTATCAGGGCGATGCCTTCGGGCGTCGGGTCAAGCCACTCGCCGAGAAGATTGGCGCGGCGCTGGTCGTCCACTGCGATGTCGAAGACAGCGCGTCGGTCGCTGCCACATTCGAGACCTTGGGCAAGGAATGGGGCGGGCTCGACTTCGTCGTCCATGCCATCGGCTTTTCCGACAAGAACGAGCTGAAGGGCCTCTACGCCGACACCAGCCGCGACAATTTCACCCGCACCATGATCATCTCCTGCTACTCCTTCACCGAAGTCGCCCGCCATGCCGCCGCGCTGATGAAGGACGGCGGCTCGATGATCACGCTGACCTATGCCGGCTCCGTCCGCGTCATGCCGAACTACAACGTCATGGGCGTCGCCAAGGCCGGGCTCGAGGCCAGTGTCCGCTATCTGGCCAACGACTATGGGCCGCGCGGCATCAGGGTGAACGGCATATCGGCGGGACCGGTGCGAACGCTGGCGGGTGCCGGGATTTCGGACGCGCGCCACATGTTTTCCTACCAGCAGCGCAACTCGCCACTGCGCCGTACGGTGACCATCGACGAGGTCGGTGGTTCCGCGCTCTACCTTCTGTCGGACCTGTCGTCGGGTGTCACCGGCGAAATCCACTATGTCGATTCCGGCTATCACATCGTCTCCATGCCGACGCTCGACGAGTTGAAGCAGACGGATGGCGGGCGGGACTAGTTCGGCCCGGTAAAATTAGATGCATCGGCGGAAACTCATTTTAAGGAGATTTCCGCTAGAAGTTCCCGTAACTTAGGGACTCTGCAATGCGTGCCGTCAGCAACCCAAAGCGAACACCTGTGTTCCGGCTGCTCACAGTCGCCAGCTCGGGCATGGGCAGTTTCGTCCTCGGGCTCTGGGGCCTGAAGCTCGGTTTCGGCGACGATCTTATCGGCATGCAGGCAGAAACAGTGGTCGGCATCACGTCGGCACTTTGTGCGCTCGCCGCCGCCGGAGCCGCCTTGTCCTTCTTCGCTGGCGTCGATGAATCGGTCGAGTACGTCGTCAATGAAACCCATTTCGACAAGCTGACCGGCCTGCTGGCGCGCCCGGCGATGGTCGGCAAGATAGGCGAGGCCGCGTCTGCGACGATCAAGACCGGCGAGCCGATGTTTCTGATCGATATCGACATCGATCGCTTCAAGCAGATCAACGACGCCATCGGCTACAGCAATGGCGACGAGCTGATCCGCGCCTTCACCAAGCGACTCAAGGCTTGCATGCCCGAAGGTGTGCTGATGGGACGTATCGGCGCCGGCGAATTCGCGGTGCTGCTGCCGGATCACGAGATCCGAGGATCCATGGAAAAGGTGGTCGAGAAGCTCATCGACGAGATGATGCAGCCCTATCAGCTCAACTCCCACCTGCAATCGGTCGGCCTTTCGGTTGGCATCGTGGCGATACCCAAGGACGGCGTCGAGCCTGTCCTCGTCCTGCGCCGTTCCAATCTGGCGCTGCAGAATGCGCGCGCCAGCGGGGTGGGCAACTGGTCGGTCTTCCATGCCGATCTGGGCAGGGTGGCGGATTATCGCCAGTGGATCGAATCCGAACTGCACACTGCGTTCGATCGCGGTGATTTCGACCTTCACTACCAGCCGCAGCTCGACCTGCCGAGCGGCCGCATCATCGGTTACGAAGCGCTCATTCGCTGGAAGCACCCGGAACGCGGCATGATACCGCCGATGGAGTTCATTCCGATCGCGGAAGAAACCGGGATGATCGGCCCGATCGGCGAATGGGTGCTGCGCAAGGCCTGCAGCGACGCCCGTCACCTGCCAGCGGAGTGCTTCGTCGCCGTCAACATTTCGCCCGTGCAGTTCATGACCAAGGATTTCGTCGGCATCGTGCGCGAGACGATGGCAAGCACCGGCATCAAGCCGTCGCGGCTGGAGCTGGAAGTGACCGAGACGGCGATGATGCAGGATCGCGACCGCGCCGCCATCATCCTGCGGCAGCTTGCCGACATGGGCATCTCGGTGGCCATCGACGATTTCGGCACCGGTTATTCCAATCTAAGCTATCTGATCGATTTTGCGTTCGGCAAGCTGAAGATCGACCGCTCTTTCGTCAGCCGCATCGACACCGATGCCAGCTCCGGCGCGGTTGTCTCGACCATCGTCGGGCTTTCGCGGGCGCTTGGCGTCAGCATCATCGCCGAAGGCGTCGAGACCGAAAACCAGGCGACGCTGCTCAGGGCAGCCGGCTGCGAAGTGATGCAAGGTTTTCTGTTCGGCCGACCGGCGCCACTGGCGATCAAACCTGGCGAGGTCCGCACGATCGTCAGCATGCGCGAGCCGCGCGTCGCCAGCGTTCACTGAGCCCTGTTCACTTTGCTTCATCGACGGGCGGCAAAGACCTTGAACATGCCGTCGCGGGCAATCTCGACGTGGCTGGAAAAGGCCGCGGCCAGCACCGGCTCGTAGGGAAGCTGGCGGTTCGCCACCATGTAAAGCCGCCCACCCGGCTTCAGCGCCTTGCCTGCCGCGCGGATCATGCCGGCGCCGATCTCCGGTTCGGTCGCCCGGCTGCGGTGGAAGGGCGGGTTCATAACGATCGCATCATAGCGCCGCTCGACGGCTTCGCTCAGCAGATCTATCCAGAAGAAGCCTGGTGCCGGGGCTGTGCTGCTGATGTTACCCTTGGCCGCTTCAAGCGAGGCGAAGTCCGCCTCGTAGAGGTCGAGCCCCGATATGCCGGGCGAGCGCGCTGCAACCTCGGCCGCCACATAGCCCCAGCCGGCGCAGAAATCGGCTATGCTGCCACGCAGGTCGATGGGCAGATTATCCACCAGCAATTTCGAACCGGTGTCGATCCTGTCGAAGGAAAACATGCCCGGTGCCGTGTGGAAACGGCCGTCAACCAGCAAGGCAGGATTGGCGGTGCGCAGGTTTTCCGCAGCTTCCCTATCCGCGGGACGGCGAAACCAGAAGGCGATGCCGTGATATTTCGGCAGATGGCCTTCAAGCGGCACAAGCTCGTCAATGCGCTTGCGCAGGCTGGCGATGCCCTCAGCCTTGCCGCCGGCAACGACGACCGATCCGCCTGATGCCACGCGCTCAAGGGCCTCAGCGATGCGCAATTCGTTCAGGCCGCGATGCCGACCGGCCAGCACGAGCGCGGCATCGAACCCGTCGCCCTCAGTTTGCGGCGTAACGGCGAAGTCCGCCGCCTGCAGCGCTCGAAAATACGGCCGGAAGCCTTGCACCAGATGCAGCGTGGCCTCGAAACCGTGAGGTGGCCGCTGGCCGGGCTCGGCGCCGAGAAAGAGGACGCGCTCACCCTTCCGCGGCAAGGCGACGGCCTCAGCCTCGAATGGATGGAAAAGCGTCTTCAACGCCTCAGCAGACATTCCCGTGCCCCTTCAAATGAAAACGGGCGCGACATCCGCCGCGCCCGCTTCGATTACGCTATCCGACCGTTCAGGCGGCGTGTTCTTCGCCTTCGGCCTTCTTGTCGCGAGCGAGTTCCTTGCCGGTCGCCTGGTCGACGACCTTCATCGACAGGCGGACCTTGCCGCGCTCGTCGAAGCCCATCAGCTTGACCCAGACCTTGTCGCCTTCCTTGACGACGTCGGAGGTCTTGGCGACGCGATCGTTGGCGAGTTGCGAGATGTGGACGAGGCCGTCACGCGGACCGAAGAAGTTGACGAAAGCGCCGAAGTCGGCGGTCTTGACGACCGTGCCTTCGTAGATCTCTCCGACTTCCGGCTCGGCAACGATGGTGTGGATCCACTTCTTCGCCGCCTCGATCTCCTTGGCGTTGGAGGAAGCGATCTTGACCGTGCCGTCGTCCTCGATGTTGATCTTGGCGCCAGTCTTTTCCACGATCTCGCGGATGACCTTGCCGCCCGAACCGATCACGTCGCGGATCTTGTCGGTCGGGATGTGCATGACCTCGATGCGCGGCGCGAACTCACCGAGCTCGGCACGTGCGCCGGACAGCGCATGGGACATCTCGTCGAGAATATGCAGGCGACCATCCTTGGCCTGGCCGAGTGCGATCTGCATGATCTCCTCGGTGATGCCGTCGATCTTGATGTCCATCTGCAGCGAGGTGATGCCGTTGGCGGTGCCGGCAACCTTGAAGTCCATGTCGCCGAGGTGATCCTCGTCACCAAGGATATCGGAGAGCACCGCGAAGCGCTCGCCTTCCTTGATGAGGCCCATGGCGATGCCGGCAACTGGCTTGGCCAGCGGAACGCCGGCATCCATCAGCGCCAGCGAGGTGCCGCAGACGGTGGCCATCGACGACGAACCGTTGGATTCGGTGATCTCCGAGACGACGCGCAGCGTGTAGGGGAACTGGTCGGCGCTCGGCAGCATCGGACGAATGGCGCGCCAGGCGAGCTTGCCGTGGCCGATTTCGCGACGGCCGGGCGAACCCATGCGGCCGGTTTCACCAACCGAATAGGGAGGGAAGTTATAGTGAAGGAGGAACTTCTCCTTGTACATGCCGGTCAGCGAATCGACGTACTGCTCGTCCTCGCCGGTGCCCAGCGTGGCGACGACCAGCGCCTGGGTCTCGCCGCGAGTGAACAGCGCCGAGCCGTGCGTGCGCGGCAGGACGCCGACTTCCGAGACGATCTTGCGGACCGTCTTGAGGTCGCGGCCGTCGATGCGCGAGCCGGTGTCGAGGATGTTCCAGCGCACGACCTTGGCCTGGAGTTCCTTGAACACGCTGCCGATCTGCTCGGACGTGTACTTGGCGTCTTCACCTTCGGCCGGTGCGAACGCAGTCTTGACCTTCGCCTTGACGGCGTCGACGGCGGCATAACGCTTCTGCTTGTCGGTGATCTTGTAGGCATCGCGAAGCTCGCCTTCGACGATCTTCAGCATCTCGCCTTCGAGCGCGGAATAATCCGGCGCGGTGAAGTCGCGCGGGTCCTTGGCGGCGACTTCGGCCAGCTTGATGATCGCCTCGATCACCGGCTGGAAGCCACGATGACCGAACATGACGGCGCCGAGCATCAGATCCTCGCCGAGCTCCCTGGCTTCGGACTCGACCATCAACACGGCATCAGTGGTGCCGGCGACGATCAGGTCGAGCTTGGATTCCTGCATCTCGTCGACATGCGGGTTGAGCACGTATTCGCCATTGATGTAGCCGACGCGAGCGCCGCCGATCGGGCCCATGAAGGGAACACCCGACAAGGTCAGGGCGGCCGAGGTGGCGACGATCGACAGGATGTCCGGATCGTTTTCGAGATCGTGCTGGACGACCGTGACGACGATCTGCGTGTCGTTCTTGTAGCCATCGGCGAAGAGCGGACGGATCGGGCGATCGATCAGGCGGGAAACCAGCGTTTCCTTTTCGCTCGGACGGCCTTCGCGCTTGAAGTAGCCGCCCGGGATCTTGCCGGCGGCATAGGTCTTTTCCTGGTAGTTGACGGTCAGCGGGAAGAAATCGAGGCCGGGCTTCGGCTCCTTCATCGAAACGACGGTGGCGAGAACCTTGGTTTCGCCGTAGGTGGCCAGCACCGCGCCGTCAGCCTGGCGCGCGATCTTGCCGGTTTCCAGAATGAGCGGGCGACCGCCCCATTCGATTTCCACTTTGTGGTGATTGAACATGTCTTGTCCTTTATACGCGGAAAGGGCCACGCCGTTTCACGGTGCGCGGATGCCCTTTCCCTGGCTTCCTTTCTCGGGCAGCCACGGGCAAGACAACGGGAAGCTCGGGTAATCCGGCACAATGGCCGCGCGAGCGTCCTGCAATCCTGCCCCATGACCGTCCATGGGCGGTTTCGAGTGGCCCTCTGCATGCTCGAAACCGGGTTTGGCCAATCGATGCGACTGGCCGAATGCGCGACCGGCGGGCTCTCCGAAGAAAGCCCGCCGGTCAATTCGTCAACGGCGCAGACCGAGCTTCTCGATCAACGTCTGATAGCGCGCGTCGTCCTTGCGCTTGAGATAATCAAGCAGGCTGCGGCGCTGGGAGACGAGAGCGAGCAGACCACGGCGGGAATGGTTATCCTTCTTGTGGTCCTTGAAATGGTCGGTCAGGTTCTTGATGCGCTCGGAAAGGATGGCCACCTGGACTTCCGGGGACCCGGTATCGCCCTTGGCGGTTGCGAATTCACCCATCAATTCCTGTTTGCGCTCGGCAGTAATCGACATCGTGTTTTTCCTTATCTGTTCGAGGAAACGGGTCGCCCTCAGCCGGGATGTCGTCCAGCAGGGGCCGGTGCAAGCAAAGCGTCATGGCGCTATGCTGCGGCGCGTATAGTGCAATTCCGGCCAAAACACCAGCCCAATTCACAAGCCGGCTTTGTCGCAGCATTTCGCGGCGAAAACCGAGATTTTCCTTTGTCTAAAGCCACTTCTTCCATCTGAAGAAGGCGATGAGCCCCATCGCGACAACAAGCATGAAGACGAGTGCTGCCGGATAGCCATAGTAGGCCTTCAGCTCGGGCATGTTCCATGGCGAGGTGTCGGGGTCGAAGTTCATGCCCCACACACCGACGAGAAAGGTGAGCGGCATGAAGATGACCGAGACGATCGTCAGGTAGCTGATGACGTCGTTGGTACGCGCCTGGCTCAGCGACAGATGCATCTCGATCAGGCCGGTCAGCATCTCGCGCTGGGTTTCGACCAGTTCGATCAGGCGGAGCGAATGATCTAGTGTGTCGTTGAGGAAGATCTTGGTCTCGGCCTTCACATAGGGCACGTCGTTGCGGATCAGCGTCGCCAGGGCATCGCGCATCGGCCAAAGCACCCCCTTCAGCACATTGGCATCGCGCCGCAATTCGTGAAGCTGCCGCATCTGGTGCTTGTGCGGCGTGTGCAGCATCTCGTCTTCGATACTGTCGACGATGTCGCTGGCAGTCTCGATCGGCGGGAAATAGCTGTCGACGATGGCGTCGATCAAGGCATAGGCGAGATAGTCGGCACCGCGTGCCCGTAGCCGGTTTGGCACCGAGCTTTCGATGCGCTTGCGCACAGGGTTGAACGGATCGCCCTCGCGCTCCTGGAAGGTGACGACGAAATTCCTGCCGAAGAAGACGGCGATCTGCTCGTAGCGGTGCGCCGTGACTTCGTCGATCATCCTGAGGACGACGAAGGCATGGTCCTCGAAGAAATCCACCTTCGGCCGCTGGCCGGTGTTGACGACATCCTCCAGCGCCAGCGGATGCAGGCTGAAGATGCTGCCGATCTCCTCGATCAACGGGATGTTGGCAAGACCGGTACAGTCGAGCCAGATGACCGGCCAATGGTGGCAATGGGTGTTGAGGTCGTCGATACTGGCATTTTCGATCGTCCGGAATTTATCGGGCGAGATCAGTGTCAGCCGCAGTTCGGACCGTCGCGCCGCGGGGTCGGCGATCAGCGTGCCCGGCGAAGCACCGACCGGCGGTCGCCGCGTTGTCACCGGCGCCCGCTTCTTTACCGTCCCAGCCTTTGCCATATGCCCCTCAAGCGCAAACCTAACCGAAACTAGATGAGAACCCTCACCCGGCAAAGACCCGCTTCGGCTTGAACATGCCTTGCTCGATGGCGCCGATGGCGACCAGCTTGCCGCGCGCCGTGGCGCAGGCTTCCTCGGCTTCCACTGGCGCGTCGCGGCCGCGGATGATGACCGGATTGCCGAGACGGATCTTGGTTGCCGCGTCGTCGCTGATGGCGATCTGCGGCAGGCACTCGAGCGCCGCCGATGTGTCGACCAGAAGCGCGTCGATGGCGCTGAAGTCGACCGGCATCTCGACCGCTTCGGCAACCTCCGCTGATTCCGGGCTTTCGTCGCCCTGTTCGCCGAAACGGGCGGCCTCCAGCTCGGCGATGGTGACGAAGTCCTCCTGCGTGAACGGCTCGACCTCGACCCGGCGCAGCTCGGAAATATGGCCGAAGCAACCGAGGTCGCGGCCCATGTCGCGGGCCAGCGAGCGCACGTAAGTGCCCTTGCCGCATTCGACCTCGAAGATCGTCTGGTCGGCACCATGCTCGATCAGATCGAGGCGGCCAATCTCGACTTCGCGGGCCGGAATGTCGACCGTCGCGCCCTCGCGGGCAAGGTCATAGGCACGCTCGCCTGATATCTTGATGGCCGAGAATTGCGGCGGCGTCTGCATGATGACGCCGGTGTATTTCGGCATCAGCGCCAGCACATCGGCTTTTGCCGGACGCCGGTCGGAACTCTGGGTCACCGGACCTTCGAGGTCGTCGGTCGACCGCTCGTCACCCCAGGCGACCGTAAAGCGATAGATCTTGGCGCCGTCCTGGACGTAAGGCACGGTCTTGGTGGCCTCGCCGAGCGCGATCGGCAGCATGCCGGACGCCAGCGGATCGAGCGTGCCGGCATGGCCGGCCTTTTCCGCCTGGAACAGCCACTTGATCTTGGAGACGGCCTCGGTCGAGCCCATGCCGACGGGCTTGTCCAGCACCAGCCAGCCGGAGATCGGCCGGCCCTTCTTTTTGCCGCGACGCCCCACTATTTGGTGTCCTTGTCTTCTTTGTTGTCTTCGGGACCAAGATCGCGCGCCACTTCGGGCGATTTCAGCAAATCGTTGATCCTGGCGAAATTGTCGAACGAAGTGTCGAGTTTGAAGCGGAACTCAGGCATGAACTTCATCTGCCGCAGCGCGCCGGAAACGCGGCCGCGCACGAATTTTGCGTGCTTGTTGAGCGCTTCGACCACCGCGTCGGTATCCTTGGCGCCGAGCGGCGAGACGAAAGCGGTGGCGACCTTCAGGTCAGGCGACATGCGCACTTCCGAGACCGACACCACGGTATTCTCGATCAGCGGATCGATGATCTCACCCCGCTGCAAGGTTTCGGACAGGGCATGGCGCACCTGTTCGGCGACGCGCAGCATGCGCTGGGATGGACTTGAGGTGGTTGGACGGGGCATTTTTCTCAATCCTGAAATCGTGAGGCACGGGATGGGACCGCACCGCATGTCTCATAAAGCGCGTCGAAGGGGCCGTGCGACGCTTTAAGCTATTGTTTTTATGCATGTCGTTGTCCCAAGCTTTTGGGCGACATGCATTGGTTTGGGCGGCGGCCTTTCGACCACCGCCTGATTTGAACGACAGGATGCTCGAACTCAGAGCGTCCTGGTCACCATCTCGACGCGGAAGCACTCGATGACGTCGCCGACGCGCATGTCCTCGTAGTTCTGGAAGGCCATGCCGCACTCTTGGCCGCCCGGGACTTCCGAGACTTCGTCCTTGAAGCGCTTCAGGGTCTTCAACGTGCCTTCGTGGATAACGACGTTGTCGCGGATCAGGCGGACGCCCGCACCGCGCTCGACCTTGCCTTCGGTGACACGGCAGCCGGCGATCTTGCCGACCTTGGTGATGTCGAAGATTTCGAGGATCTCCGCATTGCCGATGAAGGTCTCGCGACGCTCCGGCGAGAGCAGGCCGGAGAGCGCCGCCTTCACGTCATCCACGAGATTGTAGATGATCGAGTAGTAGCGGATCTCGATACCTGCCGCCGCAGCGGCTGCACGCGCCTGTACATTGGCGCGGACGTTGAAGCCGATGATCGCGGCACCCGAGGTTTCTGCCAGCGACACGTCGCTTTCGGTGATGCCGCCGGCACCCGCATGGACGATGCGCGCACGCACCTCATCGGTGCCGAGCTTGTCCAGCGCCGCATTGATCGCCTCGATCGAGCCCTGCACGTCGCCCTTGATGACCAGCGGGAATTCCTTCAGCCCGCTCGTCTGCAATTGCGACATCATCTGTTCGAGCGAGCCGCGCTGGCCGGCATGCTTGGCCACCGACTTCTCGCGCGCCAGACGCTGGCGATATTCAGTGATCTCACGGGCGCGGGCCTCGTTGTTGACCACGGCGAAGCGGTCACCGGCCTGCGGCGTGCCCTGAAGGCCAAGCACCTCGACCGGCATCGCCGGCGGCGCTTCCTTGATCTGCCCGCCGCGATCGTTGACCAGCGCGCGCACCCGACCCCATTCGTTACCGGCAACGAGGATGTCGCCCGGCATCAGCGTGCCGGTCTGCACCAGTACGGTGGCAACAGGACCACGGCCCTTGTCGAGCTGGGCCTCGATGACGACACCTTCGGCGGTGCGGTCCGGATTGGCTTTCAGGTCGAGGATTTCAGCCTGCAGCAGGATGGCTTCGAGCAGCTTGTCGAGATTGGTGCCCTTGGTCGCCGACACTTCGACGTCCAGCACTTCACCGCCCATCGATTCGACGAACACTTCATGGCGCAGCAGTTCCGAGCGCACTTTCTGCGGGTCGGCGTCATGCTTGTCGATCTTGTTGATGGCCACGATGATCGGAACGCCGGCTGCCTTGGCATGGCTGATCGATTCAATCGTCTGCGGCATCACGCTGTCGTCGGCCGCCACCACTAGGATGGCGATATCGGTCGCCTGGGCGCCGCGCGCGCGCATCGCCGTGAAGGCGGCGTGGCCGGGCGTGTCGATGAAGGTGATCTTGTGACCATTCTTCTCGACCTGATAGGCGCCGATATGCTGGGTGATGCCGCCGGCTTCGCCGGAAACGACATTGGCGTTGCGGATGGCGTCGAGCAGCGAGGTCTTGCCGTGATCGACGTGGCCCATGATCGTCACCACCGGCGGACGCGACTCAAGGTCCTCCGGATTGTCAGCGATGTTGAACAAGCCTTCCTCGATGTCGGACTCGGCAACGCGGCGGACCGTGTGGCCGAATTCGGTAGCAACCAGTTCGGCCGTGTCGGCGTCGATGACGTCGCCCGGCTTCAGGATCTGGCCCTGCTTCATGAAGAACTTGACCACGTCGACAGCGCGTTCGGACATGCGCTGGGCCAGTTCCTGGATGGTGATGGTTTCGGGCAGGATCACTTCGCGCATGACTTTCTCGCGCGGCTCATTGTGCAGCGCGCGCTTGAATTTCTCTTGGCGGCGACGCATCGACGACAGCGAGCGGGCACGGGCGTCCTCGTCGGAAAGCGCGGTGTTGAGCGTCAGCTTGCCGCGGCGGCGATCTTCCTCGCCCTTGGTCGGCTTGGCCGGGCGTGCCACTTCGGGCGTGACTGGACGGCGCACAGGGGCGCCGGCACCGGTGCGCTTCGGCTTGACGTCTTCGTCGTCGTCGACCGTCGCCAATTCGGCGGCCAGCGGCGCGCGGCGGCGTGCTTCTTCCTCGGCACGCCGGCGGGACTCGGCCTCGGTCTGAAGCCGTGCTTCTTCCTCGGCCTGACGGCGCGCGGATTCCTCGCGCTCGCGCTTGCGGCGTTCTTCATCTTCATTGCGGCGCTTGGCCTCGTCGATGGCGCGCTGGCGATCCTCGACGTCGCGGACCTTGGAGCCTTCGAGCGCCTTGCGGCGGGCTTCCATTTCATTGCGCGACAGTTCGTTCAGCACCATGCCGCCGCGTTCGGCCGGGGGCGGAGGCGGCGGCACCTTGGGCGCTTCCTGCACCACGGGTGCAGCCGCCACTGGCGGCTTCGGCGTGAACACGGACGCTGGGGGAGCAGCCGGCTCCGGCTTGTCGCCAGGCATGGAGAACTTGCGCTTCTTGGTCTCGACAAGGACCTGCTTGGTGCGGCCATGCGAGAAATTCTGGCGCACGATGCCCTGCTCCGTACCGGGGCGCTTCAGCGTCAAGGTCTTCTTCGGCGTAACACTCAACGTCTTGTCGTCGCCCGATTTCGTATCGCTCATTCCATATCCTCTGCGGCATCATCTTCGTCAGCAACGGCCGCAAGCATTGCCAGATCGTCCGGGGTACCGCCCCGATATCGGTCGAGCGCAACCATGCGCTTCTGGACCGCCTTGCCCGCGTCTCCCGCGAGAACGGCAGCATGTATCACATTTGTACCCCCCAATGCCAAGCTCAACTCGGCCTCGGAGAAAAGTTTGTAAGCAAGGATGGCGGGCCCGCCGAGATGGACGGTCGCCCGTCTCGCCTGGCTGATCTTGCGCACGCCATCGTCGGACGCTTCTGCCGCATGGAGCACGAAAAGCGCCAGCCCGCCGCGCACCGCGCTCTCGACCTTG
This sequence comes from Mesorhizobium sp. AR10, assembly GCF_024746795.1. Taxonomy (NCBI): domain Bacteria; kingdom Pseudomonadati; phylum Pseudomonadota; class Alphaproteobacteria; order Hyphomicrobiales; family Phyllobacteriaceae; genus Mesorhizobium; species Mesorhizobium sp. AR10. The sequence goes on from NZ_CP080524.1 coordinate 330,788, forward strand.
GTAGCCCCAAGAGCGATTGCGCCTGCCTTGCGGGAAAGGCCCAGCATGCCCAGAGCAGCTCTGGAAAGCAGCCCGTCAACCATGCTGCCGAGATCGGGCGCCACGGTCACTTGCGCCTTGAAGGCGCGGGCAAACAGATTTTTCGCCGCCGCCTTGTCGATATGTAGGCGGTCGGCGCTCACCCAACAACCACGGCCGGGCAGGTTTCTCTTGATATCCGGAACGACGGCCGAATCCGGGCCGACGACGAAACGGATCAGTTCATCCGGTTCGGCCTGTTTGCGGGTGACGATGCAGGTGCGATCGTTCATCTCGTCCAAGGGCGGGTTCGGTGCGATGCGGTTTCACCTCACGCACCAACGGCTTCGTCAGCCGGGACTTCTTCGGCTGCAAGCTCGTCTTCGGTGATCCAGCCGGCCTTGAGGCGGGCAGCCAGAACCATCTGCTCGGCATCGGCGCGCGACACGCCGTAATTGGCGAGCACGCCCGGGAATACCTTCGTCTCGCCGTCCTTGCGTTCCTTCCAGCCGGTCAGGTCGTCGGCTGCATAGCCGGCGAAATCCTCGATCGTCTTCACGCCGTCCTCGCCGAGCGTCACCATCATGGCGGTGGTAACGCCGGGGATCTCGCGCAATTCGTCCGAGACGCCCAGCGCCTTGCGCTTGTCGTCATGCTCGGCTTCGATCTTCTCCAGATACTCGCGGGCGCGGGTCTGGATTTCCGAAGCGGTGTCCTCGTCAAAGCCGTCGATCGAGGCGATTTCGCCGGCATCGACATAGGCGACTTCCTCGACGCTGGTGAAGCCTTCCGAGGCCAGCACCTGGCCGACCATCTCGTCGACGTCGAGGGCCTCCATGAACAGCGACGAGCGTTCGACGAATTCCTTCTGGCGGCGCTCGGATTCTTCCGCCTCGGTCAGGATGTCGATATCCCAGCCAGTGAGCTGCGACGCGAGCCGCACGTTCTGCCCGCGGCGACCGATGGCCAGCGACAGCTGATCGTCCGGAACCACGACCTCGATGCGTTCGGCATCCTCGTCGAGCACCACCTTGGCGACTTCCGCCGGCTGCAGCGCATTGACGATGAAGGACGCGGCCGAGGGCGACCATGGAATGATGTCGATCTTCTCGCCCTGCAACTCGCCGACGACAGCCTGAACGCGGCTGCCGCGCATGCCGACGCAGGCGCCGACCGGGTCGATGGAACTGTCACGCGAGATGACGGCGATCTTGGCGCGCGAGCCCGGATCGCGGGCAACCGACTTGATCTCGATGATGCCGTCGTAGATTTCCGGCACTTCCATGGTGAACAGCTTGGCCATGAACTGCGGATGGGTGCGCGACAGGAAAATCTGCGGGCCGCGCTGCTCGCGGCGCACATCGTAGACATAGGCGCGGACGCGATCGCCATATTTGTAGTTTTCGCGCGGAATCAGCTCGTCGCGGCGGATGATCGCCTCGCCGCGGCCGAGATCGACGATGACGTTGCCGTATTCGACACGCTTGACGGTGCCGTTGACGATCTCGCCGATGCGATCCTTGTATTCGTCATACTGGCGGTCACGCTCGGCTTCGCGCACCTTCTGTACGATGACCTGCTTGGCCGACTGGGCGGCGATGCGGCCGAAATCCATCGGCGGCAGCTGTTCGGCGATGAAATCGCCGAGCTGGGCGTCGGGATTGCGCTCGCGGGCCGAGGAAATGGCGATCTGCGTCGCGTAGTCGTCGACCTTCTCGACCACTTCCATCAGCCGCTGCAGCTTCATCTCGCCCGTATTCGGGTTGATGTCGGCGCGGATGTTGGTTTCCTGGCCGTAGCGCGAGCGCGCCGCCTTCTGGATCGCATCGGCCATGGCGGCGATGACGATCGACTTGTCGATCGACTTTTCGCGCGCGACCGCGTCGGCGATCTGCAGCAGTTCAAGTCTGTTGGCGCTTACAACCATCTTTTTTCTCCCGAGCTTGTTGCCGAGCCTTTGGGGCCCGGCCGCTCAATCATAGTTCCTGTTCGATTTCGTCTGCCGCGCCGGCTTCCGCATCTTCTGGCGCATCGTCCGGTTCGCCTCGGCGTTTCTTGGCTTCCTTGCGCGCCCTGTTGTCTTTCGACAGCGCGTCACGGATGAGGTCGTCGGTGAGGATCAGCCGCGTTTCGGCGATCGCGTCGTAGGGAATGCGCACCGTCGGCTCCTCGCCATAGGCGGCCTTGTCGCGCTGGATCAGTACATCGTCTTCACCAGCCTCGGCGATCTTGCCCTTGAAACGCTTGCGGTCGGCGACGAGGATCGATGTTTCCATCTTCACCAGATGACCGATCCACGTGGCGAAATCCGACTTGCGTACCAGCGGCCGGTCGATGCCCGGCGACGACACCTCGAGATGATAGGCCTTCTCGATCGGATCATCGACATCAAGCGCCGGCGACACCGCGCGGCTGACCTCTTCGCAATCCTCGACGGTCATGGTGCCGTCCTCGCGCTCGGCCATGATCTGCAGCGTGAGGCCGTTCTGGCCCGACAGATGCACCTTGACGAGGCGGAAGCCAATGCCACGCAGCAACGGCTGTACGATCAGCGCGATGCGCGCATCGATGCCGCTTTCGCGGATGATGCGGTCGTCGCCTTCGCTTGCCGTTGCAGTCATTCGATCCCTGTCGTTCGATCCGTGGGTGACCAGCAGGTAATAAAAAAGAGCGGGACCGGGTGGACCCACTCTTCGTCATACCGACCAAGAATTTGAGGCTGATATAGACGATCCCGGCCGGTGTTTCAAGTCTGCAGTGCAGAAGCTGTCGACGCCAGCGGGTGCCAGCGTTGCAAGGAGCGCATGGCGCCTATGCGGCAATACCCATGTGATCGCCGCTGAAACGTACCTATCTATCTTGCGTTGCACAAAAGTGGCTCTGCCCTACATGTGCACGAAAGGACAAGACCATGAACAACCGCAAGATATTTTCAGCGATTGGCGACTTCTTCACCGTGTTCGGCAGTGCTGTCGCCGCCTCGCGGGCCGTCGAAGCTGGCCGCAAGCCGCGCGCCAACGACCTGCGCAACCTCGGCATGGAACCGACCGCTTTCGACCGGATCGGCCGCCGCTTCTAGAGCCTGATTATTTCCTGATAAAGGTCAGGTAGGCCGGCCGCCGGCCCTCGCGAATGGCCTTTGCCTCGTAGCGCGTGCTCGGCCAACCATCATAAGGCCGGTGCCAGTCGGCGGCTTCCTGCGCTTGCCATGCGAATGCGCCGTGCGACCGGCAATGCAGCAGCGTCCAGTTCACATAGCTATCGATGTCGGAAGCGAAGCGGAACTTTCCGCCAGACTTCAGCACACGCGCAAAGCGGTCGAGATTGAGCGGACTGACGAAACGCCGCTTCCAGTGCTTTTTCTTCGGCCAGGGATCGGGGTAGAGCAGGTCTATGCCATCGAGCGAAGCCCCTGGCAGCCAGTCGAGCAGCCGCGTGGCGTCATCGTCATAGACCCGAAGATTGGCAAGCGGCCGTTCTCTGACCGCCATCATCATCTTGGCCATGCCGTTGACGAAAGGCTCGACGCCGACGAAACCGGTGGCTGGGGCGGCGGTTGCGCGGTGCAGGAGGTGTTCGCCGCCACCGAAACCGATCTCAAGCCGAACGGCGGAAACATCCGCCTCGAACAAATCACGCAAATTGGCAGGCGGTTCGGCCGCCAGATCGAGCCTGTAGGTCCTGAACCCGCTTTCCAGCGCCGCCGCCTGCTGCGGGCGAATGGTCTTGCCGCGCCGGCGGCCGAAAAACGCTTCGGTCGCGCGGCTTCGCCTGTCCTTGGGGTCCATGGGTCGGGCCTGGCGGCCGCCGATCAGGCGGCGACCGCGTCCTTGAGCGCCTTGGCGAGATCGGTCTTTTCCCAGGAGAAAGACCCGTCGCGGCCGGCTTTGCGGCCGAAATGGCCGTAGGACGAAGTCTTGGCGTAGATTGGCTTGTTGAGATCGAGGTGACGGCGGATACCGGACGGCGACAGATCCATCACGGTGCGCAGCGCTTCCTCGAGCTTTGCCTCATCGACCTTGCCTGTGCCGTGCAGGTCGACATAGACCGACAGCGGCTGGGCGACGCCGATGGCATAGGAAAGCTGAATGGTGCAGCGGTCAGCGAGCTTTGCCGCCACCACGTTCTTGGCGAGGTAGCGCGCTGCATAGGCCGCTGAGCGGTCGACCTTGGTGGTGTCCTTGCCGGAGAAGGCACCGCCGCCGTGGGGTGCCGCGCCGCCATAAGTGTCGACGATGATCTTGCGGCCGGTCAGGCCGGCGTCGCCATCCGGCCCGCCGATGACAAACTTGCCGGTCGGGTTGATGTACCACATGCAATTGTCGGCGATCTTCAGATCACCCAGCGCCTCGCGGATATAGGGTTCCACGACCTTGCGGACCTTCTTCGAATCCCAGTTTGGATCGAGATGCTGGGTCGACAGCACGATCTGCGTCGCCTCGGCTGCCTTGCCATCGATATAGCGGACGGTGACCTGGCTTTTGGCATCCGGCCCGAGCTTGCCGGCGTCGCCGCTGCCCTCATGGCGTGCTGCGGCCAGCAGTTCGAGAATTTTGTGACTGTAGTAGATCGGCGCCGGCATCAGGTCCGGTGTCTCGCGGCAGGCGTAGCCGAACATGATGCCCTGGTCGCCCGCACCTTCCTCGCCCTGCCGGTCAGAGGCATTGTCCACACCCTGGCCGATATCCGGCGACTGGCCGTGCAGCAGAACCTCGATCTTTGCGGTCTTCCAGTGGAAGCCGGCCTGTTCGTAGCCGATCTCGCGGATCGCCTTGCGGGCAACCGACTTGAATTTTGCCGGATTGACGACCGGGTGACCGGCGGCGTCTTGCAGGATGTTGCCAGCCTTGTCCTTCTTGAGCAGCGTCTCTGGAACGCGCACCTCGCCAGCGATGACGACACGATTCGTCGTCGCCAGCGTCTCGCAGGCGACACGAACCTTCCACGGGTCCATGCCGGTCTTCCTGGCCTCGCGATAGACCAGATCGACGATCTCGTCGGAAATACGGTCACAAACCTTGTCGGGATGACCCTCGGCAACGGATTCCGAGGTGAAGAAGTAGTTCTGCCGCGTCACGGGTGTCCCCTCTTGAAAAACGATCGGCAGGCTGCCGACTTTGGCGCGCCACGTGTTAGCGGTGCCGGGCGCCGCTCGTCAAGCGCCGCCGCAGTTCTGGCATGAATGTCGCAGCAGTTATGTTGTGCCACCAGGGGCACGGCGCCGCCGGCAGTCAAGCCTCTGGATCAGTCGGCGTCTTCGGTAGAAAGGGATTTCACCAGATCTATGATCCGCCGGCGCACCTTGACATCGGCGATCTTGACGAAGGCGCGGTTGAGCTGAAGCCCTTCCGGACTGCCGCAGAATTCGACGGCGAAAGTCATCGACGCGTCCTCGGCGAATCCGCGATTACCGACGGCTTCCTGACCTGGGGCATCTTCGAAAAAGAAGGCAACGGGCACGCTGAGTATGGACGCTATTGCTTGCAGGCGGCTAGCGCCGACGCGATTCGTGCCCTTTTCATACTTCTGGATCTGTTGAAACGTGATGCCGAGATTTTCACCCAGCTTTTCCTGGCTCATCCCAAGCATGTTGCGACGAAGCCGGATACGACTTCCAACGTGGATGTCGATCGGATTCGGTTTCTTCTTGTTTTCGTCTGTCATTTTTTCCTCGCCGAATTTTTCCGGCTTTTTCTATTTTTCTTGCCCAAACGAAGGCGGAGCCAACTGCCCCAACAGAACCCACCGACTTCGAGAAATTTTAGGCACTTACAGTATGAGTTTCTAATGTGTCGGCTGTCAATTCACCCGTAGCCGTTGCCTTACATTCAGTGTGAAGGCGATCATGGCAAACAGCAACATGATCAGCATTCCGTTAATGCGCCGTTGGCCGGCAGTGATGAGGGCATGCCCGGAAATCGGTACCCGCACATCGATGGCTCCCCGCGCATCGACCGCCAACGCGTCGACGATGCGTCCGCGCGGATCGACAACAGCGGAAATGCCGTTGTTGGCCGCGCGTAACAAAGGCAATCCATTCTCCACCGCACGAATCTGTGCCTGCCTGAAATGCTGATAAGGACCCGGCGTGTCACCGAACCATGCGTCGTTGGTGACATTCACAATAAGCTCAGCTGACGTAGCGTCAACTGCTGCCAGGTCGGGAAAGATCACCTCGTAACAGATAAATGGCAGCGCGCGTATGCCGCCTGGCAGCGTGATCGGATGCCGCTCATTGCCGGCTGCGAAATTCATCGGTCCGGCGACGAGCTGTTCTATGCCGAAACGGCCGAGCAGGTCGGCGAAAGGCAGATATTCGCCAAAGGGCACCAAATGAACCTTGTCGACGGCATCGGTGATTTCACCCTTGTCGTCGATCGCCACCACTGAATTGTAGTAACGGCTGTCGGCATTTGCGGCCGAGCCGCCCTCCTCCCGAACGATTCCGGCGATCAGCACCTGGTCGGGGCCGAGCATCTCGCCCAGCGCCGTCAGCGCATCCGGACGCTCGGTAAAGAGGAACGGCACCGACGTCTCCGGCCACAGGATCATTTGCGGCTTGTCGTGGCCGGGGTCCGGCGCCTTGGCCGACAGCCCAATCAAGGTGGCGAAGATGCGGTCTCGTACCGAAGCGTCCCATTTCTCGCTGAGGTCGACGTCGGGCTGGACGATGCGGACATCGATCGTGCGGGTTGAAGGCTCGACTGGAAGTGTAAGCCTGACATAGCCGAAGCCGGCATGGGCGGCGACGAGAATGGCCAGCAGTGCCGCACCGAGGCGGAGATGCCGGCGCGCCGCAAGCAGAGCGGGCAGCGCGAAGACGAACACCGCGAGCGTGTTCATGCCGATCATGCCGGTCACCGACACGCTCTGCATCAGCAGAGGCACCGGCATCGCCGCATAGCCGACGGCATTCCAGGGAAAGCCGGTGAACAGGAAGCCCCGCAGCCATTCCGCCAGGCCAAAACCGAAGGCAAGTGCGGCGATGCGGCCGATATCGTTGCTCCACAGCAGCCGGGCAAAGACCGTGGCGAAGCCATAGAAGAAGGCGAGCGCGAAGGGGATGCCGATGACCGCGAACGGCAAGGCCCAGGCGAAACTGTCGGCCTCGACCAGAAGCGCTGAGCCGATCCACCACAGGCCGGCAAGGAAGTAACCGAAGCCGAACCACCAGCCGACAGCAAAGGCCGGCCGCAAACGCCGCAGCAATCCGTCGGAGGCTTCGCCCGTCGCGCCGTCGAGAAGCCAGACCAGCAGCGGAAACGAAACGAAACAGATGGCGAAGAAATCGTAAGGCGCCTGGGCAAGAACCGCCAGCGCACCGGCCAGAAACGCCACGAGCGCGCGCCGCCAACCCCAAAGCAGAATTATCCGGCCGGCAAGGCGCTCCATACATACTTCCGAGTCGCGCGAATCAGGAAGCAAGATTTATCAGGCTGCGGTTCCGCCTCCAAACCCGGATGCGCTTCCGGGCACGGCGCTATCTGTGCCAGCCCTCGATCTGCAAGTCGCCCAACCGCTGGGCCTCTTCGCGCGGAACGGCGCGCAGGGTCTGCGTGAAGGTCCAGACATGGCCTTCTGGGTCGCGCGCCCGGTACAGCCGCTCACCGTAGAATTGGTCGGCGGGTTCCTGGACGATCTCCGCCCCGGCCATCCTGGCATGCTCGCAATGGGCGTCCAGGCCGTCTTTCAGGCGCACATAGACCGACTGTGTGTTCTTGCCATCGACCGAGGCCGGGCTGGCGATATGGTCGGCCCACTCGGAATCGACGATGATATAGCCGTCACCGAACCGCATTTCGGAGTGGACCAGCTTTCCGTCGAGATCGCTGACCACCATGCTCGGCTCGAAGCCAAAGGCCGCCTCAAGCCATATCAGGGCCGCCCGCGGGTCCTTGTAGAATATCCCGGAGCCCAGGCTCGAGTGCTTGAACGGGTCGTCGACCGTCATCGGTCGGCGCTTCCTTACGCCTGCTCGGCGCGGGAGGCGCGCCGTCGGCGCTCGCTTTTCTGGCTTTCCACGATGCGCACCCGCTTGACGCGGCGCGGATCGGCGTCGAGCACATGGAATTCGAAGCCGGGTATGGCCTGCACCACTTCGCCGCGGGCCGGCACGCGGCCAAGCGTGTTGAAGATCATGCCGCCGATCGTGTCGACATATTCGCCATGCTCGCCGGCGGCGAAATCTTCGCCGATCATCTTGGCGACATCATCGATCTCGGCCTTGCCGTCGACGACGAACACGCCGTCGCCGGTCTGGGTGATCATCGGCTCGTCATCGTCATGCTCATCCTCGATGTCGCCAACCACCATCTCGACGATGTCCTCGAGCGAGGCGAGACCATCTGTGCCGCCATATTCGTCGATGACCAGCGCCATCTGGGTGCGCGTCGCCTGCATCCGTCCCATCAGATCGGAAGCGAGCATCGACGGCGGCACGAACAGCACCGGACGGATCAGGTTGAGGTCGCCGATGGTGCGCGCAAGATCGACCTGGGCGAGGTTGAGCAGCGTAGTGGCCGGCGCTTTCCTGGTCGTCCTGCCCTTCTTGACGCGGGCAATTTTGGTGATGTGCGCCAGCACGTCGCGGATATGGACCATGCCGCGCGGATCGTCGAGCGTCTCGGAATAGACCGGCATGCGGGAATGGCCGGATTGTTCGAACAGTCCGAGAAGATCGCCCAGCGTCGTGGTGATCTCGACCGCCTCGATGTCGGCGCGCGGCACCATGACATCCTCGACGCGCACTTCGCGCAAGCGCAGGATATTGTTGAGCATGGCGCGCTCGCCGGGCGAGAAGGATTCGACATCGCTCGCCGTTTCGGCCAGCGCGCCGGCGATTTCCTCGCGCAGGCTGGTGCCGTTGCGCTGCCGGAACAGGCCGAGCACCCGGTCGAACAGGGAAGGACCGGCAGGCGATGGCTCGCTGGCGACGCTGCCGGAAATGGTACTCGGACTTGATCCCTCTTCCGTCGTATCGGAAGGCTTGGTCGCACTGCCGGCGTCGGGGCGGGCGGCAGTTTCTGGTTTGTCGTTCATCGTCGTCCGGTCATTTGGTCTTTTGTAGTTACGCGTAGGGATCGGGAATGGCAAGCCTTGCAAGCGCTGCGCGCTCGATAGCTTCCATCGCCTCGGCCTCGGCATCGGTCTCGTGATCGTAGCCCAGCAAATGCAGCAGGCCATGGATGACGAGATGGGTGATATGGTTGTCGACCGGCTTGTCTTCCAGTGCCGCTTCGCGCGCAACCGTCTCGGCAGCCAGCACGATGTCGCCCAGCATTGGCGGCAGCGGGGCGCCTTTGACGAGCGGAAAAGCCGGGAAAGACAGGACGTTGGTGGGTTTGTCCTTGCCGCGCCAGCCGGCATTCAGCGTGCGGATATGGGTATCGTCGGAAAAGACGATGCTGAGTTCGGAGGGACCAGCCACGCCGGTTTCGGCGAAAGCGGCGCCAACAGCGCGATCGACCAGCCGGCTCAGGCTTGCCTCATCGGGCCAGTCGCCCGCTTCGATCGAGATATCGATCTCAACGTGAACCGAAAGGTCCCCGAATTCTCTGTTTTCAGGCATGAGCCCGCATCGTCACATCAATTCTCGGCACCCAGACCGCGCGCCAGCTTGGCGTCGCGGTCATAGGCCCTGACGATTTCGGCCACGAGCGGGTGGCGAACCACGTCGCCGTCGTTGAAGCGCACGGTCACCGCGCCCGCCACGCCGTCGAGGACACGCAGCGCTTCGACCAGGCCCGATTTGGTGTTGGAGGGAAGGTCGATCTGCGTCGGGTCGCCGGTGACGATCATGCGCGAATTCTCGCCGAGACGGGTCAGGAACATCTTCATCTGCATCGGTGTGGTGTTCTGCGCCTCGTCGAGGATGACGGCGGCATGCGCCAATGTGCGGCCGCGCATGAAGGCCAGCGGCGCGATTTCGATCACCTCGGCGGCAATCGCGCGCTCGACCTTGTCGGCCGGCATCATGTCGTAGAGCGCGTCATAGAGCGGCCGCAGATAGGGATCGACCTTTTCCTTCATGTCGCCCGGCAGGAAGCCCAGCCGCTCGCCGGCCTCGACCGCCGGCCGCGAGAGGATGATGCGTTCGACCATGCCGCGTTCAAGCAGCATCGCCGCATGCGCCACTGCCAGATAGGTCTTGCCGGTGCCGGCCGGGCCGATGCCGAAAACAAGCTCGGAACGTTCCAGAGCACGCATATAGGCGTCCTGGTTGAGCGAACGGGCATAGATCGTCTTCTTGCGGGTGGCGATCTGGGCGGCGGACACCTTGCCCTTGCGCTCCAGCGTCGGCAGCGTCAGCTGGTCGTCGGCGGCGATCGCCATGCGCACGGCGCCGTCAACGTCCGACTGGCCGATATCGACGCCTTTCTGGAGAATGCCGTAGAGATTATCGAGAGCCCGGCGCGCCTGCTCGGCGGCTGAGGCGGAACCCTTGATGGTCAGCTGGTTGCCGCGCGAGCGGATATCGACGCCGAGTTTCTGCTCGAGCCTGGCCAGATTCTCGTCGAACTGGCCATAAAGGGCGCTGGCAAGCTTGTTGTTGTCGAAAGTCAGAACGATGTGCGCCATATCCGAGGCCCCAGATGGTACGTTCGGGGGCAGGTCCTTCAGTTCCGCAGCGCTCAACCGTCTCTCCTCATCTGCCGAGACCTTCAGGCCAATTCGGCGAACAAGCTGTTGTAGCCCGTTTTCGTGATTCGCACCTGAATAATGTCACCGATCTCACCGGCCTTTTCATCGACGATAACCGGCTGCAGCCATGGCGAACGGCCAACCTTCTGGCCGGCCTGACGGCCCGGCTTCTCAATCAGCGTATCGATGGTGCTGCCGACCAGGCTTGCGCCAAAATCCTGCTGCTGCTTCACAAGCAGGGCCTGTAGGCGCTGCAGGCGCTCGTCCTTGACGGTTTCCGGCACATGATCGGCCATGCCGGCGCCCGGCGTGCCGGGGCGCGGCGAATATTTGAACGAGAAGGCCGAGGCATAGTTTACCTGGCGGACAAGCTGCATCGTCGCCTCGAAATCGGCTTCCGTCTCGCCGGGAAAACCGACAATGAAGTCGCCGGAGAGCGCGATATCGCGGCGCGCGGCGCGAACACGGTCGAGCAGCCCCAGATAGTCCTTTGCGGTATGCCTGCGGTTCATCGCCTTGAGAATGCGGTCGGAACCGGATTGCACCGGCAGGTGCAGATAGGGCATCAGCGCCGGCAGATCCCGGTGCGCTGCAATCAGTTCGTCATCCATGTCGCGCGGATGGCTGGTGGTGTAGCGCAGCCTTGCCAGGCCGGGGATCTCGGCCAACCGGAACAGCAGGCGGCCAAGGCCCCATTCCTCGCCGTTTGCGCCCTTGCCATGCCAGGCATTGACGTTCTGGCCGAGCAGCGTCACCTCGCGAACGCCGGCATCCGCCAGCCGCTCGGCCTCAGCGACAATCTGCGCCACCGGCCGCGACACTTCGGAGCCTCTGGTATAGGGCACGACGCAGAAGGTGCAGAACTTGTCGCAGCCTTCCTGAACGGTCAGGAACGCGGTGACGCCGCGCTTGATCACTTCGGCGCGCTTCGGTTGCGGCAGATGCTCGAACTTGTCCTCGACGGCGTAGTCGGTCTCGATGACCTTCTCGCCGCCGCGCACCCTTGCCAGCACGTCGGGCAGCCGGTGATAGGTCTGCGGGCCGATGACCAGATCGACGGCCGGCGAGCGCCTGAGGATCTCCGCCCCTTCCGCCTGCGCGACGCAACCGGCGACGCCGATCAACATCTCGCGCCCGGCCAGAGCGCGTTCGGCCTTCATTTCGCGGATACGGCCGAGCTCGGAATAGACCTTTTCCGCCGCTTTCTCCCTGATATGACAGGTGTTGAGCAGCACCAGATCGGCCTCGCCGATGATTTCGGTCGCCGCGTAGCCATCGGCGGCCAGCGCATCGGTCATGCGCTGCGAATCGTAGACGTTCATCTGGCAACCATAGGTCTTGACGAAGACCTTCCTGGTCGCGGCAGACGGCACGGCAGCGCTTTCGGCCGCAGCGTCGATATCGTCCCGTTCCATCGTGTTCAAATCCATCCGGCGGCTTCTAACGCCTTTTGGCGACAAAAAACAGACGCTTTTGCCTGGAGCCCTTCTGGCTTAACGGCTCGGGCGCGGATCGGCGAGCCCAGCCTGCATCATCGCGCGCACCTGGCTTTCCATCAGCCTTGCCGTTTCCTTGCGGTTCGAACCCTTGGAGAAGGCAACCGGCTCGCCGAAATGCACCTCGACGTCGAGGGCGTCTCCGGCCAGCAGCACCTTGAGATGCGGCATCAGGTCCTCGTCGCCGATCCAGGCGGCAAGCGGGCGATGCCGGCGGCCGAGCGGCACGCCATGCAGGCGCGTATAGGCGATCGCCACCGGCTGGATGAACACCTGTTCCACCGCGCCTTCCGAGAGCGCCATAGAGGCGGCGCCGAACAGCGTGCTCTTGAAAGGCAGAATGGCGTTGCCGTCGCCAGTGGAGCCTTCGGCAAACAGCACCATGGCGTCGCCCTTGGCCATGCGGTTGGCGATCTCGCTCGCCTGGTCACCCGATGAGCGCTTGCGCTCGCGCTCAATGAAGACGGTGCGCTGCAGCTTCGACAGCATGCCGATCAACGGCCAGCCTTCCATATCCGCCCTGGCGATGAACTTCACATCCACCATCGATCCCAGCACCATGATGTCGGTCCAGGAGATGTGGTTGGACGCAACCAGCAAGGGGCGCTGGCTGGACAGCGTGCCCTTGACATGGATGCGCATGCCCAGCGCCTTGACGATGAGCCTGTGCCAGGTTTTCAGGATGAACGTCTCACGCCACCAACCAGTCTTCATCGACAGTATCTGCAGCGGCACAAGGACCAGCGAGCCGACGATAACGAGGCTCAGCGCCAGGAAAATCCTGATTTTTCCGATCATCCGTCTGGCCCCGCCCCGCGCTCTGGCTAGCGAAGATCGCGGCGCATGACAAGCGCACCGGTCGGCCCGTGCTCGGGCGATCGGTAATAGTTGGCGCGCTTGCCAACCTCGCGGAAGCCCAGCCGCCGGTAGAGCGCGATCGCGGCGACGTTGGTTTCGTCGACCTCGAGGAAGAGTGCCTCAGCGCGCTGCGCGTGCAGTTCGCGCAGCACGGCGTCCATCAATTGCCAGCCAAGCCCCTGGCGGCGATGCGAGCGTGCCACCGCCACGGTCAGGATCTCGCCTTCGCCCGCCGCCAGCCGCGCCAGCACGAAGCCGACCGGAGGCTTGGCGCCCTGCCCGGTCTCGCGGGCGGCATAGCCGAACACCGTATCCTGCTCGAGCAGTGCGGCGAATTCGCCATCGGTCCACGGTCGCACGAAATCCTCGCGATGCAGCACCGACACCGCCGGACTGTCGGCAATCGTCAGCGGCTCAAGCGCATAATCCCTGCGGCGCTGGAGGAAAGGAATGCGCATTATTTCTCTTGCCTCGAAAGAATGAAACCGGCCTGCGGCTTTGCGTCGGCGCCACGCAGATAAAGCGGTTTCGGCTTTTCGCCTGCGCCCTTGGCGGCGGCGAGCCGGGCATAGACCGCGATGTCGGCGGTGGCTAACGTCGGCCCGATGTCGAAGGCGCGCCCGGCCGACGCGGCAATTTGCAATGCCGCGGTGCCGGCGAGGACCGGAGACTTGTCCGCCGCCATAGCGGCGGCTTGCGAGAACGTGGTCACTGCCGGACCATACATCAGAACCGACAATTCATCGTAAAGCGTTGCATGGATCTCCTCGCGCCCGGCGTCGAGCGCGGCCAACACGACGCGGCCGGGAAAAATCATTGCTGCTTCCGCGGCGAGTGCATCCAGCGTCGTCACCCCGATCGCCGGGATTTTCAGCGCCAGCGCCAGGCCGCGCGCCGCCGACACGCCGACACGCAGGCCGGTGAACGAGCCGGGGCCGATGGAGACAGCGATGGCGCCGAGGCCGGCATAGTCGGTTCCGCTCGCCTTCAACGCCGCATCGATGACAGCCATCAGATGCTCGGCATGGCCCTTGCCCAAGTCGAGCACCGAGCGGCCAAGCTCTTTCCCGGCCGCCGCGTCATAGACGCAGGCGGCGCAGAGATTGGCGGCACAGTCGATGGCGAGCAACTTCATGAGGCGGCCGGTTCGAGAAACAAATGCCCCTGTGCCTGCCATGGCTCATCCCCGCAAGAGGATAGTGCATAAATTGTTGAGCGGCTTGCTTCGCCAGGACCAAAGGCCGGAAGCCTATGCGGCCTGTTCGATGCGCAGCATATGGTTGTCCCAGACATAGTCCGGCTCGGATCGTGTCGCACCATCGGCTTCGACGATTTCACCGGCACCGGTCGTCGCCATAAAGCTCGCTTTATCCGGCGCCACGCCGCAAACCTCGACCAGCGCGTTGGTGGCGACGACGCGGCCGCTGGCCACATCAATGACGGCCAGCGAATTGCCCTCCGGCGAGGACACGGCAACCGTACCGGCCGCCGGGTTGGCGGCGACCGAGCCTATGTAATTCCTGAAGCCGGAGAGCACATCCTGTGGCATGTCGAGCAGTTGCAAATCCTTGCCGCGCGCGGCGCGGCCGACCAACAGCGGACGATCGGTGCCCGGCCCCCTGTACTGGCAGCCGAACCAGACCGTGCCGGATTGATCGGCATCCATGTGGCGGATCGACAGCTGGTGCAGCGCCGGCGGCAGTTCGTGCTTTTCGATGAGGTCGCCGGTGAGGCGGTCGACCAACACGTAGGACGGCTTCATCGTCGCGATGTTGAGCTCGGCGCGGCCGAAATCCGGATGGGTTTCGATGCCGCCATTGGCAATGGCCAGCGTCCTGCCGTCGCCCAGCAGCAGAAGCTCGTGCGAACCCATGCCGTAGGTCGGGAACTCGCCGATACGGCTGAACTTCGCCCGCGCGTCATAGACGCCGACGACCCCGGCGGCATTGTCGAAATCGTTCTCGGTGGCGTAGAGCAGTGCGCCATCGGTCGAGAAGACGCCATGGCCGAAGAAATGACGGCCGGTGATGCTGGCTATGGTCTGCGGTTTGTCACGGCCCGTGTGGTCGAAGACCACCGCGAAGGTGCCGGGCTGCCTGGCGAAGACCACCGAGCGTTTCGAAACCGGATCGAAGGTGACGTCGTGGCCGCGATCGGGCAGGTCGATCGAATGCAGCACCTTGCCGATCTCGGACAGGACGGCGGCGCCATAGCTGCCATCACGCTTGACGAAGGCGGTGGCAAAGACAGCATCCGTGGCAAGTGTCTTCGCCCACGCCGCCGGCGCCATCGCAGCCACGAAGCCTGTGCCAGCGGCCCTTAGAAAATCGCGGCGGTCGATCAACGGCGTGCGCATTGTCAATCTCCGTCGAGGGAGGAGAACCCGGCGGTCAGGCCGAATTCGGCGGTGAGCCTGGTGCCGATCAGTGTGGTCAGGCTGGACGTCACCAGCGCGAAATAGTCGAGTTTTGCGCGCAGCACCGGGTCGGCGAGCGCCTTGTCGACCGGACCTCCGATGGATTTTGCGGTGTCAGCTCCGTTGACTAGCTGGATGTGGATCGATTCCGCCATCCAGCGCGCATCAGGCGACAGCGCATCGCCAAGCTGCGAGGCCTGGAACAGCGCATCCATGCCCGACAGGTTTCCGGCGAGCGAGCGAGCGGTGTTTTGCGAACGCCAGTAAATGGCCTGTTTCGGCTTGTCGGCCTCCGGGCTGCTGCCGAAAAACCCTTTCAGACGCACGTCGCGGACCATTTCCAGCTCGTTGATGAAGACACCCACCAGTTCGGTCACCGCTTCGGTGCCGTCGCGGTAGAGCGCATTCTGCGGTCCCGGGTTGGCCCAGAGTGCGGCAAACCCATCGGGTTTGTTCCAGGCGTCGCTGACATCGGCGGCCATGGTTTCGACGTTGCCGGCCACCGCCGCGCCATAGGCGCAGCGGTAGGCATCATCCTTGCCGGCGAGTGCCTCGGCGCCGTCGCCGTAGAGCACGAATTCCAGCGCGCCCAAGCCCTGCATGGCGACGCTCTTTCCCGCCAGCTGTACCGCATCGGTGGCGGTCGGATCCTTGTCGGCCAGTGCGGCCTGGACCTGCTTCAGGCCGATGCTCTTGCGATCCGGCCAATACAGGATGCGTTCCAGCCGGTTGTTCTCCTTGATCGGGCCGAAACCGATGATTTCGGCTGATGACCAGGCATCGACCGTACCGGAGAATTCGGTGCGCGCGGCATCGAGGCCAGCTTGCGAGGGTGCGTCGCAAAGCGCGTGCATCGCCTTGCTCAATCGGCCGGCATGGTCGTGCAGGCTGGCATAGGCCGGGCGGACGAAGCTGTCGATCGCCCGCTGAATGACGTCGGAGGCCTTCACCGCCGCGGAGGCAGGCAAGACACCGAACAGAACCAGCGGAAGAACGAGAACCAGCGCAGAACGCTTCAGCATCAGAGTGACTCCAGGAATTTGACCAGCGCATCGCGGTCGGTAGCATTGGCAGCGGCAAAACGGTCGCGCGCCTTCTGCCCCTCGCCGCCATGCCAAAGGATGGCCTCGGCCAGGCTGCGCGCGCGCCCGTCATGCAGAAAGAAAGTGTTGCCGTTGACGGTCTGGGTAAGGCCGATGCCCCACAGTGGCGGGGTTCGCCATTCACTGCCCGTCGCCTCGCCCACGGCCTGCCCATCGGCGAGATCCGGGCCCATGTCATGCAGCAGAAAGTCGGAATACGGCCAGATCAGCTGGAAGGCCCGCGCCTTATTGGGCGTGCCGCGCCGGGTGACGAATTTCGGCGTATGGCAGGAAATGCAGCCCATGTCATAAAACAGCTTCTTGCCGGCAAGCACATCGGGTTTATCGAGATCGCGCCGCGCCGGCACGGCAAGGTTCTGCGAATAGAAGGTGACGAGGTCCATGACCGGCGGCGGTGCCTCGACCGGACCGAGGCGCTTCTGCACACCGTTCGGCATGGTCAGACATGCCTTCTCGGCATCGGTGCAATCGCCCCAGTGTTTCGGCACGTCCGGCGTTGAAATACCGATATCGCCGGCGAAAGCGTCCGCCGCCTGCTCGCGGATCGACGGTGTCTGTGCCTTCCAGCCGAAGCGGCCGAGCGTCAGTTCGCCGCTCTGGCTGTCGCGCACGATGTTGGGCTTGCCCGAAATACCGTCATTGTTCCGGTCGTCGGGATCGGCAAGGGCGAGAATGTCGGCCGGAGCGATCTGCTCGATCAGGCCGAGACCAATCATCGGTGGTGTCAGGCGCGGCGACAGCGTGGTGTGCGGGTCGAGCGGTCCGTAAGCCAGGCCGTCGACCGAATAGCTGGGTTTGCGCAATGAAACGACACTGCCGTCGTCGAGCGTCACCTTTTCTTCCCTGTAGTCGACATGCATCCTGCCTTCGCCCGGCAGACCCGGAACCGCCAATTCCTGCAATTGCGTGCCGTAGACCGGGTCGGGGAAGTTGAGCGCCTTGTGGTCGGCAATCTCTGCCTTCTCTTCCTCGCTGCTGGCTTGCCGCGCCAGCCGCAGGAACATGGAGGTGGTGCCGCTGTCGCCTTCCGGCGGATGACCGCGGCCGTCCTTCAGATGGCAATTCTGGCAGGCCCGTTCATTGAACAGCGGGCCAAGCCCGTCCGAGGCTTGCGTCGACGAGGGCGACGACACCCAGTTCTTGCGGAAGAGGGCATTGCCGAGCTTGAAGTTGCCCTCTTCCTCGAAGGTGATGTTGGTGGCGGATTGCGAGAAAGCGTCCCTGCTGACGTCCTTCTTCGACGTGCCGGCGCCGCCTTGCATCAACTCGAATGGTTCGGGTTTTGAAAAATCAGTGGTCGGCCTGGTGACGGCAATGACGCGCGCCAGGTCTTTCGGCGTGAGGTCAGTGCGGTCGGTGGCAAGGCTGATCGGCTCCGGCGCGCCGGCCTGGGCCGAAGCCGTCAGTGTCATCACGAGGCCAAGCGAAAACCCGCGAAACAACTGGTAGCGCGGTTTTTTCAGGGGCGGCAGGCCGTGATCGTCGGCCCGCCGCAAGCGGCGCACAACGTCTAAGGGGCGCCGCATTCCCGCATGTCCTTATTCCGCTTCGTCGGCCGATGCGGCGTTGAGCTGGCCGTATTTTTCTTCACCGATCGAAGCGAGCAGGTCGAGTTGCGTCTCGAGGAAGTCGATATGACCCTCCTCGTCAGCCAGCAATTCCTCGAACAGTTTCATCGTCACGTAGTCGCCTGCTTCGTTGCAGATCTCACGCGAGCGCTTGTAGGCGGTGCGTGCGTCATACTCGCCGGCAAGATCGGATTCGAGCACTTCCTTCACATTCTGGCCGATGCGCAAAGGCGCCACGGACTGCAGGTTCGGATGTCCTTCGAGAAAGATGATACGGGCCACCAGCTTGTCGGCATGGTGCATTTCCTCGATCGATTCGGCTCGTTCCTTCTTCGCCAGTTTGGCGTATCCCCAGTCTTCCAGCAGACGGAAATGCACCCAATACTGATTGACGGCTCCAAGCTCCAGAAAAAGAGCCTCGTTAAGCCGCTCGATGATCTGCTTTTCGCCTTTCATGGGTTCTGCTCCCGTATTGGACGCGCAGGCCTCTGACGCGATCCAGGTGTGAAACGACATCCACGCCGCTCGCCTCCGAGCGGGCGTGGTAATTTTCGGTGACCCGAATGATCGTTTCGACCACATTTGGGAAGCAGCCGCAACAGCGACCGCGCTTCTGCATGGCATGATAGATCTTCGCCGGCACGATAAGTTGCCAGGGATCCTGATCCAGCAGCCCGACGATCGTCTGCTCGATCTCCTTTTCAGTGATGATGTTGCAATGGCAGATCAGCATTTATTTGCTCTGGCTGACGGCTCGCTCCCTCCGCGCCGTGTGGCTGGTTTTCTCAATCGAGCCTTATTTGAACACCTTGTCCGGCGCGTCGAGGCTGTCGGAGCCTTCGAAGGCGATGTTGGTGAGCTTCAGGGAGCCAACGGCGCGTTCGATGGACTTGGTCTGGTCGATCAGCGCGTCGATTGCCGCCTGCACGGTGGCATTGCCTTCGGTGTTGCCCTCGGCGATCTGCTGGTCATAGGCCTCGCCGGCCAGCGCCCGCGCCTTGATGGCTTCCATCTTGGCGACCGAGACGTCGAGCTTATCCGACAGTTCCTTGTCGATCGCCGGATCGGCAGCCTTCACCATATCGTGCACCGACGGCCCTTGAACGACGGTGCCGTCGAGGCGCGTGTAGCTGGCGAGATAGGCGGCGCGAATGCCGATGGCGTCATAGAGATGGGAATCGTAGGTGTTGTCGGAGAAGCAGTCATGCTCCTCTTCCGGATCGTGTAGCAGCAGGCCGAGCTTCATGCGCTCGCCGGCCAGTTCGCCATAGGACAGCGATCCCATGCCGGTGAAGATGGTCGAGATGCCGGCATTCGGCTCGCCGTCGACGAGGTTCTTGCGGGCGGCGCCGCCTTCCTTCCAGTCGTTGACCATATCCTGCAGGTCGGAAACCAGAAGGTCGCTCGCCGATTTCAGATATTGCGCGCGGCGATCGCAATTGCCGCCGGTGCAATTGGCAAGGTCGTAGTCGGTGTAGGGTCTCTCGCCGGCGCCCGGGCCGGTGCCGTGCAGGTCCTGGCCCCAGAGCAGAAATTCGATGGCGTGATAGCCGGTCGCCACATTGGCCTCGATGCCGCCAGCTTCCTGCAGCGTGCCGGACAGGAATTCCGGCGTCAGGTTGGTGGCGTCGACCTTCTTGCCGTTGATCTCGATCGACTTGTTGGCGATCACATTGGCGGTGTAGAGCGCATTGGCGTCCGACTCGGTGCCGTAGCTCTTGGCGACATAGTCGATCAGGCCTTCGTCCAGCGGCCAGGAGTTCACCTTGCCTTCCCAGTCGTCGACGATCTTGTTGCCGAAACGGTAGACTTCGGTCTGCTGGTAGGGGACACGCGATGCCTTCCAGGCTTCACGTGCGGCGGTCAGCGTTTCCACCGAAGGCTTGGCGAGCAGCGCATCGACGGCCTTGTCGAGCACCTGCGCGGTGGTCAGCGAATCCTCATATTTGGCGAGCGCGATGTCGGAATAGGTCTTGATGACCGCTTTGGCATCGGTTTCCGCTCTGGCCGGCAGCACGAACACCGCCGCCGTCAGCAGCGCCGTGGCACCGATCGCTGCAAGCCTTGAGCCATATCGTGCCGTGATCATCGCTCTCATGACTATCGTCTCCTCGGGAATTTCAATGAAATGCCGGCGCCGGCGGCGCAGCAATTGGATGATCGGCGCCGCGACTTGCATCTGCCATCGGGCGGAAAAGAGGCCGCGGCATCGCGCGGTTCATGGAAGAAAGACACCGAAATGCCTCCAATCGAAAGGGTTCAAGGCCCAGACATCAAAGGGATGCGCTTGATGCGCGAGCCTCCCATAAAGCGGCGAAGAGGCTGGAAGTCAACCGGCATCGACGAGAAAATTCAATTGAAACAACAGTTTAGAATTATTCTAAACTGCAACTGTCAACTTTAAACGCGCCATGCACTACCCTGCCCTGGAAACGCAGCGATTGACAGGCGGCCATCCCGGGTGCGACCCGGACCGGGGCTCTTGCGACGGCGGCGGACAATCGCCACTTGGCGAGACGTCCTAGAATCGGTTGAGGAATTTGGGCTGCGATGAAGAACGGTGTGGTCATTGTCGGTGCAGGGCATGCGGGCGTGCAAGCGGCCGCCAGCCTGCGTGAGGAAGGCTATGACGGGCCGGTGGTCCTGGTCAGTGATGAGAGCGAACTGCCCTATCACAAGCCGCCGCTGTCGAAGACCTTCATCAAGGATCAGGAGGCGAAACCGCAGCCGCTGCGCGGCGAGGCCTTCTACACCGGCAGCGCCATCGACTATCGGCCTGGGATCATGGTCGAGCGCATCGATGCCGGGGGCCGAAAACTCGAGATCGCAGGCGGCGGCGTGCTGCCATTCGATCGGCTCATCCTGGCGACCGGTTCGCGGCCGCGCATTCTTTCGCTGCCGGGTTCAGATCTTTCGGGCGTGGTGTCGCTGCGCTCGATCGCCGACGCGCGCCTGATACGCGAACTCAGCGCACTAAGCGAAGATGTCGTCATCCTAGGCGGTGGCTTCATCGGCCTGGAGATCGCCGCGACGCTGAAGGCGGCCGGCCGCAAGGTCACCGTGGTCGAAGCGGTCGACCGGCTGCTCGGCCGGGCAGTGGCACCGGTCATCGCCAGCCATGTGCGTCAGCGGCTGGAAGCAATGGGGGTGCGTATCCTTAGCGGCACCACGATCGCGCGGCTCGAAGGCGAAAACGGCAATGTATCGGCTGCGATCACATCGAGCGGCGAGCGGCTTCCGGCACAAATGGTCATCATCGGCATCGGCGTCGTGCCCAATGTCGAACTGGCGCAGGCGGCTGGCATTGCCATTGCCAACGGCATCCGCGTCGATCAGCAGATGCGCAGCTCGTTGCCAGAAATCCTTGCCATCGGCGACGCCGCTTCCTACCGGCACTGGTTCACCGGCGGCGATGTGCGACTGGAATCGGTGCAGAATGCCACCGATCAGGCGCGGCTTGCGGCGCGCACCATCGTTGGTCATGCCGACGCCTTTGCAGCAGTGCCATGGTTCTGGTCCGACATCGGTGACATGAAGTTGCAGATGGTCGGCCTGACCTCGGGCGGCGACAGCCATGTCGTGCTGGGCGATTTGGCCGAGAACAAATTCTCCATCTACCACTATGCCGCAAACCGGCTGCTCGGCATCGAATCGGTCAACCGGCCGGGCGACCATATGCTTGGCCGCAAGATGCTCGGCGCCGGCTTCTCGCCGACGCCGCAGACGGTGGCGACGGGACCGGATGGGCTGAAGGCGGCGCTCGCCGCCTTCCAGCAGGACGAGCCGGCCAGAGCTACTGGATAGGCTTATCGCTCAGGCGGCGCGGACCTCGCGGATCGAGCTTTCCAGGATCTCGAGCGCTTCGTTCATGACGCCGTCCTGGATGGTAATCGGCGCCAGGAAGCGGATGACATTGCCGTAAACGCCGCAGGTCAGCAGGATCAGGCCCTTGTCGAGCGCCTTCAGCCGGATCGCATTGGCGATCTCGGCCGACGGCAAGCCCTTCTTCACATCGTTGAATTCGACCGCATTCATGAACCCCGGGCCACGGATGTCGACAATCTCGGGCACATCGTCGCGGATCGAGTCCAGCCGCTGCTTCAGCCGTGCGCCCAGCGTGTTGGCACGGTCGCAGAGCTTTTCCTCTTCGATCACGTCGAGCACGGCGTGCGCCGCGGCGACACCGATCGGGCTGCCGCCATAGGTACCGCCGAGCCCGCCGGGGTTTGGCGCATCCATCAGTTCGGCGCGGCCGGTGACCGCCGCCAGCGGGAAGCCGCCGGCCAGGCTCTTGGCCATGGTGGTGATGTCGGCGGCGACCTCGTGATGATCCATGGCGAACATCTTCCCGGTGCGCGCGAAGCCGGTCTGCACCTCATCGGCGATCAAGAGCATGCCGTGCTGGTCGCAGATCTTGCGCAGCGCCACCATGAAGTCGCGCGGCGCCTCGTAGAAACCACCCTCGCCCTGTACAGGCTCGAGGATAATCGCGGCCACGCGGGCCGGGTCGACATCGGCCTTGAACAGGCGGTCGAGGGCGGCCAGCGAATCGGCGACCGAAACCCCGTGCAGCGGCACCGGGAACGGAGCGTGGAAGACATCGGCCGGCATGGCGCCGAAACCGACCTTGTAGGGCACGACCTTGCCGGTCAGCGCCATGCCCATGAAAGTGCGGCCATGGAAGCCGCCGGCAAAGGCGATGACCGCCGGACGTCCAGTGGCATTGCGGGCGATCTTGATGGCATTCTCCACCGCTTCGGCGCCGGTGGTGACGAAAATCGTCTTCTTGTCGAACTTGCCCGGCAGCATGCCGTTCAGCCGCTCGGCCAGCCGCACATAGCTCTCGTAAGGCACCACCTGGTGGCAGGTATGGGTGAAGCGGTCGAGCTGTGCCTTCACCGCCTCGATCACCTTGGGATGGCGGTGGCCGGTGTTGACGACGGCGATGCCTGACGAGAAGTCGATGTAGCGGCGGCCTTCGACATCCCAGATCTCAGAGTTTTCGGCGCGGTCGGCGTAGATCTGCGTGGTCATGCCGACGCCGCGCGAAATCGACTGGTTCTTGCGTTCGGAAATGGCTGAGTTCTTCATCGTATCCCTCATCGGGCCAGCGCCCGTTCTTGTTTGATGCCGCTGAAATCCCTTCTGACCTTATTTCACGTTTTCCTCAAGTCGGCACCATCGCCGGGCGATTGGGCCTGTCGCGTGGCTCCTGCTCGGCCCTGATTGGTCGGGCGATACGCGTACGAGAACGGTTTTCTTTTTGCTGAGATCGATTATCTTTGCCTTAGCTCGCGACGTGTCGAGCGACCCCGCGCGGTTGAGGGAACCATGAGCAGGAACGCGACGCCGTCCGCCCGACCGTCATCGCTTCCCAGTCTTTCGTCTTTTCCGGCCTGCGCAGTCCTCGGCCTTGCGGCGACGACGCTTTTCCTGAGCGGCTGCCAGAAGCAGGAGGCAGCCGACAAGAAATTGCCGGTCATGGTGCGCACAGAAACCGTGGCGGTGGCCGATTATGCGCCAAGGACTTCGCTGACCGGGGTGATCGCCGCTCGCACGCTGAACAATCTGTCGTTCCGCGTCGGCGGCCGCGTCGCCGAACGGCTTGTCGATGTCGGCCAGCATGTCGACAAGGACGCCATTCTTGCCCGCATCGATCCGCAGGAGCAGGAATCCGATCTGCGCTCGGCGCAGGCCGACCTCGATGCGGCGCAGGCGCAACTGACCCAGGCCAAGGCGGCCTTCGAACGGCAGAAGACGCTGCTTGGCCAAGGGTTCACCACCATGCGCGACTATGATGCGGCCGATCAGGTGTTGAAGGTGGCGCAAGGCAGTGTCGACGCCGCTGAAAGCGCCCTGGCCAATGCCCAGGAAGATCTGTCCTTCACCGAGCTCAAGGCCGGCGCCGCAGGTGTTGTCACCGCTCGCCAGGTCGAAGCTGGACAGGTGGTGCAGGCGGCACAGACCGTCTTCACCGTCGCCGAGGACGGTGATCGCGACGCGGTCTTCAATGTGCAGGAAACCCTGGTCGCCAGAACGCCAGAAGCGCCTGCGGTGACGATCACGCTGTTGTCCGACCCGCAGGTCAAGGCGGTGGGCAAGGTGCGCGAAATTGCGCCGGTGGTCGATCCGGCTTCGGGTTCGATCCGGGTCAAGGTCGCCATTCCCGACACGCCCGCCGGCATGCCGCTGGGTGCGGCCGTCATCGGCTCGGCCAGCGCCAGGCCGTCGAAAGCCGTCATCCTGCCCTGGCAGGCGCTGACCTCCAGTGGCGGCAAGCCCGCCGTCTGGGTGGTCGATGCATCGACCAAGGCGGTGGCAACGACACTGGTCAATGTGCTTGCCTTCGATTCCGGCATCGTCGTCATCGACAAGGGGCTGGAGGCCGGCATGCTCGTCGTCACTGCCGGCGGCCAGTTGCTCAGCCCCGGTACGACGGTCGAGATATCAGGAGCGGCACAATGAGGCCGTTGCCGCGCATCCCAGCCCTGCTTGCCCTTTCGCTGCTCGCCGCCTGCTCGCAATCGGACGAAAAGCCGCCCGAGATCATCCGGCCGGTGCTGTCCATGGTGGTCGAGCCGCAAACCAGCCAGACATTCGGCTTTGCCGGCTCGGTCGAGCCGCAATTCAGCGCCGACCTCGCCTTTCGCCTGCTCGGCCGGGTTGTCGCCCGCGACGTCAATGTCGGCGACATCATCGCCAAGGGAACGACAATCGCCGCGCTCGATCCGACGGCGCTGGAACTTGCCGTCCAGGCGGCCAAGGCGGAACTCTCCAATGCCGAGGCGCAATTCGCCAATGCCGCCGCCAGCGAGGAACGCCAGCGCCAGCTGCTCGCCGCCGCCAACGCCTCGCAAGCTGTCTTCGATGCCGCGCAGCAAGCCAGGAAGGCGGCAGAAGCCGGTGTCGAACGGGCCAAGGCCGCGCTTGCCAAGTCGCAGGAGCAGCTCGGCTATACCAGATTGTTCTCGGATTTCGACGGGGTCGTAACCGCTGTCGGCGCCGAAGTCGGCCAAACGGTTTCGCCCGGCCAGACCATCGTCACCGTGGCGCGCTCGGGTCTGCGCGATGCGGTCGTCGATATTCCCGACCGGCTGACCGGCGACCTTGCGGTCGGCACGCCCTTCGAGATCATCCTGCAATCACTGCCATCGATCCAAACCCAGGCCAAGCTGCGCGAGCTCGCGCCGCAGGCTGACAGTTCGACCCGCACCCGCCGCGTCCGGCTGACGCTCACCGACCCGCCGCAGGCTTTCCGGCTCGGCTCGACGGTCACGGCGACACGGGTGGCGAAGGTGGCTCCGACGATCGAGTTGCCGCTGTCGGCGCTGCTGCAGAAGAATGGCGGCGACAAGGTCTGGATCGTCGACGAGCAGACGTCGAGCGTCTCGACACGCGACATCACGATCGCGTCCAAGGGCGCCGCCAGCTTTACCATCACCGAAGGGCTCGAGGCGGGAATGCGCGTCGTCACCGCCGGCGTCCACAGCCTGGTGGAGGGCCAGAAGGTCAGGATTCTGCAAGGAGGAGCCACATGAAGGGCTTCAACCTCTCCGACTGGGCGCTCAGCCACCGCTCGCTGGTCTGGTACTTCATGCTGGTCTTCGTCGTCGCCGGCATCTTCTCCTATCTCAATCTCGGCCGCGAGGAAGACCCGGCCTTTACCATCAAGACCATGGTCATCCAGGCCAGTTGGCCAGGCGCTTCGGTCAACGAGACCGTGCGGCAGGTGACCGACCGCATCGAAAAGAAGCTCGAGGAGTTGGACGGCCTCGACTTCACCCGCTCGGTCACCACCGCGGGCAAGACCGTCATCTTCGTCAACCTGAAGGACACCACCAAAGCCCGCGATGTCGTGCCGACCTGGATTCAGGTGCGCAACATGGTCAACGACATCTGGGCGCAGTTTCCGCAAGGCGTGCAGGGGCCGTTCTTCAACGACCGTTTCGGCGACGTCTACGGCAATATCTATGCCTTCACCTCAGACGGGCTGACGCCGCGCCAGTTGCGCGACTATGTCGAGGATGTCAGGACCAGGATCCTGGCCGTGCCCAACGCCGGCAAGGTTGATCTGGTCGGCGCGCAGGACGAAGCCATCTATCTCGAATTCTCGACTCGCCAGATCGCAGCACTCGGCCTCAACCAGCAGGCGATCGTGGCCAGCCTGCAGGCGCAGAACGCCATCACCCCGTCGGGCGTCGTCGAATCCGGCCCCGAGCGCGTCAGCGTGCGCGTCGGCGGTCAGTTCACCTCCGAGGAGAGCCTGCGCGGCATCAATCTGCGCGTCAACGACCGCTTCTTCCGGCTGAGCGATGTGGCAACGATCCGGCGCGGCTATGCAGACCCGCCAACGGCGCTGTTCCGCTTCAACGGCCAGGACGCGGTCGGCCTTGCCATCGGCATGAAGCCCAAACGCCAATCTGCTCGAATTCGGCGCCGCGCTTGAGAAGAAAATGGACGAAGTGCTGGCCGATCTGCCGGTCGGCGTCGGCGTGCATCTGGTTGCCGATCAGCCGGTGATCGTGGAGGAGGCGGTTTCGGGCTTCACCCGGGCGCTGGCCGAGGCGGTCGCCATCGTGCTCGCGGTGTCCTTCGTCAGCCTTGGCATGCGCGCCGGCTTCGTCGTGGCGCTGTCGATCCCGCTGGTTCTGGCCATCACCTTCACGGTCATGGCCTATCTCGGCATCTCGCTGCAGCGCATATCGCTGGGCGCGCTGATCATCGCGCTTGGGCTTCTGGTCGACGACGCCATGATCGCGGTCGAGATGATGGTGGCGCGGCTGGAGGTCGGCGACAATCTGCGCAAGGCGGCGACCTATGTCTACACCTCGACCGCTTTCCCGATGCTGACCGGCACGCTGGTGACGGTCGCCGGTTTCATCCCGATCGGCCTCAACAACAGTGCCGCCGGCGAATACACCTTCACGCTGTTCGTCGTCATCGCGGTCTCGCTCCTGGTGTCATGGATCGTGGCGGTGCTGTTTGCACCGCTGCTCGGCGTCACCATCCTGCCGGCGACGATGAAGCAGAAGCATCACGACAAGCCAGGCCGCTTCACCACACTGTTCCGGCGCGCGCTCTTGGGCTCGGTGCGGCATCACTGGCTGACCATCATCGCTACCGTGCTGTTGTTTGCCGGCTCGATCGCCGGCTTCGGCCTTGTCCAGCAGCAGTTCTTCCCGCCCTCGGACCGGCCGGAGCTGATCGTCGATTGGAACCTGCCGCAGAACTCGTCGATCACCGAGACGCGCGACCAGATCGAGCGTTTCGAGGGGCGGGCGCTGGCCGGCAATCCCGACATCGACCATTTCAGCTCCTATATCGGCCAGGGCGCGGTGCGCTTCCTGCTCGCCTTCGACGTACAGCCGGCCAATCCCTATTTCGGCCAGACCGTCATCGTTACCAAGAGCATCGAGGCGCGCAACCGGCTGAAGCCGGCGTTGGAGAAGCTGTTGCGCGAGGAGTTCGTCGGCACCGATGCCTTCGTCAAGCCACTCGAACTCGGGCCGCCGGTCGGACGTCCGGTGCAATACCGCGTCGGCGGCCCCGACATCCAGACGGTACGCGAGCTGGCGCAGCAATTCGCTGGCCTGATCTCGGCCAATCCGAGGCTGGCGGCGCCGACCTTCGACTGGAACGAACCGCAGCGTGTGCTGAGGGTCGAGGTGCTGCAGGACAAGGCGCGCCAGCTCGGCATCACCTCGTCCGACATCGCCAGTGCGCTCAACAGCACGGTCGGCGGCGTCACCATCACACAGGTGCGCGACGCCACTTATCTGATCAACGTCATCGCCCGCTCACGCGAAGCCGAACGCGGCTCGATCGACACGCTGCAAAACATGCAGCTGCCAACCGGGAACGGCGAGGCGATCCCGCTCGCGGCGGTGGCGAACTTCCGCTACGAACTCGAACAGCCGACCGTATGGCGGCGCAACCGCATCCCGACGATCACCGTGCGCGCCGGGCTGGTCGGCGACGTGCTGCCGGCAACCATCGTCAACGAATTGAAGCCGTCGGTCGAAGCCTTCATCGCCAAGCTGCCGCCCGGCTATTCCGTCCAGACCGCAGGCTCAGTCGAGGAAAGCGCAAAAAGCCAGGGACCGATCGCCGCGGTGGTGCCGCTGATGCTGTTCGTCATGGCGACCATCCTGATGATCCAGTTGCAGAGCTTCCAGCGCCTGTTCCTGGTCGTGGCGGTGGCGCCGCTCGGCCTGATCGGCGTGGTCGCGGCACTGGTGCCGAGCGGCGCGCCGCTCGGCTTCGTCGCCATTCTCGGCGTCTTGGCGCTGATCGGCATCCTGATACGCAACTCGGTCATCCTGATCGTGCAGATCGAAGATCTGGTGCGCGAGGGCAAGGACCGCTGGGCAGCAGTGATCGAAGCGACCGAGCATCGCATGCGGCCGATCGCGCTGACGGCAGCCGCCGCCAGCCTGGCGCTGATCCCGATCGCGCGCGAAGTGTTCTGGGGGCCGATGGCCTATGCCATGATGGGCGGCATCATCGCGGGCACCGCAATCACGCTGCTCTTCCTGCCGGCGCTTTATGTAACGTGGTTCAGGATTAAGGAGCCGAAAGGCCGGGAAGAACCACCGGTTTCGGAGAGCGGCGAACCGGTGCTAGGTCCAACTTAAGGCTTTGCCGGATCACTCGTTGTCGTTGGAGGGTACAGGGCGCGATTTGGCGCGCTGCCACGGCGATGATTTTGAGATGCGCCAAGCATGCCAGCCTTCTGGCAAGTCAGCCAAAGCCAGGATGCTTTCATCCCGCTGGACCACATTTTGCAAGCTGACGATCATTATGTCGCCTTCGTCAACAGGTCCAGTTTCGCGGTTGTGGAATTGCCAACTGCCGTCGTCTTCGTCGTGCGAGACGTAAGCAATCCAGTCGCCGCGGGTAACTATACCTCTATCCACGAACACTGCGACATTGGGCGGATCTGAAAACGTCCATTGCTCCATGGGAATCCCCCGAAAACGGCAAGAACGAATTCAAGCGGTTCTCACGAACCCCTCACTCGCCCTGAGCAGATTGCGCGTGTAATCCTTGGTCACGCGGTGGCCGACCAGTTGCGCCGCCGTAAGATTCTCCACCGCCTCGCCGCTCTGCATGACCATCAGCCGCTCGCACATATGGGTGATGATGGCGAGGTCGTGGCTGACCATCAGGAAGGTCAGCTTGCGCCGCCGCCGGATCTCCTCCAGCAGGTTGAGTACTTCCGCCTGCACCGAAGCGTCGAGCGCCGAGGTCGGCTCGTCGAGCAGCAGGATCGACGGCTCAAGGATCAGGGCGCGCGCGATCGCCACGCGCTGGCGCTGGCCGCCCGACAATTGGTGCGAATAGCGGAAGCGGAAGCCGTTGCCCAGGCCGACCTCGTCCAGCGCCTGCTGGATGCGCTTTTCGCCGTCGGCAAAGCCGTGGATGGCGAGCGGCTCCTGCAGCAGGCGGTCGACGGTCTGGCGCGGATGCAGCGACCCGTACGGGTCCTGGAAGACCATCTGCACTTCGCGATAAAAGGCCTTGTCGCGGCGTACGCCGAGTTTGTTGCCGTTGACGGTGATGCTGCCCGAAGCGACTGGCGCGAGGCCGGCGATGGCTCGCAGCAGCGTCGATTTGCCGGAGCCGGATTCGCCAACCAGGCCGAAGGATTCGCCGGACCGCACTTCGAGGCTGACCCCCTTCAGCGCGCGAAAGCGGTCGAAGATCACCACGAGCCCGTCGACGGAAAGAGCCGCTGCCGTCATGCCGCCCACTCCGGCTTGCGGTCGAGCACCGGCAGCGGGTGGCGTTCGAAGCCGATCCTGGGCATGCAGTTGAGCAGGCCGCGCGTATAGGGATGCTGGGCGTCGCGAAGCTCCGACGCCTTCAACTGCTCGACCACCTTGCCGGCATACATGACGATCACGCGGTCGCAGAAAGACGAGACCAGGCGCAGATCGTGCGAGATGAAGATCAGCCCCATGCCGCGCTCGCTGACCAGCCGGTCGAGTATGCCGAGCACGTCGAGCTGCACGGTGACGTCGAGCGCCGAAGTCGGCTCGTCGGCGATCATCATCTCCGGCCCGGCGATCAGCATCATGGCGATCATGGCGCGCTGGCCCATGCCGCCGGAGACCTCGTGCGGATGCAGGTCGAAGACGCGGGCCGGATCGCGGATCTGCACCGCCTCCAGCATGGCGAGCGCGCGGTCACGGGCTTCCGCCTTGCCGACCTTTTCATGCGTGCGCAGCGTTTCGACGATCTGGCGGCCGATGCTCATCACCGGATCGAGCGAGTATTTCGGGTCCTGCAGGATCATGGCGATGCGTTTTCCGCGCATTGCCCGGCGCTCGCGCGGCGATGCCGCCAGCAGGTCGATGCCGTCGAAGGCGAGCTTCTTGGCGGTGACCTGCGCCTGCGGCGGAGTCAGGCCCATGATGGCGCGGCCAGTCTGCGATTTGCCGGAGCCGCTCTCGCCGACGATGCCGAGCCGTTCGCGGCCAAGCGAGAAGGAGACGCCGCGCACCGCCTCGATCAGGCCGGTGCGCGTCGGGAAGCTGACGCGCAGGTCATCGACGTCGAGAAGCGTGCTCATTCGTCGCCGTTCATTGGGGTCGCCGCTCATTGGTCGCCGCTCCGGGGATCGAGCGCGTCGCGCAGGCCGTCGCCAAGCAGGTTGAAACCAAGGCTGACGATGAGGATGGCGACACCCGGCGCGCCGGCCACCCACCATTGGTCGAGCACGAAGCGGCGGCCCGAGGCGATCATCGCGCCCCATTCCGGCAGCGGCGGCTGGGCGCCGAGGCCGAGGAAGCCGAGACCGGCGGCGGTCAGGATGATGCCGGCCATGTCGAGCGTCACCCTGATGATCAGCGACGAGATGCAGAGCGGCATGATGTGGCGCAGCACGATGCGGAACGGCGAGGCGCCCATCAATTGCACCGCCTTGATGTAATCCGAATTGCGCACGGTCAGCGTTTCGGCGCGCGCAATGCGGGCATAGGGCGGCCACGAGGTGATGGCGATGGCGAGCACGGCGTTCTCGATGCCGGGACCGAGGGCGGCAACGAAAGCCAGTGCCAGGATCAGCTTCGGGAAGGCAAGGAAGATGTCGGTGATGCGCATCAGGATCGCATCCGTCCAGCCGCCGGCATAGCCGGCCACCGTGCCGACCAGCAGACCGATCGGGGCGGCGATCACGGCGACGAGGATCACGACATAGAGCGTCCAGCGCGAGCCGAAGATGATGCGCGAAAGGATGTCGCGGCCGAGGTCGTCGGTGCCGAACCAGTGCGCAGCACTTGGCGCCAGCAGCCGTGAGCCCTTCAGGTCGCCGAACGTCGGCGAATAGGGCGCCAGCACATCGGCAAAAGCTGCAACCACCAGCAAGGCGATGATGATGAGCAGGCCGAGAAACGCCAGCCGGTTGGCGGAAAAGCGCCGCCACGCCACATAGGCGCGGCCGAGCCTGGCCTGCATGCGCGAGGCCGGCCGCTCGCTGAGCAGCCAGTCGCGACGGCTTTGGATCACTTCTGCGCTCATCCGATTTTCGTCCTCGGATCGAGCACGCGGTAAAGCAGGTCGGACAAAAGATTGATGCCGATAAAGACCGAGCCGATGGCGATGGTGCCGCCGAGCACGGCATTCATGTCAGCGTTCTGCAGGGAGTTGGTGATGTAGAGGCCGATACCCGGCCACGAAAACACGGTCTCGGTCAGCACCGAGCCTTCGAGCAGGCCGGCATAGGAAAGCGCGATCACGGTGACCATCGGCACAGCGGCGTTGCGCAACGCGTGACCCCAGATGATACGGGTTTCCGACAAGCCCTTGGCGCGCGCAGCGACAATGTATTCTTGGGCGAGTTCGTTGAGCATGAACGAGCGCGTCATGCGGCTGATATAGGCGAGCGAGAAATAGCCGAGCAGCGATGCCGGCAGGATGATGTGGCGAAAGGCATCGCGGAACACGTCCCACTGGCCCTGCAACACCGCATCCAGAAGGTAGAAGCCGGTGATCGGCGTGAAGGTGTATTCGTAGACGACATCGAGGCGGCCGGGAAAAGCCACCCATTGCAGCTTGGCGTAAAACAGCACCAGCGCCAGCAGCCCAAGCCAGAAGATCGGCACTGAGTAGCCGATCAGGCCGATGAGGCGCACGATCTGGTCGATGATGCTGCCGCGCCGGACCGCGGCCAGCACGCCGAGCGGCACGCCGAGCAGCGCACCGATCAGCGTTCCCAGCGTCGCCAGTTCGATCGTCGCCGGAAAGGCGCGGCGAATGTCGGTCATCACTGGGTTGGTGGTCAGCACCGAGGTGCCGAAATCGCCGTTCAGAGCATTTTTCACATAGATATAGAACTGTTCGATCAGCGGCAGGTCGAGACCCATCTCGCGGCGCGTGCGCTCGACGACATTGGTCGGCGCCCGGTCGCCGAGCACCGCCAGCACCGGGTCGATGGGGATAACACGGCCGATGAAGAAGGTCACCGCGAGAAGACCGAGATAGGTCGTTATCGCGATGACCAGGAAGCGGCCGATCGATGATGCGACAGCAGCGGCGCGGGCGCCTCCGCGCCTCGCCGCCACTTCGTTGTCAACCGCGCTCACGCGGCGCGACCGCCGGCATCACTCCTTGGAGACCGGGCCGACGAAGTTGCTGTCGAAGCTCGGGCCGAGCGCGAAGCCCTTGAGGTTCTTGCGCAGGCCAGCCACTTCCAGTTGCTGGTGGATGACGACGAAGGGGCTGGTGTCGAGGATCTTCTTCTCGAGATCCTGGTACATTGCGGCGCGCTTGGCCGAATCCTTCTCGAGCAGGGCCGCTTCCGTCTCCTTCGTCAGGTCCGGAATGTCCCAGGCATTGCGCCAGGCCAGGGTCTTGCTCTTGCCTTCGTCCGAATTGTCCGGGTTCGAGGCAAAGGTCTGGGCGTTGGAGTTGGGATCGAAGTAATCCTGGCCCCACTGGCCGATATAGATATCGTGGTTGCGGGCGCGGTATTTGGTCAGCGTCTGCTTGCCGTCGCCGGGGATGATCTCCAGCTTGATGCCCGCTTGTCCCAGCGTCTGCTGGATCGATTCGGCCATGCCGGTCACCGGCTGGATGCTGCGTACGTCCATGGTCACGCTGAAGCCGTCGGCCAGACCGGCCTTGGCGAGCAGTTCCTTGGCCTTGGCAACGTCGAGCTTGAACGGATTCTCGTCCAACTCGCCGAGCACGCCTTTCGGCAGGAAGGTCTGGTGGATCTCGCCGATGCCCTTGAGGATGGTCGAGCTCAGCGCATCATAGTCGACGAGATATTTGAAGGCCTGGCGAACCTCGGGCTTGGCGAGATTCGGATTCTTCTGGTTGAGGCTGATGTAATAGACCGTACCCTTCGGCGCGCTGGTGGTGGTGAGGTCGGCGTTCTTGGCGATGGCGTCGAGGTCGTTCGGCTCGAGATTGCGGGCAACGTCAATGTCGCCGGCCTCGAGTGCCAGGCGCTGGCCCGAGCTTTCCTTCATGTTGCGATAGATGACGCGGGCAAGCTTGGCCTTTTCGCCAAAATAGTTGTCGTTGCGCTCCAGGACGACAACCTCGTTGGCGCGCCATTCGCGCAGCTTGTAGGCGCCGGAGCCGGCATAGCCGGTTTTCAGCCAGGCATTGCCGAAGTCATTGTCCCATTTGTAGTCGGCGCTCGGCGTCACCGCGGCGACATGTTCCTTGACCAGCTTGGCGTCGACGACCGAAGCGACCGTTGCCGACAGACAATTCAGCACGAAGCTCGGCGCATAGGCCTTGTCGACGGTGAACTGAAAGGTCGTGTCGTCCACGGCCTTGGCCTTGTCGGCGACGTTGTCGCCGCTGATGCCGAACTGACTGATGATGAAGGCCGGGCTCTTGTCGAGCTTGACGGCGCGCTCGAACGAGTAGGCGACGTCCGCCGCAGTGATCGGATTGCCGGAGGCGAATTTCAGGCCGGGCTTGAGCTTGAAAGTGTAGACCAAGCCATCGTCGGACACGCTCCAGCTTTCGGCAAGGTCGCCCTTGACCTTGGACGTGTCGCTGAGATCGAGGCGAACGAGAAGGTCATAAGTGTTGCCGGTGACTTCCGCCGTCGACAGCTCGAACGCCTCGCCCGGATCCATGGAGATGATGTCATCGATCGCAAAACCTTCGACCAGCGTGTCGGCAGGCGTCACGGCAAAGGCAGGCGCGACGGCCAGAAGCAGCGCGGACATGGCCGCGCCGGCGAGCAAGGTGCGGGAGCGAAGAGCAAATTTTTCCATCATCATGGTGATTGTTCCCTGTTTTTGTTGGTCCCCGAGTTCCCGGCTCAGGGCTGAAACGTTCTGTTGCCAGGCCGAACGATGGCCCCCGGATCCGTTGTCGTGGCGATTTTTGTCCAGTTGGTCCACACCTTATCCGGCGATTTCAAGCGCGGCAACGAGCATTCGCAAGGCGGTCGATTGGGCCAGATCGGCTGCCATGATGGGCCGGAGACGACGGCTAGCGGCTGTCGCCGATCGAGAAAATGGGCTGATATTGCAATTACTTCACCGCCGCGACCAGATCGGCATCGGGAAAACATGTGGCGGCGCGGCCATTCTTGACCTGCCACTTGCCGATCGAGCGGCGCGTCTTGAAACCGGGCAAGCCGTCGGCGCTGCCGACATCGTAGCCCTCGACCTCCAGCGCCCGCTGCAAAGCGGCGATATCGGACCGGTGGAGTCCGCCGACCGCACCCCAGCTGCCGACAAAATTGCTGTCGCCGTGAGCGATGCGGTCAGCACCATGGCCGATGAACAAGGCGTAGAGATCGGAAGTATTGTATTCCTTCAGCACGTAGAAATTAGGCGTGGCGATGAAGGCTGGACCGCTGCGTCCGGCCGGCATCAGCAGGAAACCTTCGGCCTTCAATTCGCTTGCCGGGAACGGTTTCGCGCCGACGCGCTTGACGCCCATCGCCGCCCATTCGGAGATCTTTTTGCCCTGATCGGGGCCCTCGAGCGAGCAGGAGACGCTCTCCGGAACCGTCACCTCGAAACCCCAGCCGCGACCTTTCACCCAGCCATAGTGGACGAGATAGTTGGCGATCGAGGCCAGCGTATCCGGGGTCGAATTCCAGATGTCGGCCCGGCCGTCGCCGTCGAAATCTGCGGCATGTTTCAGAAACGACGTCGGCATGAATTGCGGCTGGCCGAGCGCGCCTGCCCAGGATGATTTCATCGCGCCGACCGGGGCCAGCCCGCGCTCGACGATCTTGAGCGCCGCCAGCAATTCGGTGCGAAAGAAGTCCTTTTTCGTCGACATGAACGCCTTGGTGCCCAGCACCTGGAAGGCGTCGTAGGGCATTCTTGCCGCGCCAAAGCCGGTCTCGCGGCCCCAGATCGCCAGCAGCACCTCGCCCGGCACGCCATAGCGCTTCTCGATCGCGGCCAGCGTCCTGGCGTTTGCCGCCTCGCGCGTCCGGCCGCCAGCGCTGACGGCGCGCACCGTCTTTTCAGCGAAATAGGCGCCGGGCGAACCGAATTCCGCCTGATGCTGCTTCTGCGGCGTGGTCGCCTTCTTGCCCGGCATCACCAGGTCCGGCAGCTTGAGGTTCGGATTCACGCCGTCGAAGGCAGCATCGAAGGTCTTTTGGGAGATGCCCCTGGCCTTGGCTTCCGGCCAGAGGTCGCTCTGCAGCCAGGCGCGGAACTGGTCGTCGATTTTTGCAGCGGAGGCGGGAGCCGCAAAGATCACCGCCGCAAAAGCGAGACAGAAAAAAACAAAGGCCGATTTCCAAGAAGCAGGCTTCATTCGCATTCCCTGCCCGCCAATTGCGTCAAAACGCCGTCCGCGACCGAAGTGCGGCGGCCAGCGTGCCTTCGTCGAGATAGTCGAGCTCACCGCCGACCGGCACGCCATGCGCCAGCCGTGTCACCTTGATCTCGAAACCGGAGAGCTGGTCGGTGAGATAATGCGCCGTGGTCTGGCCCTCGACAGTGGCGTTGACGGCGAGGATGACCTCCTTCACCTCGCCGCCTGCGACGCGGTCGACCAGCGAGCGGATGTTGAGCTGTTCGGGACCGATGCCGTCGAGCGGCGAGAGCGTGCCGCCGAGTACATGGTAGCGCACGTTCATGGCGGCCGCCCGCTCCAGCGCCCACAGGTCGGAGACATCCTCGACGACGATGAGCGTGGCGGCATCACGGCGCGGGTCGGTGCAGATCATGCAAGGGTCCGATGTATCGACATTGCCGCAGGTCGAGCAGATGCGCACCTTTTCGACCGCCTCGCTCATGGCGGCGGCCAGCGGCGACAGCAACTGCTCCTTCTTCTTGATGAGATGCAAGGCGGCGCGCCGGGCCGAGCGGGGCCCGAGGCCCGGCACCTTGGCCAGGAGCTGGATCAGGCGTTCGATCTCGGGACCGGCGATTCGCTTGGACATCGCATCGGTTTAGGATTTTTCGACGCGCTTTGGAACAGCCCGTCCGGATGCGCCTAGAGCGCCGCCGCCTAGTATGCTTCCAGCGGACGGGTCTGGCCGGCGATCATCGCGCCGATGGCGTCGGTGTTCTCCGGCGTCGATTCAAATGCCATCGCTGCTTGCTGCGGCTCGGCCGGGAACGAGGTGATGACCTGCGGCTGCGCGGGTCCACCGAAACGGGCGGCATCCGGCTCCTGCATGGGCTCCTGCATCGCCACCACTGTCGTCTTGATGGGTGCCCGCTTCTCAGCTGTGACGCGGGTGGATTTTGCAGGCTGCGCCACCGCGGCAGTGACATAGGTAGCCTGCACAGGGGCTGTCTTGATGGCCGTCGACTTGACGCCGGGCAAAGCTTCCGCGGAAGCCACAAGCGTTACCGGCGCGGCGGGCTCTGATGATCGAGGCGTCGCAGAGGCAACCATGGTCGTCGGCTCGTCCGGCAGCGGCTTCCAGTTGCGGCCGCGCTTTTCGTAGAAGGCATTACCGCCGGCCACCATGGTGTAGTGCATGTTCTTGTAAGGGAAGCGCAGGCCTGCGGTGTGGAAGAACATCGTGTCCTTCAGCTTGGCCTTGCGCTCGCCCTTGAGCACCGCCTCGGCGGCTTCCTCGACATCGGGCATCGCCTTGGAGTTCATCGGCCGCGTCATCACGCCGGGTGCGAACTGGCCCTTCTCGCTCACCACCTGGCAGATGGTGCTGCCGTGCTGCCCGGAGCGCAGCCGGTTCATGACCACGGTGCCGACTGCGATCATGCCGTCACGGCTCGACCGGTTGGACTCGAAGAACATCGCCCGCTCCAGGCACTCCTTGTCCTTCGCCGTGTGACGGGAACTCAGGAAGCTTGGCGTGATGGCGTCGGTCACGCTGGCAACCGACATGCCGTGCGTGGTCTGACTGCAACCGGCCAGAAACAGGGGAGAGGTGACGATGCCGAGCAGCAGCGGCGTCTTCCATCGCGTCGCGATCAACAATAATGCCTCATTTCCAGATGCCAGCCCGCCCCGAGATGTGGCAAGAATGAGACTCTTAGCGGCAAAAAGATGGCTAAAGGATTAGCATTCGTGCAGTGTAGGTAAAACTTTATGAATGATCGGAAATGGCAGCGTGAACAGAGCCGGGGAAAGTCTTAACAACAGCCCCGGCGTCCAATTTCAGTTCATAATCAATTAACTGTTGGAGCAGGCTCAGAACGGCAGTTTCATTCCCGGTGGGATCGGCAAGCCTGCCGTCAGCGCCTTGGTCTTCTCCTGCATGATCTGCTCGACCTTATTTTTGGCATCATTGTGAGCGGCCAGAAGCAGGTCTTCCAGAATCTCGACTTCGTCCTCCTTGAATAGGGACGGGTCGATCTTCAGCGATTTCATCTCGAACTTGCCGGTCAGCGTCACGACGACCAGACCACCACCGGCCACGCCGGTGGCTTCCAGCGTGGCGATCTCGTCCTGCATGGCCTGAAACTTGGCCTGCATTTCCTTCGCCTTGCCCATCAGGCCGAGAAGATCTTTCATGGTCCGATCCTTTGCAGAGTCTTGGTTGTCAGGTCTCGTCGTCGTCCGCGACCGGCTCGACCGGCAAATCGGCCTCGACCGAATCGGCTTCCGGCGCGTCGGGAATGCGTACGTCGATGATCTTGGCGCCGGGAAAGCGCGCCAGGATTGCGGCGACGGTCGGGTCGCTTTTGGCGTCCAGGAAGGCGGTCTCGCGCTTGGTCGATTCCATTTCGGCCAGCGTCTGACCGCCCGTCTCCTTCGACAGCGACACCAGCCAGCTACGCCCCGTCCAGGCGCGCAGCTTGGCGGTCAGATCGTTGAGCAGCATCTTCGGCGCATCGTCGGTCAGGCTGACGTCGATGCGGCCGGGCTCGATGCGCACCAGGCGCATGCAGCGCTTCACCAGCACCTTGAAGGCCATGTCGCGCTGGGCGTCGGCAAGGGCGGCGATATCGGCCAGCGACTTCAGCGGCACTGACGGGGCCTCGACGGCCGGTTCCGGCGGCGCGACAAAGGCAGCGGGCATCGGTTCGGCTTCGACCAGCCGCATCGTCTGTGCGCCACCACCGGTCGTCGGCATCCGTGTCTGCGCCACCGCGCTGGCGCTGCCGCCGGTGCTTGACGGCGCACCGTTCGGGCGTGGCGCGCTACCCGGTACCGGCACTGCGCCCTCCAGCGATCTCAGCGCTTCGTCGAGGGTCGGCAGGTCGGCGGCATGCGCCAGCCGGATCAGCACCATTTCGCCGGCGCTGACCGGCCGGTTGGACGACTGAACCTCGGGGATGCCCTTCAACAGCATCTGCCACGTCCGCGACAGCACCCTGACCGACAGCGTCCTGGCGAAGTCGGCGCCGCGCTGCCGCTCGTCCTCTGACAGCAAGGCGTCGTCGATGGCCGAGGGCGCGAAACGCAGGCGGGTGACGAGGTGGTTGAACTCGGCAAGGTCGGTCAGCACCGCGGCCGGATCGGCGCCTGTGTCATACTGGCTGCGGAATTCGGCCAGTGCCGCCGCCACATCGCCCTTCATCACATGCTCGAACAGGTCGACGATGCGGGCGCGGTCGGCAAGCCCGAGCATGGCGCGCACCGCTTCGGCCGTCACCGCTCGGCCGCCATGGGCAATCGCCTGGTCGAAAATCGACTGCGCATCGCGCATCGACCCTTCTGCCGCCCGGGCAATCATCGCCAGCGCGTCGCTTTCGACCTCGATGCCTTCCAGACCCGCTATCCTAGCAAGGTCGGCTTTCATCATTGCCGTATCGATCCGCCTCAGGTCGAAGCGCTGGCAACGTGAAAGGACGGTGATTGGCACCTTGCGGATTTCGGTGGTGGCGAAGATGAATTTGACGTGCGGCGGCGGCTCTTCCAGCGTCTTCAGCAGGCCGTTGAAGGCCTGGGTGGAGAGCATGTGCACTTCGTCGATGATGTAGACCTTGTAGCGCGCCGACACCGGCGCGTAGCGCACGCGCTCGATGATGTCCCGGATATCGTCGATGCCGGTGTGCGATGCAGCATCCATCTCGATGACATCGACATGGCGGCCTTCCATGATCGCCTGGCAATGTTCACCCAGCACGGCAAGGTCGACTGAAGGCTGGTCGATGGTGGCGGTTTTATAATTCAGCGCCCGCGCGAGAATGCGCGCCGTCGTCGTCTTGCCGACACCGCGCACGCCGGTCAGCATCCAGGCCTGGGCGATGCGGCCGGTGGCAAAGGCATTGGTCAACGTGCGGACCATCGGCTCCTGGCCGATCAGCTCGGAGAAATTCGAAGGACGGTATTTGCGCGCCAAAACGCGATAGGCACCGGCCTTGTCCGTCCCCAAATTTCCGGCTTCGCTCATTCGCCAGTAAAGCTCCAAGGACCGCGGGCGGCCGATTCCTGCGCATAGTTTCGCCCGCACGGCTTGGCGCCGTCAACGTCGCGGGAGAAAGGCGAAGAGGCGGGAGGCTGGAACAATGACCCGTTCCGGGCTCGTTAGGGCTGCTTCCTTCCGGACCTGACCCGGTTGGCGAGTGGATCGTCCACCACCAACCTCCCGCTTTCCATATCGGCAATTCGGCAATGAAATGCAAGTGCGGACGAGAATCTACGCCGCAAGCCCCGACCTATCAATGATTCGCTTGCAGGCCTGTTGCAGCCGCTCTAGCGTTCGAAGTTTGAGAAAAACACGACAAAAGCGAGGAAAACGCCGATGTTGCCGGGCCTCAAGGCCGGATTCACGCTCGACTCCAGGCTGGAGGCGGACAGCGAGCAGTTGATGTGGCTCGGGCTGTGCGAATTGCGCGTGATGAACGACCGCCGCTGGCCGTGGCTGGTTCTGGTGCCGCAGCGGCCGGGCGCGGAGGAAATCCACGATATGACGCCGCTCGACCAGGCGATGCTGACCTTCGAGACCAACATGGTGGCGCAAGGGCTGAAGAAAGCGACCGGCTGCACCAAGATCAACACCGGCGCGCTCGGCAACATCGTGCGCCAGTTGCATGTCCATGTCATTGCCCGCTCTGAAGGCGATCCCGGCTGGCCGGGGCCGGTGTGGGGTCACGGCATGCGCGAGCCCTACCAGCGCTCAGACCTCCGTCGGTTTGCGCAACAGATAAAGGCGGCGCTATAAGCCTCTCCCGTGTCCATTCCCGAGCTTTGAGTCTCCCATGAGCTTCCGCCTGTTTGACGCGCCCTTGCGCGAGCCGAGTCAATTCGTCGGCTTTGCCGGCAACACGATCGACCGGCAATCCGAGAACCGCGCCGACGACTCCGTCGAAAAGGCGCTCGCCGATCCCTCGGCTAGGTTTTTGCTGATGCATGGCGGCCGGCTTTATCTAAAGCTCAGGGATAGCGGCTTCGAGCCATGGTTCAATGTGGCCGAGAGCCAGCCACTCCAGGCGGCGCTCGACGATGGCGTCCTGCTCGGGTTTTCCGAAAGCGGCCCGGTGCTGGCTGTTCCTGCCGGCGTCGAGCCCGAGCAGCTTCCTGAAACCATCAAGGCCATCGATTATCGCTCGGTCTATATGCAGGGGCTAATCGACGAAACGGCTGTCGGCGCCCTGGCGCAAGGGGCGGCACTGCTCGCCTGGCATGTCAGCCATCGTTTCTGCAGCAAATGCGGCAATGAATCCGAAATGAAGGCAGGGGGCTACAAGCGCCATTGCCCGGCCTGCAACACCGAGCATTTTCCGCGTACCGACCCGGTGGCGATCATGCTGACGGCGACGCCGGAAAAATGCCTGCTTGGCCGCGGTCGGCATTTTGGGCCGGGCATGTATTCGGCGCTTGCCGGTTTCATCGAGCCGGGCGAGACGATCGAGGCGGCGGTGCGTCGCGAAACGCTGGAGGAGGCCGGCATCCGGCTTGGCCGCGTCGTCTACCACGCCAGTCAGCCCTGGCCGTTCCCCTATTCGCTGATGATCGGCTGCTTCGGCGAGCCGCTCAACGACGACATCCAGGCCGACCTCAACGAGTTGGAGGACTGCCGCTGGTTTTTCCGAGACGAGGTGCGCTCGATGCTGGATAGGACGCACCCGGATAATCTGGTCACGCCGCCGAAAGGGGCGATTGCCCATCACCTCATCCGCGCTTGGGTCGACAGCGTGTAACGACACAGGGAGAGAAAAAATGATCCGTCACACGGTGGTGTTCAGGTTGAAGCACAAGGAGAATTCGGCCGAGGAGAAAAAATTCCTCGCCGACGCAAAACGAATTCTTGCGCCGATCCCCGGCGTCGAGAAATTCGAGCAATTGCGGCAGGTCAGCCCGAAGAATGATTATCGCTTCGGCTTCTCGTTCGAATTTGCCGATCAGGCCGCCTACTCAGCCTACAACGACCATCCCGACCACGTCGCTTTCGTCCGCGACCGCTGGCTTCAAGAAGTCGAGACGTTTCTCGAAATCGACTACGTGCCGCTGGGCTAGCGGGTTGTGCGCTAGTCAGCCACTTTCCACTCTTCACGCGAATTGGCGGCCGGATAGACGCCGAGAATCCGCATTTCGCGCGAGAAGAAGCGAAGCTCCTCGAGCGCCAGCTTCACCAGCGGATCGTCGGGGTGGCCCTCGATATCGGCATAAAACAGCGTCGCCGTGAAGGCACCCAGCTGATAGCTCTCCAGCTTGGTCATGTTGATGCCGTTGGTGGCGAAACCGCCCATCGCCTTGTAGAGCGCTGCCGGCACGTTGCGGACGCGAAAGATGAATGTCGTCATCATCTTCGTGTCGGCCGACGGACGCTCTGCCCATTGCTTGTTCCGGGTCAGCACGACGAAGCGGGTGACGTTGCTGTCGGTGTCCTCGACATTCTCCTCGATGATGTCGAGCCCGTAGAGCGTCGAGGCGAGCGCCGGCGCAAGTGCGGCCATGGTGCGGTCCTTCATGGCGGCAACCAGCTTGGCCGCACCCGCCGTGTCGCCGGCAACCGTCGCCTTCCAGCCGTTCTTGCGGATGTATTTGCGGCATTGGCCCAGCGCATGGATGTGGCTGTGCACGGTCTTGATCTCGTCGCGCTTCACGCCCGGCAAGACCATCAGCTGGAAATGGATCGGCAGGAAATATTCGCCGACGATGTGCAGCTTCGATTCCGGCAACAAATGATGAATGTCGGCGACGCGCCCGGCGATCGTGTTCTCGATCGGAATCATGGCGAGGTCGGCCTTGCCGGTCTCGACCGCGTTGAAGGCATCCTCGAAGGTCGGGCACGGCAACGGCTCCATGTCAGGAAACATGTTGCGGGAGGCGGTGTCGGAATTGGCGCCCGGCTCGCCCTGGAAGGATATTCTGTTGGTCTTTTCAGGCATGCCAAATATCTCAGGTTGAAAGGATTGTTCGAGCGCGTTCGAGGTCTTCCGGCGTGTCGACGCCGAGCGGCACGGATTGGACGATTTCGGCGTCGATGCGCATGCCGGCTTCCAGCGCCCGCAACTGCTCCAGCCGCTCGCGCTGTTCCAGCGGCGACGGCTTCAGCGCGACGAAGCGCTCGAGC
The DNA here is from genome assembly GCF_024746795.1 of Mesorhizobium sp. AR10. Lineage (NCBI taxonomy): Bacteria > Pseudomonadati > Pseudomonadota > Alphaproteobacteria > Hyphomicrobiales > Phyllobacteriaceae > Mesorhizobium > Mesorhizobium sp. AR10. Next base: position 373,771 of record NZ_CP080524.1, read on the forward strand.
GCTTCGCGGCGATAGGCATAGAGGCCGATGTGGTGATAGAGCGGTCCCTCCCCCCAGGGTGCCGTGGCGCGGGTGAAATAGAGTGCCCTGAGCCGCGTCGCCGACATTGGCGAACCGACGATCTTGACGACATTGGGATTGGTCTTTTCCTCGTCGCGGACGATCTCGACGCCGAGCGTGGCGATGTCCACCGCCGCGTCCTCGAAAGGTTTCAGCGCAGCATTGATGATGCCGGGTTCGATGGTCGGCAGATCGCCTTGCACATTGACGATGGTTTCGACCTTGCTCCCAGGGTCGAGCGCGGTCAGCGCCTCGAAGATGCGGTCAGAGCCCGATTGGTGGTCGCTCCGCGTCATCAGCGCCTCGAAACCATGCGCGCGCACCGCTTGCGCCACGCTCTGCGCATCGGTGGCGACCACCACCCGGCCGAGCCCGGCCTCGGCGGCGCGGCGGGCGACATGGACAATCATCGGGACGCCGGCAATGTCGGCCAGCGGCTTGCCCGGCAGGCGGGTCGAGGCCATGCGGGCCGGGATGAGGATCAGCGTGGACATCGGGACTGCGAAGCGTTGGAAAAGAGGATGGGGAAAGTGGCAAAAGGTCTCACTGGAAGCGCCCTTATAGGTGTTGCAACGCCCAAGCAAAAGACCTAGTTTCCGCCCGATTTGACCGGCTCCAAAGGGTGGGTCACGATACCGACGGACGGAGTGGACGGATCGGTCCGCCGGAAAAGGGAGCCTGGGGCGTATGGACTCTTTCGAAATCAACAAGCTGATCGGCGGGCTGCTCGGAACCTGTTTCGTCGTCTTCTCGGTCGGCATTGTATCCGATGCGCTGTTCGCCTCGCCCGCGCCGGAAAAGCCCGGCTTCGCCATCGAGGCAACCGAGCCCGCGGAAGGCGGCCCGGCCGCTCCCGCCGCCGAGGCCAAGCCGATCGCCGAGCTGCTGGCCACCGCCGATGCCGAAGCGGGTGCTGCCGTGTTCAAGAAATGCCAGGCCTGCCATTCCGGCGAAAAGGGCGGTCCGAACAAGGTCGGCCCTGACCTGTGGGACCTGATCGATCGTCCGGTGGCCGAGCATCAGGGCTTCGCCTATTCGGCCGGCATGAAGGAATTTTCCAAGGGCGGCACCGAGAAGTGGACCTATGACAACCTCAACCACTTCATCGCCTCACCGAAGAAGCTCGTGAAGGGCACGGCGATGGGCTTCGCCGGCCTACCGAAGGACGAGGACCGCGCCAACGTCATCGCCTATCTGCGTACGCTGTCGGACAGCCCGAAGCCGCTGCCGACACCAGGTGCAGCAGCCGACGCAACGGCGCCGGCCAAGCCTGCAGAAGGTGCGGCAGCACCTGCGCCAGCCGCTCCGGCCAAGCCAGCCGAGGGTGCAGCGCCAGCGGCGCCCGCCCCTGCTGCGCCCGCTCCCGCGCCGGCCCAATGACGAAATTGTAATGCACGTATCCTTGAAAAAGCCGGGTTCAGCCCGGCTTTTTTCTTAGGAAAGATGCATATGCGGCGACAAAGCCGGTCTGCCGCGGTTTTCACCGCCGTCAAATGATCTAGATTGTCCGCTGACATGGATCGCAAAGAGGAAAGCGCATGACGGTTGGCCGAACGATTCTTAGGTCGGTGCTGGTTGCGGCCGCTCTTGCCAGCGGCCTGCAGGCGGCCTGCGCGGACGAATGGCGCACCACCTCTTCGCTGATCGGCAAGTCCAAATACGGCGACAATTTCCAGCACTACGACTATGTCAATCCGGACGCACCCAAGGGCGGCACGCTGAATTCGGTGGTGCTCGGCACGTTCGACAGCTTCAACCCCTATATCGTGCAGGGATCGCCGGCCTCGGGTCTGCTCCCGTTCACCGGCGGCCTGCTCTATGACACGCTGATGGAGCAGGCGACCGACGAGGGCAGCACCAGCCATCCGCTGATCGCCGACGCCTATAAATATCCGGCAGACTATTCCTCGGCGACCTACCGCCTCGATCCGCGCGCCAAATGGCATGACGGCCAGCCGATCACCACCGACGACGTCATCTGGTCTTTCCAGGTGCTGAAGGCCAACAGTCCGCAATACAGCCGCTACTTCGAAAACGTCACCGATGCGGTTGCGGTGTCCGACCGCGAGGTCGAGTTTCATTTCAACCAGAAGGGCAACCGCGAACTGCCACAAATTCTCGGCGACCTCGTCGTGCTGCCGAAGCACTGGTGGGAAGGAACCGACGCCAACGGCAAAAAGCGCGACGTCACCAGGCCGACGCTGGAGCCGCCGCTCGGCTCCGCCGCCTACAAGATCGCCAGCTTCAAACCGGGTTCGGAAATCATCTGGCAACGCGTGCCCGACTATTGGGCCGCCAAGCTGCCGGTGAAGATCGGCCGGGAGAATTTCGACACCCAGCGCTTTACCTATATTCTGGACGACAATGCCGCCTGGCAAGCTTTCACCAAGGGCGGACTTGACGATATCAAACCGGAAAACAGTTCGAAGCGTTGGAAGACATTCTATGATTTCCCGGCGATCCGGGCCGGCGACGTCATCAAAAAGGAATTCAAGACCACCTCGCCGGAGCCGATGCAGGCCTTCATGCTGAACCAGAGGCGCCCGCAATTCCAGGATCGGCTGGTACGCGCCGCGCTGACCTACCCGTTCGACTTCGAGACGATGAACCGCACGCTGTTCTATGGTTTCAACACCCGCACCAGCAGCTATTTCCAGGGCACGGAACTCGCTTCAAGCGGCCTGCCGCAAGGCAAGGAGCTGGAAATCCTGGAAAAGTATCGCGACAAGCTGCCACCCGAGCTGTTCACCCAGGAATTCAAGCTGCCGGTCTATGATTCACCGCAGGCGGAACGGAAGTATCTGAAGCAGGCCGTCGACCTCTTCGCCCAGGCCGGCTGGGTGATCAAGGGGGGCAAGATGGTGAACGCCAAAACGGGTGAGCCGTTCAGATTCGAAATCCTCGGCTGGAACGATACCGACCAGGTCATAGCCAGTCCCTATATCGCCAATCTCCGCAAGCTCGGCGTCGATGCCACGCTGCGCATCATCGACCAGACCCAATATGTCAACCGCGTCAACAACTTCGACTACGACGTGATTATCGGGCAGCTCGGCCAGTCGGAATCGCCGGGGAATGAGCAGCGCGATTTCTGGAGTTCCAATGCGGCCGACAGGCCGGGCTCGCGCAACTACGCCGGTATCAAGAATCCGGTCGTGGATGCCTTGGTCGACCGCATCATCTTTGCTACCGACCGCGACGATCTGGTTGCCGCCACCCATGCGCTCGACCGTGTGCTGCTGTGGAACTATTACGTGGTGCCTCAATACTACCGGGCGGTGGTCTGGCTGGCCTATTGGAACAAGTTCGCCATGCCCGCCAAGCAGCCGAGCTACAGGGGCGCCGATCTCGATTCCTGGTGGATCGATCCGGACAAGGAAAAAGCGCTGGCGGCAAAATACAAGGGCAGCAATTGATGCCGGCGCTGCCCCGCCGTGATTTCCTGGCCTTGGGCGGCGCGGCGGCAGCCGCCGCGCTGCTGCCGGGCCGAGCCTTCGCCGACATTCCGACCGGCGTGAAACTGCATGGACTGTCAGCTTTCGGCGACCTCAAATACAAGCCGGATTTCACCCACTTCGACTATGTCAATCCGGACGCCCCCAAGGGCGGCCAGATGAATTTCGCACCACCGAACTCGACCTTGAATCAGAGCTTCCTGACTTTCAACACGTTGAATTCCCTGGTGTTGAAGGGGGATTCGCCGCCGCGCACCGAACTCTGTTTCGATTCGCTGATGACAAGCGCCCTCGATGAGCCGGATGCGGTCTATGGCCTGCTTGCAGAGTCCGTTACCTTATCGCAAGACCGCAACGGCTTCAGCTTCAGCCTGCGACCGCAAGCGCGCTTCCACGACGGCTCGCCACTGACCGCAGACGACGTTGCCTTCGCATTGAAGCTTTACAAAGATTTGGGCCATCCAAACCTTTCCAAGGCGTTGCGGCATATGACGGAAGCGGTTGCAGTCGATCCCGTCACCCTCAACCTCACCTTCAATGGCGAACAGTCGGCGCAGAACATCCTTTCGGTCGTCGCAATGCCGATCGTGTCCAAAGCCTTTTATGCCGTCAATGAGTTCGATGCCTCGACGATGAAACCGCCGCTCGGCTCGGGACCGTACAAGGTGGGACGCGTGGTCGCCGGGCAGACTGTCGAATATGATCGCGTCACCGACTATTGGGGCCACGATCTCGCCGTGAACCGTGGCATGAACAATTTCGACCGCATCCGCATCGATTTCTACCTCGATCGCCAGGCAGCGTTTGAAGCCTTCAAGAAAGGCGACACGCATTTCCGCGAGGAGTTTACCTCGCGAGTATGGGCGACCGGTTATGACTTTCCGGCGTTGAAGGACGGCAAGGTCGTCAAGCGGGAATTTCCCGGCGAGAAATCGCCTTCCATGCAGGCTGTCGCGCTGAACCAGCGTCGTCCACAATTCAGGGATGTCCGCGTCAGACGGGCGATTGCCAATTGTTTCGATTTCGAATGGATCAAACGGGTTCTGTTCTTCGGCTCTTACGAACGTTCGCAATCGAATTTCGAACGGTCGGACTACAAGGCCGAAGGACTGCCCTCGCCCGGGGAGCTAGCGCTGCTGGAGCCGTTTCGAGCCGAATTGCCGCCAGAGGTCTTCGGCGAACCGGTGATGCAGCCTGCTTCGGACGGGTCGGGGCATGATCGCAAGCTGCTGGGTGCGGCTTCCCGACTGCTTGCCGACGCCGGCTGGAAGCGAGCGGGCAATTTCGTCGTCAACGACAAGGGCGAGCGGCTGCAGGTGGAAATGCTTGCCGAGGACGATGGTCTCGTTCGCATTTTCACACCTTGGGCCGAGAACATGAAGGCGATCGGGATCGACGCCTCTATCCGGCAGGTGGATTCGACGCAGTATGAACGGCGGCAGAGCGATTTCGACTTCGACTTCAACATGCTCGCATGGTCGATCGGGGCGACGCCCACTTCCGACGGCCTTGAGATACTTTACGACTCCCGGATGGCGAAAACGCCGGGGCAACGCAACTATCCCGGCACCGAAAGCCCAGCCATCGACGCGTTGATCGTGGCGGCAGGCAAGGCAACCAGTCGAAACGAACTCGTCACGGCGCTCCGAGCGCTCGACCGGGTCTTGCGCGCACGGCTCGATTGGATTCCTAGTTGGTATTTGGCGAATCACCGCGTCGCCTATTGGGACATGTTCGGCTTTCCCGAGCAGAAACCCGATTTCGGCTTTCCGGTCGAAGCGCTGTGGTGGTTCGACAAGGGCAAGGCGGCAAAAATTGGCAAAGGCTGAGATTTTCGCCCAACGAGGGCAGAGAGCCTGATGGGCGCCTATATACTGCGCCGCATCCTGTTGATGATCCCGACCCTGTTCGGCATCATGGCGGTGTCCTTCGCCGTCATCCAATTCGCCCCCGGCGGGCCGGTCGAGCAGGTCATTGCCAAGCTGACCAACCAGGGCGGCAGCGATCGTCTCGGCGGCGGCGGAGGCGATGCTGGCGGCGGCAATTTCGATGCAGCCGGAGACGTCAGTTCGAAATACCGCGGCGCGCAAGGGCTCGATCCCGAATTCATCAAAAAGCTGGAGAAGCAGTTCGGCTTCGACAAGCCGCCGCTCGAGCGCTTCGGCCTGATGCTGTGGAACTATGCCCGTTTCGATTTCGGCGATAGCTATTTCCGCGACATTTCGGTGCTCGACCTGATCCTGGAAAAGATGCCGGTATCGATCTCGATCGGGCTGTGGATCACGCTGCTGTCCTATTTGATTTCGATCCCGCTCGGCATCCGCAAGGCGGTCAAGGACGGCACGCCGTTCGATATCTGGACGAGCGGCGTGGTCATCGTCGGCTACGCCATTCCAGGCTTCCTGTTCGGCATATTGCTGATGATCCTGTTTGCCGGCGGATCGTTCTACGACTGGTTTCCGCTGCGCGGGATCACCTCCGACAACTGGGAGCAGCTGTCCTGGCCGGCGCGGATCCTCGACTATTTCTGGCACATGACCTTGCCACTGACGGCGCTGGTGCTGTCGGCCTTCGCCACCACCACGCTTTTGACCAAGAATTCGTTCCTCGAGGAAATCCGCAAGCAATATGTGGTGACCGCGCGCGCCAAGGGCCTGTCGGAACGGCAGGTGCTTTATGGCCACGTCTTCCGCAACGCCATGCTGATCGTCATCGCCGGCTTCCCCGGCGCCTTCATCTCGGCCTTCTTCACCGGTTCGCTGCTGATCGAAAATATCTTCTCCCTCGATGGCCTCGGCCTGCTCGGCTTCAGGTCGGTGATCGAGCGCGACTATCCGGTGGTATTCGCCAATCTCTACATCTTTTCGCTGCTTGGCCTGTTTGTCGGGCTGCTGTCCGACCTGATCTACACCTGGGTCGACCCGCGCATCGACTTCGAGCGGAGAGACATCTGATGGCGCAGGCCGCCGCCGAAACGACGCCAGATCGGATCGCCCGGCCCTGGCTGTCGCCGCTCAACCACCGGCGCCTGCAGAATTTCAAGGCCAACCGGCGCGGCTACTGGTCTTTGTGGATCTTCCTCGTCCTGTTCGTGCTGTCGCTGGTTTCCGAATTGATCGCCAACGACAGGCCGATCGTCGTCTCCTACAAGGGCGAGATCCTGTTTCCGGTGCTGGTCGCCTACCCGGAAGAAAAGTTCGGCGGTTTCTATGCAGTCACCGACTATCGCGACCCGGTCATCCAGGACGAGATCAATGCCAATGGCTGGATGATCTGGCCGCCGGTGCGCTACTCCTACCAGACCGTCAACAATGCCATTCCCGAAGCTGCCCCAACCAAGCCCTCCTGGCTCTATGACGCCAAGACACGCTGCAACCAGTATCCGAAAGGTGCCGACGACCCCAATTGCGTCGTCGGCAACTGGAACTGGCTGGGCACCGACGACCAGGCCCGCGACGTGCTGGCTCGCGTCATCTACGGCTTCAGAATCTCGGTTCTGTTCGGACTGATCCTGACGCTGGGCTCGGCGCTGATCGGCGTGGCGGCCGGGGCGGTGCAAGGCTATTTCGGCGGCTGGACCGACCTTCTGTTCCAGCGCTTCATCGAGATCTGGTCGGCGATCCCGGTGCTCTATCTTCTGCTGATCGTCGCCGCCATCCTGCCGCCGGGTTTCTTCATCCTGCTCGGACTGATGCTGTTATTCTCCTGGGTGGCGCTGGTCGGCGTGGTGCGGGCCGAGTTCCTGCGCGCCCGAAACTTCGAATATGTCAACGCGGCGCGAGCGCTGGGTGTGCCCAACCTTACCATCATGTTCCGGCATCTCCTGCCCAACGCCATGGTGGCGACACTGACCTTCCTGCCCTTCCTGCTCAGCGGCTCGATCTCGACACTGACCTCGCTCGACTATCTCGGCTTCGGCCTGCCGCCCGGTGCGGCCTCGCTCGGCGAGTTGCTGAAGCAGGCCCAGCGCAACCTCAACGCGCCTTGGCTCGGCATTTCGGGCTTCGTCGTCATCTCCCTGATGCTGTCGCTGCTGGTCTTCGTCGGCGAAGCGACCCGCGATGCCTTCGATCCGCGCAAGACGTTCAGATGAGCGAGATCCTCCTCTCCGTCCGCGACCTCAGTGTCGCCTTCGCGCAAGGCGGCAGCCAGTCGATGGCCGTCGACCACATTTCCTTCGACCTCGCCAAGGGCGAGACGGTGGCGCTGGTCGGCGAATCCGGCTCCGGCAAATCGGTCTCGGCCCTGTCGGTGTTGAAGCTCCTGCCCTATCCGACGGCCAGCCATCCGTCGGGAAAGATTCTATTCCAGGGCGCCGACCTGCTGGCCATGAACGAGAAGCAATTGCGCAGAGTGCGTGGCAACAAGGTCACCATGATCTTCCAGGAGCCGATGACCTCGCTCAATCCGCTGCACACGATCGAGCAGCAGATCGTCGAAATCCTGAAGCTGCACCAGGGCCTCGGCGACCGCCAAGCCAAGGCGCGTACGCTGGAATTGCTCAACGAAGTCGGCATCCGCGAGCCGCAGAAACGGCTCGACGCTTATCCGCATCAGCTTTCCGGCGGCCAGCGGCAACGCGTCATGATCGCCATGGCACTGGCCAACGAGCCGGAACTGCTGATTGCCGACGAACCGACGACGGCGCTCGACGTCACCGTGCAGGCGCAGATCCTCGAACTGCTCGCTGGGCTGAAGAGCCGCAAGGGCATGTCGATGCTGTTCATCACCCACGATCTCGGCATCGTCAGGAAGATCGCCGACCGGGTCTGCGTGATGACCAAAGGCAAGATCGTCGAGACCGGGCCGACCAAGGAGATCTTCGCCAATCCGCAGCACCCCTATACGCGGCATCTGCTGGCCGCCGAGCCCAAGGGCAAGCCGCCCGCCGCCAACGATGCCGCCAAACCGGTGATGACGGGCCATGACATAAAGGTCTGGTTCCCGATCAAGAGGGGATTTTTCCGGCGCACGGTCGACAATGTGAAAGCGGTCGACGGCATCGACGTCACCGTGCGCGCCGGCCAGACGCTCGGCGTCGTCGGCGAATCCGGCTCGGGCAAGACGACGCTCGGCCTGGCGCTGGCCAGGATGATCTCGTCGACCGGAAGCATCCAATTCAACGGACGCGACATCAACCAGCTGACCTTCAACGCCATGCGGCCGCTGCGGCGCGAACTGCAGATCGTCTTCCAGGATCCGTTCGGGTCGCTCAGCCCGCGCATGTCGGTGTCGGAGATCATCGAGGAAGGGTTGAAGATCCACGAGCCGAAGCTGTCGCCCGACCAGCGCGACAAGCGGGTCGTCGATGTGCTCGGCGAAGTCGGCCTCGATGCCGCTACGCGCAATCGCTACCCGCACGAGTTCTCCGGCGGCCAGCGGCAGCGCGTCGCCATCGCGCGCGCCATGGTGCTCAATCCGCGCTTCGTCATGCTGGACGAGCCGACCTCGGCGCTCGACATGAGCGTGCAGGCGCAAGTGGTCGACCTGTTGCGCAGCCTGCAGGCAAAGCACGATCTTGCCTATCTGTTCATCAGTCACGATCTGAAAGTCATCCGCGCACTTGCCAACGACGTCATCGTCATGCGCAATGGCAGGATCGTCGAAGCCGGCCCGTCCGAACAGATTTTCGAGCGGCCGCAGACCGACTATACCAAGGCGCTGATCTCGGCCGCCTTCAGGATCGAGACGGCGCCGGTCGGCATCGTCAGCGAGTAGCCTGCTTAGAGGGAACAAAGAACCGCAATGGAAAAAGGCCGCATCCTGCTTGCCCTGACCGGCATTCATCCGCAGCGCTGGCGCGAATTGCTGTCGGCGGAGCGCGAGGTGGTGCTCGAGCCGGACGGCGCCAGCGATCCGTCGATCACCTATGCAGTGGTGTGGAAGCAGAAGCCGAACCTTTTGTCGTCGCTGCCCAATCTGCGCGCCATCTTCTCGATCGGCGCCGGCGTCGACCACATCTTCGCCGACCCCGGCCTGCCCAAGGTGCCGATCGTGAAGGTGGTCGCCGACAACCTCACCCAGTACATGACCGAATATGTCGTCTGGCGGGTGCTCGATCATCACCGCCAGGGCATGCTCTACCGGTCGCAGCAGCCGAAGAAGATCTGGCACGAGCCGCCGCAACGGCCGGCCGGCGACATCTCGGTCGGCATCATGGGGCTCGGCAATCTTGGCCGCGCGGCGGCGTCGGTGCTGTTGTCGCTCGGCTTTCCGGTCAATGGCTGGTCGCGCAGCGACCGGTCGATGAAAGGTGTTTCGACCTATTCGGGAGAGGCCGGGCTGATCCCGTTCCTCAACGCCACAGACATTCTGGTGGTGCTTCTGCCGCTCACACCCGACACACAAGGCATCATCAATCATGGCGTGCTGAAGGAGCTGAGGAAGCGCAACGGCCTTGGCGGCTCGGTGCTGATCAATGCCGGGCGCGGCCGCCTGCAGAAGGATGCCGACATCTTGCGCGCGCTGGACGACGGCACGCTGAAGGAAGCGAGCCTCGACGTGTTCGAGGTCGAGCCGCTGCCGAAGACCAGTCCGCTATGGGGCCATCCAAAGGTTTTCGTGACGCCGCATGCGGCGGCAACCTCCGACCCCGTCCATCTGGTGCCGAGCATGCTTCGGCAGATGGCCGCCTTCGAGCGCGGCGAGAAGCTGGACAATCTGGTGGACCGCGACGCGGGGTACTGACGCAAAGAGACGGTTTAGCTCGGCAGAGCGAACTTGGTCTTCTTGGCCGGTTTGCCGCATTCGCGGCGGACAATCGACCGGTTCATGGCGTCGATCCGGCCGCTTGCCTGATCGATATCGCGCTGGGTCTTGGAGCGGACATCCGGCGTGAACGGACCAAAACCCATCGCCGGATTGGAGAAGGTCGGCTTGGCGTCGACCGAAAGCTTGTATTGCTGCGCCAGTCCGTTTCTTTGCGCCAGCAATTGATCGCAAGGGACGGTGTCGTACTGCAGCGAGGACTCGACATTCGCGTCCTGCCGTTCGGCCATCGATGAGCCCATGCAGCCAGTAATCGCCAGGCAAGATGCCAAGATCGTCATGTTCCAGCGCATGGGGACGTGCTCCGTGTCGATGCCCTGCCTTAGCGAAACGAGATCATGGCATGCGAATCGGGCTTTTCGCAGCTTCAACGCGATTGATGCAGGCGTGAGTGGAAAAATCCTATTCACATTTTCAAACATTGAAGGCATCGGAAGGCAAAGTCGCCACCACCACCAACCCCTCGACCGGTTCACGGCGGTCCTGCCGGATGGTCTTCGTCTCCATCGATAGGACCGAAAACCCGTTGGCGGCCAGAACCCGCCGCACATAGGCTTGCGAATGCGCGTAGCGGCGCGATGGCAGCAGCGCGAAATCGTCGAATGCATCTTCATTCGCCAGCTTCTCGACGGAAAATGCGAACAGGCCGTCGCCGGACAGCATCCCGGCAATCGTCTCCACCACGGCGTCCAGCGCGCCGACATAGATGAACACATCGGCCACTGTCACCAGCTCGGCCTTCCGGTCAGCATAGGCAAAATCCCGCAGGTCCGCCTTGCCGAGCAGATCGTAGACGCCTTTGGCCCGCGCCTGCTTCAACATGCTGGCCGAGATATCGTAGCCTTCCAGCCGATCGACGATCGGCCGCAGCCTTTGCCCCATCAGCCCGGTGCCACAGCCGAGATCGAGCACCAGCCCGAAGCGGCCCGGCCGTGCCGTTCGAATGGCCTGATCGAGAAATTCAGGCAAGCGGTAGCCGAGATTGTCGACCAGCGATTCATCGAAGCTCTTGGCATAGTGGTCGAACAGCGTCTCGACGAAGGCGCTGGGGAGTGCTGCGGTTTTCGGCGCCTTGCCCATCAATTGCAGGTTGAGCGCCGCACCCTGGCGATCCGCCGGATCCAGCTTCAACGACATTGCCCAAGCCTGCGCCGCCAGATTCGGCGCGCCCGCCGCCTGCTGCATCTCGCCGAGGCGGTACCAGCCCATCGTCCATTGCGGCGCCAGTTCCAGCGCGCCGAGCAGCAATTCCGCTGCTGCCGCGTGATCGCCGGACGCGTGAAGCATCTCGGCATAGTCGGCGCGACGATCGGCGTTCAGGTCGCCGGACGAGGCTTGAAGCGGTTTCATGGCGATGGGTCCCGCCGGCAACCGAAGCCGGCGTGTGCGTGTATGCTGGAGTCAGCAGTGACTTACAACAGGCTTCCCGCGCCGGAATTAGCGCCTATCTTGGAGCCATGCGCGCCAGTGACCTGCTTCATCCCCGGCCCGAAGGCCTTTATTGCCCGCCCGGCGATTTCTTCATCGACCCGGTGCGGCCGGTCAACCGCGCTCTGATCACGCATGGCCATTCCGATCATGCGCGCTCCGGCCACCGCTCGGTGCTGGCGACCCAACAGACGCTCGATATTATGGGGCTGCGATACGGCGAGGGCTTTGCCGAGACTATGCAAGCGGCAGCGCTGGGCGAAGCGATGGCTCTGAACGGCGTCACCGTCACCTTTCATCCGGCCGGCCATGTGCTGGGCTCGGCGCAGATCGCGGTCGAACATCAGGGCACCCGCATTGTCGCGTCCGGCGACTACAAGCGCCAGAAGGACGCCACTTGCGAACCGTTCCAACCCATCAAGTGCGACGTCTTCATCACCGAGGCGACCTTCGGCCTGCCGGTGTTCCGCCACCCGCCCGATACCGAAGAGATCGCCCGGCTGCTGAAATCGACGGCGCAGTTCCCCGAACGCTCGCATCTGGTCGGCGCCTATGCGCTGGGCAAGGCACAGCGGGTGATGCGGCTGCTGCGCGATGCCGGCTATGACAGCCCGATCTATATCCACGGTGCGCTGGCCAGGCTCAGCGACTACTACCAGAGCCAAGGCATTGACCTCGGGACGCTGGAGCCGGCAACCGTGGAGGGCGGCAAGGAGGATTTCACCGGCGCCATCGTCATTGGCCCGCCATCGGCCTTCGCCGACCGCTGGGCGCGCCGCTTTCCCGATCCGATCTCCTGCTTTGCGTCTGGCTGGATGCGCATCCGCCAGCGCGCCAAACAAGGCGGCGTCGAACTGCCGCTGATCATATCCGACCATTCCGACTGGGACGAGCTGACCGCCACGATCAAGGAGACGGGCGCGGGCGAAATCTGGGTCACACACGGCCGCGAGGAAGCGCTGGTGCGCTGGTGCGAGCTGGAGGGCATCGCCGCCCGGCCACTGCACCTCGTCGGCTATGAGGACGAGGGCGATTGAGCGTGACTGAGCTAATCCTCGATGTCGCGCTCTACGGCGCCCCCCTCTGTCCTGCCGGATATCTCCCCCTCAAGGGGGGAGATCGGATGTCGCACCGGCCTTCGCCAATCGCCGACGTTGCAGGATGGGCGGCAAGCGCGAAACTGCCAATCTCCCCCCTTGAGGGGGAGATGTCCGGCAGGACAGAGGGGGGCGCCACAGAACGCGACGCCTGCCTGTTGGCCCGACCCTCGCCATGAACCGCTTCGCCGAGCTTCTCGACCGCCTGGTGCTGACGCCGTCGCGCAATGGCAAGCTGACGCTGCTGACCGACTATTTTCGCAGCGTCGAGGATCCGGACCGCGGCCTGGCGCTGGCCGCCATCACCGGCGATCTCTCGATCGCGGCGGTCAAGCCGGCGATGCTGCGCACGCTGGTCACCGAGCGCATGGACCCGGTGCTGTTCGGCTATTCCTACGACTATGTCGGCGACCTGGCGGAAACCGTCTCGCTGGTCTGGCCGCAATCGCCGGTGGATATGCCGAACCGGGCGCCGACGCTCGCCGATGTCGTTGAAAAGCTGCAGGCGGCGAGCCGCTCCGATGGACCGAAGGTGCTGGCCAGACTGCTCGACAGCGCCAGCATCTCGGCGCGCTTTGCCATCATAAAACTGGTCACCGGCGGCTTGCGCATCGGCGTCTCGGCGCGGCTGGCCAAACAGGCGCTGGCCGAATTCGGCAAGGTCGACGTCGCCGAGATAGAGGAACTGTGGCACGGGCTGACGCCGCCCTATGCCGGGCTGTTCGCCTGGCTGGAGGGCAAGGCTGAGAAACCGCAGAGGACGGCGCTGGCGCTGTTCCGGCCGGTCATGCTGTCGAACCCGGTCGGCGACGGCGATCTCGATAAGCTCGATCCGGCCGACTATGCGGCCGAGTGGAAATGGGACGGCATCCGCGTCCAGGCAACTTGCGAAGGCGGCGTTCGCCGGCTCTATTCGCGCACCGGCGACGATGTTTCCGGTGCCTTTCCCGACCTCGCCGAAGCGATGCATTTCTCCGCCGTCCTCGACGGCGAGCTTCTGGTCGGCGAGCCCACGGCGACGGGCACGTTTTCGGACCTGCAGCAGCGGCTGAACCGTAAGAGCGTGACACCGAAGATGCAGCAGCAGTACCCGGCGTTCATGCGCTGCTACGATCTGCTGCAGATCGGCGACGAGGATTTGCGCGCCCTGTCGTTTCGCGAGCGGCGTGGACGTCTCGAAGCCTTCGTCAGGACGCTCGACCCAAGCCGCTTCGACCTTTCGCCGTTGGTCGACTTCGCCGACTGGCCGGCGCTGGAAGAATTGCGCCGGGCGCCGCCGCACCCGATCATCGAAGGCGTCATGCTGAAGCGCTGGGATTCGCCCTACCTCGCCGGCCGGCCGAAAGGCCCGTGGTTCAAATGGAAGCGCGATCCGCACACGGTCGACGCGGTGCTGATGTATGCCCAGCGCGGCCACGGCAAGCGTTCGAGTTTCTACTCAGACTATACGTTCGGCGTCTGGTCGGGACCGGAAGGATCCGAGGAACTGGTGCCGGTCGGCAAGGCCTATTTCGGCTTCACCGACGAGGAACTGAAGCAGATCGACAAATATGTCCGCGACAACACGGTCGAGCGCTTCGGCCCGGTCCGCTCGGTACGGGCCGACCGCAAGAACGGGCTGGTGCTGGAGGTGGCGTTCGAAGGGCTCAACCGCTCGACGCGCCACAAATCCGGCGTCGCCATGCGCTTCCCGCGCATTTCGCGGCTGCGCTGGGACAAGCCGACCGCCGAAGCCGACCGCATCGAGACGCTGCAGGCACTTCTCGATCGCTAGACCGTAATCCCGAACCGGTCCTAAGCTCGGAGCTACGGCGCGATCGAGACGCGGATCTCGTAGATGTCGACCGCCTTGCCCTGCTTGTCGAAGTCGGAATTGATGGCGATGGTGCCGGCGGCACCCGGCTTCTTGTCCGGAAACTGCACGTCGAACAGATATTCGTTCTGCTGCTGGCCGACCGCGTAGCGCTTGCGGCCGCAATCGCCGAGGTCGCCGAAATTGCAATCGATCGAGATCTGGGTCTCCTTGCCCTCTTCGGAGCGGGCGACGATATCGAACACGGCATGCTTGCCGGCGAGTTTTTCCAGCACGCCTTGCCCGACATCGAAGCTGACGGCCGAGCCGGAGGCGCCGGAGCGGATGCGCAGGTAGGAACCAGTGTCGTCCTGCATGACATCGGCCTTGGCGTCCGACGGCGTGCTGACATGCGTCGGGTCCGTCGGCGAAAACACATTGATCCAGTCGCGTGCCTGTTCCGCATCCGCTGGTTTTTGCGGCGCGGCCTGATCGGCCGGCGGCGTGAAATCGTCATCGTCGACCGTCGGTGGCGCCTCGGGCGGGGCCGTGTCGAGTTGGGCCGGTGTCTTGAAAACGCCGGTCTGCACGGCGAAATAGAGGCCGATGCCGACCGCGGCAAGCAGCGTGACGCCGAGGAAAATCGCGGTAAGGGGTAGCCGGGGGCCCCTTACCCGCCTTTCGTCGCGGTCGGGCGCCACCTCTGCTGCGGCTTCCGTCGGAGCGGAGGTGAACATGTCGATCTCCGGCGCGCCGGAAAGAACCTCGTCGGGCATGATATCGGGGACGACCGGCAAAACACGCGATTGCGGCGCGTCGGATGCCGAGGGCTGCACCGGCGCGTCAACAACGATTGCCGGTGACGGCGCGGGTTCGACGGCTTCGGCGACTTCGACGGCTTCGACCGTGCCTTCGGCGTTCGTCGGAAGTTCCACCGCAGGCGCTGTCGCCGCACTTTCCGCCTGCGAGGTGACATCGGGAACCGCCGGCAGGAATTCGGATTCGATCTCGGTGATCTTGGCCTGCACCGACTTGCGGCGCTTGATAGCAGCTTCCACCGTCACGCCGGGATTGGCCTGGAGGACGCGGTCAAGCGCGGCGAAGGCCGATCGATAGACCTTCTCGCGAAACGCCCGGTCCTCGGCATTGCCCTTTTCGAAGGCGTTGCGGATCGCTTTTTCGATCGCGTCCAAGCGAATTCCCTCTACACGTTCGCTCACATTGCCATGATCGTTAGCCGCAGGCGACCAATCAATCAACGGGCGAGCGGCCGCATTCTGTCTTTCAGACGCGTCCAAAGCCAATTTCGGGGGTTTTCGGCAAAGAAATCAACATATTTTGCCAATTTTCCCGCTGCGATCACGAGCGATGGGGCCAGCCACCGCCGCGCAGCCAGACTGCGAACCGGTGGCGCTGCCATTCGAACCCTGCACGGAACGCCGACAGGAATTGCCAAGTCCTGTCTTGAATTCGCGGCCGGTTGACGCTATCACCCAGCGCATCTTGGAGGCCTTGGCTTCCTGGGCCGCTTTAGCTCAGTTGGTAGAGCACATCATTCGTAATGATGGGGTCAGGTGTTCGAGTCACCTAAGCGGCACCAAAAATTCCCAATGTTTAGAATCGTTTGCGCTGCGTTCACCCGCAGAACCTTATTTGGGTTTGGCATCCAAATAAGGAAAGTCGCCCGGCGCTTGACTCCATATAGCATCGGAGGTTCACTGGCGACCAGTTCTCCAGCCACCTCAAGCTGGCGCACCCATGCACGGGTGCACTTGGATAAGCGCGGACCTGCATGCGGTTCGTCGCGGAAGCGCCCTTCGTTCCAGAGAGGCGCAGCAAGGAGAACGACAACATGACACTTGATCCGAAATATCATGCGAACCCGAACGAGCCGCTGGCCGATGACATCGGCAATATCCGCGTCTTTCCTACCCCCGTTCCGGTCAGGAAGATGTCGAAGACGGAACAGATCTACGATTTGTTGCGGAAGGGGCCGTTTGGAGTGGCAAACCTCGCCTACGCGTTCGGCTGTAGCCAAGCAGCTATCAAGGCGATAGTCCAGGACATCAGACGGAAGGGCGGCTTCGTCCTAAGTGCTCGCAGTGGCAAGCATCAGTACTACGCCATCGCCTCCGGCCCTCGTACGTACGCCAAGCTACTACGGGACCGCAGACAACATCGCTAGGTCGGCCAAAGCCGCCGCCTACAGCCCTTGAGCCGTGCGCGCCGCCCCAAGTGTCCGGGCGGCGCGCTTTGCTGGGGCGGGAGCGACGTTTGTTGATGCCCTAGCTGCTGATATGCTGATCGCCTTTTGGGGGGAGAATCATGCTTGCTTGGCTCAAAAAGTTCTTCTCGGGACACCGCTTAAGCTTTATGCAGCTGCCCGAGGAGCAACGGCAGGGTGCGCTTGATGCAGAGTTAAAGGATGTTTTCAATCAATCGAAAATGTTCTCGGACTTTCTGGCGATGATTTTAAGATTGTCATTCTCGTTTTTGGCATTTGTATATTTCATCAGCAAAGCTTTCTTATCAACAGAACTCAGCCACACTATAGTATTCGCGATATGCACCTGCTTTAGTATGGCGGCGTCAAGCGTAATGGCGTTCTACATTATGAAAATTGTTACACTCTGGGCATCTGATATGTTTATACATCTTCAGGGTCTCATTCTGCGAACTGCAGCCGTCGTGCTCGTGGCGGCGGGAACCATCGTGCTTATTATCGGTATAATTTCACTCATTGGCGATATTGCACAGAGTAGTTCGATCCTGGCTCACGCCGCTCCCTGACCTGCCCTTTCGCTATGGGAAGTAGGTATCCCAGGGCAGCTCAAACGCGGCTGTGTAGGTGTTCTCTGGACGAGAATATTTGTCCTCTAAGGTTAGTATCACCCACTCCAACGCTCGCTCAGACAAAATCAATCGATCCTCGCTGAATGCCTTGTGATCGTCAGCCTCAAAGTCGTTCTTCTCATTCTGGATGTGCATCCGATTTCGGATGCGTCGCAGTTGGTCGAGGTCGTCGTAGAAGGTCGATCCGGCTGTTCCAAACAGATCATGCTTTTTTGAACTGGCAATGAGCGTTTCAAGTTTATCGATCTGCTTTCGGCGGATGTAGTCAATGACTACCATGGGCAGTCCAGCAACACCCTCTCGCGTGTTCCACTTTATGCGTTTGTGAAAGTCGTACAGCAATGCCTCGATCATTGAGACATTGAAGACAATGAGGGGCTTCTGCAAAAATCGCCTCCGGCCTTCGTCCCCGTCGTCGCGGTGTTTGCGCAATATCTTCATGATCGAAATGTTGAATGTAATGTTCTTGTGCAGCTTGAAATCAGACATGAAGCTGCTGCTGAGCTTTGTGACCACGCTTGCGCTCCCTTGCGTCAATGCATCGTGCCAAGTGCCACAACGGCAGCGAGGTAAGATAGAGCGATCATGATGTAGGCGATCTGGAGAGATGTCATCTTGGAGCGAATCCTTGGTTGAAGATGACCCCCCTTATATACCTCTGATCGGTGATTTCTGCCCCCAACATATAGTGTTAACGCCAAATCGACATCGATACCCACAATTCACAGGCAAAGGAAAACCTGTGGACGAATCGCCGTTGACACGTGCTGCGAAGCAGACAACTACCAGTCGCTCTACCACATAGGAATGATGTCCTAAGCCTGTTTTCGTCCATCAAGGACGTCAGACAGGAGAACATTCACATGCGTAAGAGCAAGATTGAAGTCAAAGCCGGGACCCCCGTCGCCCTTCGGCAGACCAAGAAATCCCAGGTGTTGGAAATGCTGAATGGCGGTGGCGTCAGCGTCGTAGCAATTGCCGACGCACTTTCGATCAGCAAGCAGGCCGCCTATTCGCTAATCGGCGACGTGAAGCGGAGCGGTGTCGTTATCAGCGGTGCCGTGAAAGACGGTGCGATGCACTACAGCGTCGTCCAGAAAAAGAAAGCCAAGGCCAAGACGCTTGCCTTTGGCAAGGGTGCGAGCGTCAGTGACGCCCCCTCCCATTGATGCCAGCAAAGGGAGCGGATCGGCTATCGCGCCACACCGCTCCCTTTTCGCCGTCCACCAGTTGCATAGCGAGCCTGTGAGTGCTGCTTCGCGCAGGCGCCTGATCCAGCCTGCCGCCGTTCGGCTCAGCGGCCGGCTTCAGTCGCCTGCGCAGGGCAGCACAGTGGCGCTCAGGCCATCTTTGCCAGGATCTTGGCCATATCTGCCGTGTCGAACGCCCTCAATGTCTGGGTTCTGATGTTACCCAGCGATGCGATTGACAAGCCCAGGGCGGTCGCAGCAATCTCGTCGTCGGCTTCTGCAATCGCCACGACGTCATACTGACCAAGCGTCCACAACAGCGTGTGAACCTTGACGCCGCTCTTGCTGGCCATCGCCTTGAAAGCCTCGGCACGTTTCTGCGTGTCCTTGATGCTCTTGATACCTTGATCTGTGAAATTCGACAGCAATACGAAGTAAGCCATTGGTTCCTCCCACAATGGGGAGCGTACGGGCGCTCACGGCGCGTCCGCCGTCTCCCAGAATTACGATAGCACGAGCCGGGCGCGCGAACCACAAGCGGCAAGGAAGGCACGCGCGGCTGCGGCAACAGTTATTTCACCGATCAGTTGCAGGAAGCGGGATCCGTTCGCTACAGCGACGCCACGGTCTTCAGCGCGCCATCGAGCATGTCACCCTTCTCGTCCTTGAGTGCTGCTTCGCGCAGGCGCCTGATCCAGTCGGCGGCATCAGGGCGGCCCTTGACCAGATCCAGCGCCGACAGCACCCGGTCGAATTTCGACTGGGCGCGGACATGGGTGTCGCTGTAGCCCTTGATCAGCCGGCGACAATTGAGGATCTCCGTGCCAAGCGCATAGTCTTCCCGAGCATGGCCGAGCGCCAGCGCATACCAGCGTTCCAGATGCGCCGTCTCGATCGCGTGGCGCAGCAGGCGACGGCGCCAGCGGCGCAAGCCGCCGATGAACCACAAAGCGGCAAAGCCGGCGAAACTGTCGGTGCGGATGCGCCGGCCGTGGTTGATGCGGCGGTCGAGGAAGGCGGCAAGCTTCGGACGCGCCTCGATGTAGCTGCCCAGGCCGGCCGGCAGCGTGCCGCAGAATTCCTCGATGCGCGGATGGAAATATTCGGTCACCTGCAGGATCGACCCCTCCTTGAGGCCAACCTCGCGGCGCACGCGCTTGTCTCTGGTCGAGCGCGTCTTCAGATCGGCAACGCGGATCATGTCGTCGTAGCACATGGCGTTGGCCAGATGCTTGGCGGCGGCGATCGACAGCGCATAGGCATGTCCGGCACTATCCTGCGCGACCGCCCGATCCAGACGGTCGAGATACTCGCCGCCATAGGCAATGTCCTGATAGTCGACGACCTTCCTCAGGCCGCGCAGCGCCATGTCGCGCAGCGGCTCCGGCAGCTCGCCGACACGACCCGCCAGTTCCTGCCAGCCTTTCAGCAGGCTTTCCGGACCGCTGACCTTCCCCGCCGCATCTAGGCTAGGCTTAACAACCGTAGGCTCCGCAACCTGTGGCGCAGCCGCGCCGGTGCCGCGCGCGCGGTCGAAGGAAGCGCCGAAGGCAGCAAGGCTTGCCTTCACGCCCCGGCCGCCGGCGCCAATCGCCTGCTCATAGCTTTCGCGGGTGAACGGCAGCGCGTCGGACCCGGCCAGCGCGCCGAGCAGACTGGCCGAGATCATCGAACCGTTGTCGGCGGCGATCTTCTCCATGTCGAAGGCGATGAAGCGCTTGGCCGCGGTCTCCGCCGTTGCGTGCACCTTCGGCGACGAGGCCCGGCCATCACCGGGTTCGATCTTTTCCGACACGGCGGCGATGCGGTGCGACGAGGCGATCAACGTTGTGCGCTCGGGTGTGACGAAGCCGCGGATGATGGCCCGGCCGGCTTCCATCAATTCGGCCGCGATCAAAATGTCGACATCGCCTTGTGACGGCGACAGCGCAAACACCGGCAAGCGGCCGGTGTCGCGGCACATTTCGACATAGTAGATGGTGGCGCCGGTGCGCTGGGCGACGCCGGCAACCGAGGTCGACTGCGCCAGATAGCCGTTGCGCTCGGCGACGTCGGTGATCCAGTCGGCCAGCACGCCGCCGCCCTGCCCGCCCACCGCCAGCACGGCAAGCTTGATGACGCGCTCATCGTGCTGGACGTCTGCTCTTGGGTGCAAATGAGGCTCAAGCATCGGCGAATGTCAGGCGCCGGCTTTCGCGGCGCCGCTGCAGCAGGCCGATCGTGGCGCGGCGCGCCATTTCGAGGAAGCGGTCCCGGCGGCCGGGATTGTGCACCACGTCGGCGCGGTAGAAGGACGGGCACAGCACCGCCGCATCGGCGACCTCGCCGCAATTGCCGCAGCCGACGCAGCTCTGGTCGATATGCGCGACCGGATCGTCGCGCAGCGGATCGTCCAGCGACTTCACCGATAGCGACGGGCAGCCGGAGAGCCGCATACAGGCGTGGTCGCCGGTGCAGATGTCCTCGTCGACGCCGAATTTCGGCTTGACGACACGCGTCCCACCCTTGATCGCCTTGTCGACCAGCGGCTTTTCGCGACGCTGCCGGTTGAGCATGCATTCGGACGAGGCGACGATGACTTTTGGTCCTTTCTCGTCCGTCGTCAGCGCCTCGCGCAGCGTGTCCTGCATCTTGGTCACATCATAGGTGCGGTCGATATGGCGCAGCCATTTGACGCCCATGCCTTTCACCGCCTCGGTGATCGGATGCTTGGTCGATTTCGTCTTGTTGCCCGCGCGCGACGACAAGATGTCCTGGCCGCCGGTGGCGGCGGAGTAAAAATTGTCGACGATGACGATGACACCGTCATTCTTGTTGAACACGGCATTGCCGATCGAGGAGGTCAGGCCGTTGTGCCAGAAGCCGCCGTCGCCGACGAAGGAGATCGAGCGGCGCTTGGCGTCGGGCGAATTGAACGCCGAGGCCGAGGCCGGCCCCAGCCCGTACCCCATGGTGGTGGCGCCGAGCTCGAAAGGCGGCATGATCGAGAACAGATGGCAGCCGATGTCGGAGGCGATGTGGTGCTTGCCGAGCTCCTGTTCGACCAGCTTGGTGGCGGCAAAGATCGGCCGTTCCGGACAGCCAACGCAGAAGCCGGGCGGGCGCCCCGGCACGACGTTGATCAGGTCGGCAATGTCGACACCGTCGCCGATCTTGTTTGGCGCACGCACCTCGCCCGACAGCAGATGCGGTGCGGTGGCGCGCAGGAAGGCGCCGATGCCGTCGAGCATGACCTGGCCGGTGTATTCGCCGGCCATCGGCAGATACTCCTTGCCGACGAGTTTCGTGCCGCGCTCGGCCTTATGCAGCATCGAGGCGAACGCCTGCTCGATGTAATTGGGCTGGCCCTCCTCGACGACGAGTACGGATCCCTTGCCCTCGCAGAAGGACAGGAACTCGTCGTCGACCAGGGGATAGACGACATTCAAGACATAGAGCGGCACGTCGGTACCGCCAAAGGTGTCGGCGAGGCCGAGGCGCTGCAGCGCGCGGATGACCGAATTGTACATGCCGCCCTGCATGACGATGCCGACCGAGCCGTGGTCCGGTCCGAAGATCTCGTTGATCTTGTTTTTGCGGATGAAATCGACCGCCGCCGGCCAGCGTTTCTGCACCTTTTCCTTCTCGTGCAGGAAGGAGGCGGGCGGCAGGACGATGCGGCCGGTATCGCGGCGTGGCGCGTCGAGCGCGTCGGCCACCGTCATCGCCGGCCGCTTGTTGTCCTTGGCGATGAAATGGCCGTGGACGTGGCAGCAGCGGATGCGGACCTGCAGCATGACCGGCGTGTTGGAAACCTCGGAAAGTTCGAAGCCATCCTCCACCGCCTTGACGATCGATGGCAGGTTCGGCCGCGGATCGAGCAGCCAGACCTGGCTTTTCATGGCGAAGGCATGGCTGCGCTCCTGCATGATCGAGGAACCCTCGCCATAGTCCTCGCCGACAATGATCAGTGCGCCGCCGGTGACGCCGCCGGAAGCGAGATTGGCCAGCGCATCGGAGGCGACATTGGTGCCGACGGTCGACTTGAATGTAGCGGCACCGCGGATCGGATAATGCACGGATGCCGCCAGCATGGCGGTGGCGGTCGCTTCCGAGGCGCTGGCCTCGAAATGCACGCCGAGTTCGCCCAGAATATCCTGCGCGTCGGCCAGCACGTCCATGAGATGGCTGATCGGCGCGCCCTGATAGCCGCCGACATAGCCGACGCCGCATTGCAGCAGCGCCTTGGTGATGGCGAGGATTCCTTCGCCCGCGAACTCCTCGCCGGCGCCGAGCCTAAGCTTCTCGACTTCCTTGGCAAAAGACCGTTCGGCCATTTTTTACTCCTTCCGTTACCGCCGGGCGTTGGCGGCGCGTAGGTCTAGATGTCGTGCTTGCGAATGTTCTTCAGCATCTTCAGCAGCGTTGCGATCAGCGCCGCATATTCGGCATCGTCGACATCGTCGAACATTGCCTCAAACGCGTCATGCATGGCCGGCCAGGCGCGGGTGAACTCGGCGCGACCATCGTCGGTCAGGAACACATGTCGGATGCGGCTGTCGGTGACTCCCTGCTCACGCCGCACAAAGCCCTGCCCTTCCAACGTGTCGAGCGTCCGGCTCAGCGTCGACTGCTCGATCACAGTATAGACCGAGAGGTCGTTGACGGTGACGCCGTCGGTGACCGACAGCACGGCCAGCGTCCGCACCTGCGGAATGGTCAGGCCCTGCTTGCGGAAATCGTCGCGCAAGGTGGCGTTGTAGCGGCCCATGATGCGGTTCATCAGATAGGGCGCGAACTGCTGCAGGCCAATCTCGCCCAGTGTGGAGATGCGCTGGCGTTTTTCCGGGAGCTTCTGTTCCATCACAACCTCCCTGCCAGGAGAAAGCCGGATCCGCCGCCCAAGCCCGCGCCGGGATGGGTCGAGGCGCCGATATGGTAGAGGCCCTTGATACCGGTGTCATGGTTGCGGCTCGCCTTGAACGGCCGCCACAGGAACGATTGATCGATGGTCGACGAGCCGCCATAGGGGTCGCCGCCGACCAGATTGATGTTCATCGCTTCCAGGTCTGCCGGCGAATAGGCGCGGCGCACTATGATGCTCTTTTTGAAGCCGTCGATATGGCTGGCGAGGATGGCCTCGACGCGATCGGCATAGGCTTCGCGCAGCGCGTCGGTCCAGCGGCCGTCCGCCGGTGTCTGCAGCTTGCCAGCCGCATCGCCCTTGATAAGCCGAGGCGCCTCGGGCAGTTGCAGCCACAGGATCGCCTGGCCATCCGGACAGCGCGACGGGTCGAGCGCGTGCGGCTGGCCGACGCAGACGGTCGGCACCGCCGGCAGCATACCGCGCGTGGCCTCGTTACAGGCCTTGGATACGCCGTCGAGCCCCGGCGTCAGATGCAGCAGGGCAACCTTGTCCAGGCCCTCGCCGCGCCATGCCGGCGGCTTGTTCAGCGCATAGTGAATCTGGAAGTTGCCCTTCCCGTAGCGGTATTTCTGAGTCGCGTCGACCGCAGCCGCCGGCGCATCCTTTCCAAGCAAGCGGCCGTAAAGCTGGGTCGGGGTGACTGAGCAGATGATGCTCTTTTTCGCCGCGATCGTCTCGCCGGATACCAGCCGCACAGCAGAGGCCAGGCCGCCGCTCTGGACGATCCCGGCTACGTCGGCTCCAGTACGGATTTCACCGCCGCGTTCCCTGATCAAGCCTTCGAACGCCAAGAGCAGGTTCTTCGCCCCACCCTTGACGATAGGTGCGCCAGCGGCCTCCAGCGCGAAGGCGATGACCTTGGCGATCTGACCGGAAAAGGCATCTTCCGGCCCAAGGCCGGCATGCAGTACCCAGGGCGCCCATAGCGCGCGGATGGTTTCCGATTGATAGGTGCTCTCCAGCCAGCTGCGCGCCGGCACCAGCGCCTCGCCGAGAAAGGCGGCAAGAGCGCGCGGGCCACGCCGCCAGGCTTCGCCCGCCATAAGCTTGGTCGTCGGATAAGACCACACGCTGCCGCCGAGCATTCCGAACAAAAGGCCGGCATTGCGCTCGATGCTTCCGACATCGCTTCCGTGCTGGTCGCCGTCACCTGCCGACACGGCATTGATCGCCGCGATGTTGGCGGCGCGATCGGTGCGCAGGATGGCGTGGCTGCCGTCCGGCCGCAGCACGCCGGTGGGCGTGCCGGTGTGGCAGAATTCCAGCCCATGCCGCGCCAGGTCCTTGCCAAGTGCGGCATAGGCCGGCGACGTGATGAACAGGACGAAGGTCGTCGCCATCACATCATGGATGAAGCCGGGCGCGGTGATCTCCTCAGTGCGCATACAGCCGCCGATGCGGTCGTTGCGCTCCAGGACGAGCACCTTCGCGCCCTTGCCGCCGAGCATCGCCGCGCAGACCAGCGCGTTGATGCCGCTGCCGACGATGATGTGATCCGGCGCGCTCATCGGCAATTGCTCTCCGTGAGCGGATGGGGTTCAGTTGCGCAGGATAGTGTTCCTTCAGGCCCCCCTCTGTCCTGCCGGAGGGGGCGCCGTGGAGCTGCAGCGTTGCAAGGCCGCCGCTCCCAAATCGTCGTTACTGCGTTGCCCGCAAGCATGATCTTCTCCCGAAGACCGCCGCCTCGCCTATTTGCCCGACACGAGCGCCAGGGCGCGGATCGGGCTGCCGGTGCCGTGCTCGATCTTCAGCGGCGCCGCGATCAGGATGGCGCCCTTCGGCGGCAGCTGGTCGAGGTTGCAGAGACTGGCGAGACCGTAGCGGTTGGCCTTGTGCATCAATGTGTGCGCCGGGAATGGCGGCTCCATTCCCCCTGCTTTGCCAGCATCCGTCCCGATCGTCTCGCTGCCCCAGCCCTTGATGTCCTTGCTGATCAGGAACTGGATGGCTTCGGCCGTCGGCCCGGGCGTATGCGGGCCGGTCTCGTTGGCGTTGAGGAACTCGGCTTCCGAACCGTTGCGCTTGTACCAGTCGGTGCGCATCACCACCCACTCGCCGGCATTGATGGCACCATGCTTGGCTTCCCATGCCTTGATGTGGTCGACGGTGAGCAGGAAGTCATGGTCGGCGGCGGCTTCCTTCGAGCAGTCGATGACATTGACCGGGCCGACGAAGTTCTGCGCCGGAATGGTGTCGGTGGCGCCGTCCGGATAATCCTTGCCGGTGATCCAATGCTGCGGCGCGTCGAAATGCGTGCCCGAATGCTCGCCGAGCTTCAGCCAGTTCCAGGCCCACCACGGGCCGTTCTTGTCATAACGGGAGATCGAGTGGATCTCGACCTTCGGCGTGTCCACCGCCAGCTCGGGCGGCAGCTTGATCAGCGGGGTGTCGGGTCCGAGCGGTGCCGACAGGTCGATCACCTGAATGGCGCCTGAAAGAAGCTGGCCGGCGACTTCACCGAGGAGTTTTTGGGTGTCCATGGTCTCTGTTCCCTCTTTCAAAGTGATGATCAAGGCTCGTCTCGGCCCTTAATATCCTACTAGACGAAAACATATGCATCTGCAATTATCTTTAAGCATAAAGGAAATGGGTTGGCGGGCGTGAGCGAGTTTGACGCCATATTCGTGGGGGCAGGCCACAACAGTCTGGCATGCGCCGCGCATCTAGCGCTCAAGGGGTGGAAAACAGCGATTTTCGAGCGCAGTGCAGCAATCGGCGGCGCCGTCCAGACCCAGGAATACACCCTTCCCGGCTTCCGCCACGATTTCGGCGCGATGAATCTGAGCCTGTTCGCCGGCTCGGCCTTCCACCGGAAATATGCAAATGAATTGAAAACCCACGGACTGGAATTCTCAGCCGTCGCCGACTGCTTCGCCAGCGCCTTCCCCGACGGTCGCTGGTTTGGCGTCAGCAACGATCTGGAAAAGACCGCCTCGCGGATGGCTGCCTTCTCGGCAGCCGACGCCGCCACATGGCGCAAGCTCGTCGCGGCTTTCCCTGCCGAGGCCGAGCATCTGTTTCGCCTGCTTGGCTCGCCGATGAGCGGCCGCGCGCTGGCCGGCACCGCCTGGAACCTTTGGCGCAAGAAGGGTTTTTCCGGCGCGCTCGACACCGGCCGGTTATTGCTTTCCTCACCCCGCGCCTGGCTCGAGGAGACTTTCGAGTCGCCGCATGTCAGGGCGGCGCTCGCCACCTGGGGCATGCATCTCGACTTCGCACCCGACATCGCCGGCGGTGCGGTGTTCCCCTATCTGGAATCGATGGTCAACCAGTGTTTCGGCATGGTGCTCGGCAAGGGCGGCGCCGACACCATCATCCGCGCCCTGTCCGGCATGGTCACAGCTGCCGGCGGCAAGATCGCCACCGGGGCCGAAGTGGCCGAGATCACGGTTTCCGGCGGCAGGGCGACCGGCGTGCGGCTCGCTTCCGGGGATTTCCATATTGCCAGCAAGGCGGTCATCGCCGGCGTCGCGCCCAGGGCGCTCGCCGGCAGGCTGCTGCCCGAAGGGTCGGGCGATGCCGGCTTCGATGCGGCGATGAAAGGATTTCGATACGCACCGGGCACGATGATGATCCACCTGGCGCTGGACGATCTTCCGGATTGGAGCGCCGGACCTGAGCTCAGGCAATTCGCCTATGTGCATCTTTCGCCTTCGCTCGACGCCATGTCGCGTACCTATCAGCAGGCGATGGCAGGCATGCTGCCGGACGAACCGGTGCTGGTCGTCGGCCAGCCGACGGCTATCGATCCCTCGCGGGCGCCCGAGGGCAAGCATGTGCTGTGGGTGCAGGTGCGCATGCTGCCGGCGGAGATCCTTGGCGACGCTGCCGGCAAGATCGCACCCGATCGCTGGGACGAGGTGAAGAAGGCCTATGCCGACCGTGTTCTCGATATCATCGAAACCTACGCGCCCGGCCTTCGCCGAAAAATCCTCGGACGCGCCGTGTTCTCGCCTGTCGATCTCGAGCGGGAGAACCCCAACCTCGTCGGTGGCGACCAGGTCTGCGGCAGCCACCATCTGGCGCAAAATTTCCTGTTTCGCCCGGCGCGCGGATACGCCGGATGGAACACGCCCGTCGCCAATCTGCATCTCACAGGTGCCGCGACATGGCCGGGCGCCGGCGTCGGCGCGGCCTCGGGCTACATGCTCGCGCAATTGCTTGGCGGGAGGTAGCAGCCGAACATTTTTGGGGTGAAGGAGGACAAGGCGCGGTTGCCCAAGGAGCCTGAACCCACTGATTAGACAGAAACGCCGCGCACAGACAATAAACCAAGGGGAACGATGATGACCATGAACAGACGCGAATTGCTCGGATACAGCGCTGCCGCACTTGGTGCGGCGGCGATCGGCCTGCCGCAGATCGCCAGGGCTGCGGCCGGCGAACTGACCATCGCCTACAACGTCAACCTGCCGTCCTGGGACCCGACCACCGGACCGTCGGCGGTCAACCCGACCATCCAGGGTCTTTACCAGTCGGTGTTCGACCAGTTCATCCCGCAGAAGCCGGACCTGTCCTTCGCACCCGGCCTGCTCACAGAATGGGGCTGGAACGAAGACCGCACCAAGATCACGATGACGGTGCGCGAAGGTGTCACCTGGCACGACGGCTCGCCGTTCACGGCCGAGGACGTGGTCTGGTCGCTGCAGCGGGCGGGCGACGAGAAGACCGGCAACCCGATCCAGTTCGTCTGGAAGAACGTCAACAACTTCAAGATCGACGGCAACAAGATCACCGGCGACGTCGTGCAGTTCGACCCGGTGTATTTCAAGTGGATGTCGTTCCTGACCGGCTACATCATGCCAAAAGCCTATTACGAGAAGGTCGGCGCCGAGGGTTTCGAAAAAGCGCCGATCGGCACCGGCCCCTACATGGTCGACAAGTTCGAGCGCAACGCCTTCCTGCGGCTGAAGGCCAACCCGAACTATTGGGGCGACAAGCCGGCCTTCGAGAACGTCACCATCAAGTTCGTCACCGATGCGGCGAGCCGTGTCGCCGAGATCGAGTCCGGCTCCTCGCAGGTGACGCTCGAAGTCCCCTATGAGGAGTATGACCGGCTGATCGCCAAGGACGGCTTGGCCGGCTCCTGCAAGAACGTGTCCGACATCGGCATGATCTTCTTCAACGACATCGAGGCGATGCTGGACAAGAACGTGCGCCAGGCAGCGGTGATGTCGATCGACAAGAAGCTGCTGGTCGACCGGCTGCTGCACGGCTATGGCCTGCCAATCGATACGCTGGAGACGCCGGAATATGCGGCCTTCGATGCGTCGATCAAGGTCGAGCACAATCCGGACAAGGCCAAGGAGTTGCTGGCCGCCTCCGGTTATTCGCCGGAAAAGCCGGTCAAGTTCACGATACAGACGACCAAGGGCTTCAAGCCCAAGGATTATGAGATGATCCAGGCGATCGTCGGCATGTGGCGCAAGGTCGGCATCGAGGCGACGATCGAGGTTTATGAGATCGCCAAGCATTACGAACTGCGCGCCGCCGACAAGCTGGCGCCGGCGGCCTTCTACAATTGGGGCAACGCCATCGGCGATCCGACGACGTCGACCGGCTTTGCCATGTATGGCCCGAGCCCGCATTCGGTGTGGGACAGCCAGGACCTGATCGACATGATCAATCCGCTGTGGGGCGAAAAGGACGAGGCCAAGCGCATCGCCGGCTGGAAGGCCGTCGACAAGTACATCGCCGAGCAGGCCTATGTGCTGCCGCTGATCCAGTATGCGCAGCCGATCGTGCATGCCAAGGGCGTCAATGTGGTACAGCATGTGTCCGGCGCGCTGTTGCCGGCGCTGATGACCCCGGCCTGATACAAGTGAAGAGGCACGCTGTCGCGAGACGGCGTGTCTTCTCAACTACGCAGACCCCCTCATCCGGCCCTTCGGGCCACCTTCTCCCCGCCGGGGAGAAGAGATTGGCTGAGCCGTCGGCGCCCTCTTCTCCCCTCGGGGAGAAGGTGGCCGCGAAGCGGCCGGATGAGGGGGCTTCGTTCCATCAGCCGCTCAAACGCACTAGGCTTATGCCGGCATGCTTCTGCAAAGATTTCTGATCCGTCTTGTGACGATGGCGATCACGCTGTTCGGCGTGGCCGTCGTCGTCTTCGTCGTCATCCGCGTCGCGCCCGGCGACCCGATTGCGATGATGCTGCCGCCAGGCGCGACCGATGCCGACATTGCCCGGCTGCGCGCGCTGTACGGGTTAGACAAGACCATCGTGCAACAGTTCTTCATCTGGCTGTCGGGCGTTGTCAGGGGCGACTTCGGCACCTCGATTTCGCTGCGGCAAGACGTGCTGGGGCTGGTGTTCAACCGGCTGCCGGCGACGCTGGAGCTTGCCATCGTCGCGCTGGTGATGGCGGTGGCGATCGGCGGCACGACGGCAATCCTCGGCGCGCGCGAGCGCGGTACAGTGGTCGAGGCCGGCATCGACATCGCCAGCGGTGCAGCACTCTCCATTCCTGACTTCCTCTGGGGCCTGGTGCTGATCCTTTTGTTCGGCGTGCTGGTGCCGGTGTTCGACATTTCCGGGCGGGTGTCGCCGCAGCTCGACCTGCCCTTCGTCACCCAGTTTTATCTCGCCGAAAGCATCGTGCGGCTGCGCCTCGACCTGACCAGGGATCTTCTGGCGCATATGCTGATGCCGGCCGTGGCGCTGGCGCTGCCGCTGGCGGCGATCATCTCGCAGCTCCTAAAACAGTCGCTGAAGGAAGTGCTCGACCTCGACTATGTCGTGCTTGCGCGGGTCAAGGGTTTTTCGGAAACGCAGGTCATCCTGCGCGAGGCACTGAAGAATGCCGCCCTGCCGACGCTCACCCTGGTCGGTGTGCAGTTCACCTTCCTCATCGGCGGCACGGTCATCGTGGAGCGGCTGTTCTCCTATGAGGGTCTCGGCAACATGGCCATCGACGCCGTCATCAACCGCGACCTGCCGCTGATCCAGGGCATCGTGCTGGTCTTCGCGCTGCTGTTCGTGCTGATCAATCTTGCCGTCGACATGATGTATGCGCTGCTCAATCCGAGGCTGCGCCATGGATGACGGCCGCATTTCAAGACACGGCTCGGGCGCAAAGCTATGGCTGGCCGGCGGCTGGCTGCTGCTGGCGCTGCTGGCAGCGATCTTCGCGCCGCTGGTGGCGCCACAGGACCCGCTGGCACAGGATCTGATGCTGGAGCGGCTGCCGCCGTTCTGGATGAGCGGCGCCGAGCATGGCTTCTGGCTCGGCACCGACAGCCTCGGCCGCGATCTCTTGTCACGGCTGATCTTCGGTGGCCGCATCGCCTTCATCGTCGCTTTCGCCGCGGCCATCGCCGCGTGCCTGGTCGGCTCGACGCTTGGGCTGATCGCCGGTTATTTCGGCGGCTGGGCCGACCGCATCATCTCGCGCATCGTCGACGTCTGGATGGCGTTTCCGCCGGTGCTGTTCGCCATCCTTCTGGTCGCCGTGCTCGGCACCGGCTTGAACTCCGTCATCATCGCCATCGCCGTCATCGACTGGACGCGTTTCTGCCGGGTGATCCGTGCCGAGACGATGGGCCAAGCGCGCATGGACTATGTCGAGAATGCCCGCATCGCCGGCTATGGCCGCATCGGCATCATGCTGCGCGAAGTTCTGCCCAATGTGGTGCCGTCGATCGTGGCACTGCTGTCCTTGGAGATGGGCATCGCCGTCATCGTCGAGGCGATCCTGTCCTTCGTCAACCTGTCGATCTCGACCGACGATCCAACCTGGGGCGGCATCATCGCGGAAGGGCGGCTGTCGATCCATCAGGCCTGGTGGGTGCTGGTGTTCCCGCTGATCACGCTGATCCTGACCGTGCTGTCGTTCAGCCAGTTCGGCGAGGGCCTGAGGGCGCGTTTCGATCCGGTGCTGCGATGAGCGCCTGCCTCGACATCAGGGATTTAAGCGCCGTGCTGCCCAACGGCCAGCGCGTGCTGCGCTCGGTGTCGCTCTCCGTGCAGCCCGGCGAAGTGCGCGCGCTGGTCGGCGAGAGCGGCGCCGGCAAGACGATGATCGGCAAGGCGGTGCTCGGCGTGCTGCCGCTCAGCGTGCGCATTGTCGACGGCGACATGTTGTTGGAAGGCGAGGACCTCGGCAAGTTGCAGCCAAAGGCGCGGCGCACGCTGATCGGCGCACGCACCGCACTGATCCCGCAGGACCCGCTGACCGCGCTCAACCCGTCGCGCCGCATCGGCCCGCAGATGACCGACCGGCTGGTGCGCATTCTCGGTTGGAGCGGTGAGAGAGCCGACCAACGCATCCGGCAATTGCTGGACCAGGTGCAGATCCGCGATCCCGACCGTGTGCTCAAATGCTATCCGCACGAGCTGTCCGGCGGCATGCGCCAGCGTGTGCTGATCGCCGCCGCCTTTGCCGCCGAGCCCCGGCTGATCGTCGCCGACGAGCCGACCACGGCGCTCGATGTCACCGTGCAGAAGCAAATCCTGCGGCTGATCGCTGAGTTGCAGCGCGAGCACGGCACCGCAATCCTGTTCGTCACCCACGATCTCGGCGTCGTCGCCAAGATCAGCCAAAAAGTCTCGGTGCTCTATGCCGGCAAGGTGGTGGAGGAGGCCGAGACGGCCGCTCTCTTCGCCGCCCCAAAGCATCCCTACACGCGGGCGCTGATGCAAGCCACGCCGCGCTACACCGACCCGCTCGCCTCGCTGAAGCCGGTGGACGATGCTGTGCTGGCCGGGCTCGCCGCCGAGATCAGCGCTGCCGACCAGGCGTGGAGGCGGCATGGCTGAGCCGCTCATCTGCGTGCGTGGACTGAAGGTCGCGCTGCCCGACATGACGCGCAAGCCGCTGATTGGCCGCGCGCCGCTGGCCGAGATCCTGAAAGGTCTCGACTTCGACCTGCCCAGGGGATCGGTGACCGGCATCGTCGGCGAATCCGGATCCGGCAAATCGACGCTCGGCCGCGCCCTCGTGCGCCTGCTGGAGCCAAGCGCCGGCTCGATCAGCTTCGATGGCCGCGACATCACCCACCTGCCGGAGGCGGAGCTTCGGCCGCTGCGCCGCAATCTGCAGATGATCTTCCAGGATCCGATGTCGTCGCTCAATCCGCGCCGCACCATCTTCAGCATCATCGCAGCCCCGCTCAAGCAGAACGGCCTTGGTGACAATCTAAAGACCCGAGTCGCCGAAGCCTTGCAGCGCGTCGGCCTGCCGCAAAGTTTTACCAGCCGCTACCGCCACGAACTGTCGGGCGGCCAGCGGCAACGCGTCGGCATTGCCCGCGCGCTGGCGCTATCGCCGAAGTTCGTACTCGCCGACGAGATCGTCTCCGGCCTCGATGTCTCGACCCAGGCGCAGATCCTGACGCTGCTGGAAAAGCTCGCGGCCGAGATGGGCCTGACCGTCGCCTTCATCAGCCACGATCTGTCGGTGATCCGGCGGCTGTGCCAGCAAGTGATCGTCATGCGCGAAGGCGCGATCATCGAAGCCAGCGCCACCGACGCCTTGTTCGACAACCCGCGGCAGGCCTACACGCGCGACCTCATCGCAGCCATCCCACTGCCCGAGATCGACGCAGGCTGGCTGGACGTCCATCCTACGGCAAAGGTAGCGACATGAAATCATTCGCCACCAAACGTAGGCAGGAATCATTGCAATATGAAACTTTAAGCTTGAAATAATTTATCTGCGGCGCGATACTCAAACCAGAAAGCGAAGAGGAGATCGCAGGCATGAAGGTTGCGGTTCTCGGCGGTGGACCAGCCGGCCTCTATTTTGCCATCTCGATGAAGCTCAGGGACGCCGCGCACGAGGTGACGGTGTTCGAGCGTAACCGCGCCGACGACACATTCGGCTGGGGCGTCGTGCTTTCGGCCGAGACGCTGGAGAACCTGACCAGGAACGATCCGGTCAGCGCCGTCTGGATCCGGAAACATTTCGCCTATTGGGACGACATCGCCGTCATCCATGACGGCGTGCGCACGGTTTCGACCGGCCATGGCTTCTGCGGCATCGGTCGCAAGCGGCTGCTTGTCCTGCTGCAACGGCGGGCGCGCGAACTCGGCGTCAAGCTGATGTTCGAGACGGATATCCCCGATCCCAAACCTTACATGGAAACGCACGACCTGGTGGTCGCCGCCGATGGGCTGAACTCAAGAGCGCGGAACACCTTCGTCGACGTGTTCAAGCCCGACATCGACACCCGCAAATGCAAGTTCGTGTGGCTCGGCACGCAACAGAAATTCGATGACGCCTTCACCTTCATCTTCGAGAAAACGGAGCATGGCTGGGTGTGGGCGCACGCCTACCAGTTCGACAGCGACACGGCGACCTTCATCGTCGAATGCAGCGAACAGACATGGGAGGGTTTCGGCTTCGGCGCTATGTCGCAGCAGGAATCGATCGCCGTCTGCGAACGGATCTTTGCCAGGCATCTTGGCGGCCACGCACTGATGACCAACGCCAACCACATCAGGGGTTCGGCCTGGATCAATTTCCCGCGCGTGCTGTGCGAGCGCTGGTCATACAAGAATCTCGCGCTGATGGGCGACGCCGCGGCATCAGCGCATTTCTCCATCGGTTCCGGCACCAAGCTGGCGTTGGAAAGCGCGGTGGCGCTGGCAGACTATGTCGAATCCGAACCAGATCTCGAGGCGGCGTTCCGCAAATATGAGGACGCGCGCCGCACCGAGGTGCTGAAGCTGCAGTCGGCGGCGCGCAATTCGCTCGAATGGTTCGAGGAGGTGGAGCGCTATCTCGGCCTCGATCCGGTACAGTTCAACTATTCGCTTTTGACCCGGTCGCAGCGCATCAGCCACGAGAATCTCAGGCTGCGCGATGCCGAATGGCTTGCCGGCGCGGAGGAATGGTTCCAGCGCCAGGCCGGCGCCGGTGGCAACAGCTTGCGCCGGGCGCCGATGTTCGCGCCGTTCCGGCTGCGCGACATGGCGCTGCAGAACCGCATCGTCGTCTCGCCGATGGCGCAGTACAAGGCCGTCGACGGCTGTCCGACCGACTGGCATTTCGCCCATTATGCCGAGCGGGCCAAGGGCGGCGCCGGCCTGCTCTACATCGAGATGACCTGCGTCAGCCCTGAGGGCCGCATCACGCCCGGCTGCCCCGGTTTCTACGCGCCCGAACACGAGGTGGCGTGGAAGCGGCTGGTCGATTTCGTCCATACCGAGACCGAGGCGAAGATCTGCGCGCAGATCGGCCATTCCGGCGCCAAGGGTTCGACCCGGCTCGGCTGGCAAGGCACCGATGTGCCGCTAACCTCGGGCAACTGGCCGGTGATGGCGGCGTCGGCTGTCGCGTGGTCGCCTGAGAATCAGGTGCCAAAGGCGATGGACCGCGCTGACATGAACAGCGTGCGCGACGAGTTCGTGGCCTCGGCCGAGATGGCTGATCGTTGCGGCTTCGACATGCTGGAGATCCATGCCGCGCACGGCTATCTCCTGTCGTCCTTCATCACGCCGATCACCAACCGGCGCACCGACGCCTATGGCGGTTCGATGGAAAACCGCATGCGCTATCCGCTCGAAGTATTCCGCGCCGTGCGGGCGGCATGGCCGGCGGAAAAACCGATCTCGATGCGCATCTCGGCCAATGACTGGTTCGGCATCGAAGGCGTGACGCCGGCCGACGCGGTCAAGATCGCCAAGCTGTTGCACGAGGCCGGTGTCGACATCTGCGACGTCTCCGCCGGGCAGACCTCGGCCGGGGCAAAACCCGTCTATGGCCGCATGTTCCAGACGCCGTTTTCCGACCGCATCCGCAACGAGGTTGGCATGGCGACGATGGCGGTCGGCAACATCTATGAGCCTGACCATGTCAATTCGATCCTGATGGCCGGCCGCGCCGATCTGGTCGCCCTGGCACGGCCGCATCTCGCCGACCCCTACTGGACGCTGCATGCCGCAGTGACCCTTGGCGATCGCGGCGTCAAATGGCCGGATCCCTATCTGCCGGGACGCGACCAGATCTATCGGCTGGCTGAGCGCGATGCGGCCGCGGGGCTGAAAGTATGAGTGGCGGCGCAACGATCACCGCAAAGCATGCGCTGGTCACTGGCGGCGGCTCCGGTGTCGGAAGGGCCATCGCGCTGGCGCTGGCCGGTGCCGGCATCAATGTGACGATCTGCGGCCGGCGCGAGGCAGCGCTTGCCGAGGTCGCCAAGGAGAACGACCGTATTTTCGGTATCACTGCCGACGTCACCGACGAAGCCTCGATGGCTTCCTTGTACAGCCAGGCGGAGGCGGCACGCGGGCCTATCGACATCGTCGTCGCCAATGCCGGCATGTCCGGCAGCGCACCGGCGCACAGAACCGCCCTCACCGACTGGCAGCGCACGCTCGACGTCAACCTCACCGGTGCGTTCCTGACAGCGAAACCGGCACTGGCCGGCATGGTCGCGCGGAAGACAGGCCGGATCGTCTTCGTCGCTTCGACGGCCGGCCTGAAAGGCTATCCCTATGTCGCGGCTTACGTCGCCGCCAAGCACGGTGTCGTCGGGTTGATGCGGGCGCTTGCCGCCGAGACCGCCAAATCCGGCGTGACCGTCAATGCCGTCTGCCCCGGCTTCGTCGAGACCGA
This sequence comes from Mesorhizobium sp. AR10, assembly GCF_024746795.1. Lineage (NCBI taxonomy): Bacteria > Pseudomonadati > Pseudomonadota > Alphaproteobacteria > Hyphomicrobiales > Phyllobacteriaceae > Mesorhizobium > Mesorhizobium sp. AR10. The sequence goes on from NZ_CP080524.1 coordinate 409,876, forward strand.
AATGCTGGAAACATCCATCCAGCGCATCGTCGAAAAAACCGGCCGCTCGGTCGAGGACGCGCGAACCAGCCTCTCTTCGACAAATCCGCAGGGACGCTTCATCCAGCCGGAGGAAGTCGCAGCCACGGTGCTGTGGGTGTGCAGCGACGCCGCCGGATCGATCACCGGACAGACCATCTCAATTTCAGGAGGCGAGACATGGTAGCCGGCCCTCTGCCCGCGCCGTCCGGACCCGGCAAGGACCGGCTGCGTCTGTGGATACGTCTGCTGCGGGCGTCCCGCACCATCGAGGCCGAGCTGCGCGAGCGCCTGAAAAAAGAATTCAACACGACGCTGCCGCGCTTCGACGTGATGGCGGCGCTCTATCGTGTGCCGGAAGGCATGCTGATGAGCGATCTGTCGCGCTTCCTCCTGGTGTCCAACGGCAATGTCACGGGCATTGTCGACCGGCTCGTGTCAGAGGGACTCGTCGCCCGTGCCCGGCGCAACGGCGACCGCCGCACTTCGATGGTTCGGCTGACGGAAGAAGGCTCGAAGGCCTTCGCCGTGATCGCCGCCGCGCATGAAGGCTGGGTCGGCGAGTTGCTGGGCACTGTGAGCGAGGACGAAGCGCACCGGCTGACCGGCATGCTGACCTCGTTCCGCAGCAATTGGGAGGGCAGGGAATGACCGAGATGGCTGGCCGCGAGCCGAAGCATTTCCTCTGGCAGGTCGAGGGCAAGGTTGCAAAAGTCCGGCTCGACCGGCCGGAGCGCAAGAACCCGTTGACCTTCGAGAGCTATGCCGAATTGCGCGATATTTTTCGCGACCTCGTCTATGCCGACGATGTCGATGCGGTGGTGTTCCTGTCCAATGGCGGCAATTTCTGCTCCGGCGGCGATGTTCACGACATTATCGGCCCGCTGGTCAAGATGGACATGAAGCAACTTCTCGCCTTCACCCGCATGACCGGCGATTTCGTCAAGGCGATGCTGAATTGCGGCAAGCCGATCATTTCGGCGGTCGACGGCGTGGCGGTCGGCGCCGGTGCTATCATCGCCATGGCCTCGGACATCCGCATCGCCACGCCGGAAGCCAAGACGGCCTTCCTGTTCACTCGCGTCGGCCTCGCCGGTTGCGACATGGGCGCCTGCGCGATCCTGCCGCGCATCATCGGCCAGGGCCGCGCCGCCGAACTGCTCTACACCGGCCGCACGATGACGGCGGCCGAAGGCGAGCGCTGGGGCTTCTACAACCGGCTGGTCGATGCCACAGCCCTTGAGACCGAGGCGCTCGACATGGTGGCGCGCATCGTTTCCGGGCCGACCTTCGCACACGGCATCACCAAGACGCAGCTGAACCAGGAATGGTCGATGGGCCTCGACCAGGCGATCGAGGCGGAGGCTCAGGCGCAGGCGATCTGCATGCAGACGGGCGATTTCGAGCGCGCCTACAAGGCATTCGTCGCCAAGGGAAAACCGGTGTTCGAGGGCAATTGAGGATGTTCCTTTCTATCGAGACATTGGCGGGACAGCGCCCCCCTCTGGCCTGCCGGCCATCTCCCCCTCTAGGGGGGAGATGGCCTCTCGTCTCGGCCTTCGCCAATCGCCAGCGCCGCAAAATGGGGACCGGCGCCAAAGCAGCCAATCTCCCCCCTAGAGGGGGAGATGTCCGGCAGGACAGAGGGGGGCGCCGTAGAGCGCAAGGCTTGGGGAACAACGGAGGCATCTATGCCTGACCGCTCCTTCCTCAACTGGCCCTTCTTCGAGGACCGACACCGCGTGCTCTCCGAAAAGCTGGACGCCTGGTGCGCGAAAAACCTGCCGGTCGATCATCATGACGTCGACGCCGCCTGTCGCGAGCTGGTGGCGAGACTGGGCAAGGACGGCTGGCTGAAGCCGACAGCGCTCGATGTGGACAATCCGGGACCACTCGACGTGCGCACGCTGTGCATCACCCGCGAGACGCTGGCCCGGCATGACGGGCTGGCCGACTTCGCCTTCGCCATGCAAGGGCTCGGCACCGGCGCGCTCAGCCTGTTCGGCACGCCGCAGCAACAGAAATGGTTGGCGAAGACCCGCGTCGGCAAAGCGATTTCTGCCTTTGCCTTGTCGGAACCACGCTCGGGGTCGGATGTCGCCAATATGGAGATGGCAGCGGCCCGTGACGGCGACGACTATGTTCTGTCCGGCGAAAAGACCTGGATCTCCAATGGCGGCATCGCCGACCTCTATGTCGTCTTCGCCCGCACCGGCGAGGCGCCGGGCGCCAAAGGTCTTTCGGCGTTCATCGTACCCGCGCAGACCAAGGGCCTGACCATCGCCGAGCGGCTGGAGGTGATCGCGCCACATCCGCTGGCGCGCCTGTCGTTCGACCAGGTCCGCATTCCGGCCTCGTCGCTGATCGGCAGACCGGGCGACGGTTTCCACATCGCCATGTCGGTGCTCGACGTGTTCCGCTCTACCGTCGGCGCGGCAGCACTCGGCTTTGCCCGGCGCGCACTGGATGAAAGCATCAAAAGAGTGGCCGAGCGCAAACTGTTCGGCGCGCCGATGGCCGAGTTGCAGATGGTGCAGGGCCACATCGCCGACATGGCGCTCGACGTCGATGCTGCAGCACTTCTCGTCTATCGCGCTGCCTGGACCAAGGACATGGGTGCTGCCCGTGTCACCCGCGAAGCGGCGATGGCTAAACTGTTTGCCACCGACAAAGCGCAAGAGGTGATCGACAAGGCTGTGCAGTTGCATGGCGGCGACGGCGTCCGAAAAGGCCACATCGTTGAAAGCCTCTACCGCGAGATCCGCGCGCTGCGCATCTACGAGGGTGCTTCGGACGTGCAGAAGGTGGTGATTGCGCGGCAGGTCATGGGCGCGGCCTGAAGTTCGCGCGGGGAAATTGCAGATTGAACTGTTTTCGAACGTCGACATTGCGAACCGAGTTTTAGGAATCGGGAGGTTTTGAATGCACACCATCCTGCAGCCGGAAGGCTGGGCGAAACCCAAAGGCTACGCCAATGGCGTCGCGGCGCGCGGGCGACTGGTCTTCGTTGGCGGGCAGGTCGGCTGGAGCGGGCAATGCCAGTTCGAGACCGATGATTTTGTCGGCCAGGTGCGGCAGACATTGGCCAACATCGTCGCCATTGTGGCCGAGGCCGGCGGCAAGCCTGAGCATATCACCTCGATGACCTGGTATTTTACTGACAAGGCCGAATATCTGGCCAATCTCAGGGGTATCGGCGAGGCCTATCGCGAGGTGATCGGGCGGCACTATCCGGCCATGGCCGCCATGCAGGTGATGGCGCTGGTCGAGGATCGCGCCAAGGTCGAGATCCAGGCTACGGCGGTCATACCTGAGTGACCTTTGGTTATCCCGGAGTAGCCGTTGGCTATCCCGGAGTGAGTTACCCGCGAAGGCCCGCCTGTCTCAGAAGGGGCAGCACGCGGCCGCAGAAATAGGGCAGCTCCTGCGTGTAGTTTACGAAGGACAGCGCGATCCCCTGATAGCCTTGCTCGGCGATGGCGACCATATCAGCGGCGATGGTTTCCGGCGTCCCGATCAGCGGATAGGTCCCGGCGCCGCCAGCGAAGCGCTGCCGGTAGCGGTCATAGGCATGCGGGTCGTGGGACTGCGAGAATTCCTTCTTGCTCGCCATGTGGGCATCGACCGCATTATGATCGGCCATATCAACGGCATAGCGCGAGTAGTAGGCCTGCGCCTCCTCCATCGTCTCGCGGCAGACGACATGCGCCACCGTATAGACGCCGACATCGCGCCCATGCTTGTCGGTGCGCTCGCGTATGTCGGCGACGTGCTTTCCGGCATCAGCCATTTCGGAAAAAGTCGTGAACAGGTAGTCGCATTTGGCGGCGGCGAAATCCCGGCCCGGCCCGCCGAAAGCGGCGTTCATGGTCACCGGCCGCGGAAGCTGCAGGCTGGCCGGCCGGCTCACCGCCTCCCTGAGGCGATAATAGGTGCCTTCGTAGTCGAGCGGCTGGTCCGAGGTGTAAAGCTTTTCCAGGATTTCGATCCATTCGGCTGCCTGGTCGTAGCCCTTCTCGACCAGGGGCGTGCCGAACATGCCGAATTCCTTGGGATTCCAGCCGCAGACGATGTTGAGCCCCGCGCGACCCTGGCTGATGTGGTCGACTGTCGCCAGTGCCTTGGCGGCATAGAGCGGATGCACGAGCGGCACGTGTACGGTCATGAACAGGCCGATCTGCTCGGTGGCCACGGCAAGTGCCGCCGCCCAGGTGAAGGTCTCGAACGACCACTCCCGCACCTTGTTGCGGCCACCGAAGCCGCGCCAGCGCGCGATCGGCAGCATGAATTCCAGCCCCGCGCGATCGGCGATCCGGGCAGCCGTCAGATTGTCCTGCCAGCTCGCCGTCCAGCGTTCCGGCACATCGGTAATCGCAAGCCCGCCATCGGCGTTGGTCGAAAAGATGCCGAGCTTCAACCTGTTCGGGCCATGCAGGGGATGGGCTTTGATCATGTCTGAAAACTCTCGGCGGGAGACGGCAGGCTACGGTTCCAGGAAAATATTTCAAGCCTGAAATAGCTTCGCTCGACCGTCGTTTGCGGATATGGATTTGGACAGGATCAGGAAAGGGATGGGCATGAGTGAATTCCGCCAGAAATCCATCGGCAAGAAGAACCTCGTCGGCTCGTTCGCCGCCATACCGCATGCGGTTGCGGTGGAGGTGATGGCGCAGTCCGGTCTCGATTTCCTCTGCATCGATTGGGAGCATGCCCAGATATCCAGGGGCACGATCGAAAACATGGTACGGGCGGCCGACATTCATCGGGTGCCCGTCATGGTGCGCGTCCCAGGCCACCAGCCGGAGGCGATCGCCAACGCGTTGGACAGCGGCGCGCAAGGCGTTCTTATCCCGCGTATCTCGACCGCCGCCCAGGCTCAGGCGGCTGTGAAGGCCTCGCGCTATCCGCCGATGGGCGAGCGCGGCGTCGGCCCCGGCCGGGCCGCCGGTTATGGCTACCGCATCCCTGAATATCTCACCGAGGCCAATGCCAGAACCGTTGTCGCGGTGCAGGTAGAGACCGCCGAAGGGCTCGCCAATATCGAAGAGATTGCCGCCGTGGACGGCGTCGACGTGATCTTCGTCGGCCCCGGTGACCTTTCGGTGTCGATCGATGCGCTTGGCCCGAAAGGCGCCGGCAAGCTCGATGCGGCGATCCACACGATCATTGGCGCGACGATCGCGCACGACAAGGCCGCCGGCATATTTTGCGCCAGCCCGCAGCCGGTCGGCCAATGGGCGGCCATCGGCGCCAGCTTCTTCATCCTGGCCAGCGACACGATGTTTCTCGGCGCCGGCGCTGCAGCCAACTATGCCGCCGCCCGCGCCGAATTGGCGCCAGACGGGGGGCCGGTAACGGGTCTGGGCGTGTATTCGCGGTGACAAAGCGAAAAACTTTTTAAGCTTAAAACTTTTTCCTTGAAAAGTCCGGGGCTTTGGATAAGCATTCAATATCGACCGTTACTGCCGTGCCGGACGGGCTTGCCGGCAGTCCTGTCGAGGCGTTCAGGGTGCGAGGTTCAGTCCTTGTCGTTCATGCTGCCCCAGTCATCGTCTCTGGCCAGCGCGCGTTACGCTTTCGATGGCGTGCGCGCACAAATTCGCGATCTGCACACCGAAAACATCGCCAACCTTGCCGTGCGCGCCCGCGAACTGGGCGACGTGATCGCGCTCTGGTATGGCGAAGGCGACATGGTAACGCCGGCCTTCATCCGCGACGCGGCCAAGGCGGCGTTCGATGAAGGCCTGACCTTCTACGTTCCCAACATGCGCGGCCATGGGCCGTTGAATGACGCGTTGTCGGAATACCAGTCGCGCATCCACGGCCGGCCGATACCGATCGCGCGCACCACCGTCACGCCGGGCGGCATGCAGGCTCTGTATCTGGCGCTGGAACTGCTAGTCGATACCGGCACCAATGTCGTCTACGTCGCGCCGCAATGGCCCAACATCCACAATGCCATCCACCTGATCGGCGGCGAGCCGCGGCCGTTTTCACTCGATTTCAAAGGCGACTGGAAGCTCGACCTCGACCGGCTGTTTGCCACCTGCGACGCGCGCACGCGCGCGATCTTCCTGTCGACGCCTTCGAACCCGACGGGCTGGACCGCGTCGCGCGAGGAGATGCAGGCGCTGCTCGAGTTCAGCCGGCGCACCGGCATCTGGATCATCTCCGACGAGGTCTATGGCCGGCTCTATTTCAACGGCGTGGTGGCGCCCTCGGTGCTGCAGATCGCCGAGGACGGAGACAGGGTGCTGTCGGTCAACAGCTTCTCGAAAGCCTGGGCGATGACCGGCTGGCGGGTCGGCTGGCTGACGCATCCGTCTGGCGTCGCCGACCAGCTCGGCGCCATGAGCCAATATATCAACAGCGGCACGGCGGCCCCGATCCAGGCCGGCGCGGTCGCGGCGATCCGCCAGGGTGAGCCGCTGGTCGAGGAGATCCGGCAGCGGATCAAGACCGGCCTTGACCTTGCCTATGACAGGCTGGCGCAGATTCCCGGCATCGTGCTGCCCAAAAAGCCGCGCGGCGGCATGTATGCGTTCTTTGCAATGGAAGGCGAAAGCGACGCCCGTCGCGCCTGCGCCAGGATCCTGGAAACGGCGCGCGTCGGGTTGGCGCCCGGCCATCTGTTCGGAAGTTCGGCAACGCCCTTCCTGCGCATGTGTGTCTGTCGCGACCGCGACCAGATTGCGACCGCGCTCGATCGCATGGCCGCTGCAATGAATTGACGCTCCGCCAGAAGCGAGGCGGCAAATAACCGTGCGGGGCCAAACCCGCCCGATCAACAACAGAGGGAACAAAAATGAGCTTCACTCGTCGTAACCTGCTTCTTCTCGCTGCCACCATCGGCATCGCCGCCGGCCCGGCCACCGCCTATGCCGCCGATGTGCTCAACGTCGGCGCCTATCCGACCAATCCGCCCTTCGAATACAAGAACGAGAGCGGCACCTTCGAGGGTTTCGAAGTCGACATCGTCAACGAGGCGGCTAAGCGCGCCGGCATGACCACGGAAATCGCCGACCTCGGGTTTCAGGCGCTGTTCGCCGCCACCACCTCGAAGCGTATCGATGTCGCTATCTCGTCGATCACCATCACGCCGGAGCGGCTGAAGTCGCAATCGTTCACCCAGCCCTACTATGACTCCGACATGGGCATCGCCACCAAGACCGACAGCGCGATCAAGACCGAGGCCGACCTGAAGGGCAAGATCGTCGGCGTGCTGTCCGGCTCGACCGGTGAAACCTGGGTCAAGGAACACCAGGAGGCCGGGGGGTTCAGCGAGGTGAAGGGCTATGATACGCAGCAGAACCTGCTGCTCGATCTCAGCGCCGGCCGCGTCGACGCCGCGGTCAGCGACATTCCGGGCATGGAGTATTCCTTCACCAAGATGAAGGATTTGACCGTCAAGGAGCGCATCAAGACCGGCGAACAATACGGGCTGATGATGACCAAGGACCACCCGCTGCTCGGCAAGCTGAACGACACACTGACCGCGATGAAGAAGGACGGCACGCTGGCCTCGATCCACAAGAAGTGGTTCGGCAGCGACGCACCGGCCGATTCTTCGACCGTCAAGGAAATGCCGTTGCCGAAGGGCTGAGCGGCGATTTGCGCTGAAATCGCGCCGGCTTCCCGTGCCGGCACGATCTCATGACGTCCTTCGATTTTCGCGCATGACCCTTCCCGGAAACCGATTTCGGTTTCCGGGATCATGCTTTAGCGTCGCGGGACGCCAACCGTTTCGGGAATGCTCCCATGTCGCTGCTGGACACCTTCTTCAACGCCGATGTCATGCTCTCCAGCCTGCCGGCGCTGCTGCGCGGCTTCCTGAACACGCTGCTGCTCGGGATCCTGAGCATCGGCATCGGCATCCCCGTCGGCCTGGGGATCAGCCTTGTGCGGCTCTATGCGCCGAAGCCGCTGCGGTGGCTTGCGGTCGGCTACATCGACATCTTCCGGGCGATGCCGGTGCTGGTGGTGCTGATCCTGATCTACTATGCGCTGCCGTTCCTCGGTATACGGCTGTCGTCCTGGACCTCCGCGGTGACGGCGTTCGCCATCATCATGGCGGCCTATTCGGCCGAGGTGTTCCGCTCCGGCATAGAAAGCATTCCGCGCGGCCAGTTCGAGGCGGCGCAGGCGCTCGGCCTGCCGTTCCTGCTAACCTTGCGAAAGGTGGTGCTGCCGCAGGCGATCCGCGTGGTCATTCCGCCAATGACCAGCAACTGCGTTTCGATGTTCAAGGACACTTCGCTCGCCTCCACCGTGGCGCTGCCCGAACTGCTGAAGGAAGCGACCAACGCCCAGTCGCTGTACGCCAATCCCTCGCCGCTAATCGGCGCCGCGCTGGTCTATCTCATCTTCCTCTGGCCGATGGTGCGTCTCGTCAGCCTGCTTGAACGCCGCTTCAAAACCGAAAAAACCCGCTGACCCTGGCCAACAATTTCCAACTGCAAAGCACTCCGCAGGAGACGACCTTGAACAAGCATCAGACCGACAACGCGACCAACGCCGCCGGCCCGTTCCCCGTCGAAACAATCCGCGCCATGTTTCCCGCCTTGCAGCGGGCCGGCGACTTCATCTTTTTGGACAATGCTGCCGGCGCGCAGATCCCGCAGAGCGTGCTCGACGCGGTGACCAACCATCTGGTCTCGCACAATGTGCAGCGCGGCGGCCGCTATGGCCGTAGCGTCACCGTCGACCAATCGGTCGCCGACGCGCGCGAAAGCGTAGCGCTGCTGATCAACGCCTATAGTCCGTCGGAAATCTGCTTCGGCATGAACGCCACTTCGTTCATCCGCCTGGTCAGCCTCGGCATCGGCCAGATGCTTCAGGAGCGCGACGAAATCGTCATCACCGACATGGACCATGACGCCAACATCGCGACGTGGCTGGCGCTGGAATCTGCTGGCGCCAAGTTCAAATGGTGGCGTATGCGCGAGGACGGCAATCTACATGTCGACGACCTGCGCCCGCTGGTCTCCGATCGCACAAGGCTCGTCGCCTGCACCGCTACGGCGCATTCGATCGGCTCGATCGTCGATGTCGCTTCGGTGGCGAAGATTGCCCATGCTGCAGGCGCCGAAGTGTTCCTCGACGGCGTGCATTACGGGCCGCACGGCCTGATCGACGTGCAGGCCTGGGACTGCGACTACCTCGTCTGCTCCGGCTACAAGAATTTCTCGCCGCATATGGGCTTCCTCTGGGGCCGCTTCGAGACGCTGAAGCGGCTGCCGACCTTCCGCGAGGACTTTATCCCCGACGAGCCGCCCTACAAGGTCGAGGCCGGCACCTTCATCTACGAGAACGTCTCCGGCATGGATGCCGCGGTGCGCTATCTCGAATCGATCGGCCGCAACTTTGCGCCTGCGAACAACCGCTCGCGCCGCGACAACATCGTCGCCGGCATGAATGCCATCCGCGACTACGAACTGGTGCTGGCGCGCGAAATGCTGGCCGTGCTCAAGGATTGCGGCGCGACCATCTACGGCGTTGCCGACGAGGACCGCATCACGGAACGCGTGCCGACCTTCTGTTTCAACATCGGCACGCTGTCGCCGCAAGCGATCGTCGAGGGGATGGCCGAGATGCAGATCGGCATCCGCGACGGCCACATGTACGCGCCGCGGCTGATGAAGCGTCTCAATCTCAGCATGGACAGCGGCGCCATCCGCGCCTCGCTGGTGCATTACAATACGATCGAGGAAGTGCGCCGCTTCGGCGAAGCGCTGCGCGCCATCATCGCCCGGCTGTCCTGATCGGGTCGAACGACTGGTTCAGGCGGCCTTCTTCTTCGCCAGTCGCGCCTTGATAGAGGCGACGTCGGCGCGCGGCGTCGCCGCAAACAGCGTCCTGGTGTAGCTGTGCTTGGGGTCGGCAAAGACCTCGTCACGCGAGCCGTATTCGACCGCTTCGCCGAAATACATCACCATCACGTCGTCGGCGATGTAGCGCACCACAGACAGATCGTGGCTGATGAAGACATAGGTCAGCTGGAATTCGTCCTGCAGGTCGGCGAGCAGGTTGAGCACTTGCGCCTGCACCGACAGATCGAGCGCCGACACCGGCTCGTCCAGCACCAAAAGGCTCGGGTTGAGCATCAATGCGCGGGCAATGGCGATGCGCTGGCGCTGGCCGCCCGAGAACATGTGCGGATAGCGGTTGTAGTGCTCCGTGCCGAGGCCGACCTTCTTCAGCATCTTCATGGCGAGGTCGCGCCGTTCGTCGGCCGGCTTGTCGGTGTTGATGACCAGCGGCTCGCCCAGCACATCGCCGATCTTCTGGCGCGGATTGAGCGAACCATAGGGGTTCTGGAAGACGATCTGCACCTTGCGGCGCATCTCCTTGGTCAGGCCGTTCTTGGCAATGTCGACCTTGTTGCCATCGATGAAAAGTTCGCCCGCCGTTGCCGGATCGATCAGCGTGATGATGCGGGCGAGCGTGGACTTGCCGCAACCGCTTTCGCCGACGATGGCCAGCGTCTTGCCCTTCTGCACGCTGAAGGAAACGCCTTTGACCGCGTGCACGGTGCGGGCGGGACGGAAAAGCCCACCTCCGACATGATAGTCGCGCACAATGTTCTTGCCTTCGAGAACCGTCAAACTCATGAGGCGGCTCCCGCGGCAGATGGCGCCGGCTCGAACAGCATGTCGGACACGGTCGGCAGTCGGTCGCCGACGGCGTTTTCCGGCAGCGCCGACAGCAGTGCGCGCGTGTAGTTGCTCTGCGGCTTCTCGAACAGCGACAAAACGTCGGCCTCTTCCATCTTGCGGCCCTTGTACTGGACGATGACGCGATCGGCGGTCTCGGCCACGACGCCCATATTGTGGGTGATCATGATCAGGCCCATGCCGTATTTGGCCTGCAGGCCGACCAGCAGGTCGAGGATCTGCTTCTGGATGGTGACATCAAGTGCCGTCGTCGGCTCGTCAGCGATCAGCAGCTTCGGATTGCAGGCGATGGCGATGGCGATCATGACGCGCTGGCACTGGCCGCCCGACATCTGGTGCGGGAATGAGTTCAGCCGTTCTTCCGGATCGGCAATGCCGACCAGCGTCATCAACTCGATGGCGCGCGCCCGGCGCTCGGCGCGGTCCATGCCCATATGGAAGCGCAGCACCTCCTCGATCTGGAAGCCGGCGGTGAAGCATGGATTGAGGCTGGCCACCGGCTCCTGGAAGATCATCGAGATGTCCTTGCCGACGATCTTGCGGCGCTCGGACGGGCTGAGCTCCAACAGGTCGGTTCCGTCGAAGGCCATGCGGTCGGCCTTCACCGTCGCCGTGTTGGGCAAAAGCCCCATCACCGCCAGCATCGCCACCGATTTGCCGGAGCCGGATTCGCCGACGATCGCCAACACCTCGCGCGGCTCGACCGACAGGTCGATGCCTTGCACGGCCATGAACGGTCCGGCCGCGGTATCGAAGGAAACGGTGAGGTTCCTGATCTCGAGAAGAGGCATGGTCAGGACCTCTTCAGCTTGGGGTCGAAGGCGTCGCGCAGGCCGTCGCCGATCAGGTTGATGGCAAGCACCGTGATCAGGATGGCGAGACCTGGGAAAGTCACCACCCAGGGCGCGCGCAGGATGAACTCGCGCGCCGAGGCGAGCATGGTGCCCCATTCCGGTGTCGGTGGTTGCGCGCCGACGCCGAGGAAGCCGAGCGCAGCGGCTTCGAGGATGGCATTGGAGAAGGACAATGTCGCCTGCACGATCAGCGGCGCCACGCAATTCGGCAAGATCGTCACCAGCATCAGCCGCAGGTGACTCGCACCGGCCACCTTGGCGGAGACTACATATTCGCGGTTCTTCTCGGCCATCACGGCGGCGCGGGTGAGCCGGGCGAAGTGCGGCTGCAGCACCAGCGCGATCGCCAGCATGGCGTTGAACAGGCCAGGGCCGAGGATCGCCACCAGCACCAGCGCCAGGAGCAGCGACGGGAAGGCCAGGATGATGTCCATGATGCGCATGATCAGCGTATCGACCCAGCCGCGGAAATAACCGGCGAGCACGCCAAGCACGATGCCGCTGGTCAGCGAGAAAACGACGACCACCAGACCGATGAACAGCGAGAAACGCGCCCCGAAGATCAACCGCGAAAGCATGTCGCGGCCAACCGCGTCGGTGCCCAGCAGGAACATCCAATTGCCGCCCTCCTGCCAGACCGGAGGCGCCAAGAGTGCGTCGCGAAATTGTTCGTCGGGCGAATGCGGTGCCACCAGCGGCGCGAAAATTGCCACCAGCACCAGCGCCGAGAACACGAACAGGCCGATGACGGCGCCGGTGTTCATCGAAAAATAGTGCCAGAATTCAGCGAAGGCGCGTTGCCTGCCGCCGGGTTGAACGGATGCAGCAGTGGCTTCGGCGCCGGACTGGTCGGTCATCTTACTGCACCCGGATTCGTGGGTTGATGACGGCGTAGAGCACGTCGACGATCAGGTTCACCGCCATGACGATCAGCGCGATGATCAGCAGGCCGCTCTGAACGACGACATAGTCGCGCTTGCCGATCGCGTCGATCATCCACTTGCCGATACCGGGCCAGGAAAAGATCGTTTCGGTCAGGATGGCGCCGGCCATCAGCGTGCCGACCTGCAGGCCGATGGTGGTGACGACCGGGATCAGAGCGTTGCGGAAGGCGTGCAGCCCGATGACGCGGCGCGGCGCCAGGCCCTTGGCACGCGCGGTACGGACATAGTCCTCGCCCAGCACTTCGAGCATCGCCGACCGTGTCTGCCGCGCGATGACGGCAAGCGGAATCGTCGCCAGCACGATCGACGGCAGGATCAGGTGACTGGCGGCAGACCTGAACGCGCCGCTCTTTCCGGAGATCAGGCTGTCTATCAGCATGAACCCCGTCGTCGGCTTGAAGAAATACTGCAGGCCGATGCGGCCGGAAACAGGCGTCCAGCCGAGATAGCCGGAGAAGAAAATGATGAGCAGCAGGCCCCACCAGAAGATTGGCATCGAGTAGCCGGTCAGTGCCACGCCCATCGTCGCCTGGTCGAACCATGATCCGCGCTTGACCGCGGCGAAGATGCCGGCGGGAATGCCGATGACGACGGCGATGATCAAGGCGATCGTGGCCAATTCCATCGTGGCGGGAAACAGCGCCTGGAATTCACCAAGAACCGGTCGCTTGGTGGCGATCGATATGCCGAAGTCGCCGGTCAGAACCCTGCCGATATAGTCCAGATACTGGATGACATAAGGCCGGTTGTAGCCGAATTGCTCGATAAGTTCGGCGTAGCGCTCGGGGCTGACGCCGCGCTCTCCGGCGAGCGCCAGGATCGGGTCGCCCGGAAGAAGCCGAACGAAAGCAAACGCCGCCAGCGAGATGCCGAACACGGTCGGAACGATCAGGGCGAGCTTATGGAGGAGATAACGAAGCATCTTACTTCATAGAACGGCGGCGCTGGAAGTCCAGCGCCGCCGTCCAATTTCGCTGACTTATTCGGCGACGTCGACGCCGTCAAACCGATGAATGCCAAGCGGGTCCATGACGAAGCCCGAGACTTTCTTGTTCATCGGCATGAAGACCTTGGAGTGGGCGATGGTCAGCCACGGGGCCTCACGCTTGAACACAACCTGGGCTTCCTCGTAGATCTTGGTGCGTTCGGCGACGTCCGTGGTTGCCTTGCCCTTCTTCAGCAGGTCCTCGAACTCCTTGTTGCACCAGATCGCGTAGTTGGACTGGCCAATGGCGTCGCAACCGAGCAGGAATAGGAAGTTATCCGGATCACCATTGTCACCGGTCCAGCCCAGTTGGAAGGCGCCGTCGCGGTCCTTGGCCTTGCCGCGGGTGCGGTACTCGGTCCATTCGTAGCTGACGATCTCGGCCTTGACGCCGACGGCGGCGTAGTCGGCCTGAATCAACTCGGCCACGCGCTGGGCGTTCGGGTTGTAGGGACGGCTGACGGGCATGGCCCAGATCTTCATCGACAGATCCTTGACGCCCGCGTCGGCCAGCATCTTCTTGGCCGCTTCGGGATCGTAGGGATCGTCCTTGATGTCCTTGTTGTAGGACCACATGGTCGGCGGGATCGGATTGACGGCCGCCTGGCCGGCACCCTGATAGACCGCGTCGATGATCGCCTTCTTGTTGACCGCCATGTTGAGGGCCTTGCGGACCTCGACCTTGTCGAAGGGCGGCAGCGTCGTGTTGTAGGCGAGGTAGCCGATGTTCAGGCCTTCCTGCTCGTCGACCTTGAGGTTCGCATCAGCCTGCAGGCCGGCAATGTCGGCCGGGGCCGGGTACGACATGATATCGCACTCGCCTGCCTTGAGCTTCTGCGCCCGCACGGCCGGATCGGGCGTGATGGCGAAGATCAGGTCGTCGATCTTCTGACGGCCGCCAAAGTAGCCGTCCCATGCCGCATAGCGGATGACCGCGTCGACCTGGTAATCGACGAACTGGAACGGACCGGTGCCGATCGGCTTCTGGGTGAACTGCTGCCTGGTACCGGCCTTGTCGAGCTGGTCGGCATATTCCTTGGAGACGATCGAAGCGAAATCCATGCCGAGATCCGGCAGGAAGGCGACTTCAGGCTTGTTGAGCACGAACTTCACCGTCAGGTCGTCGACCTTGACGATTTCCTTCAAGAGATCCGGGAAGCCCATGCCGGCAAAATATTCCCAGCCGGTGCCTTCCAGGTAGCTGAACCACGGGCTTTCCTTCTTCCACTGACGTTCGAAGGAGAAGATCACGTCGTCGGCATTGAGGTCGCGCGTCGGCGTAAAATAGTCGGTGGTCTGGAATTTGACGCCCGGCCGAAGCTTGAACGTATATTCGAGACCGTCGTCGGAAACCGTCCAGCTCTCGGCGAGGCCGGGCGAGATGGTGGTCTTGCCATGCTCGAACTCGACCAGGCGCGAATAAATGGTGCGCGACGACGCGTCGAAATCGTTGCCGCCGCTCCACGGCGACGGGTCGAAGCCGGCCGGTGATGCCTCGGAGCAGTAGACCAGCTGTTTAGCATTGGCCATGCCGCCGATGACGCTTGCAGCCAGCAACGCGGCTGCAAAAGTCAGTTTCTTTTTCATTGAGGACTCCCTGATGTTCTTCCAAGCCCCTCTATCAGGCTCGCGAAGCGCGCATATAAGCACCGTTTTTCTGGCTTTGGAACACCTCGTTTGCCTACCCCACGGGAAGCAGAAAAAGAATCCGGACTTCCGGCAAATGGAAGAAAATATTGGCGATTTTGACTGATCACGATATTGTTAACGACCGAATTTTTTTATTGATCGGCAATGTGGCCAATAGTGACGAGCCGCGGACTTGACGCCGCCTGTCGCGTTGAAAGATGCCGGTCCGGGTCAAGTCGTCGCCGAAAAGATTTCGACGGCAAATCTTTCCCGTTCTGCCGCAAGGGCAAGACTTGCACGGCCGCTGCTAGTCGCAATACATAGACGGCATGCCGGATCTGCTAGGATCCAGCATGCAGCCAGTAGCGGAGGACGTCTCTGTCATTCAGAGTCGAGCGCGGCACGAAGCATAAGAACGACCGAGGGAGGCACAGATGGCAAAAACAGCAAAGACAACGGCCCCTAAAGCCAAGGCCAAGGCGGCTCCTAAAGCGGCTGCCGCCACGGCCAAGCCAAAAGCGCCATCCGTCAAAGCCGCGGCCACTACCAAGCCAAAGGCCGCTGCCGTGCCCGCGAAGGCAAGCCCAAAGCCCGCGGCGAAAACCGCGGCCAAGCCGTCGGCTGGAAAGGCAGCGCCCGCGGCAAAACCCGCCATTGCCAAGCCAGCAGCGAAGGCCGCGGCGACAAAGCCAGCGCCAGCTCCGGCCAGGAGATTGCCGAAGGCGCTCACGGCGCTTGCCGCCGGTCTGCCGGAAAAGCCTTGGCTCACAAGCTATCCGAAAAACGTTCCGGCCGAGATCGGCACCCTGCCCCATAGCTCCATTGGTGATCTGCTGGTTGCCGCCTGCACGCAGTTTGCCGGCCAGCCGGCCTTCATCTGCATGGGCAAGGCCATCACCTATGCAGAGCTCGAGCGGCAATCGGCCGCCTTCGGCGCCTATCTGCAATCGAAGGGGCTGCAGAAAGGCGCGCGCGTCGCGCTGATGATGCCGAACGTGCTGCAATATCCGGTGGCGATGATGGCCATCTTGCGCGCCGGCTATATCGTGGTGAACATCAACCCGCTCTATACGCCGCGCGAACTCGAGCACCAGCTCAAGGATTCCGGCGCGCAAGCCATCGTCATCCTCGAAAATTTCGCCAACACCTTGCAAGCGGTGATCGCCAAGACCGCGGTCAAGCATGTCGTGGTCGCCGCGATGGGCGACATGCTTGGCGGCCTGAAAGGAATGGTCGTCAATCTCGTCGTGCGCCGCGTGAAGAAGATGGTGCCGGCCTGGTCGCTGCCCGGCCGCGTCAAGTTCAACGCGGCACTGAAGGCCGGCGCCGGTGTGGCCTTCAAGCCTGCGAAGGTGGCTGCCGACGATGTCGCCTTCCTGCAATATACCGGTGGCACCACGGGTGTTTCGAAGGGCGCGACGCTGCTGCACAGCAACGTATTGGCCAATGTGGCGCAGAATGCCCTGTGGCTGGAGGATGCCTATTCGATCAGGCCGAAACCGGCGCATTCCAACTTTGTCTGCGCATTGCCGCTGTACCATATCTTCGCGTTGACGGTGAACGCGCTGATGGGCATGCAGCAAGGCGCCCAAAACGTGCTCATTCCCAACCCGCGTGACATTCCGGGCTTCGTCAAGGAATTGCAGAAATACCCGATCCACATTTTTCCGGGCCTCAACACGCTGTTCAACGCGCTGCTCAACAATGAGGATTTCCGCAAGCTCGACTTCAAGCCGCTGATCCTGACGCTGGGCGGTGGCATGGCGGTACAGAAAGGTGTCGCCGAGCGCTGGAAGGCGCTGACCGGCTGCCCGATCTCCGAGGGTTACGGGCTTTCCGAGACCTCACCGGTGGCCACTGCCAACAAATTCAGCGACAGCCATTTCACCGGCACGATCGGCTTGCCGCTGCCCTCGACCGAGATCGCCATCCGTGACGACGACGGCAACAACTTGCCGCTCGGCGAAATCGGCGAGATCTGCATCAAGGGACCACAAGTGATGGCCGGCTACTGGAACCGGGCGGACGAGACCGCCAAGGTGATGACCAAGGACGGCTTCTTCAAGTCGGGCGACATGGGCTTCATGGATGAGCGCGGCTACACCAAGATCGTCGACCGCAAGAAGGACATGATCCTTGTTTCCGGCTTCAACGTCTATCCGAACGAACTCGAGGAAGTCGTGGCCCAGCATCCGGGCGTGCTCGAAGTGGCGGCGATCGGCGTGCCGGACGAGCATTCAGGCGAGGTGCCGAAGCTGTTCGTCGTCAGGAAGGACCCGACGCTGACCATTGAGGCGCTGACCGCCTATTGCCGCGAGAACCTGACCGGCTACAAGCGGCCAAGATACATCGAGTTCCGGACCGAGCTGCCGAAGACGCCGGTGGGCAAGATCCTGCGGCGGGCGTTGCGAGGATAATTACAATCTTGGGCGTTGCTGTCGACGACGTGGTGGACGCGCGTTCCCGTCCCGACCCGGTAGAGTTCATCGAGGCGAACATGCGCATCGCCCCGGTGCCATCGCTTCCCGAAATCCGGCTTTACATGACCCATCCCGGGAGTGGTCTAAGGCGACTTGTGGAGTGGGAAGTGCACGGAGCCGAGTGGGAAGAACACGGGGCTGAGCCGGAGGACGGAGCCGAGGCTGACGAGGACAGGCCTGAGCCGCAGCCACCCTATTGGGCCTATCCCTGGGCCGGCGGCGCCGTGCTTGCCCGCTACATAATCGACCGGCCGGAGACGGTAGCAGGTCTGCGCGTGCTCGACCTGGGCGCCGGTTCAGGGCTGGTCGGCATCGCCGCGGCAAAGGCCGGAGCCCGGGTGGTGATGGCGGCCGAGATCGATAGCAATGGGGTCGCTGCCCTTGGCCTCAATGCCGCGGCGAACGGCGTCGCGATCACGGTGATCGGCAAGGACATCACCCACGGCCCGCCGCCTGCGGTCGATCTGGTGGTAGTGGGCGACCTGTTTTATGCGGACGACCTCGCCGAACGGGTCGTCCCTTTCCTCGATCGTTGCCTGGCCGTCGGCATCAGCGTGCTCATCGGCGATCCTGGCCGCGCCTATCTGCCGTTGTCGCGGCTTCGCCTGCTGGCCGAATACAACGTGCCGGATGTCGGCGAGGCAAAAGACGCCGCGGTGAAGCCAAGCGGCGTCTTCTCGTTCGAGCCAGTCAGATCGTCTCCTTGACCCTTGCCGAAAGAAACTCCGGCAGATCGGCGACCGAATCGAGAATGACATCGGCGATCTGCGACAGCGATTCACGCGTGCCGGTGCCGGAGAGCACGCCGACCGCCAGACCGCAGCCACCGGCCCGCGCCATCTCCAGATCGTGGCGGTTGTCACCGACCATGGCGACTGCGGCCGGCCTCAGGCCGGTCAGGTCGCAGAAGGCGAGGATCGTGTCCGGCGCCGGTTTCGGATTGGCTACGGCGTCATAGCCATAGGCAGCGTCGAAAAGCTGGGCAACGCCCAGCGTCAGCAACGTCTTCTCCGCTCCGCTGGTCGAATCGTTGGTGGCGACGCCGAGCCGGTAGGGTTTCTGGTGCAACGCCGTCAGTGCCTCGACGATACCCGGCAGCGCGACCGCTAATGCCGAGCCTTGCATGGAGGTGATCTCGTTGAAGCGGGCGACGGCCAGCATCTGGTCTTCGTCGGACAGTCGCGGAAACCACAATTCGACGACATCCATATTGGTGCCGGACGCAAAGATCGAATCGGGCCTGAAGCGCTTGTTGACGAAATCGAAGCCCGCCGCCGCAAGCAACCTGTCGGCCTTCCAGCGATCACCTTCGGCCGCATCCATGGCCATGAAATCGGCGATGCCGAGCCATGTCGCATTGAAGTCGACAAGCGTGCCGTCCTTGTCGAACAATATTCCCTTGATATCGGCCAAATTTTTCACTCCGAGCCTCGCAAGTGGTGGATGTGTCCCACCAGACCGGCAGTCGAAGCGTCGCGCTTTGCGGCATTCTCCTTGCCTTCCACGACGGGCAGCAGCCCGGTCGCCAGTTCCTTGCCCAGTTCCACACCCCACTGGTCGAAGGAATTGATGTTGAACAGCGTGCCTTCGACGAAGACGCGATGCTCATAGAGTGCGATCAGCCGGCCGAACGTGCGCGCGTCGAGTTTCCTGTAGAGGATCGTCACCGAAGGACGATTGCCGGAGAAGACACGGTGCGGGGCGATCTTGTCGACCTCGGCCGGTTTCATGCCTTTTGCCAGCATCTGCGCGCGGGCTTCCTCCAGCGTGCGGCCCTTCATGAAGGCTTCCGACTGCGCCAGGCAGTTGGCGAGCAACAAATCATGGTGATGCTTGAGGTCCGGTTCGTGGCCGATGGCCGCTGCGAGGAATTCGACCGGGATGAAGTCGGTGCCCTGGTGCAGCAGCTGGAAGAAGGCGTGCTGGCCGTTGGTGCCGGGCTCGCCCCAGACCAGCGGCCCGGTCGGTGTCGTCACGGCGCCGCCGTCAAGCGTCACACTCTTGCCGTTCGATTCCATGTCGAGCTGCTGCAGATAGGCCGGCAGCCTGGACAGGCGCTGGTCATAGGGGATGACAGCGCGGGCCGGGTAGTTGCAGATCACCCGGTGCCACCAGCCGATCAGCCCCATCAGCGCCGGCAGGTTCTTGCCCAGCGGCGCGGTACGGAAGTGCTCGTCCATCTCATGGGCGCCATCGAGAAAGGCACGAAAATTCCTTGGGCCAACGGCGATCATCACCGGCAGGCCGATCGCACCCCAGACCGAGTAGCGGCCGCCGACCCAGTCCCAGAAGCCGAACACGCGGTCGGCCGCGATGCCGAATTTCGCCACCAGGTCGAGCGCGGTCGAGACGGCGGCGAAATGCTTGCCGACGGCTTCCTTGCCGAGCGCCTTCTGCACCCATTTGCGCGCCGTCTCGGCGTTGGTCATCGTCTCGATCGTGGTGAACGTCTTCGAGGCGATGATGAACAAAGTGGTTTCGGCGGAAAGGCCCTTCAGCGTGTCGTGAATATGGGCGCCGTCGATGTTGGACACGTAATGCGCGCGCGGCCCGTCGTGATAGGGCGCAAGCGCCAACGTCGCCATTGCCGGCCCGAGGTCGGAGCCGCCGATGCCAATGTTGACGATGTCGGTGATCTTCTTGCCGGTGGCACCGGCCGCCTTGCCGGAGCGCACGGCGTCGGCGAAGGCGCCCATTGCGTCGAGCACGGCGACGACCTCCGCCTTCACGTCCTGGCCGTCGAGCGTGATGCCCTTGCCGGTCAGGTTGCGCAGCGCTGTGTGCAGCACGGCGCGGTCTTCGGTGACGTTGATCTTCTTGCCCGAGAACATCGCGGCGCGGCGGCCTTCGAGGTCGGCGGCCCCGGCCAGCTTCTCCAGCAGGTCCATCGTGTGCGCATCGACCGCGCATTTCGACCAGTCGAGCAGCAGGTCGCCGTCGGTGGCAGAGAACTTCTCAAACCGCTTGGGATCGGCGGTGAAAGCCTCGCGCATGGTGCCGGATGCCGCCGCGCGGTGTTCGCGCAAGGCGGCAACCTGTTTGTCGAAGGATGGATGATCCACTGGCGGGCTCCTGACGTTTTTCAACACATCTTATCAGACCGGATGTTTCCGGCGCGTGTCGTCGCGCCATTCTATTGAGCCGAATTCCAATCGTTTCAATGCGAAGCGATGACGCACTGCATCACAACAGCGGGATGACGCGAGCGTCACGGCGCGATTACGCACCACGTCACGCAACGATGACGCACAACGTCACGCAGCGATGACGCTGTGCAGCGCAGCACAACGCGTGACGCGATGCATCACGCGGGGCCAATGCCGCGCGACGACGCTACGCGTCGCGCGATGGATCACTGGCATAAATCCCAGAGATCAGAAAAATTGATTGGCGCAACACCTTGTGCCACGGTTACATTCGACTGGTCCAGCCAAGCAAAAAAGGCTGGCCATCGAGGAACATCCTTCATGCCACAGCGTAATGACACGGCCATATGGTCCGGCCTGTTCCGGATTTCGGCGGAATCCGGCCAGACCCTGCAGGCGCAGATCCGTCAGGCGATCGTCGCCGCCATCCTCGACCGGCAGATAGCCGCTTCGATGCCGCTTCCCTCTTGTCGGATTCTGGCCGAGAAACTCGGCGTTGCCCGCGGCACCGTGGTGCTGGCTTTCCAGCAGCTGGTCGACCAGGGTTTCCTGGTGGCGCGCGAAAGGCGCGGCCATTTCGTCAATCCCGACGTGCTGGCGACGCCGGCCAAGCCGCATCAGAAGGCGCCCGACCAGGCCAATGAGATCGACTGGAAGGCGCGTCGGCAGATCGCCGCCAGCGACATGCCGCCGCCGGCCAAGCACGACAACTGGATCAAGTCATCCTACCCCTTCGTCTACGGCCAGTTCGATCCGGCACTGTTCCCGACCGCCGAATGGCGCGAGTGTAATCGCATGGCGCTCGCCGTGCTCGAAATCCGCAACTGGGCGTCCGACATGGTCGACCGCGACGATCCACTATTGATCGAGCAGATCCAGGCGCGGCTGTTGCCTCGGCGCGGCATCTTCGCCAACCCGGACGAGATCATCGTGACGCTGGGCGCGCAGAATGCGCTCTATATGCTGGCCACGCTGTTGATGACCAAGGGCTCCAAGGTGGCGATGGAGGATCCCGGCTACCCCGACGCACGCTCGATCTTCCGGCTGGCGGGCGCCGACATCCAGCCGGTTCCGGTCGATCAGTCTGGCATCGTAACCTCGTCCATTGCCAATGATTCCGGCTTCGTCTTCGTGACGCCGAGCCACCATTGCCCGACCATGGTGCCACTGTCGGCAGAGCGGCGGCAGGACCTGTTGGCGCGCGCCAATCGCCACAACCAGATCATCATCGAGGACGGCTATGACAGCCAGCTTCTCGACGAAGCGCCGCAGCAGGCGCTGAAGAGCCTCGATCGTTCAGGCCGCGTCGTCTATGTCGGCTCTATGTCGAAGACGCTGGCTCCGGGCCTGCGGCTTGGCTACATCGTCGCCTCCGCCGGGCTGATCGCCGAGCTGCGCGCGCTGCGCCGCTTCATGCTGCGCCATCCGCCGGCCAACAACCAGCGTGCGGTCGCCCTGTTCCTGTCGCTCGGCCATCACGAGGCGCTGGTGCGGCGGCTGTCGACAGCGTTCGACGAACGGCGCAAGCGCCTGGTCCATGCGATTTCCGCCTTCCTGCCGGAATGGCGCTCGACCGATTCTGCCGGCGGCACGTCGCTCTGGCTCGAGGGGCCGCGCGGCACCGATTCACGAGGTCTGGCGGAGGCCGCCGCCTCGCGCAGCGTCATCATCGAGCCCGGCGACCGCTTCTTCGACCGCAACGAAAAACCATCGCGCTTCATGCGCTTGGGCATTTCCTCGATCGCGCTGCAGCACATCGAGCCCGGCATCCGCGAATTGGCGACAGCGGCGGGGCGGCGACCGGCGGCAGCCTGAACGACTATGCAGAGCGGGGCCGCAAGCGGCCCCGTTTTCTTTTGCACTCTGGCATAAGCGACGGAGCATGCTGGCCCATATGCTGTGCCAATGCCGGCGGCATAGTCGGAGGTATAAAGGGGACGAAGCAGGCCGATGGTGGACCAACCGCCGCCTCCCGCTTCGAAGTTAAAGGTGGAGTGCCTCCATGTCAGTGGCTCTTGAGAAGCAGGACTCGTCGACGGACCAACGTTCGCGACGATCCGGCGGGCGCGAAGCGCGCCGCGCCATGCGGGCCGCGCCGCTGGCCGACGACATCAGGCCGGTGCGCGCCGGCCTCGAAGGTGGCAGCTACGGACCGCTGACCGAAAACGATCGCGAGCGCATCCACGAAGCGGTGCTGACCCTGCTGGAGACGGTCGGCTTCGCCAATGCCATTCCCTCCTGTATCGAAGCCCTGACCAAGGCGGGCGCTACCCTGGGCGACGATGGCCGCCTGCGTTTCCCGCGCGGCCTCGTCCTCGACACGATCAAGAAGGCGGCTAGGCATTTCACGCTGCACGGCCAGGATCCCAGGCACGACATGCTGATCAAGGGCAAGCGCGTGCATTACGGTACGGCGGGTGCGGCGGTGCATCTGGTCGATGTCGAGAAACGCGAATACCGCGAGTCGCTGCTGCAGGACATCTATGACGCCGCCCGCATCGTCGACGGGCTCGACAACATCCATTTCTTCCAGCGGCCGATGGTGCCGCGCGACATTCCCGATCCGCTCGATATGGATTTCAACACGCTCTACGCCTGCGTGATGGGCACCTCCAAGCATGTCGGTACCTCGTTCACGGTGCGCGAGAACGTGCAGCCGGCATTGGACATGCTCTACGCGATCGCCGGCGGCGAGGAGAATTTCCGCGCCCGGCCATTCGTGTCGAACTCGAACTGCTTCGTCGTGCCGCCGATGAAATTCGCCGAGGACGCCTGCGGCGTGCTCGAAGCCTGCGTGGAAGGCGGCATACCGATCCTGCTGCTGTCGGCCGGCCAGGCCGGTGCTACAGCGCCGGCGGCGATTGCCGGTGCCGTGGTGCAAGCGGTGGCCGAGGTGTTGGTCGGCCTCGTCTATGTCAACGCCATCAAGCCAGGCCATCCGGCAATCTTCGGCACCTGGCCATTCGTCTCGGACCTCAGGACCGGCGCCATGTCCGGCGGGTCGGCCGAGCAGGCGGTGCTGACCGCTGCCTGCGCGCAGATGGCGCAATTCTATGACCTGCCGGGCGGTTCGGCCGCCGGCATGACGGATTCGAAACTGCCCGACATCCAGTCCGGCTACGAAAAGGGCATCACCGATGTGATGGCCGGTCTTGCCGGGCTCAACCTCGTCTATGAATCGGCAGGGATGCATGCCTCACTGCTCGGCTTCTGCCTGGAAAGCCTGATCATCGACAACGACATGCTCGGCCACTGCCTGCGCTGCGTGCGCGGCATCGAGGTGACGGACGAGGCGCTGTCGATCGACACCATCGCCGATGTCTGCCTGAAGGGACCGGGCCACTATCTCGGCAACGAGCAGACGCTGCGGCTGATGCAGACCGAATATTTCTATCCGGCCGTTGGCGACCGCTTTTCGCCGAAGGAATGGAACGAGAAAGGCAGGCCCGATATCCTGCAGCGCGCGATCATCGAGAAGAAACGCATTCTCGCCGAGCGCTTTCCGCGCCATGTGCCGAAGCCGATCGACGACAAATTGCGCGCCCGCTTCGGCGAGATGATCAAGCTGCCACGCAGCAGCATGGGCGGCTAGGCCTCCGGTCGATCATTCAGCACTCAGCCCGTAGCGCTCGACCACCTCGGCGCTGATCAGGCTGGCATGCAGCGCCATCAGCACGATTTGCGCATCGAAGCTGTCGCCGGCTACGAGTGCTGCCTCGATCCGGCGCTCCGCGTCCAGCCTGTGCTCACGGCCATTGGCGCGTTCGAACGCTTCCGGCCCGGCGATACAATAGCCGAACAGCTGTGCCACGGACGGATAGGCCTGTGGCGGCGGCTCGTCGGGCCAGTGATCCTTCATCAGATTGACAATGGTGAGTTTTACGCCCTCCGGCACAAGGGCGGGATGAAGGTCAGCGCCGCGCAATGCGGCGTCGAGCTGCCTAAGGTCGCCTGAGCGGCCGAACATTCCGAGGAAGCCTAGAGAAGAGCGCCGTTTCGCCATGATGGTCTCATCCCCTTATGTAGGCCCAGAGGTCATGCATATCTGTAGGTGCCGCCCTGACGAAACAAGGGCGCGCCACCATGACAAAAGGCGGCCTGCTTTCCAGCGGGCCGCCTTTTGATTCCGCCGAGCCAGATGCGCCGCTCAGTGATTGTCCCTCGGCACGCCGCTGGTGTGCGCCACATCCTGGTATTTCACCGCCGGCTTCAACACCATTCCGGCCGAAAACTGGTCGACCATGCCACGCTGGATCTCCTGCCACGGCGTCTGGTGCTTGGGGTAGTGATAGCCGCCATTGTTCTGCAGTTCGGCGCGGCGGCGCGTGATCTCGTCGTCGGTGACGAGGATGTCGGCGGTGCCCTTCCTGAGATCGATGCGAACGCGGTCACCGGTTTTCAACAGCGCCAGCCCGCCGCCGATCGCCGCTTCCGGCGAGGCGTTGAGGATCGAGGGTGAACCCGACGTGCCTGACTGGCGGCCGTCGCCGATGCAGGCCAGCGCGTGGATGCCCTTCTTGATGAGATAGGCCGGCGGCTGCATGTTGACGACTTCGGCCCCGCCGGGATAGCCGATCGGGCCGGCGCCGCGCATGAACAGGATGGTGTGTTCGTCGATGCCTTGCGCCGGATCGTCGATGCGGGCGTGGTAGTCCTCCGGACCGTCGAAGACCATGGCATTGCCCTCGAACGCCTCGGGATCCTTCGGGTTGGACAGATAGCGCTCGCGGAACTCAGGCGAGATGCCGCTGGTCTTCATGATCGCCGAATCGAACAGATTGCCCCTGAGATTGATGAAGCCGGCATTGGTCTTTAGCGGCTTGGCGACGGTGCGGATGACGTCCGGGTTTTCGTTGACGACACCCTCGCTATTCTCACCGATCGACTTGCCGTTGACGGTGCGCGCGCCGGGATGCGGCAACAGCCCGCCCTTGATCAGTTCGGCGACGACGGCCGGCACGCCGCCGGCGTGATGGTAGTCCTCGCCGAGATACTCGCCCGACGGCTGCAGATTGACGATGAGCGGTATCTTGTGGCCGATCGTCTGCCAGTCGTCATTGTCGAGCTTGACGCCGAGATGACGAGCGATGGCGTTGAGATGGATCGGCGCGTTGGTGGAGCCGCCAATGGCCGAATTGACGACGACGGCGTTCTCGAAAGCCTCTCTGGTCATGATGTCGGACGGTTTCAGATCCTCATGCACCATCTCGACGATGCGTTTTCCCGTCTCGTAGGAAATCTGGCCGCGCTCGCGGTAGGGCGCGGGGATGGCGGCGGAGCCGGGCAGCTGCATGCCGAGCGCCTCGGCCAGCGAATTCATGGTGGTGGCGGTGCCCATGGTGTTGCAATAGCCGGTGGACGGCGCCGAGGAAGCGACGATGTCCATGAACTCGTCATAGCCGATCTCGCCGGCCGACAGGCGCTGGCGCGACTCCCATACGATGGTGCCGGAACCGGTGCGCTTGCCCTTGTGCCAGCCGTTCAGCATCGGGCCGACCGACAGCGCGATGGCCGGAATGTTGACGGTGGCGGCGGCCATCAGCAGGGCCGGCGTGGTCTTGTCGCAGCCGATGGTAAGCACGACGCCGTCGAGCGGGTAGCCGTAGAGCACCTCGACCAGGCCGAGATAGGCAAGGTTGCGGTCAAGGGCTGCGGTCGGGCGCTTGCCGGTTTCCTGGATCGGATGGCAGGGGAATTCGAAAGGAATGCCGCCCATCGACACGATGCCTTCGCGCACGCGCTTGGCCAGTTCGATGTGGTGGCGGTTGCAGGGCGAAAGGTCCGAGCCGGTCTGGGCGATGCCGATCAACGGTTTGCCGGACATCAGTTCGGCGCGTGTCAGCCCGTAATTCAGGTAGCGCTCCAGATAAAGCGCGGTCATCCCTGGATTGTCCGGGTTGTCGAACCACTCCTGCGAGCGAAACTTCTTCTTTCCTGTCGGGGCGCCGGCCATCATGGTCTCCATATTTGTAGGACAAATCGATATGGCAACGCGCGAGAGCAGGCAAGAGGCACGCGCGATCCGAACCCACACTTTGGTGCGATAGACATAACAGCGCCCCTACGCTAGGGCTTCGAACCTGTCTTATCGGGGAGATTTTGATGGCTTTGGTGATCGAAGGCGAGGAACGCATCGCCGCACCCCTGCAAAAAGTATGGGAAGCGCTGAACGACCCCGAAGTTCTGAAGGCGACGATTCCTGGCTGCCAGAGCCTCGACATGAAATCGCCGACCGAAATGACGGCGACCGTGGTGCTGAAGATCGGGCCGATCAAGGCGACGTTCAACGGCGAGGTGACGCTGAAGAACCTCAAGCCGCCGCATTCCTACACGATCCAGGGCGAAGGCAAGGGCGGCATCGCCGGCTTTGCCAAGGGCGGCGCCGATGTGACGCTGACCGCCGACGGGCCGGATGCCACGATTCTCAAATACGCCGCCAAGGCCGATGTCGGCGGCAAGATCGCCCAGCTTGGCAGCCGACTGATCGAATCGACCTCAAAGAAACTGGCCGGGCAGTTTTTTTCAAGCTTCGGCGAGAAAGTGGGCGCAGCCTAAGTTAGCCGAAGCTTACTCGAAGACGATGGACGGCACCGCAGCTTCGGCCGCGCCGCGTTCTTCGTTGACCCGATCCCAGACTTTTCCGGCGATAGCGCGGTAGATTTTTGCCTCGGCGCCATCGGGTTTGGAGACAACCACCGGTGTGCCGGCGTCCGAGCTTTCGCGGATGCCCATTTCGAGCGGCACTTCGCCGAGAAAGGTGACGCCTAGACGTTCGGCCTCGCGGCGCGCACCACCGTGGCCGAAGATATCATAGCGTTTGCCGGTATCGGGGGCGATGAAATAGCTCATGTTTTCGACGATGCCCAACAGCGGCACGTCGACCTTTTTGAACATGTTGAGACCCTTGCGGGCGTCGATAAGTGCAAGGTCCTGCGGCGTCGAGACGATGACGGCGCCGGCCAGCGGCACCTGCTGGGCCATGGTCAACTGGGCATCGCCGGTGCCGGGCGGCATGTCGACGACGAGTACGTCGAGCTGGCCCCATTCGACCTCGCGCAGCATCTGCGTCAGCGCCGACATCACCATCGGCCCACGCCAGATCATCG
Organism: Mesorhizobium sp. AR10; assembly: GCF_024746795.1. NCBI lineage: Bacteria > Pseudomonadati > Pseudomonadota > Alphaproteobacteria > Hyphomicrobiales > Phyllobacteriaceae > Mesorhizobium > Mesorhizobium sp. AR10. The sequence goes on from NZ_CP080524.1 coordinate 437,711, forward strand.
GCGTTTCCTCATCGACGAGGAAGCCCATCGACATCACCTTGAGCCCGTAATTCTCCATGGGTTTCAGGATCTTGCCATCCACGGTCTGCGGCCGGCCATGGATGTTCAGCAGCCGCGGCATCGATGGGCCGTAGATGTCAGCGTCGAGCACGCCGACCCGCAAGCCGTTGGCGGCAAGGCCAAGTGCGATGTTGACGGCGGTGGTCGACTTGCCGACGCCGCCTTTGCCGGAAGCCACCGCAATGATCGCCTCGATGCCGGGCACGCCGCGCTTGCCGTGGCTTTGCGATGCAGGGGCGTGCGGAGCAGGCCTAGCGGGTGCGGCCGGCGGCGCGGGCCTGGGCGCGGGGCGCGCCGGGACCGGGGCCTCCATGCCGCCGCCCTTCTTTTCTGCCGTCAGCGCGACGACGGCGCCGGCGACACCGGGGATCGCTTTCACCACCCGTTCGGCGGCAGCGCGCAGCGGTTCCATTTCCTGGGCGCGGGCGGCGGGCACGGTGATCGAGAAGAAGACCTTGGAATCGGCAATGAAAATCTCGGAAACCATGCCGAGGTCGACGATGTTGCCGGTGAAGTCCGGTCCGTTGACCGTCTTCAGACGCTCGGTAACGATTTCCTTGGTGACTGACATGCGTTTTTTCCTTGGGCACTCAGGGCCTCAGATAGTGCAGTTTCCCAACAGAACCAAGCCGTGGAGCAATGGCTGCCTTGGCGTGTGCGGAAAAACGGCGGACCCTGTCGGATTTTAGCCGCGCCAAACGTCTTCCAGATAGTCGGGTGCCGGTGCGACCAGCAAATCGGGTCAGGCGACAGTCGTCAAACAATCGCGGTGACCTATTTCAATGACCAGCACGGGACCGACAATCAGAGAAGGAGGCGACCATGCTCGCAAACAGCAACGCAACGGCCAATCTCGCGGTAAAGGACTTGGCGAAGGCGAAGGCCTTCTACGAAGGAACGCTCGGCCTGGAACAGGTGCACGATGAAGCCGGCGAACTGATCGTGTACAAGAGCGGCGACACTGCCATCAATGTCTATCACTCCCAATTTGCTGGAACCAACAAAGCGACGGCAGTGACCTGGATGGTTGGCGACGAGATCGGCAATGTCGTCAAGGCGTTGAAATCGAAGGGCGTCACCTTCGAGCACTACGACATGCCCGGCCTGACAATGGAGGGCGATATCCATGTCGGCTACGGGATGAAGGTCGCCTGGTTCAAGGATCCCGACGGCAACATCCTGAACCTTGTCGACAGGTAAGGTTCGTTATCCTGCTAGGCTGACCGCAAGGTAGGTGAGAGCCGCAATCGCCGCCGTCGCCGGTAAGGTGACGATCCAGGCGATGACGATGTTGCCGGCAATACCCCAGCGCACGGCCGAGACGCGGCGGGCCGCGCCGACGCCGATGATGGCGCCGGTGATGGTATGCGTGGTCGACACGGGAATGCCGAGCCAGGTGGCGGCGAACAGGGTGATGGCGCCGCCGGTCTCGGCGCAGAAACCCTGCATCGGGTTCAGCCGGGTGATCTTGGAGCCCATTGTGTGGACGATGCGCCAGCCACCGAACAATGTGCCCAGCGCCAGAGCCGACTGACAGGTGAGGACGACCCACAGCGGCACGTAGAAATTCGCGCCGAGCATGCCTTGCGAATAGAGCAGCACGGCAATGATGCCCATGGTTTTCTGGGCGTCATTGCCGCCGTGCCCGAGCGAATAGAGCGAGGCGGAAACGAACTGCATGACGCGGAAGGTGCTGTCCACGGCGAACGGCGTCTGGCGCACGAACAGCCACGAAACGACAAGGATCAGGAGAAGCGCCAGAACAAAACCGGTCGCCGGCGACAAGACGATGGCGGCCGTGGTCTTGCCCAGCCCGGTCCAGACGATGGCGCCGATGCCGGCCTTGGCAACGCCAGCGCCGACCAGCCCGCCGATCAGCGCATGCGAGCTGCTCGAAGGGATGCCGGCAATCCAGGTGACGATGTTCCAGACGATGGCGCCGACGAGCGCCGAGAAAATAACCGCCGGCGTGACGACAGCGACGTCGACGATGCCCTTTCCCACTGTCTCGGCGACATGAAGACCGAAGAACATGAAGGCGATGAAATTGAAGAATGCCGCCCACAACACCGCATATTGCGGCCTCAGCACGCGGGTGGAGACGATGGTGGCGATGGAGTTGGCGGCATCGTGCAGGCCGTTTAGAAAGTCGAAGAACAGCGCGACCGCAACAAGACCGACCAGCACGGGAAAGGCAATGGTGACTTCCATCGCCTATACGTTCTCGATCACGATGCCGCTGATCTCGTTGGCGACGTCCTCGAAGCGGTCGACAACCTTTTCCAGCTGGCCGTAGATCTCGCTGCCGATCAGGTAGGCCATCGGATCGCTGCGGCCATGCCGCTTGAACAGGTCCTTCAGCCCCTGCTCGTGCAGATCGTCGGCCCGGCCTTCCGCACGCATGACCTCTTCGGCGATGGCGTTGAGGCGCACCGTGTGCGCTCCGACCTTGCTGAGCAACGGGATCGCCTCGGCGACCAGCTTGGCCGTATCGACGATGACGCCACCCATTTCCTGCATCAGCGGGTCGAATTCCTTCCTTTCGAACAGCTTCACCGTCTTGACGGTCTTGTGCATCATGTCGATGGCGTCATCCATCGACTGGATCAGGTCCTTGATGTCGCCGCGGTCGAAGGGCGTGATGAAGGAGCGCCGCACCGCCAGCAGGACTTCCGCCGTGATATGATCGGCCTCGTCTTCAAGATCGATGATCTTCTGACACCAGCGATCGATGTCCTTGCCCTGCAGAAGCTGCTCCAGTGCCTCGGCGCCGCCAACCACGGTGCGGGAATGTCGTTCGAACAGGTCGAAGAAGCGATCTTCGCGCGGCAGCAGCTTGCGGAACCAGCCCAGCATGGTCGATCTCCCAGTTTCATCCACATAGCGCCGCATATCGCCGCTGGAAACAGTAAGCCGGCTGAAAGATGTGGATGCGCAGCAATTGCGCATACCGCTTGCGGCGAAAGACAATTTCCCCGACCTTGCGCGGAACGACCGGAAAGATCGCATGATCGACAAGCTGGAATTCTTCATCGCGCTGGCCAGGGAGGAGCATTTCGGCCGGGCGGCAGAGTTGTGCGGCGTCACCCAGCCGACGCTTTCGGCCGGGATCAAGCAGCTGGAGGGCCAGCTTGGGGTGATGCTGGTTCTGCGCGGCTCACGCTTCCAGGGGCTGACGCCCGAGGGAAAGCAGGTGCTGACATGGGCGCGCCGCATCGTCGGCGACACCCGCGCCATGCGCGAGGAGATGCGCGCGGCACGCCACGGCCTTTCCGGCCGCATCCGCATCGCCGCCATCCCGACCGCTCTGGCCATGGTGGCGCGACTGACGACACCCTTTCGGGCAAAACATCCCGGCGTCACCTTCTCGGTGCTGTCGCGCACCTCGATCGAGGTGCTGTCGCTGCTCGGCAATTTCGACATCGACGCCGGCATCACCTATCTCGACAACGAGCCGTTGGGGCGGGTGACCAGCGTGCCGCTCTATGACGAACGCTACCAGCTGATCACCGCTGTCGGGAATCCCTATTCCGACCGCGACAAAGTGACGTGGGCCGAGCTCAGCCATTTGCCGCTCTGCCTGTTGACGCCGGACATGCAGAACCGCCGCATCATCGACCAGCATCTGGCCGAGGCCGGCGTGCAGGTGCGGCCGACACTCGAATCCAATTCGATGATCGTGCTGTTTTCCCATATCCGCACCGGCAAATGGTCGTCGATCATGCCGCTCAACCTCGCGGAAACATTCGGCTTTTCCGAACCGATCCGGGCCATTCCGATCATCGAGCCGGACGCCAGCCATACGGTCGGGCTGGTGGCGACGCCGCGCGAACCGCACACGCCGCTGGTCTCGGCGCTGCTGGACGAGGCGATGGCGCTGGCGGACGATTTCCGAGCGTTGCGCTAGGCTAGACAATGTTGGCTGAATGCGATCGATAGAAGATTTCTATCGATCGACGAACCAGCTTTATTGATTTCGCTAGTTTCCTCTGATTTTGTAAAGACTTAGCGATAAAAGCTACGACCAGGGAGGGCGCTGCATGCCGATGCAGCCTGCAAGTACCGAGATCGCGTCGCGCACGGCGGCGATCATCCAGGAGATGAAGGGGCTCGAGGGCCCACTGCTGCCGATCCTGCACGAGATCCAGGAAGAGTTCGGCCATGTGCCGCACGACGCGCTGCCGGTCATCGCCGATGGGCTGAACCTCTCCAGAGCCGAAGTGCACGGCGTCGTCACCTTCTATCACGATTTCCGCGCCCATCCGGCCGGCCGGCATGTGCTCAAGCTCTGCCAGGCGGAAGCCTGTCAGTCGATGGGCTCGGATGCCGTCGCCGCCAAAATCAAGCAATTGCTCGGCATCGGTTTCCACGAAACCACCCGCGACGGATCGGTGACGCTGGAGCCGGTCTATTGCCTCGGGCTGTGCGCCTGCGCGCCGTCGGCGATGCTGGACGGCGCGGTGATCGGCCGTCTCGACGACGAGAAGATCGAAGAGATCGTGGCGGAGGCGCGCTCATGATCCCGCGCATCTACATTCCTGGCGATTCCGGCGCGCTGGCACTGGGTGCCGGAAAGGTCGCCAAGGCGATTGCAATGGAACTCGCCGAACGTGGCATCGAGGCCAAGATCGTGCGCAACGGTTCGCGCGGCGCCTATTTCCTCGAGCCGATGGTCGAGGTGGCGACCGCCACCGGCCGCGTCGCCTATGGACCGGTGAAGCCTTCCGACGTCAAGAGCCTGTTCGACTGCGGCTTCCTCAAAGGTGGCCATCACAAGCGCTGGCTGGGCGCGCCCGACAAGATCCCGTTCCTGGCGAAACAGACGCGCCTGACCTTCGCGCGTTGCGGTGTCATCGATCCGCTGTCGCTCGACAATTACAAGGCGCATGGCGGGCTGAGGGGCCTGCAGAACGCGGTGGCCATGGCGCCGGCCGATATCGTCAAGCAAGTCACGGACTCAGGGCTACGCGGCCGCGGCGGCGCCGGCTTCCCGACCGGCATCAAGTGGAAGACGGTGCTCGACACCGCCGGTGACCGTAAATACATCGTCTGCAACGCCGATGAAGGCGACAGCGCCACCTTCGCCGACCGCATGATCATGGAGGGCGATCCTTTCGTGCTCATCGAAGGCATGGCGATCGCCGGCATCGCGACGGGTGCGACCAAGGGCTTTGTCTACATCCGCTCGGAATATCCGCATGCGGTGGCGATGATGAACCAGGCTGTCGCGGTCGCCCGCAAGGCCGGCGTGCTCGGCGTCAATGTGCTGGGCTCGCCCAATGCCTTCGACATGGAAATCCGTGTCGGCGCCGGCGCCTATGTCTGCGGCGAGGAAACCTCGCTCTTGAACAGCCTGGAGGGCAAGCGCGGCGTGGTTCGCGCCAAGCCGCCGCTGCCGGCAATCCAAGGCTTGTTCGGCAAGCCGACGGTAATCAACAACGTCATTTCGCTGGCCTCGGTGCCTGTTATCATGGACAGGGGTGCCGCCTTCTACAAGGACTACGGCATGGGCCGCTCGCGTGGCACCATCCCGATCCAGATCGCCGGCAACGTCAAGCATGGCGGTCTGTTCGAGGCAGCGTTCGGCATGACGCTGGGCGAGATCGTCGACGATATTGGCGGCGGCACCGCGACCGGGCGCCCGGTGAAGGCGGTGCAGGTCGGCGGACCGCTCGGCGCCTACTTCCCGCGCGCCTTGTTCGACACGCCGTTCGACTATGAAGCCTTCGCCGCCAAGGATGGGTTGATCGGCCATGCCGGCATCACCGTGTTCGACGACACCGCCGACATGCTGAAGCAGGCACGCTTCGCCATGGAGTTCTGTGCCATCGAGAGCTGCGGCAAGTGCACGCCCTGCCGCATCGGCTCGACACGTGGCGTCGAGACCATCGACAGGCTCGCCGCCGGCATCGAGCCGGAGAAGAACCTCGCTCTGGTCACCGATCTCTGCAACACAATGAAATTCGGATCGCTGTGCGCGCTGGGTGGGTTCACGCCCTATCCTGTGATGAGCTCGATCACCCATTTCCCCGAAGATTTCAAGCCTGCGCCAGCGCGCGTGGCGGCTGAATAGGAGCTGGCAGATGAACATCAAGGCCGACTTCCCATCACTCGTCGAAGAGATCGACTACGGAACCCCGCCATCGAATGCGGAGAAGCAGATCACGCTGACCGTCGACGGCCGCAGCATCAGGGTGCCGGAAGGCACGTCGATCATGCGGGCCGCGATGGAAGGCGGGGTCGAGATCCCCAAGCTCTGCGCCACCGACATGCTGGATTCGTTCGGTTCGTGCCGCGTCTGCCTCGTCGAGATCGAAGGGCGTGGCGGCACGCCGGCGTCCTGCACGACGCCGGTGGGCGAAGGCATGGTGGTGCGCACGCAGTCCGATCGGCTCGACGCTATTCGCCGCGGTGTCATGGAACTCTACGTATCCGACCATCCGACCGGCTGGAGCGAGAAAGCCGGCACCGGCGCCAGCGAGTTCGACACGGTGGCAAAGTCGGTGGGCCTGACCGAGAACCGCTTCGGCGTCGAGGGCCGTAACCACGTCAAGGAAAACGGCGTCGCGCCCGGCCATGGCTCGCTGACGGTCGACTACATCGCGCGCGATGAATCCAATCCCTATTTCACCTATGATCCGGCGCAATGCATCGTCTGCTCGCGCTGCGTGCGGGCCTGCGAGGAGGTGCAGGGCACCTTCGCGCTGACCATCGAGGGCCGCGGTTTCGAATCGCGCATGGTCGCCGGCATGCACGAGGATTTCATCGCCTCCGAATGCGTGTCCTGCGGCGCCTGCGTGCAGGCCTGTCCGACCGACGCGCTGCGCGAGAAAACGGTGCTTGAGAAGGGCATGCCGGAGCGCTCGGCCGTCACCACCTGCGCCTATTGCGGCGTCGGCTGCTCGTTCAAGGCCGAGGTGAAGGACGACGAGGTCATTCGCATGATGCCGTACAAGGACGGCAAGGCGAACCACGGCCATTCCTGCGTGAAGGGCCGTTTCGCCTATGGCTATGCCACCCACAAGGACCGCATCCTGTCGCCGATGATCCGGGAAAAGGTCAGCGATCCCTGGCGCGAGGTGAGCTGGGAAGAGGCGATCGCCCATACGGCCAAGGAATTTCGCCGTATCCAGTATCAATATGGCCGCACCGCGATCGGCGGCATCACCTCCTCGCGCTGCACGAACGAAGAGACCTATCTCGTCCAGAAGCTGGTGCGGCAGGGCTTCCGCAACAACAATGTCGATACCTGCGCGCGCGTCTGCCATTCGCCGACCGGCTACGGGCTCGGCCAGACTTATGGCACCTCGGCCGGCACGCAGGATTTCGACTCCGTCGATTACACCGACGTCGCCGTCATCATCGGCGCCAATCCCGCTTCCGCCCATCCGGTGTTCGCCTCGCGGCTGAAGAAGCGGCTGCGCCAGGGCGCCAAGCTGATCGTGCTCGATCCGCGTCGCACCGAGATGGTCAAGTCGGCCCATATCGAGGCGGATTACCACCTGCCGCTGAAGCCCGGCACCAATGTGGCAGTGCTGACGGCGCTGGCGCATGTCATCGTCACCGAAGGTCTTTTCAACGAAGCCTTCATCCGCGAGCGCTGCGACTGGGTGGAGTTCCAGGATTGGGCTTCGTTTGTCGCCTTGCCGGAAAACAGCCCCGAAATCGTCGGCAAGCTGTCCGGCGTCGATCCCGAGTTGATCCGCGGCGCGGCCCGGATGTACGCCACCGGCGGCAACGGCGCGATCTATTATGGGCTCGGGGTGACGGAACACAGCCAGGGTTCAACCACGGTGATGGCGATCGCCAACCTCGCCATGTCCACCGGCAATATCGGCCGGCCAGGCGTCGGCGTGAACCCGCTGCGCGGCCAGAACAACGTGCAAGGCTCGTGCGACATGGGCTCGTTCCCGCACGAACTGCCCGGCTATCGCCACATCTCCGGCGAAGCCGTGCGCGACATCTATGAGAGCCTGTGGGGCGTGAAGCTGGACGACGAACCCGGCCTGCGCATCCCCAACATGTTGGATGCTGCCGTCGACGGCACTTTCAAGGGTATCTACATCCAGGGCGAAGACATTCTGCAGTCCGATCCCGACACCAAACATGTTGCCGCCGGCCTCGCTGCGATGGAATGCGTCGTCGTGCACGACCTCTTCCTCAACGAGACGGCGAACTACGCGCATGTGTTCCTGCCGGGCTCCACCTTCCTCGAGAAGGACGGCACTTTCACCAATGCCGAGCGCCGCATCAACATGGTGCGCAAGGTTCTTGAGCCGAAGGCGCGCTACGCCGATTGGGAGGCGACGCAGGAGCTTGCCCGTGCAGTGGGGCTGGACTGGAATTATCAGCATCCCTCAGAGATCATGGACGAGGTCGCCAAGACGACGCCGAGCTTCGCCGGCGTCTCCTTCGAACTGCTCGACCGTGTCGGATCCGTGCAATGGCCCTGCAATGAGAAGGCACCGCTCGGCACCCCGATCATGCATGTCGATGGGTTCGTGCGCGGCAAGGGCAAGTTCATCCGCACCGAATATGTGGCGACGGACGAAAGGACCGGGCCGCGCTTCCCGCTGCTGCTCACCACCGGCCGGATTCTCTCGCAGTACAATGTGGGGGCGCAGACCAGGCGTACCGAAAATGTGATGTGGCACAGCGAGGACCGGCTGGAGATCCATCCGCACGATGCCGAGAACCGCGGACTGCGTGATGGTGATTGGGTCCGGCTGACCAGCCGCTCCGGCGAGACGACGCTGCGCGCGCTGATCACCGATCGCGTGTCGCCGGGCGTCGTCTACACGACGTTCCATCATCCGGACACACAGGCCAACGTCATCACCACCGACTTCTCCGACTGGGCGACCAATTGCCCTGAATACAAGGTAACGGCGGTGCAGGTCGGCGCCTCCAACGGGCCGTCGGAATGGCAGCGCGACTATGACGAGCAAGCGCGCAACAGCCGTCGCATCGCCCCGCTGGAAGCTGCGGAGTAACCTTGGGCGCGCGCCGCAAAGCCACGACGCAGATCTCGCGGCTGGCGCGCCGCGCCGGCGGCACTGCGGCCGGCAACCGCATGGTGCCGGAAGAGACGCCGGTGGCGTTTTCCTTTGCCGGCACCACGCATGCGGTGATGATGGCGAGCCCGGCCGATTTCGAGGATTTCGCGCTCGGCTTCTCGCTGACCGAAGGCATCATTGCGAGGCCAGACGAGATCGAGGCCATCGAGGTCGAGGATCATGGCGCCGGCATCGACATCCAGATCCGGCTGAAGGACCAAGCCAATACCCGCTTCGAGGCACGGCGGCGCAGGCTGGCCGGCCCGGTTGGCTGCGGCCTGTGCGGTATCGAATCGATCGAGGAAGCGATGAGGTCGGTTGATGTGGTCGGTTCGTCGAAACTTACGCTTGAGGCCGACGATATCGTCCGTTCCGTCAAGCTTTTGTCGAAGGTGCAGCCGCTGCACGCCGAGACCGGCGCAGTCCACGCCGCGGGCTTCTATGTGCCCGGCAAGGGTATCGTCATGGCGCGCGAGGATGTCGGCCGCCACAATGCGCTGGACAAGCTGGCCGGCGCGCTGGCCAAGGCCGGCATCGACGGCGCATCGGGTGCTGTCGTCGTGACCAGCCGTGTTTCTGTCGAAATGGTGCAGAAGACGGCGGCGATCGGCTCGGCTTTCATCATCGCCGTCTCGGCGCCCACCGCCCTCGCCATCCGCACGGCGCAAGAAGCCGGCATGACGCTGGTGGCGTTGGTGCGCGGCGACGATTTCGATATTTTCACCCACCCCGGCCGGGTGGTCTCCGGAGTTACCAAGCATGTCGCATGACGAAGAGCACATCATGAGCACCAGCGAGAAGCTGGTGATCATGGCCAACCAGATCGCAGCCTTCTTTCACTCCAAGCCGCGCGAGGAAGGCATCGCCGGCGTCGCCGAGCACATCAACAAGTTCTGGGAGCCGAGAATGCGGCGGCAGCTGTTCGAGATGCTGAACAGTGGCGGTGAAGGCTTCAACGAACTCGTCGTGGCGGCTTCCGCCAAGATCAAGCGACCCAAGACGCCAGAACAGGCCGATACGAGTATCGGTTACACTGGACGAGGGCCTGCGCAGGCCGAGAGCACCGCTCCGCAGAAGTAGGCTGGCAAACGCCTCCGGTCGCCAAAGGTCTTATATTTCAGCCCTCTAAAGTTCGGCTGCCGCAAACGGCAAGGCTCTGCTATGGTTGACGATCAGAAATCGTCTGGCCGGGTGGGATATTTGTGTGAGGCCAATCGAGACCCGATACGCCCTTAGCGGCGATGTGCGGATCGCCTATCAGGTGGTCGGCCAGGGATCGTTCGATCTTGTTTTCGTGCCGGGCTTCATTTCCAATCTCGACCTGCATTGGGAAGACGAGGGCTACAGCCGGCTGCTCAAACGGCTTTCAGCCTTCTCGCGCCTGATCCTGTTCGACAAGCGCGGCACGGGGCTGTCCGACCGCGTCGACGCCCATCATCTGCCCAGCCTCGAAACCCGCATGGACGACGTGCGCGCGGTGATGGATGCCACCGGCAGCGGCCGCGCGGCCTTGCTGGGCGCTTCCGAGGGCGCGCCGATGGCGATGCTGTTCGCCGCCACCTATCCGGAGCGGACGCGGGCGTTGGTGCTTTATGGCGGCTATGCGCATTTCCACAAATGGGTGATGCCACCGGAACGGCTGGAGGCATTCATCGCGACGGCGGGAACGTCGTGGGGTACAGGCGCCACTTTGCCCAATTTCGCGCCGGGCCGGGTCGACGACCCGCATTTTACCCAATGGTGGGCGCGCTTCGAGCGACTGTCGGCCAGCCCGACGGCAGCGGCGGCACTGGCGCGCATGAATGCCGGGATCGACGTGCGCGGTATCCTCCCGGCGATCAGCGCGCCCACGCTGCTGATCCATCGCCGCAACGACGCGCGGGTCGACCCTGCCGCCAGCCGCTTCCTGGCCAAAAAAATCCCGAACGCGCGGCTGGTCGAGATCCCCGGGCGCGACCATCCGATCTGGACCGGCGATGTCGACCGGGTGGCCGACGTGATCGAGGAATTCCTGACCGGCGAACGCGCGGTGGTGGAAGCGGAGCGCGTGCTGGCGGCACTGCTGGCGACGCGCATCTATGACACGGCGCGGATCGGCGACCGCATGTGGAGCGAACGCAGCCAGCGCTTCCAGGAAAGCTGGCGGCTACTGGTCGGGCGTCATGGCGGCCGCTCGGCGGGCACGCATGGCGAAATGATGCTGTCGCGCTTCGATGGCCCAGCACGCGCCATACGCTGCGCGGCGGCACTGCGCGACTCTGCACAGGAGATCGGCATCGCCAGCGCGCAGGGCGCGCATGTTGGCGAGGTCGAATTGCGCGGGCCGCCAGACGGGCTGACGGCGCGCGTGACCATGCAGCTTGCCTCCCATGCCGGTCGTGGCGACATCCTCGCGTCACGACTGGTTGCCGACCTGGCAGCCGGCTCAGGCCTGCATTTCACCGACGCCGGGCGCATCGCGCTCGATGAACTGGACGAGCCGCTGGCGCTGGTCCAGGCGACATCCGAACAGCATCTGGAACCCGCCTGCCGCCCCAGGACCAGGGCGAGCGAGCCGGCGACGCTGACGACGCGCGAAAGCGAGGTGGTGAGCCTGATTGCCGACGGCAAGAGCAATGCCGCGATCGCCGCCGAATTGAGGCTGAGCGAGCACACGGTCAAGCGCCACGTCGCCAACATACTGCTCAAGCTGGACCTGCCGTCGCGGGCGGCGGCGGCGGCGTTTTCAGCCCGGCACACTGGCCCGGACGGGCCATGAGAGCCATGGCGCTTTCGGGCGAAGCGGCCAAGGTAGCGTAAGCGCTATCAATTCTCTCCATGCAGGCCAGGCGGATGTCGCCGGGAAGGCGCTGCGAACGGAGGACGAAATGTTGAAGTCGATCCGGACACTCAAGTCTCTGGCGATATCGGCAGGCATCGGCGCGCTGCTCGTCACGGCTCCGACATTCAAGCAGCAGACCGACCAGGTGTTCGCGGCCGTCAAGGCCAAGTCGCAGTGAAGAGAACTGCTGTCCGGCGCTCGTGCCGGGCAGAGCCGATCAATTGAACGCCCGTGGAGACGGGCACATGGAGGAAGAAATGCTGACCAAGACACAAACCGTGGACGGCCCGGCGATCAAGAAAGCCATCGAAGGCCGTGATGGAAAGCTGCTGTCGAGCTTCTATGCCGACGACGCGCTGGTGCGGGTGATCGACCGCAACAACCCACCGAGCAAGCCGCGCGAAATTCGCGGGCGCGCGGCGATCAGCACGTTCTGGGACGACATCTGCAGTCGGGCGATGACCCACAAGGTCGACACCACCATCGCCGACGGCAACAACCTCGCCTTCACCCAGGCCTGCGCCTATCCGGACGGGACCAAGGTGTTCTGCGCGGCGATGCTGGAGTTGAAGAACGGGCTGATTGCGCGGCAGACCGTCGTGCAGGCCTGGGACGAGTAGATCAACAGCGGAGCCTGTCATCCCGCTGGAATCGGGATGGGGCTCTATTTCAGTGTTGGAGCATGATCTTTCCCGAAAACCGGATTCCACTTTTTCGGGATCATGCTCTGGCCGCAAACCTGGAGGAGAAGAAGATGTTCAGCGCCAGATGGCAGATCGACGCCAGGTTCGGGCACAAGCAGACCGTGCTCGACCTGTTGAAGAAATGGGAACGCGAGATCGGCTCGCAGGTCGGCATCGCCGACCTGGAGTTCCGGATCATGACCGGCTCGATCGGCGCACGGGAGGCGACGGTCGAATCGCATCACCAGGTCGAAAGCCTCGCCAAGCTGGAGGAGTTCTTTGCCAAGATCGGCAAGATCGACGCCCACGCCAAATGGGGCAAGGAGATCGAACCCTATGTGGTGTCAGGCACCAGCCTGTGGAACATCTACCGCATCGTGGAATAGGAGCCGCGATTTTCGGCCGTCAGCTGCGGCGGCCGAAGCTCGTCCGCTGCCCGGAGAAGCGGTCTTCCCTGGCCAATCCGGCAGCCGCGATACGCGCCGGCGCTCCCTGGTTGGTCAGTGTGGCCCGTTTGGCAAGTGCCGCCGCTATCATGGCGTCGGCCTGGCGGGCTCGCTGGTCCGCGCCGGCATCTCCGGCAAGGTTCCCGGCCATGGCGTAAGCCGATGACTGCCTGCGGGGCCGGAAAGCAATAAAGAGGAGCAGCGCGCCGAGCAGTGCGGCGCCAATGACTATCGTCAGACGCGTGCCGGTCATGCCGGTGCGCTCGATCTGGGTCGGATTGGCGGGATTCTGAACGACCGTGAGCTTGTCGCCGACCTGCGGTTCGCGGGAGCCGTTCTTGTTGAGATCCATGGTGGCCTCGACGGCATCGGCGCCGGTGCCGACACGCAAGGTGCCGGTGAACTTCTGGCTCACCTTCCACTCTTTGTCCGCGTGCACTGTCTTGAACGCGTCAACCAGCTCGCATGGGATCGTGGCGGTGCTCACGGTCTTGTAGACGACCTTATGCGCCGTCGATTCCATGTCGCATTCGATGTTGACCGCAAGGATTTCGGCCGACGCCTCGGTCCAGCCGCTTCTCTTGATCATGTCCTTGCCGCCGAAGACAGCGATCAGCAGGCAGAAGCCACCGATCAATACCAGCTTGATCTTGGTCGTATTCATGCGCAAACCCCCTCGCCGCGCGGTTTCTCGGCAAAGAGGCTGCTCGTTCAGGTTGAATATTCAGTAAATCGTGAACCGTCGCCATGCCACGAAGGTTACCCACGCTTAATATACAGAAAATGGCACGGCAAATATTTTAGAGATAGTGGTGGCAGCACTACCCGTGCGCCACCATGACGTGCCGCACGGCGGTGTAGTCCTCCAGCGCGTAAAGCGACATGTCCTTGCCGTAGCCGGACTGCTTCACCCCGCCATGCGGCATTTCGTTGGTCAGCATGAAATGGGTGTTGATCCAGGTGCAGCCATATTGCAGGCGTGCGGCGGTTGCCATGGCGCGTGAAACATCCTTGGTCCAGACCGAAGACGCCAGGCCGTAGTCGCTGTCGTTGGCCCATTTGACCGCCTCGTCGACTTCCGAAAAGCGGGTGATCGAGACGACCGGGCCGAACACTTCGCGGCGCACGATCTCGTCCTCCTGCAAGGCGCCGGCAACGACCGTCGGCTGGTAGTAGAAACCGGAGCCTTCGCCCGGCTTGCCGCCGGTGGTGATCTCGATGTGCTTCAGCTCGGAGGCGCGCTCGACGAAGCTCGAGACGCGGTCGCGCTGGCGGCGTGAGATCAACGGCCCGATCTCGTTCTCGGTGTCGTCTGGGCGGTTGTACTTGATGGTCGAGACGGCCGAGGAGAGATCGGCGACGAGCTTGTCGTAGATCTTCTTGCCGGCATAGATGCGACAGGCAGCGGTGCAGTCCTGACCGGCATTGTAGTAGCCGAAGGCGCGCAGGCCGTTGACCACCGCGCCGAGGTCGGCGTCGTCGAAGACGATGACCGGCGCCTTCCCGCCGAGTTCGAGATGCGTGCGCTTGACCGACTTGGCGGCGGCCTGCAGCACCTTCTTGCCGGTGGCGACATCGCCTGTGATCGAAATCATGTTGACCTTGGGGTGGTTGATCAGCGTGTTGCCGACGCTGTCGCCGCGGCCGAGCACGACGTTGACCACGCCCTCCGGCAATATCTCGGCCAGGATCGTCGCCAGTTTGAGCGCCGTCAGCGGCGTCTGTTCCGACGGCTTGAAGACGACGGTATTGCCGCCAGCAATTGCGGGCGCCAACTTCCAGGCCATCATCATCAGCGGATAGTTCCAGGGCGCAATCGATGCGACGATGCCGATGGCATCGCGCCGGACCATCGAGGTGTGGCCGGGCAGATATTCGCCGGCGAGCACGCCTGGCATCGAGCGGACGGCCCCAGCAAAGAAGCGATAGCAGTCGACGATCGCCGGGATCTCGTCATTGAGCACGGCATTGATCGGCTTGCCGCAATTCAGCGCCTCGAGCGCGGCGAACTCGTTGGCTTCGGCTTCGATGCGGTCGGCGATCTTGAGGAGATAGCCCGAGCGCTGCGCCGGCGTGGTGCGCGACCACAAGACGAACGCTTGTTCGGCCGCAGCCACGGCCGCTTCGATCTGTGCCGGGTTCGCCTCGGGGAGATTGAGGATGGTCGCCCCTGTTTTCGGATTGAGGATCGGCTCCTCGGTCTCGGTACCCTTCTCGAATTTCGAGCCGATCAGCATCTGGGTGTCCATGGAAGTCTCTCCCTAAACAGAAGCGAGTAGTGGGTAGCGAGTAGCGAGTAGCGAGTAGCGAGTAGCGAGTGGGTTTTGACCGTCGATCTCCCCTATCGCCATGCGCTACTCCTTATTCGCTGTTTTCATTTTCCACTGCCCGCAATCTGGTCGCCGTCGCGGGTCAGGTAATAGGCAAGCAGGATGGGCAGCAGCGTCACCAGCACGACGACCATGGCCACCACATTGGTGACCGGGCGCTGGCGCGGACGGATCAGCTCTTCCAGCATCCATATCGGCAGCGTCTGCTGCTGGCCGGCGGTGAAGGTGGTGACGATGACCTCGTCGAAGGACAAAGCGAAGGCCAGCATGCCACCGGCGAGCAGAGCGGTGGCGATGTTGGGCAGCACGACATGGCGAAAGGTCTGAAAACCGTCGGCGCCGAGATCCATCGAGGCCTCGATCATCGAGCCGGAGGTGCGGCGGAAGCGGGCAACGGCGTTGTTGTAAACGACGACGACGCAGAAGGTGGCGTGGCCGAGCACGATCGTCCAGAACGAGAATGGGATGTCGGCCAGCGAAAACGCCGAGCGCAGCGCGATGCCGGTGATGATGCCGGGCAGCGCGATCGGCAAAATGACCAGCAGCGAGATGGTTTCGCGGCCGAAGAATTTTGTCCGCGACACCGCTGCCGAGCAAAGCGTGCCGAGGATCAGTGCGATCACGGTCGAGATCGCCGCGACCCTGACCGACAGCGACAGCGCCTGCCACACATCTGGCCTGTTCCAGGTGACGGCGAACCATTGCGTGGTCAGCCCCGGCGGCGGCCAGACAAAACTCTTTTCCTCGGTGGTGAAGGCGTAGACGAAGATCAGCAGGATTGGCAGATGCAGGAACAGCAGGCCGCAAGCGGCGGCGACCTTCAGGCCGAGTGGGGCGGACTGCGAGCCATCAGAGCGCATCGAAGGCCCCCATGCGCTTGGCGCCCCAGAGGTAGAAGCCCATGATGACGATCGGCACCACGGTGAAGGCGGCGGCGAGCGGGATGTTGCCGGCGGTGCCCTGCTGCGAATAGACGGCCTGGCCGATGAACAGCCGCGAGGTGCCGATGATCTGCGGGATGATGTAATCGCCGAGCGTCAGCGAGAAGGTGAAGATCGAGCCGGCGACGATGCCCGGCAGCGCCAGCGGAAACAGCACGTTGCGGAAAGTCTGGCCCGGCGAGGCACCGAGATCGGACGAGGCTTCGACCAGATTGCCAGGCACGCGCTCGAGCGCTGCCTGCACCGGCAGGATCATGAACGGCAGCCAGACATAGACGAAGACGATGAAGGTGCCGGTGGCAGAGACCGACAGCGAATTGCCGCCGACGACCGGCAGCGACAGCCAGCCGTCGAGCAGCCACAGGAGATGCAATTTGGCGAGCAGCCAGGTCAGGATGCCTTCCTTGGCCAGGATCAGCTTCCAGGCATAGATCTTGACCAGGTAGCTCGACCACAGCGGCAGCATGATGCCGAGATAGAACAGCGCCTTCCAGCGGCCGCGCGCATAACGCGCCGCATAATAGGCGATGGGGAAAGCGATGACCGCCGAGGCGAGCGTGACCAGGGCTGCCATCGTCACCGTGCGCAGGATGATGTCGAGGTTGGCCGCGTGTAACAGGTCGCCATAGGTCTTGAGCGTAAACTCGCGATTGATGAGGCCTGAGAATTCATCGATCGAGAAAAAGCTCTGCAGCAGCAGCGCGAACAGCGAGCCGATATAGACGATGCCGAGCCACAGCACCGGCGGCAGCAGCATGAGCAACAGCAACACCTTCGGCTTGCGCCAGAAAAGGTCTGACAGCGCGCCGCGCAGGCCACCGCTTCCGGGCAGGATGGCGGGGGCGGGGGCACGCGGCATGGTGGCGTCGAGACTCATGCCGGCTCGTCCATCACGTGCAAATGTTCGCGGTTGAAGGTGAGCACGACTGTCTCGCCTTCCTCCGGCACAGCAGAGCCGGCAGGCACGATGGCGTGCAGCCTTAGCCCGTCGGCATCGAGCGTCAGTTTTGTCGTGGCGCCGAGATAGTTGGTCGAAACAAGGCGAGCGGCGACGCCTTCGCCTTTCGCAGCACGGCCGACGCGAATGGATTCAGGGCGCAGGCTGCCCCAGCGATGCTGGCCGCAGTAGCGCTGGACGAAATCCGGTGGCAGCACATTGGACGAACCGACGAAATCGGCGACGAAGCGGGTCTTCGGCCGCTGGTAGATGTCTTCCGGCGTGCCGATCTGCATGATCTTGCCGTCGTTGAAGACGGCGACGCGATCGGCCATCGACAGCGCTTCGCCTTGGTCGTGGGTGACGAAGATGAAGGTGATGCCGAGCGCCTTCTGCAGCGACTTCAGCTCTTCCTGCATGTTCTCGCGCAATTTGAGGTCAAGCGCGCCGAGCGGTTCGTCGAGCAACAGCACCTTGGGCTGGTTGACCAGCGCACGGGCCAGCGCGACGCGCTGGCGCTGGCCGCCGGAAAGCTGGCCTGGACGACGAGCGCCATAGCCCGGAAGCCGCACCAGCGATAGCGCCTCTTCCGCTGCCCTCTGCCGTTCCGGCTTGCCGACGCCCTTGACCATCAGCCCGTAGGCGACGTTGTCGAGCACGTTCAGATGCGGGAACAGCGCATAGTCCTGGAAGACGGTGTTGACGTTGCGGCGATAGGGCGGGACGCCCTCGGCGCGTTCGCCGAAGATCGAGATCGAACCGGCCGTCGGCTGCTCGAAGCCGGCGATGAGGCGCAGGCAGGTCGTCTTGCCGGAACCCGAGGGACCAAGCATGGCGAAGAACTCGCCCGGCACGATATCGAGGTCGACCGCGTCGACGGCGCGGACGCTGCCGAAATGGCGGGAGACCTTTTGGAAGGAGACGGCTGGTGTCATGGGCTGCCAGTCTGTTGCCGGTTTAGCTTTGTCGAATCGCTCTCGCCTCCCGACTGGGATGGCGGATTGGCGCGGCACTCCCCTCAATGGGGGAGGTTGCGACGAAGCCGCGGCTGGGGTGATCCGGCATGACCTGCCGATCAGCCCCACCTCGCGGACTCCACCCCAACGCTACGCGTCGACCCTCCCCACAAGGGAGAGGGCAATGGGCGAAATCAGCGCCCGCCGATGACGCCGATATAGTCCGACACCCAGCGGTAATAGGGCACGCACTGGTTGTTCTGACTGGCGCATTTCGACACCGGCGTCTTCCAGAACTTGATCTTGTCGAAATTGTCGTAGCCGTTGGTCTTGCAGCCTTCGTCGGTCAAGAGCTCGTTGCCCTTGCAGGCAGCAGGCACGACCGGCAGCGAACCGAACCAGGCGGAAACATCGCCCTGTACCTTCGGAGACAGCGAATGCTCCAGCCACATATAGGCGCAGTTCGGGTTGGCGGCGTCGGCCTCCATCATCGTGGTGTCGGCCCAGCCGGTGACGCCTTCTTCCGGCACGGTCGAGGCGATCGGCTTCTTGGCGGCAACCAGCGTGTTGACCTGGTAAGGCCATGAACCGGAGGCGACGACGCCTTCGTTCTGGAAATCGTCGACCTGGATTGCGGCGTCATGCCAATAGCGTCCAACCAGCGTGCGCTGGACGCGCAGCAGATCGAGCGCTGCCTTGTACTGGTCCTCGGTCAGCTCGTAGGGATCCTTGATGCCGAGTTCCGGCTTGTGGAACATCAGATAGTTGGCGGCGTCGGCAACGTGGATCGGTCCGTCATAGGCCTGGACGCGGCCCTTGTTCGACTTGCCATCGGGCAGGTTCATCTCCTCGAAGACGATGTTCCAGCTCTTCGGGGCCTCCTTGAACACCTCGGTGTTGTACATCAGCACATTCGGCCCCCATTGGTAGGGAACGCCGTAATGCACCTTGTCGACCGTGAACCAGGGCGCATCCTTCAGCCGGTCATCGACCGTCTTCCAGCTCGGGACCAGATCGGTGTTGATCGGCTGGACGCGCTTGCCGGCGACCAGGCGCAGCGAGGCATCGCCCGAAGCGGTGACGAGGTCGAAGCCGCCCTCGTTCATCAGCGAGACCATCTCGTCGGAGGTGTTGGCGGTCTTGACGTTGACCTTGCAGCCGGTGTCCTTCTCGAAGGAGGTCACCCAGTCGTAGCCCTTGTCGGTTTCGCCGCGCTCGATGTAGCCCGGCCAGGCGACAATGTTGACCTGGCCTTCGCCCTTGCCGAGCTCCTTGACCTGGGCGACAGCCTGGCCGGAGAAGGTCAGCGCGACCGTCAATGCAGTGCATGACTTCAGGAATGAATTCATTATCGATCTCCCATTTTAGCGCATGACCCCGAAGCCGGGTTCGGTCTTCGCTAGGGGTCACACGCGGACTGAAAAAAGGTCAGCTCTTCCTATGGACGCATGTCGCTCTGGCGGCGGCTTTGGTCCCTGACAGAGAAAGTGCTGTGAAATTTCCGGTTTCGCAAATTCATTTGTCAGAAAGGCGATATCGGTTTTTCCGATATCTCAGCGTCCAGTTTTGTCAGGCCGCTGGCGCACCGTGCGCTGCGACTGGGCAAGGCCGATGAAGTCGCGAGCCGCCTGCGGCAGGCTCGAGCCGCGGCGCCAGACCATGCCGACCTGGACGACCGGCAATGAGCCGGAGATATCGCGCGATTCGATGCGGTCGCCTTCCAGCGACCATGGCCGGTAGACGAGGTCCGGCAGCAGCGCCACGCCGGCGCCGGTGGCGACGAGGCTGCGCACCGCCTCGACCGAGCGGGTGCGGAAGGCGACATGCGGCTTGGCGCCGATCGCCGCCAGCAGTTTGCCGGTATTCTCCTCGATCTCGTCGACGGTGAGCATGATGAGCGGTTCGCCGGCGATGTCGCCAATGCCGATGATGTCGGCGCCGGCCAGCGAATGGCCGAGCGGCAGCCATAGCCGGTAGGCCGAGACTTCCAGAATTTCCGACTGCAGGGCAGTGCGGTCACGCAGGTTCGAGGTGACCATGACGGCGATGTCGAGCTTGCCGCCGATCAGCAAATGTTCAAGGTAGTCGCCATTGTCCTCGATGGCCGAGACCTCGACGCCCGGATAGGCGCGGCGGTAGCGGGCGAGGAGGTCAGACAGCACATAGCCGGCAACCAGCGAGGTGACGCCGAGCTGCAGCCGGCCGCCTGTCACCACCTGGTCGCCAAAGAAAGCGCGCCGCGCGTCGGAAACGTCAGCAAGAATTTTTCTCGCGTGGCGCAGGAACTGGTGACCCTTGTGGGTGATGTTGAGGCCGCGCGGGTGACGTTCGAACAGTTCGACGCCGAGATCGCTTTCGAGTTCCTTGATCGCCTCGGTGACCGACGATTGCGAGATCGACAGGTTTTGCGCCGCACCCGACACCGTGCCTTGCTCGGCGACGGCGATGAAGAACTGCAACTGACGGATGGTGAAAGCCATGGCCGGACTAAACACGGCGGCGGCCGCGCTGGGAAGTGCCAACACCCGGCATTGATCCTGCGGTGGAGATCAGAACCCGGCTTCGCCAACCGCGATGCTCAGTCGCGCACCAGACTCGGCAAGGGCGGCGGCAATGTCGCGCGGCGGCTGCTGGTCGGTGGCGAGTTCGGAGAAGCCGTCGAGGCCGCAGACCTGGACTAGTCCCTGGCGGCCAAATTTGCTGTGGTCGGTGATGACGAGCGAGCGCTGGCCGCGCGACAGCACCATGCGGGCGAATTCCGCCTCCTCCAGATTGTAGTCCATCAGGCCCGCGACAGCGTCGACGGCACCGATAGAGATGATCGCGTGGTTGACGGAAAAGCGGCTGACGAATTCGATGGCCGAAACGCCGAAGGCAGCACCGGAATCGCTGCGCAACTCACCGCCGGCCATATAGACCTTGTTGCCGTTGACGGTGGCCAGCGTTCGGGCGATGTCGGACGAATTGGTGACGACTGTAAGCCGCCGGTGGCCGAGCAGTTCGCGGGCGAGGAACGAGGTGGTGGTGCCGGTGTCGAGCATGACCGACTCGCCATCGCGGATGGTGGCGGCGACCATGCGGGCGATAATGCGCTTGGTGTCGGCATTCTCGCGCATCCGCCGCTCGAACGGCGGCTCGCCGGCCAGCGACGGCAGGCTGATGGCGCCATGCATCTTCAGGATCGAGCCGTCATTGCCGAGCGGCTTGACGTCACGACGCACGGTTTCCAGCGACACCCCTAGCCGGCCGGCCAGGCTGGCGA
Source organism: Mesorhizobium sp. AR10 (assembly GCF_024746795.1). Taxonomy (NCBI): domain Bacteria; kingdom Pseudomonadati; phylum Pseudomonadota; class Alphaproteobacteria; order Hyphomicrobiales; family Phyllobacteriaceae; genus Mesorhizobium; species Mesorhizobium sp. AR10. The sequence goes on from NZ_CP080524.1 coordinate 459,203, forward strand.
TGCTGATCGTGCCTTCCTCCTTGAGGAGGCGCAGGATTTCGCCGTGCCGCTTGGAATGGATCATTGACGTTGCCCGGCCCGGATCTGTTGCACCATTGACCGCTTCTAGGGCAATTCGGCCACAGTTTACAATAATTCCTTAAGATTTCGGGCAGAAAGACAGAAAAAGCCACAAGTTTACGTTGACAAGCCGAGCCCCGCGGAGCGACATTATCTGTAGGCAGGCTCGGAACCGCCACGAAAGAGGGAAGGCTGAGCCGCACATGAATGTGATTGCCCAAACGTCTGAAAAATTGTCTGACGCAAGGGATTTTCGAATCCGCGGGGGCGGATGCCGGGGTCAAGAGTCCGGCCAAGGGGCTCGTCGGTGCGGTTAGGGCTTACAGACCCGGCGTCCGCACCGACGAGATTTTCATCGAACTCTCCACGACCGCGCGCCACCCTGGCGCCTTGTTTGAACACCTGCCACCAGGGATGAGCCCGTGACTGCCGAAGACCGCATCCGCGCCCTGCCCTGCTGGACCGGCAGCATCGATATCGCGCCTCTGCCGGGCGGCCTCAGCAACGCCAACTATCTGGTCAAGGACGCTGCCGGGCGGCATGTCGTCCGCTTTGGCCAGGACTTTCCGTTCCATCATGTCTTTCGCGAGCGCGAGGTGATGACGGCTCGAGCGGCAGAGGCGGCCGGCTTCGCGCCGGCCGTGCACTATTCCGAGCCTGGCATCCTGGTGACGGAGTTTCTCGGCGCCAGGACCTTCCTCGCCGAAGACGTGCGCGCCAATCTCGGCCGCGTGGCGGCGCTGCTGCGATCCTTCCATCGCGAGATGCCGAACCATGTCTCCGGCGCCGGCTTCATGTTCTGGGTGTTCCACGTCATTCGCGACTATGCCCGCACGCTGGAGGAGGGTGGCAGCCGCAAGCGAAGCGACTTGCCACATCTTCTGACGCTGGCGGACGAGCTCGAACGGGCGCAGAAGCTGCTACCGATCGTCTTCGGCCACAACGACCTTTTGCCGGCCAATATTCTCGATGACGGCAACCGGCTGTGGCTGATCGATTTTGAGTATGCCGGCTTCAACACGGCGATGTTCGATCTTGCCGGTGCGGCTTCCAATGCCGGGATGAGCGACGAGGAATCCTTCACCTTCCTGACCGCCTATTTCATGAAAGAGCCGGACGCGGCGATCCGCCGTTCGCACGCCGCCATGCAATGCGCCTCGCTGCTGCGCGAGGCGATGTGGAGCATGGTCTCGGAACTCTATCTCGACGCGCCGGGGATCGACTACGTCGCCTACACCGAAGAGAACCTGACGCGGCTCGATGCCGCGCTGGAAAGCTACCAAACGAAGTACGGAAGACTGAACCCATGAGCCTGCCCAGCCACGCCGGAATCGTCGTCATCGGCGGCGGCATCATCGGCTGTTCGACAGCCTACCACCTGGCGCGCGACCACAAGGCCGATGTCGTGCTGCTGGAACAGGGCAAGCTGACTTCGGGTTCGACCTGGCACGCGGCCGGGCTGGTCGGGCAGTTGCGCTCGTCGGCCTCGATCACCCGTGTGCTCAAATATTCGGTCGATCTCTACAAGGGCCTGGAAGCCGAAACCGGACTGGCCACCGGCTGGAAGATGACCGGGTGCCTTAGGCTCGCCACCAATGCCGACCGCTGGACCGAGTACAAAAGGCTGGCGACGACGGCAAAGAGCTTCGGCATGGACATGCAATTGCTGTCGCCCGCAGAGATCAAGAAAATGTGGCCGCTGCTGGAAACCGGCGACCTCGTCGGCGCCAGCTGGCTGCCGACCGACGGCCAGGCAAGTCCATCCGACATTACGCAGTCGCTGGCCAAGGGTGCGCGCATGCATGGCGCCAGATTGTATGAGGAGGTCCGCGTCACCGGCTTCGCCATGAAAGACGGCCGCATCACCGCGGTGAAGACCAACAAGGGCGATATCGCCTGCGACAAGGTGGTGAACTGTGCCGGACAATGGGCGCGGCAGGTCGGCGCGCTGGCCGGCATCAACGTGCCGCTGCAGCCGGTGAAGCATCAGTACATCATCACCGAGAGGATCGCCGGCCTGTCGACCGACGCGCCGACGATCCGCGATCCGGACCGCCGCACCTACTTCAAGGAGGAAGTCGGCGGGCTGGTGATGGGTGGCTACGAGCCAAACCCGCAGGCCTGGGCGACCAGTCTCCCCGGTGGCGACGTGCCCGATGACTGGGAGTTTCGGCTGTTCGACGATGACTACGATCATTTCGAGCAACATATGACCCAGGCGATCGCGCGGGTTCCGGCGCTTGAAACCGTCGGCGTCAAGCAGATGATCAACGGGCCGGAGAGTTTTACACCGGACGGCAATTTCATCCTCGGCGTGGCGCCGGAATGCGCCAATATGTTCGTCGGCGCCGGCTTCAATGCTTTCGGCATCGCGTCCGGCGGCGGCGCCGGCTGGGTGCTGGCCCAATGGGTGGTCGACGGCGAGGCGCCGCTCGACCTGTGGGTGGTCGATATCAGACGCTTCTCCAATCTGCACCGCGACCGGCAATGGGTCTGCGACCGGACGCTGGAAGCCTACGGCAAGCACTACACGATCGGTTTTCCGCATGAGGAGTACGCGACGGGACGACCTCGGATCGTCTCGCCGCTGTACGAACGGCTGCAGCAGCACCGCGCCGTGTTCGGCTCGAAGCTCGGCTGGGAGCGGCCGAACTGGTTCGCGCCAGAAGGTGTCGAACCAAAGGACGTCTATTCGATGGGCCGGCAGAACTGGTTTTCACCGGTCGGCGACGAGCATCGGCATGTGCGCGAAAAGGTCGGCATCTTCGACCAGTCGTCCTTCGCCAAATACGAATTGATGGGCACTGACGCGCTGAAGGCGCTGGACTGGATCTGTGCCAACGATGTCGCCAAGCCGGCCGGCCGGCTGACTTACACGCAGCTTCTCAACACGCGCGGCGGCATCGAGGCCGACCTGACAGTGGCTCGGTTGGCTGAGGAAAAATTCTATATCGTCACCGGCACCGGTTTCCGTACGCATGATTTTGCGTGGATCGCAGACCATGCCGGCAAGGATCTCGACGTGGCGCTCACCGATGTCACTGAGGATTTCGGCACGCTGTCACTGATGGGCCCCAGGGCACGCGATGTGCTGGCTGAGGTGACCGATGCGGATGTGTCGAATACCGGATTCCCGTTCGGCCATGTTCGGGAGATCGCAATAGCCGGCCACACAATTCGGGCGCTGCGCGTTACCTATGTCGGCGAACTCGGCTGGGAATTGCATGTGCCGATCGCCGCCGCTACGGGCGAGATTTTCGATGTGCTGATGGCGGCCGGCGAGAAGCATGGTATCCGCCCGGTCGGCTACCGGGCGCTGGAATCGCTGCGGCTGGAAAAGGGCTACCGCGCCTGGGGCTCCGACATCACGCCCAACGACACGCCGCAGGAGGCCGGCCTTGGTTGGGCAGCGAAGCTGCGCAAGAACACGGATTTCGTTGGCCGGCGGGCGCTTGAAACGGTCAATGGTGCGGCGCTGAAGAAACGCTTTGCCGGCTTCACGGTCGACGATCCGGAGATCGTGCTGGTCGGGCGCGAGACGATCCTGCGCAACAACGAGTCGGTCGGTTACCTGACCAGCGGCGGCTATGGCTACACGCTGGGCAAGAACATCGGTTACGGCTATGTGCGCAACGCCGACGGGGTGAGCGACGATTTCCTCGCCTCCGGCGACTACGAGCTGGTGGTGGCGATGGAGCGGACGCCGGCAAGGATCCATCTCAAGCCGCTTTACGACCCGGCGGGAGAAAAGGTGAAAGCCTAGATTCAGGTCACGCGCAGCGCGAGACCACGGCTGGGCACGGTGTCGGCTTCGCCCGGCATGGAGACGTAGGGCGGCGTCTCCTCGGCGCGGGTGACGACACCTTGCGCCTCGAGTTCGGCAATCCGCGCGGAAAAACCCGCATCCCACAGCGTGTTCTTGACCGTCAGCACAATCACTCCGCCCGGCTGGCAGATGCGGATCAGTTCGTCCAACCCGTCGACGCCGACATGGCCCGAGGTGAAAACACCCGCGGATACGATCCCGGCATAGGCATCATCGGCGAAGGGCAGCGGGCCGCCAAGCGCCAGGCGGTGAAGTGCTGAATAGACGCCCTTTCGCGACGCCTGGGCCAGCATGCCTTCCGAGATGTCGAGCGCCTCTACCTGGGGATAGCCGGTGATGGCAAGCCATTCGCCGATCAGCCCGGTGCCGGCTCCGGCATCGAGGAGAGGTGCGGCGCCGCGTGGCAGATGGCGGGAAAGCAAGGCGAGACAGATCGTCGGATGGCGATAGCCGGCCGCCGACATATCTGCGTCATAGGTGTCGGCCCAGCTGTCGTAAAGTGCTGCCACTTCCTCCGGCCGTTTCGCCGCATAGGCCGCACCGAGCGCGCCCGGATGTTTGCTGTCGGTCATCACTGCTTCGCCGCCAAACTCAAAATGCTACACCGTCTTTTGCGCGGCCAAAGAGGACGCGCGGCGCCGTAGTGAATCGCCTTCTATCAGATGATAGCCAAACGGCGAAAACTGTGGAACCGTCGTCGACGTAAATTAGGCGTGAAGGGGCGAAGCATGGGGGATAACGAGGTGCGCGCGGCGCTAGCGGGCATTCCGCTGCTGGCAGGCTACAACGGACCACTGGAGCGGCTCGGCGGCCTCACCAATCTCGTGTTCAAAGCCGGCGATTTCTGCCTGCGCATTCCCGGCAAAGGCACCGAGGAATATATCAACCGCGCCAACGAGGTGGTGGCGGCGCGCGAAACTGCAAAGGCTGGCGTCAGTCCCGAAGTGCTGCATGTCGACCCCAGGACCGGGGTGATGGTGACGCGCTTCATCGCTGGCGCCGAGACGATGTCGCCGGAGAAATTCAGGACACGGCCGGGCAGTCCGGCGCGCGCCGGCAAGGCCTTCCGCACGCTGCACAGCTCCGGCGCGGTTTTTCCCTTCCGCTTCGAGCTGTTTGCAATGATCGACGACTATCTGAAGGTACTGTCGACCAAGGATGTGGCGCTACCCGCCGGCTACCATGACGTGGTACGCGAGGCCGAGACGGTGCGCTCGGCACTTGCCGCCCATCCGCTTCCCCTCGTTGCCTGCCATTGCGATCCGCTGTGCGAGAACTTTCTCGATACCGGCGAGCGGATGTGGGTCGTCGACTGGGAATATTCGGGAATGAACGATCCGCTCTGGGACCTCGGTGACCTCAGCGTCGAAGGACAATTCGACACGGCGCAGGAGGACGAGATGATGCATGCCTATTTCAGCGGCGAGCCGAAACCGGCCGAGCGTGGCCGCGTCGTCATCTACAAAGCGATGTGCGATCTGTTGTGGACGCTGTGGGGACTGATCCAGCTTGCCAACAACAATCCGGTCGACGATTTCCGCGCCTATGCCGATGGGCGGTTTGCACGCTGCAAGGCGCTGATGGAAACGCCCGAGTTTTCACGGCACTTGGCGGCGGTGCGAAAGGGCTAGGTGCCAGAACTCCGGACCTTAAAGCGCGCGGCGCTTTAAGGTGTTTGTTTATGCATGTCGTTATCCCAAAACCGCTGCGCACTTTTGGGCAACATGCATTAGTTGACGCCCTTCGGCACGTTTTCGGGCGGTACCACGGTGTCGACCACCTTCTGGCGATGGAAGATGAACAGGCCCGCGAACACGACGATGGCCGAACCGATCAGGATGCGCGGGCCAGGCACGTCACCGAAGAAGGCCAGCCCGAAGACCACTGCCCACAAGAGCAGCGTGTAGTGCAGCGGCGCCAGCGTCGAGGCCGGCGCCAGCTTCAGCGCCCTGGTGATCATCAGATGCGCGCCGCAGGAGACGATGCCGAGCAGCAGCATGGCGCCGAAATCGAGTGCGGACGGCGTTTGCCAGGTGCCGATGGTCAGCACACCGCCGACGATCAGCGTGCCGATGGTCTGCCAGGTGACCAGATTGGTGTCGCTGGTGCCGCGCAGCCGGCGGTTGAGGATGATGGCGAAGGCGAAGGCGATGCTTCCGGCCAGTGCGAAACCCGACGACAGCGAAAACGCCGCCGACGAGGGCTTGAGCATGATCAACACGCCGCAGAAGCCGACCAGGATCGCCATCCAACGGCGCCAGCCGACCTTTTCGCCGAGCAGAAGATGCGACAGCGCGGCGACATAGATCGGCCCGGCCATGTAAAAGCTCATGACATCGGCGAGCGGCAGGTAGACAACGGCGGCGTAGAAAAGTGCAGTGTCGAGTGTCGTCATGACGACACGCAGGATCTGCAGTTCCAGCCGCTCCATGCGGAACAGCTTGGCCGTGCCTTGGTTGGCGATCATCGGGCCGAGCACGAAAAAAGCACCGACCGAGCGGATCAGCACGACCTGGCCGACGGAAAAGCTGGCGACCAGCCACTTGCCCATGGCGTCGTTTAGCGCAAACAGGAAATCGCCAGCCAGCATCAGCAGAATGCCAGCCACCAGCACGTTCCTGATCGTCGAATTCTGGGCTAGTGGCTGCGCCATGCCGGTATCGGGTCCTCGGAGGCCGGTTGTCAGCGGCGTCGTAGACGCAAGCAACCGCTTTGACGAGCGGAAAGCGAGAAACCGGCCAGACCAGCACCGGGAATCGGATGGGCCTACACCAAGATCGCCTTTGAGCGGTTCCCGGGTGGACCGGCGTTATCTGGCTTAGCTTGGCTGCGGCCGAATGATGATCGGGCGATAGATAATCGGCCCGTCCCAGGGATCGAAAGCCTGAACATTTCTCAATGCCGCGCGTCGTTCGATATCTATGCGCTGCAGGCACTCGGCGAAGGCGTCATTCTTCTTGACGAAGCCGTAGGACAGGCATTTCGCCTCGTCGGCAGCGCGGCGGTCCTCCGGCGTCATTGTCGTACAGCCTGCACTGATTGCCGCCAGCGCGAGCGCGATTGCTGTCCTGCGCCACATGACCTTCCTCCTCAAAAAGTGGAGGCATATTGTATACTTATTTTTACCGGACGACACGTCACGCTTTGATGCAGGCGGGGCGTCCTATTGGGCCTGAGGGGACGGGCGGTGCCTGCGGTTCACCAAGCCCGGCCTTCCCGCAATCGACAGCCGCGTTTCCTGTTTGGTTCGCTCAGCCACAACCTTGCCCCTGGCGATGACGCACAGCCGCTCGGCACGCAGGCGCAAGGCTTCGACCGGATTTCCGGCGTCGAGGATGACGAGGCTGGCCCGCTTGCCGACCGCCAGGCCGAGATGATCGAGGCCCATGATGGCGGCGTTGACATTGGTTACCATGTCGAAACAGCGCCCCATGTCGGCCGGGCTCGACATCTGAGCGACGTGAAGGCCCATGAAGGCAACGTCGAGCATGTCGGCGGTGCCCAGGGAATACCACGGGTCGAGCACGCAATCCTGGCCCCAGCCGACGCGGATGCCGTGGGCTTGCATCTCCTTGACCCGCGTCAGGCCGCGGCGCTTGGGAAACGTATCGTGGCGGCCCTGCAGCATGATGTTGATCAGCGGATTGGGGATCGCCGAGACGCCGGCCTCGGCTATCAGCGGCAACAGCTTGGAGACGTAGTAATCGTCCATCGAATGCATCGAGCTGAGATGCGAGCCGGCCACTCTGCCCTGCAAGCCGAGGCGCTGCGTTTCATAGGCAAGCTGCTCGATGTGGCGCGACAGCGGATCGTCGGTCTCGTCGCAATGCAGGTCGACCATCAGGCCGCGTTTTGCGGCGATTTCGCACAGTTCGGTCACCGAACGCGTGCCATCGGCCATGGTGCGTTCGAAATGCGGGATGCCGCCGACGATGTCGACGCCCAGGTCAAGCGCGCGAAGCGTGTTCTGGCACGCCGTCGGCGAACGATAAAACCCGTCCTGCGGGAAGGCGACCAGCTGCAGGTCGATATAGGGCGCGACCGTTTTCTTGACGTCGAGCAAGGCTTCGACAGCCAGCAACCGGTCGTCGCAGACATCGACATGGGTGCGGATGGCGAGCAGGCCCATCGACACCGCCCAGTCGCAATAGGCAAGCGCGCGGTCACGCACCGCCTCGTGCGTCAAAAGCGGCTTCAACTCGCCCCATAGCGAAATGCCCTCGAGCAGCGTGCCCGACGCGTTGATGCGCGGAATGCCGTAGGAGAGCGTGGCGTCCATATGGAAATGCGGATCGACGAAGGGCGGTGAGACCAGATTGCCATGCGCATCGATCGCCGTGCCGGCGGTAACGTTCAGTTCGGGTCCGATCGCCGCGATCGTTTCGCCGATGATGCCAATGTCGGCGATGGTGCCGTCAGGGAGCGTGCCGCCGCGCACAACAAGGTCGAAATTCATCTGTCGTCATCCCTTTTTCAGAATCACAAAGCCATGGTGGCGCAAAAGACAGGTTGCCGCAGCCGTTTCTTTCAGCCGGGGTGAAAGGTTCCATCCGGGTGCAACTGGCTCTATAAGCCGCCTTTCGTCCTATGCGGCGAATTCGGAATTCGCGCTGGTGTGGAGCGGCGTGGCGAGCGGATTTCGGGATGATGCGCAGCAAACCATGGAAATCCAGTGTGGATTTGGATTTGAAGTTCCTGAAACGTGACGAACGCTCGACGGAAAACCTGCGCCTCGTCGTGAGGCTGCTCCGCGAATCGTTCCGCAAACACATGTTCGGCTACGGCATCGCCATCCTGTCGATGCTGGTGATAGCCGGCATGACGGCGGCCAGCGCCTGGATCATGCGCGACATCACCAATGAGTTCATGATCTCGAGAGACGTCAAGCGAATCTATCTGATCGCTGCCGCTGTCGCCGCCATCTTCATCATCAAGGGCCTCGCCACCTTCGTCCAGGCCTATTTCCTCAGCCGGGTCGGCAACAGCATCATCGCCGAGCGCCAGCGCAAGATCTATGACCGGATCCTGGCGCAAGGTATCGAATTCTACCATTCGACCTCCTCGTCAGACCTGATCACCCGCATGACCAACAACGCGCAGGCGGCGCGTAACGTACTTGATCTTATCGTTACGTCATTTGTGCGCGATCTGGTTTCACTGATCGGCCTGCTGCTGGTGATGGTTGTCCAGCAACCGGCGCTGTCGCTGGTTTCCTTCATCGTCGGGCCGATCGCGATCTACAGCGTCAACCGCATCCTCAAGCGGATCCGCAAGATCACCGAAATGGAGTTCCGTTCCATCGCACAGATCGTGCAAGTGATGCAGGAAACGACGATCGGCGTGCGCGTCGTCAAATCCTTCAATCTGGAGGATTCGATGCGCAAGCGTATGTACAGCGCCGTTTCCGATGTCGAGAGCCGTGCCAACAGCATCGCGACGCTGGAAGCCGGCACCAGCCCGATCATGGAAACTCTGGCCGGGCTGGCGATCGCAGGCGTGATCCTGGTCAGCGGCGTTCTCGTCGTGCAGGGCGGCCAGACGCCGGGCGGCATCATGGCCTTCATCACCGCACTCTTGCTTGCCTATGAACCGGCGAAGCGCCTTGCACGCGTTCGCATCTCTCTGGAAACCGGCATGGTTGGAGTGCGCATGATGTTCCAGCTGGCCGACCGACCGCTGACGCTGGCCGAAAAGCCCGATGCCAAGCCGCTCAAGGCGGGGCCGGGCGAGATCAGGTTCGACGATGTGAGCTTTGCCTATCAGGACGGCAAACCTGTGCTGGATCGGTTCGACCTGACCTTCGTGCCCGGCAAGATGACGGCGCTGGTCGGGCCTTCGGGCAGCGGCAAATCGACCATGCTCAACCTGATCATGCGCATGTACGATCCGCAAAGCGGCAAGGTGCTGTTCGATGGCCAGGACATTGCCCAGGGCACCCTCGCCTCGCTGCGGGAAAAGATCGCCTATGTCAGCCAGGACACCTTCCTGTTTGTCGGCACGGTGATGCACAACATCCGCCTTGGGCGGCAGGATGCGACCGACGAAGAGGTGATCGCCGCTGCCAAGGCCGCCAACGCGCATGAATTCATCTCTGCCATGGCGAAAGGCTATGACACGGAAGTGGGCGAGAACGGCGCCCTGCTTTCAGGCGGCCAGCGCCAGCGGATTTCGATCGCCCGCGCCATGCTGCGCAATGCGGAGATCCTGCTGCTGGACGAGGCAACCAGCGCGCTGGACGCTGAATCGGAAGCGCTGTTCCGCGATGCGCTGCAGCAGCTGACGGTGGGACGCACGACCATCGTCATCGCGCACCGGCTGTCGACCGTGCATCAGGCCGACACGATCGTCGTCCTGGAAGCCGGCAAGGTGGTGGAAAGCGGCCCACACAAAACCCTGCTCAAGCAGGGCGGGCTCTACCAGAAGCTTTACGAATACCAGTTGATGCCGTGAGAGATCGGCGCGGAAGGCAGCGACACGCCGCCGTCCGCATCGGATCGATGTTCACTCCGGGACGTGCCTGACCGCGCCCTTTGCCGCGCTGGTCGCCATCGTGGCATAGGCACGCAACGCCGTCGTCACCTTGCGCTTGCGCTTTTCCTCGGGCTTCCAGGCTGCGGCTCCCTTGGCCTCCATCGCCGCGCGCCGCGCGGCCAGTTCGACCTCGGCGACGGCAAGGCGGATGCTGCGGTTCGGGATATCGATCTCGATCGTATCGCCTTCCTGCACCAGTCCGATCAGCCCGCCTTCCGCCGCTTCCGGAGAAGCATGGCCGATCGACAGGCCCGACGTGCCGCCGGAGAAGCGGCCGTCGGTGACCAGAGCGCAGGCTTTGCCGAGGCCCTTCGACTTCAGATAGCTGGTCGGATAGAGCATTTCCTGCATGCCGGGGCCGCCGCGCGGTCCCTCATAGCGGATGACGACGACATCGCCGGCCTTGATTTCGTTCCCCAGGATCGCCTTGACGCTGGCGTCTTGGCTTTCGAACACCCGGGCCGGGCCGGTGAATTTCAGGATCGATTCATCGACGCCCGCTGTCTTCACGATGCAGCCGTCGATCGCCAGATTGCCTTTCAGCACGGCGAGGCCGCCGTCCTTGGAAAAGGGATGTTCCACCGAGCGGATAACGCCCTTCTCGCGGTCGAGATCGAGCTCGTCCCAGCGGCGGTCCTGGCTGAAGGCGACTTGCGTCGGCACGCCGCCGGGTGCAGCCAGGAAGAAATCGCGGACGCTCTGGCTGGAGGTGCGGGAAATATCCCAATGATCGAGCGCTTCGCCGAGCGTTGATGTATGCACGGTCGGCAAGTCGCGGTTGATCAGCCCGGCATTGTCGAGCTGACCCAGGATGGCCATGATGCCGCCGGCGCGATGAACGTCTTCCATGTGCACATCCGCTTTGGCGGGGGCAACCTTGCACAGAACCGGAACCCTGCGTGACAGCGCGTCGATGTCATCCTGGTCGAAGTTGATCTCGCCCTCATGGGCGGCGGCCAGGATATGCAGCACGGTGTTGGTCGAGCCGCCCATAGCGATGTCGAGCGTCATGGCGTTCTCGAAGGCGCCCTTCGAGGCGATGTTGCGCGGCAGCGCGGTCTCGTCGTCCTGTTCGTAATACCGCTGGGCGAGATCGACGATCAGATGGCCGGCCTCGACGAAGAGGCGCTTGCGGTCGGCATGGGTGGCCAACGTCGAGCCGTTGCCGGGCAGCGAGAGGCCGAGCGCTTCGGTCAGGCAGTTCATCGAATTGGCGGTGAACATGCCCGAGCAGGAGCCGCAGGTCGGGCAGGCCGAGCGTTCGATGATCTTGACGTCCTCGTCGGAGATCTTGTCGTCGGCGGCGGCGACCATGGCATCGACCAGATCTAGCGCCTGCGTCTTGCCGGCGAGCACCACCTTGCCGGCTTCCATCGGCCCGCCGGACACGAAAACGGTCGGGATGTTGAGGCGCAGCGACGCCATCAGCATGCCGGGCGTGATCTTGTCGCAATTGGAGATGCAGACCATGGCGTCGGCGCAATGGGCGTTGACCATGTATTCGACCGAGTCGGCGATCAGCTCGCGCGACGGCAGCGAATAGAGCATGCCGTCATGGCCCATGGCGATGCCGTCATCGACGGCGATGGTGTTGAACTCCTTGGCGACGCCGCCGGCCTTTTCGATTTCGCGCGCGACCAACTGGCCAAGGTCCTTGAGGTGGACATGGCCCGGCACGAACTGGGTGAAGGAATTGACCACGGCGATGATCGGCTTGCCGAAATCCGAATCCTTCATGCCGGTGGCGCGCCAGAGACCGCGGGCGCCGGCCATGTTTCGGCCATGGGTGGTGGTGCGGGAGCGATAGGCGGGCATGCGACTTTCCTTGCTGGCTGGCCGCGCCCGGGCTGGCGGCACGGCGGCGCTGAATTCGGATCGCAGGCGTTATAGACGCCGAAGCCTGGTCTGGCCACAATTTTGCGGTGCGCCAGATTTTCCAAAGAAAATTGGGTGGCGCTGTCGGATCGTGCCCGGCGCGGACGTCCTTGGGCAAGCGGAGGGGATCAAGGCACCAATTGCCGCGCCAGCCGCTTCTTAGTGGACGAACACGTAAAACCAGCCCGAGGAGCATGACATGCAAAAGATCACCACCTGCCTGTGGTTCGATGGCCAGGCCGAGGAGGCGATGAACCACTACGTCTCCATCTTCAAGAATTCGAAGGTATTGAGCGTTTTGCGTTGGCCCAAGGGTCACGCCGATGAGGGCAAAGTGCTGGTGACCACGTTCGAACTCGACGGGGTGCCGTTCCAGGCGCTCAATGGCGGCCCGCAATTCAAGTTCAACGAGGCGATGTCACAGTCGATCGACTGCAAGACGCAGGAAGAGGTCGACTATTTCTGGGAGAAGCTCACCGAGGGCGGCGAGCCCGGCGTCTGCAGCTGGCTGAAAGACAAGTTCGGCGTCTCCTGGCAGGTCGTGCCGGAGCAGTTGCCGAGGCTGCTTCTGGATCCGGACAGGGCCAAGGCCGGCCGTGTGATGTCGGCGATGATGCAGATGGGCAAGATCGACATCGCCAAGATCGAGGAAGCGGCGAAGGGGTGAGAAGCGGTCCGTGCAGCGGACGAAAAGCCAATTGCTTGGCTTTTCGAGCTTCGAACGCCCTGAGCTTGCGAAGGGCCGGGCAGCCATTGAGGTCGGCGCCGCCCCTCATCCGCCCTTCGGGCACCTTCTCCCCGTGAACGGGGAGAAGGAAAGGCGCCTCAAGCCGCTCTGTCGCGGACCTGATAGTCCTTGATCGCCGCAAACTGAATCGCCTTCCAGCGCTCGGCTTCGTAGTTGAGCGAGAAGGCGTGCTGGGCCAGGAACACCGGGTCGTTGTCGAGGTCGCGGGCAATGTCGCCGCGATGCGCCTCGATGAAGCGGTGAACCTCGGCCTTGTCGTCGGCCGAGATCCAGCGGCAGACGGAAAAGCGTGACATCTCGAAATCGACCGGCAGCGTGTATTCGAAGTTCAGCCGCTCCTTCAACACGTCGAGTTGCAGGGCGCCAACGACGCCGACGATGGCCGGTGAGCCGTCCTCCGGCGAGAACAATTGCACGACGCCTTCCTCGGCCATCTGGTGCAGCGCTTCCTTCAGCTTCTTGGCCTTCATTGCGTCGCCCAGGCGGACGCGGCGCAGGATTTCCGGCGCGAAGTTGGGCACGCCACGGAACAAGATTTCCTCGCCCTCCGTCAGCGTGTCGCCGATGCGCAGCGTGCCGTGGTTGGGGATGCCGACGACATCGCCGGCAAAGGCCTCGTCGGCGGTGACGCGGGTGCGGGCAAAGAAGAATTGCGGCGCCGACAGCGACATCGGCTTTCCCGTGCGCACCAGCTTGGCCTTCATGCCGCGCTCCAGCTTGCCGGAGCAGACACGGACGAAGGCGATGCGGTCGCGATGGTTGGGATCCATGTTGGCCTGGATCTTGAAAACGAACGAGGTCATCTTGTCCTCGGTCGCTTGGACCTTGCGGGTGTCCGCCTCCTGGGCACGCGGCGGCGGCCCATAGGCGCCGAGCGCTTCGATCAGGTCGCGCACACCGTAGTTGCGTAGCGCCGAACCGAAATAGACCGGCGTCAGATGGCCCTCGCGGAAGGCGTCAATGTCGAGTGGGCGGCAGGCTTCGCGCGCCAGCTCCAGTTCCTCGATGAAGGCCTCGCGCTCGTTTTCCGGCAGCAGGCCGGCGACGCGGTTGGAGTCAGGTCCGTTGACCGGCGTACGTTCTTTCTCCGCATCGCCCTTGCGCACGGCGTTCAGCGCCAGGTGATAGGTGCCGGAAAAGGTCTTGCCACGGCCGATCGGCCAGGTGATCGGCGCGGTATCCAGTGCCAGCTTCTGCTCGATCTCGTCGAGGATTTCGAACGGATCTCGGCTTTCGCGGTCCATCTTGTTGATGAAAGTGATGATCGGGATGTCGCGCAGCCGGCAGACCTCGAACAGTTTCAGCGTGCGCGGCTCGATGCCCTTGGCGGCATCGATGACCATGACGGCAGAGTCCACAGCCGACAGCGTGCGATAGGTGTCGTCAGCGAAATCCTCGTGGCCGGGCGTGTCGAGCAGGTTGAAGACATTGTCCTCATATTCGAAGGTCATCACCGAGGTGACGACGGAAATGCCGCGCTCGCGCTCGATCTTCATCCAGTCGGACCGGGTCTGGATGCGGTCCTTCTTGGCCTTGACCTCGCCGGCAAGCTGGATGGCGCCGCCGAACAGCAGCAGCTTTTCGGTGAGCGTCGTCTTGCCGGCGTCGGGGTGCGCGATGATCGCGAAGGTGCGGCGGCGCGCCACCGCCTGCGTGATGTCTTCAGCCAATTTGTGGAATCCCATGTGGTGCGCGGGCTTCTAGCAGCGCTTTTCCGGCCTGTCGAACAGTTTTGGCCGGATAGGCCTTGCCAGGTATTGAGATTGGCCCGCCGCAATGGCATCAAAAAATGCCAATTCGGCAGAGGTCAGCATGAGCAAGCAAGTCATCGTCATCGGCGCCGGCATCATCGGCGCCTCGATCGCCTGGAATCTGACCAGGGCCGGGGCGCGGGTCACTGTGATTGCCGACAGTGGTGTCGGCGGCGTCGCCACGCCGAATACCTTTGCCTGGATCAACGCCAGCTGGGGCAATCCCGAACCGTATTTCCGGCTGCGCATCCGCGCCATGGCCGAATGGACGCGGCTGGCGAAAGACCTGCCCGGCATTTCGCTCGCCTGGTGCGGCGGCTTGTACTGGGACCTGCCGGCGGCTGAACTGGAGGCCTATGCCGCAGAACATTCCGCTTGGGGCTACGGCATCAGCCAAGTCGACAGCGTGCAAGCCGCGCGCATCGAGCCCAACCTGGTCGAGCTTCCCGTTTTCGCCCTGCATGTCGCCGAGGAAGGCGTCGCCGAGCCGGTCGCTGTCACACGGGCGCTGCTGGCCGATGCCGAACGGCATGGCGCCCGGATCCTGGCCGGCGCGGTTGTCACAGCATTGGTGGAAAGCAACAGCCGGGTTACCGGCGTCGACACGTCAGGCGGATTGTTCGCCGCCGATGAGGTGGTGATCGCGGCCGGCGTCGGTTCGCCGGACATTGCCGCGACCGCAGGGATAAAACTGCAGCTCGAGACGCCGCCCGGCCTGATCGTTCATTCGCGCCCCCACGAGAAGTTGCTCAATGGCTTGGTGCTGGCCGAGCGGCTGCATATGCGCCAGACGGCGGAGGGTCGCATCATCGCCGGCTCGGATTTCGGCGGCGCCGATCCGGGCGCGGATGCCGCAGCCACTGCTCGCGACGTGTTTGCGGCAATGAAGGCCATGTTGCGTGGGGCCGACGGACTGAAACTCGATTTCCATACGGTCGGCTATCGGCCGACACCCATCGACGGCTTTCCGATCATCGGACGGGCTGAGGGCGTGAACGGCGTTTATGTCGCGGTTATGCATTCAGGCATCACGCTGGCGCCCGCCGTCGGCCTGTTCGCCACCCGGGAAATTCTGGACGGCGCGCGCGATCCGCTGCTTACACCATACGGCCTGGAGCGGTTCGCTCAATAATCGGGCGGACGGCGAAAGCCGCCGGTCAGCGGCGTCACAGCCTGGGCGATGCCAAGCAGCCGCGACTCCGACCAGCGCTTGCCGACCAGCTGCAGGCCGATGGGCAAGCCGTCGCCGTCCTGCCCGCATGGCATCGAAAGCGCCGGGTGGCCACCGTAGTTGAACACCGCGCCATAGGCCGGCAGCATCCAGTAGCTCTGCTCCTTGCCATCGACCGCTATCGACGTTCCCGGTTCGCAAACCGGGAAAGCCGTGGTCATGGCGACCGGACACAGCAAGGCATCGCAAGTTTCGAAGAACCGGTCCCAGGCGAGGATGGACCGGTCGCGGCGAGCGAGCGCTTCGAACCAGCTGGAGATCGGCGTCGGCTGCTCCGGTGGTTCGAGCTGTGCGGCCTCCAGCATCATGCCGATCAGTGCGCCGCCCTCGGCCAGATCGTCATGCAGGTCGAGCTTCGGCAGGTTTGCTTCCCCGACGGTTGCGCCAGCGGACTGAAGCTGCTTTGCCAGCTTTTCGACGGCGGCGCTGATCTCGACAGCCACCGGAAAACCCGGAAAGAACGGTGCAAAAGCGATGCGCAGCGTCTTGAGGTCAAGCGCCGGCATGTCTTCGACCGGCACAGCCGCAAGGTCGGTGTCGCCTGCATCCGGACCGGCGATAATCTTGTAGACCAGTGAAAGGTCTTCCACGCTGCGCGCCAGAGGGCCGAGGCAAGACATCAGCCGCACGCTGCGCGCAGAAACTCCCGGATCGGGAAAGGCGCCGGCCAGCGAGATACGATGCTCGGTCGGCTTGAGGCCGTAGACGCCACAGAAAGCGGCCGGCAGCCGGATCGAATCCTGCATGTCGGTGCCAATTTCGAACGGCGTCATCCCGGCGCAAAGTGCTGCCGCCGCGCCGCCGCTGGAGCCGCCCGCCGTGCGCCGGAGATCCCACGGATTGCTGGTGCGGCCGAACAGCGGATTGTCCGATTGCCAGTCGCCCAGCATCGTCGCCACATTGGTCTTACCGATCAGAATGCCGCCTGCGGCTTTCAACCGTGCAACGACCGGGCTGTCTACCTTTGCCACATAGTCGGCAAAGGGTGGGAAGCCAACCGTGGTCTTCATGCCTGCGGTCTCGTGCGTGTCCTTCAGCGTGAACGGCACGCCATGCAGCGGCCCGAGAGCGTCGCCACGCGCTTGCGCCGCATCGGCCTTTCTTGCGCGGTCACGAGCCCCTTCCCTGTCGAGCATAACGACAGCGTTGATCGCTTTGTTATGGTTGTCGATCTGCGCCAGATGCGCGTCCAGCGCTTCCACAGCAGAAATTTTGCGGTCGCGGATCGCGGCCGCCAGTTCGGTGGTGGAGGAAAAGACGATATCCATGGCAAATGCTCCGGCTTGCTGGCCGCGCGCTCGTCACCAAGATGGCGGATTGCGGCGCGGCTTCAAGCCAAGTTCAGCATTCACGGACCAGCGGCGCTTGATCGGGATTGCGCTTCAGCCGGCCAGCGCCAGCTTTGCCGCGGCAGGCACGAAGGGGCGAATGGTCATGCCGTCGCCGGTGATGGTGACGAAGCTTGATGGCGGGATCGCCTGCCAGTAGCCGCCGTCGCGATCGAAGGGCTCGGAAACGATGCAGCGGCCGACGCCCCTACCAAAGGTGGAGGTGTAGAGCGTTGGTGCCTGGTTGTCGCTGGCGTAGCGGACTGCATAGAGCGATTGGCCGTCAGAGAAGGCGGCGGTGAGTTTCAAAGCCGGCTCAAGACCGGCGCGACGCGAGGCATCGACGACACGACTGGTGGCGCGAGATACCGCGCCTTGCGGATCTTCGGACAGTCCCTCGTCGATCATCAGCAGGAAGAAGAGTTCGGAATCGGTGGTGCCCTCGCGTTGGTCGAAGACCGCGTCGGAGAGCGAGTTTTCCAGCGCGCGGCGGATCTTCTCGAAACCGCCGATCTGGCCGTTGTGCATGAACGACCAGCGGCCGGAGATGAAAGGATGGCAGTTCATGCGGCTGGTGGCGCCGCCTGTCGACGCCCGCACATGGGCGAGAAACAGGCCGGATTTGATCTGCCGGCACAGGCTCTTCAGATTGGGATCGGACCAGGCTGGCAGGATATCACGGTAAAGACCGGGCTCGGGCCGGTCGCCATACCAGGCAAGACCAAAACCGTCGCCATTGGTCGGCGATTTCGCTTCCTGGGCGCAGTGGCTCTGGGCGATCAGCGAATGGCAGGGCGCGGTGACGATGTCTTCGAGGAAGACCGCTTCGCCGAGATAGGCCGCCCACCGGCACATCGTTCTATCGTCCTCTGTTGTGCGTCCGCTCGTAGAGTTCGCGAACGATTCGACTTGCCGTAGAGTCGAACAAAAACGGCAAGAAAGCGTGAATGAGCGCAGCGCCAGCCGCCATGAACAGTCGCGACGAGAACCACGCGGCGAACGCCATATGGCCGAAATAGCTCTCGCCCACCGCAGCCGGGTGTGAGGTGAAAAGTCTTGCAAGCCGTGCCGTCATGTCGATCCCTCCTGTCGGGCATGAGGACCCGATGGTGAGTATCCTGGCATGGACTTCTGGTTCATGCGTCTCAAATTATCCTTGTATTGGGCCAATTATTGGGACAACCATCCCACATGTCAGTGGAAATCGATGAAATCGACCGTAGATTGCTGGCCGAACTGCAACGCGACGGCACGCTGTCGGTCGACCAATTGTCGGAAAAGGTATCGCTGTCGCGCAACGCCTGCTGGCGGCGGGTTAAGCGGCTGGAGGAAGACGGCATCATCACCAGCCGGGTGGCGCTGGTCGATGCCGACAAGCTTGGGCTCGGGCTTTCGGTGTTCATCCTGATCCGCACCTCCAATCACGATCCGGACTGGCTGCAGAAATTCCGGGCAGCGGTGACCGGGTTTTCCGAGATCACCGGGGTCTACCGCATGTCCGGCGACCTCGACTATGTGCTGCGCGCCCGCGTCGCCGACGTAAAGGCCTATGACCGGCTCTACCAGCGGCTGATCGCCAAGGTGGCACTGTCAGACGTCTCCGCTTCCTTCGTCATGGAAGAGATCAAGGAGACGACGGTGGTTCCCGTGGAACTGCGCTAGGTGTGTGTTCAGGTTCGGGTGGTGTCGGCCTGATCTGGATCTGAACACACCTGAGGTCACAGTGATGCCCGAAAGAAAGCCGTTGATAGCGTTGCGGGCGAGTTGACCGAATCGCCGTTCGCGCCGATAGGATCGATTTTATGCGCGCAGCCTTCCAAACCTCCTCCGTCATCGGCCCCTCCGTCGGCTTCGTCAGGTTGCCGCATGGCGAGGGCTTGCCGCTTCCAGCCTATGAAAGCACCGGCGCCGCCGGCATGGATCTGCGGGCTGCCGTGCCGGATGACCGGCCGCTGCTGATCCTGCCCGGAAAGCGCGCACTGGTGCCGACCGGGCTGATCCTGGAAATTCCGGAGGGCATGGAAGGCCAGGTGCGGCCGCGCTCGGGTCTCGCCTTCAAGCATGGCCTTACTTGCCTCAACACGCCTGGCACTATCGACAGCGACTATCGCGGCGAGGTGAAGGTGCTGTTGATCAATCTCGGTGACGAGGATTTCGCGGTGACCCGCGGCATGCGCATCGCCCAGATCGTCTTCGCTTCCGTGGTGCAGGCAACGGTCGAGGAGCGGACATTGGCCGGCGGCACGACACGTGGCTCCGGCGGATTCGGATCGACCGGCACGGCCTGATGGCTGAAACAATGCCCCTACCCAAACTGGTTATCTTCGATTGTGACGGGATCCTGGTCGACACCGAGAACCTGGCCAATCGACGCCTTGCCGAGTGGCTGACCGCTGCCGGCTATCCCACAAGCTTCGAATATTGCCGTAAGCATTTCTCCGGCCGCAGCATGGCGTCGGTGCAGAAAGAAATAGAAGAGAAGACCGATGTAAGGCTTGGCGCCGATTTCGTCGATCGCTGGAACGCCGGCCTGCCGGACCTGTTCGCGCATGGCGTGGAAGCCGTCCCTCACGTCCGGGAATTCGTCGAAGCGGTGCGGGCGGCCGGCATCGCCTATTGCGTCGCCACGTCGGCGCGGGTGTCGAAGATGCACATCACCCTCGGTCAGACCGGGCTGCTGCCGTTGTTCGAGCATGCGCTGTTCAGCTCGACCATGGTCTCGCGCGGCAAGCCGTTTCCTGACCTGTTCCTGCATGCGGCAGCGACAATGGGTTTCGCAGCAGCCGATTGCATCGTCATCGAGGACAGCGTCGCCGGGACGCAAGCGGGCATCGCCGCCGGCATGCGGGTGTTTTCCTATCATGGCGATCCATATTCCGACCGCGACGGGCTGGTCGAAGCCGGCGGCATATTGTTCGACGACATGCGCGAACTGGCCGGACTGGTGCCGATCCACTGATCTGATTTTCAGGCAGGCTGCAACACACCAATCGTCCGTGCTAGCTTGCGCGCGCCTGCCAGCCTGAGCCCACGCGGGCGCGCTGGACAAATTGGCAGGAGAGAACGCCAACCGCTTCTGAGCCAACCGCATTCGTTTGCCCGTCGCAAATCGGCACGATAGAATCCGCCTCACAGCTCCGCGCATGAAGGGAAGCATCCATGGACAAGGGCAAGATCTTTCGCGACCTGCACGCTTCGACCTTCGTCATGCCCAATCCCTGGGATGTCGGCACAACCAAGCTTCTCGCCTCCTTCGGATTCAAGGCGCTGGCAACGACAAGTGCGGGCTTTGCCTTTTCGCGGGGCCTGCCCGATGGCGCGGTGACATTCGAGGCGATGATCCACCATTGCCGCGACGTGACGGCGGCGACCAGCCTGCCGGTTTCGGCCGATCTCGAGAAAGGCAAGGGCGACAGTCCGACAAGTGCCGCCGAGACCATTTTCGCCGCCGAAGCGGCTGGCCTTGCCGGCTGTTCGATCGAGGACCACACCGGCGACCCGGACAAGCCGATCTACGATTTTTCGCATGCCGTCGAGCGCGTCGCCGCGGCAGTCGAGGCGGCCCGCGCCTTGAAGCATGATTTCGTCTTCACCGCGCGGGCCGAGAATTTCCTGTGGGGCAAGCCCGACATCGACGACACGATCAAGCGGCTGCAGGCGTTCGAGAAAGCCGGCGCCGACGTGCTCTACGCGCCAGGCCTCGGCGACGTCGAGACAGTGCGCACAATCTGTTCGGCGGTGAGCAAGCCGGTCAATGTCATGGCAAAACCCGGCTTCACCATGGCCGAGCTTGCCATGGCCGGGGTCAAGCGCGTCTCGCTCGGGCCCTGGCTCGCCAATTTCGCCTTCGGCATGCTGGAGACGGCGGCGCGCGAGATCCAGCAGGACGGAACCTTCGGCTTCACCCGCGCCGCCATGCCGTTCGGCAAGCTGCAAGCGCTGTTTTCCACACCCAACCCATGACGCTCACCGTCGTCGACATGCATACAGGCGGCGAGCCGCTCAGGATCGTCACCGGCGGCTATCCCAGGATCCCCAAAGGCACGATCCTGGAAAAGCGCGCCTATGTGCGCGACCATCTCGATCATCTGCGCAAAATCCTGATCTTCGAGCCGCGCGGCCATTACGACATGTATGGCGCGCTGCTGGTGGAGCCTGACCTTCCCGGCGCCGACCTCGCGGTGCTGTTCATGCACAATGAGGGCTATTCGACCATGTGCGGCCACGCCATCATCGCGCTCGGCCGCTACGCCGTCGACGAGGAGCTGGTGGCCCGGCAGGAGCCGGTGACGACCGTCAACCTCGAGGCGCCCTGCGGACTGATCGTTGCTTCGGTGGAGGTGCGGGACGGCAAGGCCGGCTCGGTATCATTCGAAAGCGTGCCGGCCTTCCTGTTCGCCCGCGACCAGAAAATCGAGCTGCCAGGCTTCGGGCCGGTCGGCTTCGACATCGCCTATGGCGGCGCCTTCTACGCGCTGGCCGACTGCCGCCAATTCGGATTGGAATTCGGCCGCGACCGTGTGCGCGATTTCGTCGATGCGGCCACAGTGCTGACCGGGAAACTCAAGGCGGAATTCCCGCTGGCGCATCCCGACCATGCCGATCTCGCCTTTCTCTACGGCACCATCCTGACTGACGGCCAGGATGCGTTTTCCGGCGATGCGACGAAAAACATTTGCGTTTTCGCCGATGCCGAGGTCGACCGCTCGCCGACCGGTTCCGGCGTCACTGCGCGGCTGGCGGCAATGCATGCCAAAAGCGAGATCGAAATCGGCCAGACACGGGTGTTCGAGAGCATCGCGGGCTCGCGCTTTTCCGGCGCCGTGGCGCGGACGGCCAAAGCCGGCCGGCATGACGCGATCATCGCCCGCGTCGGCGGCCGCGCCTATTATTCCGGGCGAACCGAATTCATCATCGAACCCGACGACGATCTCGGACGCGGATTTCTGCTGCGCTAGCTGCGCCGATATTCAGGTCGAGCCGCTTCCCGCGCGGATATCGCCTTGTGCAGATGCACCATCATGGCGGCGGCAAACAGCGGTGTCAGCAGATTGAGCAGCGGCACGGCGAGGAAGGCAGCAATGACCAGTCCGGCGAGAAACACGGTGCCCGCATATTTTCTGCGCAAGTCCCGGGCGTCAGCCTCCGGGCGAAAGCGCATGGCGGCGAATTCGAAGAATTCTCGCCCGAGCAGGTAGCCGTTGACGATGAAGAAGGCGGCGATGTTGATGCCCGGCACCAGCAGAAGCAGCAAGGCTATGATGTTGCCCAGGATGACGACGCCGAAGAATTTTATCGACAGCACCAGCGAGCGCAGCGCCGGCATGGCGCGACCGGGCGGGTCCCTGGGATAGTCGGTGCGCTCGACCGCCTCGGCGACATCGTCGAGGAACAGGCCGGCGATGATTGCCGTCACCGGCGCGATAAGCAGCGCCAGACCGAACGCAAGAGCGATGGCGGCGATGATGCCGCCCAGCCATCCGGCCCAGGACGGCATGCCAGGGATCAGCGTCTCAACCCACGGCAAGGCCAGCCATTCCACCACGCTGGTCAGGCTGAACCACAACGCCACCAGCGCCAGCAGGGTCAGCCCCAGCGTCTTCAGGAACACTGAGCGCAATTCCGGTGAAAACAGCCGGCTTGCGGCGGCGCGGGCAGCGCTTGGGATCACAGCGTTTCCAACCTTATGGAGACAGAACGTCTCCGAGATAGGTGGAGACGCGACAAGCTGCAAGCGCAACCTGCCTACTGCGCCGGCGCCGGCTTGCGAACAGGGATGGTCATCGCCGCCACGCCGGCGACAACAAAGCCCATTCCCCACCACGCCATCGGACCAAGGCTTTCACCAAGGAAGACGGCGCCGATGCCGACGCCGATCGGCACTCGCAGATAGGCCTGCGAGGTGGTGCCGACGGAGCCCAGCGTATGGATGAGACGGAAATAGATGCAGAAGGCGAGAGCGGTTGAGAAAACCGAAAGCCCAAGCAAGGCAAGGACCGACGCCGTCGAGGGCGTCAGCGCCCATGGCCGGTCGAAGACAAGGCTCAAGGGGACGAGCATGACGGCGCCGCAAAGCATGGAACCGGCGGCCGGCAGCATCGGATCTAGCCCCTTGAAGCCGCGGCCGAAAATGGCCGCGCCGGCATAACAGACAGTGGCTGCGACGATGGCTAGCTGCGCCCACAATTGCTGCCCGACACCGCCAAGCGCCTCGGTGCCGATGATGAGACATATTCCGGCTATGCCGGCCCCGACGCCGAACAGTTTGCGCATGGTCACCGGCTCGTGGCGGGTGATGAGCGCGGTCAGCAAAAAGGTGAAGATCGGCGAGGTCGCATTGAGGATCGTCGCCAGGCCGGCATCAACCGAACGCTCGGCCGCGGCGATCAGCGTGAACGGCACGACGCTGTTGAGGCAGGCCTGGAATGCGAACCGACGCCAGCTAGCCGCATCGCCCGGCAAGACCAGACCCCGCCAGCGGAGGATTGCGAAAAGAATACCACCCGCAATCAGGGTCCTGGCTGCGATCAGCGTTATCGGCGGGATCGTTTCGACGCCGATCTTGATGAAGCTGTACGACGCGCCCCAAAGCACCGCCAGCGCGACGAGGAGCATCAGCTCGATCTTCATATCGGTTTTTGCGGGCATGGCTGGGTCGCACCTTCAAGGGATGGTGATCGAATACGCCACGTCTATAGGCAAGGCCGAGGTGAAATGCTTCTACCACGGTCGAATTGTCATAACGCCTGAATCCGGATGCGCGCCCGGCATCGCCCCCGCATTTGCGCTAGGCAAACCCGCGCCAAGTCGCTAGACCCGCGCCCGGCCGGCATGCCAGAAAGCCGGCGAGGGTTTTGGCGGAGACAATGATGCCGGAATATGACGTGCTTTGCATCGGCAATGCGATTGTCGATATCATCGCCCAGTGCGACGAAGCGTTTCTCGAGACGAACGGCATCATCAAGGGCGCCATGAACCTGATCGACACCAGGCGCGCCGAGCTGCTCTACAGCCGCATGGGCCCGGCGATCGAGGCCTCCGGCGGCAGCGCCGGCAACACGGCGGCGGGTGTCGCCAGCTTCGGCGGTCGCGCCGCCTTCTTCGGCAAGGTGTCGAACGATCCGCTCGGCGAAATCTACGCCCACGACATCCATGCCCAGGGCGTCGCCTTCGACACCAAGCCGCTCGAGGGCGAGCCGCCGACGGCGCGCTCGATGATCTTCGTGACGCCGGACGGCGAGCGCTCGATGAACACCTATCTCGGCGCCTGCGTCGAGCTCGGCCCAGAAGACGTCGAGGCCGACAAGGCTTCGGGCGCCGCGGTCACCTATTTTGAGGGCTATCTGTGGGACCCGCCGCGCGCCAAGGAGGCGATCCGGCAGACGGCGAAGCTGGCGCATGCCGCCGGGCGCGAAGTGTCGATGACGTTGTCGGATTCCTTCTGCGTCGACCGCTACCGCGACGAGTTCCTCGACCTGATGCGTTCGGGCACCGTCGACATCGTCTTCGCCAACAGCCATGAGATCAAATCGCTCTACCAGACCTCGTCTTTCGAGGATGCGCTGGAGGCGATCCGCAAGGACTGCAAGATCGCCGCCGTCACCCGCTCGGAAAAGGGCTCGGTGATCGTGCGCGGCGACGAGACCGTCACCATCAAGGCGACGACGATCCGCGAACTGGTCGACACGACGGGTGCCGGCGACCTCTATGCCGCCGGCTTCCTCTACGGTTACACTGCGGGACGCAGCCTGAAGGATTGCGGCGACCTCGGCTCGCTGGCGGCCGGGCTGGTGATCCAGCAGATCGGGCCGCGGCCGCGGCAGAATTTGCGCAGCGCGGCCCAACTGGCCGGGCTGCTTTAGCGACCTCCGCAGTCACCTGCCGTTCAGGCCCGACCGCAACACCTGCTTGTCAGGCGGTCTTGCGGAATGAGGGCGCGGCACCGGGCTGTTGCGGCGGCATTTCGTCGGCGGTGACCAGCCGGTTGCGGCCGCTCTTTTTCCCGATGTACATCAGCCGGTCGGCGAGCGTTATCAGTGCTTCTGAATCGGCGGCTTCCGCCGGATACATGGCCACGCCAACGGTGCAGCCGACCTGGATGGCGCCATGCGGCGTGGGCACCTTGATCCGCAGCTTTTCCAGGATGCGTTCGGCGACGCGCACGGCTTTTTGCCGGGCCTGGTCCGCCTCGCCTGAAAACAGGAATGCGAACTCGTCGCCGCCAAGCCGGGCGACGAAATCGGCGCTGCGAAGGATCGTGCGAAGCTGGCTCGACACTCGCTGCAAGAGCGCGTCGCCGGCTTCATGGCCAAGCGTGTCGTTGACCTCCTTGAACCTGTCGAGGTCGATGAACAGCAGGCCGGCCGCCTGGCCGGTGCTGCCGCAGCGGTCGATGACCGATTTGAGCTCGTTGTGAAAAGCGCGCCGGTTGGGCAGATCGGTCAATGCATCGTGGTTGGCCGAATGGTCGCTCTGCTGCTTGGCCAGCTCGATCTCGCGCTTTTGCGCGGAGAGCTCCTCGTTGGCGACTTTCAGTTCCAGCAGCAGCTCGGCATTGAGGTCCTCGACAACCTTGCGATCGCTGATGTCGACCACGAAGCCCTCCAGGAACTCGAGTTCGCCGGCCTCGTTCAGCACCCCGCCACCGATCTCGCGGACCCAGAGCGGCTCGCCGACCGGCGGCATGATGCGGTAGTCGACGTTCCAGTTGCAGCCCGCCGCCAGCGCGGTGTCGACGGCCGTATAGACGGCGGCGAGATCATCCGGATGGATGGCGGAGACATACTCGCGCACCGCGTTGTGAACAAAATCGCTGGGCGGATAGCCGCTGACGGTGAGAATGCCGTCGCTGATGTAGAGCATGGTGTAGGACGCGTCGTTGCGGCAACGGTAGAGATAACCGTCCATGCGGCCGGTAATGCTGAGCAGCGCATCCAGGCGCTCGTCGTGGAGGACCCCCTGGCCGAGCACGGATGACGGAGTCGTATCGTGTTTCACAGCCGCATCCCCATGGCGGTCACCACCCCAGTCTGCCCAAAATGCCCCGCTGGCACATCGACGACAGCCCTCTGGTATAACGGTCGAATATTATCAATACCTTATGGATTCCGGTGATTTTGGCCGGAATTCGGCTTGAATCGCGAGATGCCCTCTATTGCGCGTATCCAAGCGGGCCGCGTAGCGGCTCCGTTCAGACCACCCGCCGCTATGGCCTCGGGCGCCCCTGCGTCGCTCGAAAAGCGTTCGCGGGCTTAGCGTTGGCTTTCGACTGCTGCGCAGACCGTTCGTCAAGCCCCCGCGCTATATGCCGCGATGGCCGCCATGTTGACGATATCGCTGTCCTTGGCATTCAGCGAGACGATCTGAACCGGCTTGTTCAAGCCGACCAGCAGCGGGCCGATGACGGTCGAGCCGCCTAGTTCCTGCAGCATCTTGGTCGAGATCGAGGCCGAGTGGAACGCCGGCATGATCAGCACATTGGCTGGGCCGGTGAGCCGAATGAACGGATATTGCGCCATGGCGCGGGCATTGAGCGCCACATCGGCGGCCATTTCGCCATCATATTCGAAATCGACGCGGCGCTTGTCGAGGATGCGCACCGCTTCCTGCACGCGCTCGGAGCGCTCGCCCTGCGGGTGGCCGAAGGTGGAATAGGCAAGCATGGCCAGCCTCGGCTCATAGCCCATGCGGCGGGCAAAGCCAGCGGCCTCCTCGGCGATGTCGGCGATCTGCTCGGCATTCGGCATGTCGTGCACGGCGGTGTCGGCGACAAGCACCGTACGACCGCGCGCCAACACGATCGAGACGCCGATGACGCAGTGGCCCGGCCTGGCGTCGATGACGCGGCGGATGTCCTCGAGCGCGGTGGAATAGTTGCGGGTGACGCCGGTGACGATGCCGTCGGCGTCACCCAGCGCAACCATGCAGGCGGCGAAATGGTTGCGGTCGTTGTTGATCAGGCGCTGGCAGTCGCGGAACAGGAAGCCTTTGCGCTGCATGCGCTCGTACAAATAGTCGGTGTAGATGCCGTTGCGGCGCGACAGCCGCGCATTGATGATCTCGATGCCTTGCTTGTTGAGCTCGATGCCGGCGTGCCTGGCATTCTCCTTGATGACGTCGTCGCGGCCGAGCAGGATGGCGGTGCCGAGCCGCTGGTTCACGTAGGACACGGCGGCGCGCATGACCTGCTCCTCCTCGCCCTCGGCGAAGACGATGCGCTTGGGCTGGCGGCGCACGCGGTCGTAGATGCGCTGCAGCGTCGAGGCGATCGGGTCACGGCGGGCGGACAGCTCCTGCGCGTAACGGTCGAGATCGAGGATCGGCTTGCGGGCGACGCCGGACTCCATCGCCGCCTTGGCCACCGCAAGCGGAATGGCCGAGATGAGGCGCGGGTCGAACGGCACCGGGATGATGTAGCTGGGGCCGAATTTCGGCCGGTTGCCCTGATAGGCGGCGGCAACGTCGTCGGGCACGTCCTTGCGAGCCAGTTCGGCAAGCGCGCGTGCCGCAGCGATCTTCATGTCGTCGTTGATGGTGGTTGCCCGTACATCGAGCGCGCCGCGGAAGATGTAGGGGAAGCCAAGCACGTTGTTGACCTGGTTGGGATAGTCCGACCGGCCCGTCGCCATGATGGCGTCGGTGCGGATCTCGGCCACTTCCTCGGGCGTGATCTCCGGGTCGGGATTGGCCATGGCGAAGATGATCGGGTTCTTGGCCATCGACTGCACCATCTTGGTGGTCAGCGCGCCCTTGGCGGAGAGGCCGAGGAACACGTCGGCGCCGTCCAGCGCCTCTGCCAGGCTGCGCGCATCGGTCTTGACCGCATGGGCCGACTTCCACTGGTTCATGCCTTCGGTGCGGCCCTGGAAGACGACGCCCTTGGTGTCGCACAGGATGATGTTGTCCGGGGCAAAGCCCATCGCCTTCATCAGTTCGATGCAGGCGATGCCGGCCGCACCAGCACCGTTGCAGACCATTTTCGTGGTCTTCATGTCACGGCCGGTGATTTCCAGCGCGTTGATCAGGCCGGCGGCCGAGATGATGGCGGTGCCGTGCTGGTCGTCGTGGAAGACCGGGATGTCCATCAGCTCGCGCAGGCGCTGCTCGATGATGAAGCATTCCGGCGCCTTGATGTCCTCTAGATTGATGCCGCCGAAGGAGGGGCCGAGGAAGCGCACGCAGTTGATGAACTCGTCGGCGTCCTCGGTGTCGACCTCGAGGTCGATGGAATCGACATCGGCGAAGCGCTTGAACAGCACCGCCTTGCCCTCCATCACCGGCTTGGAGGCCAGCGCGCCGAGATTGCCGAGGCCGAGAATGGCGGTGCCGTTGGAGATGACGGCGACCATGTTGCCCCGCGTCGTGTAGTCGAAGGCCCGTGAGGGGTCCTCGGCGATGGCGAGGACAGGCACGGCGACGCCCGGCGAATAGGCAAGGCTCAAGTCGCGCTGCGTCGCCATCGGTTTTGTGGCTACGATCTCCAGCTTGCCCGGGCGGCCCATGGCATGGAATTCCAGCGCCTCCTGGGCGCTGACGGAGGGACCGTTGTTTTCGGTTTTCCTGGCCATGATGCTTATGATTTCCTCGCCCATGCGGCCCCTCGTTGAGACGGGTGCCTGCTTTCTTTTGTGGAGCATTCGGGATTAAGGCTACACTTCGCCGCTGTAAACCGCCAAGCAGTTGGCTTGGAAAATTTTGGAAGCAGTTTCTTGAACGACGAAACGCCCATTCGCAGCGACAGCGCCACGCCGGCCTTTGCGCCAGCGACGCCGATGATCGAGCAGTTCATCGAGATCAAGGCGGCGAACCCCGATTCGCTGCTGTTCTATCGCATGGGCGATTTCTACGAGCTGTTCTTCGACGATGCCGAGAAGGCGAGCCGGGCGCTCGGCATCGTGCTGACCAAGCGCGGCAAGCATCAGGGCCTCGACATTCCGATGTGCGGCGTGCCGGTGCATGCCGCCGACGACTATCTGCAGAAGCTGATCGGCCAGGGATTTCGCGTTGCCGTCTGCGAGCAGATCGAGGATCCGGCCGAGGCGAAGAAGCGGGGCAGCAAATCGGTGGTACGCCGCGACGTGGTGCGGCTGGTGACACCCGGCACCATTACCGAGGACAAATTGCTGGCGCCGTCGGAATCGAGCTTCCTGATGGCGCTGGGGCGGGTGAAGGGCGGGGCCGAGCACTCCTTCGCGCTGGCCTGGATCGACATTTCGACCGGCAGCTTCCGCGTCACTGACACCACCGCCGACCGGCTGCTGGCCGATGTGTTCCGCGTCGATCCGCGCGAACTGATCGTTGCCGAGCCGGTGTTTTACGATCCGGAGCTGAAGCCGGTGTTCGACATGCTTGGCCGTGTCGCCAACCCGCAGCCGCCATCGCTGTTCGATTCGGCGTCGGCCGCGGGCCGCATCGCCCGCTTCTTCGACGTGGCGACGCCGGACAGCTTTGGCACGTTTTCGCGCGCCGAACTGTCGGCGATCTCGGGCGCCATTGCCTATGTCGAGAAGACGCAAAAGGCCGAGCGGCCGCCGCTGTCGCGGCCGGAGCGCGAGGAAGCCGGTTCGACGCTGTTCATCGATCCGGCGACGCGCGCCAATCTGGAGTTGTTGCGCACACTGTCCGGCAGCCGCGAAGGCTCGTTGTTCAAGGCGATCGACCGTTCGGTGACCGGCGGCGGGGCAAGACTGTTGGCCGACCGGCTGATGGCGCCGCTGACGGACCCGGTACAAATTACGGCGCGGCTGGATTCGGTGTCGTTCTTCCGCGCCGAAACCCGACTGTGCCAGGCGGTGCGGGATAACCTGAAGAGCGTTGCCGACATGCCGCGCGCGCTGTCCAGGCTGGCGCTCAACCGCGGCGGCCCGCGCGATCTCGGCGCGCTGCGCGCCGGTTTCGAAGCGGCAGGCGCCATAGCCGAACTGTTCGGAGCGACCGCCCTGCCCGCCGAACTGGCGGAAGCGCTGGCGGCGATCCAGACGCTGCCGCGCGCGCTGGCCGAGCATCTGACGCAGGCGCTCAGCGACGAATTGCCGTTGCTCAAGCGCGACGGCGGCTTCGTTCGCACAGGCTATCACGCCGAGCTCGACGAGATG
The DNA here is from genome assembly GCF_024746795.1 of Mesorhizobium sp. AR10. NCBI lineage: Bacteria > Pseudomonadati > Pseudomonadota > Alphaproteobacteria > Hyphomicrobiales > Phyllobacteriaceae > Mesorhizobium > Mesorhizobium sp. AR10. The sequence goes on from NZ_CP080524.1 coordinate 489,647, forward strand.
CGGGCGCTGCGCGATGAATCGCGAAAGGTGATCGCCGGGCTGGAGCGCTCGCTGATCGACGAGACCGGCATTCGCTCGCTGAAAATCCGGCACAACAACGTGCTCGGCTATTACATCGAGGTGACAGCCAACCACCATGCAGTGATGACCGGCAGCGACGGGGCGAAGTCGCGCTTCATCCATCGTCAGACCATGGCCAACGCCATGCGCTTCACCACCACCGACCTGGCGGCGCTGGAAACCAAGATCGCCAATGCCGCCGACCGGGCGCTGACCGTCGAGCTTGCCGCCTTCGACCGGCTTACCGCGGAAGCGGTCGGCGAGGCGGAGAAAATCCGTGCCGGCGCCGAAGCACTTGCCGTGCTCGATGTGTCGGCAGCACTTGCGCTGCTCTCCGAAAGCGAGGCCTGGTGCCGGCCCGTTGTGGATGCAAGCCTTGCCTTCGATATTTCGGGCGGGCGGCATCCGGTAGTCGAGCAGTCGCTGCGGCGTTCGGGCGACGGCCCGTTCGTTGCCAATGATTGCGACCTGTCGCCGGAAGGCGGCGCGAAGAACGGTGCGATCTGGCTGCTGACCGGCCCCAATATGGGCGGTAAATCGACCTTCCTGCGGCAGAACGCGCTGATCGCCATCCTGGCCCAGACCGGCTCCTTCGTGCCGGCGACATCAGCCCATATCGGCGTCGTCGACCGGCTGTTCTCGCGTGTCGGCGCTTCCGACGACCTGGCGCGCGGCCGCTCGACCTTCATGGTCGAGATGGTCGAGACGGCGGCGATCCTCAACCAGGCTGGCGAGCGCGCGCTGGTCATACTTGATGAGATCGGCCGCGGCACCGCCACGTTCGACGGCCTGTCGATTGCCTGGGCGGCGGTCGAGTATCTGCATGAGAAGAACCGCTGCCGGGCGATCTTCGCCACCCATTTCCACGAGATGACGGCGCTGGCCGGAAAGTTGGCGCGGCTGCACAACGTCACCATGCGGGTCAAGGAATGGGAAGGCGACGTGGTCTTCCTGCACGAGGTCGGCAAGGGTGCCGCCGACCGCTCCTATGGCGTGCAGGTGGCGCGGTTGGCCGGCCTGCCGGAGGCGGTGGTCGGCCGCGCGAAAGAGGTTCTGCACCAGCTGGAAGAAGGCGAAGTTTCGGGCAAGGCGAACCGCCTCGTCGACGACCTGCCGCTGTTTTCAGTGGCTGCGAAGCGGGAGCAGCCAAAGCCGGTCAAGAGCGATGCGTTGGGCGCCGCACTTGGCGACATCAACCCCGACGAGATGACGCCGCGCGAGGCGCTGGAAGCGCTCTATCGACTGAAGGGGCTGGCGGGCAAGTAACTCTTTTACAATCGGAGCGGCGTCGCCGAAACCGCCAATCTCCTCACCGCCCGTTCAGATCATTTCCAGGCCGCGCTTGCGCGTCGGCGGCGGGAAGGTGCGGTCGAGGTCGGCGAAATCCTGTGGCGTGAGCTTGATGTCGAGCGCGGCGACGTTCTGGCGGACATGCTCCTGGCTGCTGGCTTTCGGAATGGCGATGACGCCATCCTGCGCCATCACCCAGGCAAGCGCGATCTGCGCCGGCGTGGCATCGTGGCGGGCAGCGATGGCTTCCAGCTTGGCATTGCGCGCCAAGGCGCCTTGCTCGACCGGTGAATAGGCCATCAGCGGAATGCCACGCTGCCGGCTCCAGGGGGCGAGGTCGAATTCGGGGCCGCGCCGCGACAGATTGTAGAGCACCTGATTGGTCTGGACGTCGCCGCCGGCCGGCAACCGGGTCAGTTCCTCCATCTCGTCGGTGTCGAAATTGCTGACGCCCCAGTGGCGAATCTTGCCGGCCTTTTTCAACGTTTCAAACGCCTCGACCGTTTCCGCCAGCGGCACGCTGCCGGGCCAATGCAGGAGATAGAGATCGATGCGGTCGGTGCGCAGGCGCCTGAGGCTTTTCTCGCAGGCCGCCGGCACGCCCGTTCGCGAGGCATTGGACGGCAACACCTTGGAGACGAGAAAGGTCTTGTCGCGGCGCCCGGCAATGGCTTGCGCCACCACCTCCTCGGCGCCGCCGCTGGCATACATTTCAGCAGTGTCGATCAGCGTCATGCCAAGATCCAGCCCGAGCTTCAGGGCGTTGACCTCATCGGTACGGTGACGGGCATCCTCACCCATCTTCCACGTGCCCTGGCCAAGCACCTGAACAGCTTCGCCTGAGGGCAAGGTGGTGGTTCTTATCGTTGATGACATTGGTGTGCTCCCGTCGAGGCTGGATGGCACCACACCCTTGGCGAGAAATCCAGATGAAATTCCTCCTCTGGGTTTCCCGCGTCGGCTTGACGTCTAATTCACCGGATGGGCGGCAAGCCAGGCCTGCATACGCTTGATCTCGGCTTCCTGTGCGGTGATGACCGCTTCGGCCAGCTGGCGAATTTCCGGATCCTTGCCATTGGCAAGCTCGACCTTGGCCATGTCGATCGCTGCCTGATGGTGCGGGATCATGCCGCGGGCGAAGTCGACATCGGCATTGCCGGAATATTCGATCGCCATCATGTCGGTGTGCATCTTGTCCATCGCCGCCTTGTAGCCGTCGGTGGAAGCGCTCTCAGTGCCCATCGCGCCCATATCGTGTTTCATCTCCTCGGATTGCGCCGGAAGGCTTTCGAGGAACACGGCAAGCAGCATTCCCGCCGCCATCAGCAAAAGCACGATCTTTTTAGCCCAGGTCATTCATGGTCTCCTGTTGATTGGGTTTCGTATTTGGGGACTGAGCTCAGAGTTTCAACGTCCTGAGCCGCAATGCATTGGCGATGACCGAGACCGAGGACAGGCTCATCGCCGCCGCCGCCAGCATCGGCGACAACAGCGTGCCGGTGAGCGGATAGAGCACGCCGGCGGCGACCGGCACGCCAAGCACATTGTATAGGAAGGCGAAAAACAGGTTCTGGCGGATGTTGCGGATCGTCGCCTGGGCAAGCCGGCGGGCCCGGACGATGCCGTTGAGATCACCCTTGACCAGCGTGATCCCGGCGCTTTCGACCGCGACATCGGCGCCGGTGCCCATGGCGATGCCGACATCGGCGGCGGCAAGTGCTGGCGCATCGTTGACACCGTCGCCGGCCATGGCGACGCCAGCACCTTTGGCGCGCAATTCCTCGACGAGTGCTGCCTTTTGTTCCGGCAGCAGCCCGGCACGCACCTCGTCGATGCCGAGCCTGTTCGCGATCGCCCTGGCCGTGCGTTCGTTGTCGCCGGTCGCCATGACGATCTTCAGCCCGCTGTCATGCAGCGCCTTGATTGCCTCTGATGTCGTTGCCTTGACCGGGTCGGCGACGGCAACGATGCCGGCCAGGATCTTGCCGACGGCGACGAACATCACGGTCTTGCCCTCGACCTGCAGCGTCTCGGCGTTCACCGAGACGGATGCGATGTCAATGCCGAGATCGGCCATCATCGCCGCATTGCCGAGCGCGACCTTCTTTCCCGACACCAGGCCAGAAACGCCCTTGCCGGTGACCGCTTCGAAATCGCTGGCCGCGGAGATCTTCAAGCCCCGCTCGGCAGCACCCTCGACGATGGCCTCGGCCAGCGGATGCTCCGAGCCCTTTTCGAGACCGGCGGCGAGTGCCAGCAATTCTTTTTCCGCGATTGCCCCGGCAGCGACGACATCGGTCAATTTCGGCCGGCCTTCGGTCAATGTGCCGGTCTTGTCGACGATCAGCGTGTCGACCGAGGCAAAGCGTTCCAGTGCGGCCGCCTCCTTGATCAGCACGCCGGCATGCGCGCCGCGCCCGGTGGCGGTCATGATCGACATCGGCGTGGCAAGACCCAGCGCGCACGGACAGGCGATGATCAGCACCGACACCGCCGAGACGATGGCAAAGATCAGGCGGGGCTCGGGGCCGAAGACCGCCCAGGCGATAAAGGCTGATATCGCGACCAGCACCACGGCCGGGACGAAATAGAAGGAAACGCGGTCGGCCAGGCCTTGGATCGGCGCGCGCGAACGCTGCGCCTTGGCGACCAGTTCGACGATGCGCGCAAGCGTCGTCTCGGCGCCGACCTTCTCAGCGCGCATGATCAGCGAACCGTGCTTGTTGAGCGTTCCGCCGGTGAGGCTGTCGCCTTCGGTCTTTTCGACCGGCAGCGGCTCGCCTGATATCATCGATTCATCGACCGACGAGCGGCCTTCTGTTACAATGCCGTCGACCGGCACGGCGTCGCCGGGGCGAATGCGTAGCCGGTCGCCCACCTTGACCGCGTCGAGCGGCACGTCATTTTCGGAACCGTCCTCGCCGATCAGCCGCGCCGTTTTCGGCGCCAGGTCGAGCAGCGCGCGGATCGCCGAGCCTGTCTGCTCTCGGGCACGCAGTTCCAGCACCTGGCCCAGGAACACCAGCGCCACGATGACGGCGGCGGCCTCGAAATAAACGGGTACCGTGCCGTCGTGGCCGCGGAACTGGTGTGGGAAAATATCCGGAAACAGCGTGGCAATGACGCTGTAGAGATAGGCTGCGCCGACACCGAGCGAAATCAGCGTCCACATGTTGGGGCTGCGGTTGAGAATCGACTCCCAGCCGCGATGGAAGAAAGGGAAAGCGGCCCACAGCACCACCGGGCTTGCCAGCGCCAGTTCCACCCAGACCATCGCCTGTTCGTCGACAAAGCTTGCGAAGGTCAGGCCGAGCATCGGCGCCATGGCGATGATCAGCAATGGTACGGACAGCGCTGCACTCACCCAGAAGCGCCTGGTGAAGTCGACCAGTTCGGGGTTCGGCCCCTCATCGCCTGATGGTATGCCCATCGGCTCCAGCGCCATGCCGCATTTCGGGCAGGATCCGGGTTTGTCGCGGACGATTTCGGGATGCATCGGGCAGGTGTATTGCGTGCCTTTCGGCATCGCCTGCGGCTCCGGCCCGTCGCCGAGATATTTTGCCGGCTCCGCCTCGAACTTTGCCTTGCAGCCGGCCGAGCAGAAATAGAAGCCCTGGCCCTCATGCCGGGAGAAGTGCTTTGCGGTGGCACGGTCGACGCTCATGCCGCAGACAGGGTCGGTGGCCGCGAGGTATTTTCCCGCCTCGGCGGCGAATTTCGCGCGGCAGCGCTCACTGCAGAAGTGATAGACGCGGCCGTCATGCTCTGCCGTCGGCTTGCCGGCGACCGGATCGACGGTCATGCCGCACACCGGATCGCGAATCACGGCTTCGGCGACAGGCGCGGCATCCTTTGCCGAGCAGCAGCCGGTGGTGTGCGCGTGATGATCATGGTCGGAATGCGCCATTCAAAATGCCTTTGTCTCTCGATCTCGGTGCAGAGGTAGTGCTTCCAGTAACTGGAAGGTCAAGGGCCAGGTTCGGCTTTTCTCAGTATGCGGCTCGCCGGCCCGGGGCGGAAAAATCCGGCACGCAACCGCATCCGTATGCTATGGACGCCGCCACTTCGTCGCTAAAAGCATCGATCCCGCTCAAAACCATGAAATGCCTGGTCATCAACCTCGATCGGTCCCAAGATAGGCTCGCCCATATGACGGGCGAGTTTATCCGGATGGGCGTTGCGTTTGAGCGGGTCGCCGCGATCGACGCGCGGGATCGGCCCGACCTCTCCCGGATGCCGCTGCGCGTCAAGCGCCTATCACCGCTGCGCCTGACCAACGCCGAGATCGCCTGTCTCCTCAGTCACAGGGCCTGCTGGGCGATCGTCGCGGCAAGGGACGACGCCTATGGTGCGATCTTCGAGGACGATGCCGTCTTTTCTGCCAAGGCCGGGGCGCTGCTCGCCGACGCCGGTTGGATTCCGGCCGCCGCCGATATCGTCAAACTCGAGACCTTCTTCAAGAAAACCACCATTGCGCGCAAACGCGTTTCCGCCGGCCACGGGTTTTCGTTGTCCAGGCTCTACCGATCCCATATCGGCGCCGCCGGCTACATCATTTCAAGGCAGGCCGCGCGCGACCTGATCGCGGCAACCGAGGACATCGGCATTCCGGTCGATCACGTCATCTTCAATCCCGGTCTGGCAACGTCGTCCGGCAAGACCATCTATCAGCTCGTTCCGGCGCTGTGCACGCAGGACCAGTTCCTGGGCGACAAGGCGGTCGGACTGCCAAGCCTGCTCAATCAGGAACGGAGCGACCAGTGGGCTGCGAGCGGCATGCCCAAAAAACGCAAGAAGACGGGAGCCAATAGAATCAAGACCGAGTTCAACCGGCTGGCGGCGCAGATTGCCGACTTCTGCCGGTTCAGGCAGGAGAAGATCATCCCGTTCGACTACCGTGGAGAACGTATCCGTCCGCCCCATACCCAGCGCCGTGAAAACGCGCTATAGACGCCGCCGAAAAGGCAAGGCCAACCTGCGCATATGGCAAGAATCTTCCTGAAGCTCGACGAACTGATCGACGGCGAAGCCTTGCGCCGCGAAATGACCGCGCTGACCGCGGCCACGGCAGGCGACGGTTCCGGGCAAGCGGCGCGCAGTGGCGTTCTCCAGCTTCTCAAGGGCCGGCTCGCCGCTGGGCGCACGATCGCTGAAGCCATGCTCAGGGATGATGGCAGCGGCAACGCCTGCGCCGCCCGGCTGTCACATGTCATGGACGAGATCATCCGTGCCCTCTACGATTTCGCGGCGACCCATGTCTATCGCGTGAAAAACCCGTCGACGGCCGAACGCATGGCCGTCGTCGCCGTTGGCGGCTATGGCCGCGGCACGCTCGCGCCGGGCTCCGACATCGACCTCCTGTTCCTGCTGCCCTACAAGCAGACGCCGTGGGGCGAGCAGATCGTCGAGTACATGCTCTACATACTGTGGGATCTGGGGCTGAAGGTCGGCCACGCCACCCGCAACATCGACGAATGCCTCAGGCTGTCGCGCACCGACATCACCATCCGCACCTCGATCCTGGAAGCGCGTTTCCTGTGGGGTGAGCAAAAACTCTATGACGAGCTTTTGCTGCGCTTCGACCACGAGGTGGTGCGCACCACGGGACCCGAATATGTGCAGGCCAAGCTTGCCGAACGCGACGAGCGCCACGCCAAGGCCGGCGAAAGCCGCTATCTCGTCGAACCCAACGTCAAGGACGGCAAGGGCGGCCTGCGCGACCTGCAGACGCTGTTCTGGATCGGCAAATACTTCTATCGGGTGCGCACCGGCGAGGAGCTGGTCGACAAGGGCGTGTTCACCGACGCCGAATACCGGGAATTCCAGAAGGCCGAGGATTTCCTGTGGGCGGTGCGCTGCCACATGCATTTCCTCACCGGCAAGCCTGAGGAACGGCTGCATTTCGACATTCAGCGCGAGATCGCCGAGCGGCTCGGCTACACCACCCATCCGGGCCTGTCGGCCGTCGAGCGCTTCATGAAGCACTACTTCCTCGTCGCCAAGGATGTCGGGGACCTGACCCGCATCTTCTGCGCCGCGCTCGAGGAGGAACAGGCCAAGCATGTGCCGGGCTTCAACCGCATCTTCCTCACCTTCTCGCGGCGCAAGCGCAAGCTTGCCGGCACGTCCGATTTCATTGTCGACAACCACCGCATCAACATCGCCGACGACCTGGTGTTCGAGCGCGATCCGGTCAATCTGCTGCGGCTGTTCTGGTTCGCCGACAAGCATGGGCTGGAATTCCATCCCGACGCGCTGAAGCTGCTGACCCGCTCGCTCGGACTTGTCGGCAAGTCGCTGCGGCGCGACGAGGAAGCCAACCGGCTGTTCCTCGACATATTGACCTCGGACCGCAACGCCGAGCTCAATCTCCGGCGCATGAACGAGGCGGGATTGCTGGGAAAGCTGATCCCGGATTTCGGCAAGATCGTCGCCATGATGCAGTTCTCGATGTACCACCACTATACGGTGGACGAGCACCTCATCCGCTGCATCGGCGTGCTGGCCGAGATCGAGCGCGGCGACGGCGAAAAGGTCCATCCGCTTTCGCACACGCTGATGCCGGGGCTGAAGAAGAGCCGCGAGGCGCTCTATGTCGCGGTACTTTTGCACGACATCGCCAAGGGGCGACTGGAGGACCATTCGGAAGCCGGCGCCAAGATCGCCCGGCGCATCTGCCCGCATATGGGGCTCTCGCCAGCCGACACCGAAACGGTCGCCTGGCTGGTCGAGAACCACCTCGTCATGTCGATGACGGCGCAGACCCGCGATCTCAACGACCGGAAGACGATCGAGGATTTCGCATCGGTCGTGCAGTCGGTCGAACGGCTGAAACTGCTGCTCATCCTCACCGTCTGCGACATCAGAGGCGTCGGGCCAGGCGTCTGGAACGGCTGGAAAGGCCAATTGCTGCGCACGCTGTATTACGAGACCGAGCTGCTGTTGACCGGCGGGTTTTCCGAAGTGTCGCGGGCGAAGCGGACAACGGCGGCGCGCGAGCGGTTGGCCGAGGCGCTGGCCGATTGGCCGGAGAAGGCGCGCACGCGCTATGTCGGCCTGCACTACGAGAACTATCTGCTGACGGTCGATCTCCCCGACCAGCTCCGCCATGCCGAATTCATCCGCGAGGCGGATGCGGCTGGCAACAAGCTCGCCACCATGGTCAAGACCCACCAGTTCGAAGCGGTGACCGAGATCACCGTGCTGGCGCAGGACCATCCACGCCTGCTCTCGGTCATTGCCGGCGCCTGTGCCGGGGCCGGCGGCAACATCGTCGACGCGCAGATCTTCACCACCGCCGATGGCCGCGCGCTGGACACCATCCTGATCTCGAGGGAGTTCGACCGCGACGAGGACGAGCGCCGCCGAGCCGAGCGTGTCGGCCGGCTGATCGAGGACGTACTGTCGGGCAAGAGCTGGCTGCCGGAGATGATCGAGAAGCGCACCAAGCCGCGGCGTGGCGCCAAGGTGTTCCGCATTCAGCCGCGTGCCGAAATCCGCAACACGCTGTCGAACCGGTTCTCGGTGATCGAGGTCGAGGGGCTGGACCGGCCCGGCCTGCTCTCCGAAATCACCGGAGCGCTGTCGGATCTCTCGCTCGACATCGCCTCGGCCCACATCACCACCTTCGGCGAAAAAGTCATCGACACCTTCTACGTCACCGACCTAACCGGCCAGAAGATCGACAGTCCGGCGCGCACGACCGCCATCCACAACAGGCTGATCGCAGCACTTGAAGGGATCACGCCCGAGCGCGGTGGCAAGGCCAAGGCGGCCGCCGAGTGAGCGTTACCATCACTTTGTCCCAATCCCACAGTCAGTCTCCAGACGCATGAGCCTTGTCAGAAAATTCGCGACGGTCGCTTCCGGCACGCTGATGAGCCGTGCGCTTGGCTTCGGCCGCGAGATGCTGATGGCGGCTGCTCTCGGCACCGGGCCGATCGCCGATGCCTTCAACGCCGCCTTCCAGTTTCCCAACACCTTTCGCCGGCTGTTCGCCGAAGGCGCCTTCAACGCCGCCTTCGTGCCGTTGTTTGCCAAGGAGATCGAGACCCACGGCACCGACGGTGCCAAGCGCTTTTCCGAAGAAGTGTTCGGCGTGCTGTTCACAGCGCTTCTGGCGCTGACCATTGTCATGGAACTGGCGATGCCGCTGATCGTCCGCTACCTGGTGGCGCCCGGCTTTGCCGACACGCCGGGGAAATTCGAGATGACGGTCTCGCTGGCGACCGTCATGTTCCCTTACCTGATCTGCATGTCGCTCGGCGCCATGATGGCCGGCATGCTGAATTCGCTGCGCCGCTATTTTGCCGCCGCCGTGGCGCCGGTGTTCCTCAACGTCATCCTCATCGGCGTGCTCGCCTATGCCTGGTACAAGGGGTCGGATGCCCAGACCGTCGGCTTCGGGCTGGCCTGGGGCGTGCTCGCCGCAGGGCTGGTGCAGCTGGCGATCGTCTGGGTGGCGGTGCGCCATGCCGGCATCTCGATCGGCTTTCGCCGGCCGAAGATGACGCCCAGCGTCAAGCGGCTGCTGATCCTGGCGCTGCCGGCGGCGATCACGGGCGGCATCACCCAGATCAATCAGCTGATCGGCACGGCGATCGCCTCGGCGCAGGACAGTGCTGTGTCGTCGCTCGCCTATGCCGACCGCATCTACCAGCTGCCGCTCGGCGTCGTCGGCGTTGCCGTCGCCATCGTGCTGCTGCCGGAACTGTCGCGGGCGCTGAAGTCAGGCAATCTGATCGAGGCGGCCAACCTGCAGAACCGCTCAGTCGAATTCACGCTGTTCCTGACCTTGCCGGCGGCGGCCGCGCTCTGGGTCATGTCGGAGCCGATCGTGCGGCTGGTCTATGAGCGCGGGGCCTTTGCGGCCAACGGCTCGACACCGACGGTGGCGGCGATCCTGGCGATCTTCGGCCTCGGCCTGCCGGCCTTCGTGCTGATCAAGGCGTTCACGCCTGGCTATTTTGCGCGTGAGGACACGCGCACGCCGATGATCTTCGCCGCCATCTCGGTGGCGGTGAACGTCACCACGGCGCTGACGCTGTTTCCGTCGATGGGTGCGCCGGGCATCGCCGTCGCCTCGGCCGTCGCCGGCTGGGTCAACGCGATGATGCTGCTGGCCGTGCTGATCCGGCGCGGCCATTGGGGCCGCGACGTGCCGTTGCTGAGGCGCATTCCGCGGCTGGTGCTGTCGGCCGCGGTGATGGGCGCCGCACTCTATTTTGCCGAGCACTGGTTCGCCGTCAGGCTCGGCCCCGGCTCGCCGCTGGTCATCAAGGCGGCGACGCTTCTGTCGCTGGTTGCCGGTGGGGCGGCGCTCTACTTCCTCACCGCCTTCGCCACCGGCGGCGCCGACTTCGGCATGATCCGTCGCAATGCCATGCGGGGAACGCCGAAGACGGCGCCACCGACGGAAAAGGCCGAGCTGGACGAATAGTTCTCAGAACCTGCCGCTAGCGCCGGTCTTGATCGGATCGCCGCTCTCGTCCATAAGCGCGCCGTCGCAAGACTTTCGCCGCGCGCGAAACGGCCCTCCACAAGCCATGAGGACAATCATGACCGCCTTCAAGCCACTCGTCTTTTCCGGCGTCCAGCCGACCGGCAATCTGCATCTCGGCAACTATCTCGGCGCCATCAAGAAATTCGTCGCCCTGCAGGCCACCTCCGACTGCATCTATTGCGTCGTCGACCTGCATTCGTTGACCGCGCAGCTCGTCTATGACGACCTCGCCGATCAGACGCGGTCGATCACCGCGGCGTTTCTCGCCTCCGGCATCGACCCCAAGAAGCACATCGTCTTCAACCAGTCTCGGGTCATGCAGCACGCCGAGCTTGCCTGGATCTTCAACTGCGTGGCGCGCATCGGCTGGATGAACCGCATGACGCAGTTCAAGGACAAGGCCGGCAAGGACCGCGAGAACGCCTCGCTGGGGTTGCTGGCCTATCCGAGCCTGATGGCGGCCGACATCCTCGTCTACCGCGCCACCCATGTGCCGGTCGGCGACGACCAGAAACAGCATCTGGAGCTGACTCGCGACATCGCGCAGAAGTTCAACAACGACTTTTCGGACCGCATCGCCGGTCTCGGCGTCGGCGTCGAGATGCAAATCGGCGAGGAGACGGTGAACGGCTATTTCCCGCTGACCGAGCCGATCATCGGCGGACCGGCGGCGCGCATCATGTCGTTGCGTGACGGTTCGAAGAAGATGTCGAAGTCGGACCCGTCGGACCTGTCGCGCATCAACCTGACCGACGATGCCGACACCATCTCGAAGAAGATCCGCAAGGCCAAGACCGACCCGGAAGCGTTGCCGAGCGAACTGGATGGCCTCGCCACCCGGCCCGAGGCGGAAAACCTCGTCGGCATCTATGCGGGTCTGGCCGAGATTTCGAAGGCCGACGTGCTGAAGGAATTCGGCGGCCAGCAATTTTCCGTGTTCAAGCCGGCGCTGGCCGACCTTGCCGTGGAAAAGCTGGCGCCGATCGCCGGTGAGATGCGGCGTATTTCCGACGACCGCGCCTATGTCGACGCCGTGTTGAAGGATGGCGGCGAACGGGCCGGTGTGTTGGCCGAGGCGACGATGAAGACGGTGCGCGACATCATCGGCCTGCTGCAGAGTTGATCCGCACCAACATTGCGACACCGGTCGGCCGCTTGCGGCCAGTCGGTGCGGGTGGCAGATTGCGGCCGAAACCATCGAGGTAGAATATGGTCTCCAAACGCCTCAGTCGCGAAGCCGGCCATCGCCGCAAGTTCCTGGCGATCATCGACGACACGCCGGAATGCGAGCGCGCCGTCGCCTACGCCTCGAAGCGGGCGCAGAGCACCAGCGGCGTGCTGGTGCTGCTCTATGTCATCGAACCGGACGATTTCCAGCACTGGCTGGGCGTCGAGAAGATCATGCGCGAGGAAGCCAACGCCACGGCGCGCGCCGCACTCGACAGCTATGCCAACAAGGTGCGCCAGAAGCTCGGCATCGAGCCGGAACTGGTGGTGCGCGAAGGCAAGCCGACCGAAGAAATTCACAAGCTCATCGAGGAAGATCAGGATATCGCCATCCTGGTGCTGGCGGCCGGCGCCGGCAAGGAGGGCCCCGGGCCGCTGGTTGGCGCGGTGGCCGGCAAGGGCGCTGCCTTCCCCATTCCGGTCACGGTCGTGCCGCAGAACCTGTCGGATGAGGAGATCGACAGCCTCGCCTGAGACCCGCCCGGGATTCGATTTCTCGCGGCAAGTCTGGGGCAAAACATTCCGCTTGCGGGCCGTTGCGGCGATGCGTTTCGCTTGAATGTCCCGCCGATTGAGCCTATTTAGAATTATTCCAAACTAGTTGCCCAATGTGGGCACGGAGACGGCCATGTTCATCCAGACCGAATCGACGCCAAACCCGGCAACCCTCAAGTTCCTGCCTGGCAAGGAAGTGCTTCTCGAAGGCACCGCCGATTTCCGCGATGCCGACAGCGCTGCCCTGGCTTCGCCGCTGGCCGGACGGCTGTTCGAGATCCCGGGCGTCACCGGCGTCTTCTTCGGCTATGATTTCATCACCGTGACCAAGGACGGCCCCGACTGGCAGCACCTGAAGCCGGCGATCCTCGGCGCCATCATGGAGCATTTCATGTCGGGCGCGCCTGTTATGGCCAAGGCTGGCCCCGCCGCCGAAACCAGCCAGACCGGCGAATTCTACGACAAGGCCGACGAGCAGCTCGTCATCACCATCAAGGAACTGCTCGACACGCGGGTGCGCCCGGCGGTGGCGCAGGACGGTGGCGACATCACCTTCCGCGGCTTCGAGAACGGCACCGTGTTCCTGCACATGAAGGGCGCCTGCGCCGGCTGCCCGTCGTCGACCGCGACGCTGAAGCACGGCATCCAGAACCTGCTTCGGCATTTTGTGCCGGAAGTGCAGCAGGTCGAACAGGTCTCGTAGAGACCGGCTCCAAAAACGCCATTCACCTTCGGACAAAAACAAAAAACCGGGCCAAAGTGCCCGGTTTTCTGTTTTGGGACGTCTGTGTTGCCTAGACGGTCCGCGCACGAAACTACAAAACGATGACCTTGGCGCCGACTTCGGTGCGGTCATAGAGGTCGATGATGTCCTGGTTCATCAGCCGGATGCAGCCCGACGACATCGCCTTGCCGATTGAGTTCCACTCCGGGCTGCCATGCAGGCGGTAGCCTGAATCGCCGCCCTTGTTGAACAGATACATGGCGCGCGCGCCGAGCGGGTTTTTCAACCCCGGCTCCATGCCGCTGGCAAACTTGGCGAGTTCCGGCTGGCGCTGGATCATCTGCCTCGGCGGCGTCCAGGTCGGCCATTCGCGCTTCAGCGCGATACGGGCGGTGCCGTGCCATTCAAAGCCTTCGCGGCCGACGCCGATGCCGTAGCGTATCGCCCGGCCGTCGCCCTCGACGAAGTACAGAAACTTGTTTTGCGTGTCGACGATGATGGTGCCCGGCTTTTCCCTGGTGTCGTAGTTCACCTCCTGCCGGTGATACTGCCTCGGGACCTTTTCAATCGGGATGCGCGGCAATTGATAGCCAGCGTCGTTAATCGCGCCATAATCGTTGGAGAACAGCCGCGAGCCGATGGTGCTGCAACCGGTGATCGCGGTCGACAACGCAAGAGCAGCGACAATTGCAAACGACTTCATGCGCATGAATAAGTCCGACGCCCCGCCTAAACGATCGCGGCACGACTCGGCCGCTTTTTCCTTAACCATTCATGCTGGCATTTGCTTTGCTTGCCAAGCGCGCGATGCCTATATGCGAGACCTTACCTGCTGGTAAGCACGCAACTATGGCATTTCGGCAACAGGCCTTTCGGGATTGTCGAGCAAATTCAATGGGGCTGTCCTGCCGAACCGCCCGAGACCGAGGAAGACGCCATGAATGTCGGTAATGCCGCAGAGCGTTCCGGCCTGCCGGCCAAGACCATCCGCTACTATGAGGAGATCGGCCTGATCGCGCCTGCGCGCGCCAGCAACGGCTACCGCGACTATTCAGGCGACGACATCCACCGGCTGGCTTTCCTGCGCCGCGCGCGCAATCTCGGCTTTTCAATCGAGGATTGCCGCCAGTTGATGGCGCTCTACCAGGATCGCAGCCGCGCCAGCCATGACGTGCGCGAGATCGCCGCCGCCCATGTCAGCGCGATCGAGGAGAAGGTGCGCGAATTGCAGTCGATGCGGGCGACCCTGCAGAAGCTGGTCCACGCCTGCCACGGCGACGACCGGCCGGACTGCCCGATTTTGGATGATATGGCGGGGGGTGCTTTGGCTGGCGACAAGGTGGCTTCGGCGGGGGCATGAAGGGCGTCTATCAGCATTGCGCCGAGCACCGTCGTAACCCGCGAACTTATGGCGGAAAATAGCCGATTGGTTAACTGGGCAACGACTCCCGCTATGGCCTCACTGGGTTCGGTGCGATAGCTTTTCTTCTCTGGCTGCGACCAGCTCTGGGACTGTAGTTTCACAAGATCACTGGCTCCGGAGATATGGTTATTTCCGTACAATCCGGTCCAGCAAGTCAGGCTCCACTGCCACTTGCCCGATGAATTCGCGCACCATCAGCATGGCAAATTCGCGCCACCGGTCTGTTGGAATTTGCTCCTCGATCACCGCTTTGCGGAACGCGCTTCGCAAAATTTCGCAATCGAATGTCGACACCTTTACCGAATAGTCTTCCGCCATCTGAAACCCCTTGCGCCGCTGACCCGCTGCCGGATGGCAGGGTAGCGACGTGCCGAAGGTTTGGATGGTCAATACAGAACACCATGAAATCACTGGCGATTATCGGCGTCAGTGGCGCTTCTCCGAAGGAGCGCACATGATGGGTTCAAACCGTGAACAAAATCTGGCATGGTGCAGCCATGCCGATCATTTCCCCGATTCCCCTCAACCCCCTCATCGACGGCCGCCAGTCGGAGCGCGCAATGCTGGTGCGGCGGGGCGTGCAGCGGCTGCTGAGGGAAATGGGGGCGCATGTACTGCCTGAACTGTCACTGGCGACCGGCCGCCGTGCCGACCTCGTCGCGCTCTCCCGCCAGGGCGATATCTGGATCATCGAGATCAAATCCTCGATCGAGGATTTCAGGGTCGACCGCAAATGGCCCGACTACCGGCTGCACTCCGACCGCTTCTTCTTCGCCACCCATCCCGGCGTGCCCGCGGAGATCTTTCCGCAGGAATGCGGTTTTATCCTTTCCGACGGCTACGGCGCCGAAATCATGCGCGATGCGCCCGAGCACCGCATGGCGGCGGCAACGCGCAAGGCGCTGATGCTGAGGATCGCGCGCGCCGGTGCTTCGCGGCTGTTGGCGGCGGAACTCGCCGGCGTCTCGGTGCCGGCGCTGGAAGGTGAGAGCGAGTAGGTTTCGGGCCGTCATATTCGCGATTATCGAATCCGCGTAACCTTTGGCCTTCGCGCCGCCCCTCATCTGCCTGCCGGCATCTTCTCCCCGTAAACGGGGAGAAGGGGGCTGGCCGCAAGCTCGGCGCTCTTTCCGCAACGTTGAAAATTGGCGAAATCTTCGCGGGAGCGTCCTTCTCCCCGTCCACTATATGGGGAGAAGATGCCGGCAGGCAGATGAGGGGCGGCGCCAAACGTCGACAGAACCGCGGCTTTCAATGACGCCGGCAGCCTCTACTCGCTCTCTTCCACCCCATCCACTGCCGGCGCCATGAGCAGCACGGCGGCACCGAGGATGGCGGCGAGGAAGGAACCGGCGAGGATGCCGACCTTGACCGCGTCCTGCAGCGCCACGTCATCGGCGAAGGCGAGCAGGCCTATGAACAGGCTCATGGTGAAGCCGATGCCGCACAAAAGCGAAATGCCGACCATGTGCAGCCAGCCGGTATTGACCGGCAGGTCGGCGAAGCCGAGCCGGATGGCCAGAGCCGAGGAGCCGAACACACCGACCAGCTTGCCGGCGACGAGGCCGGCGGCGACGCCGAGCGTCAACGGCTCGATCAAAGCCGCCGCACTCAGGCCGGCGAGCGACACGCCGGCATTGGCAAAGCCGAAGACCGGGATGACCACGAAGGGGACGATTTTGTGCAGGCCATGCTCGAGCCGATGCAGCGGCGAATGCTCCAAGTCGTGGCTGATGCCGGCGGAGCGTTCGAGCGGGATGGTCAGGGCCAGCGCCACGCCGGCGAGCGTGGCATGGACGCCCGATTTCAACACGAGCACCCAGAGAACGACGCCAAGCACGATGTAGGGCACCAGCGTCATCACCCGCATGCGGTTGAGCACGACGAGCACGGCGATGACCGCGAAAGCCGCGCCGAGATAGGCTGATGACAGGTCGCTGGTGTAGAAGATGGCGATGATGATGACGGCGCCGAGATCGTCGATGATGGCGAGCGCGGTCAGGAAGATCTTCAGCGATGCCGGCACGCGGCTGCCGAGCAGCGAAAGCACGCCGAGCGCAAAGGCGATGTCGGTGGCGGTCGGGATCGCCCAGCCGGAGAGTGCCGCTGAATTGTTGCGGTTTATGGCGACGTAAATCAGTGCCGGGACCACCATGCCGCCGGCAGCGGCAACGCCGGGCAGGACGCGCCGCGGCCAGGTGGAGAGCTGGCCGTCCAGCATCTCGCGCTTGATCTCCAGGCCGACCAGCAGGAAGAACACCGCCATCAGGCCGTCATTGATCCAGTGCGAGACGCTGAGCGGCCCCAGATAGGCGTGCAGGATAGAAAAATAGGTTTCGGCCAGCGGCGAATTGGCGACGATCAGGGCAAGGGCTGCGGCGACCATCAGGATGATGCCGCCGGCCGCCTCGCCATCGAGGAATTCGCGAAGGATGGAGACCGGCCGCCGCTTCTGGTCCTGCATATCGTCTCCGTCGCGCCGCCCGTCGGAATCACCTGACAGGATGATGCGCAAGCCCCGGCAGCGAGGCAAGCGCCAGTCGGGAGGCAGGCGTCAGCGCGGGGCGCGCTTGGCGAGAATCCGCTGCAGCGTGCGGCGATGCATGTTGAGCCGGCGCGCGGTTTCCGAGACGTTGCGGTCGCACATTTCGTAGACACGCTGGATGTGTTCCCAGCGCACGCGATCAGCCGACATCGGATTTTCGGGCGGTGCGGCGCGTTCGCCCGCCGTGCGGGTCAGTGCGGCAAAAATATCGTCGGCATCGGCCGGCTTCGACAGATAGTCGACTGCGCCGAGCTTCACCGCCGTCACCGCTGTGGCGATGTTGCCGTAGCCGGTGAGGATGATGGCGCGGGCGTCCTCGCGCTTCTCGCGGATGGCAGCGACGACATCGAGGCCGTTGCCGTCACCGAGCCGCATGTCGACCACCGCGTAGGCCGGCGGATTGGCGCGCGCCTTGGCAACCGCCTCCTCGACGCTCTCGGCCGTCTCGACCACGAAACCCCTGGTTTCCATGGCACGGGCAAGCCGCGTGAGGAACGGTTTGTCGTCGTCGACGATCAGCAGCGAGGTGTCCTCGCCCTCAACCATTGCGCCAATTGTCTCGTCAATTGTCATCGTGTCTAGAATTCCTGCTGCCTTAATTTTACGCAGATATCGTTCCGGAGCGCCATTGTCCAATTTACGCAGTATCAAACATGCTGGCCGCAGCCGATTCGGGATTGAGGAAGACGCTGCGCGGCCACGATATCTGCACGACGGCGCCCTCGCCCAGCCCGCTCGAATTGCGGAAATCAAGCGTAGCACCCGAGCGTTCGAGCAAGGTCTTGGCGATGAAAAGCCCGAGACCCAGCCCGCCTCCGGCTTCGGTGCCCTGGCGCGTCGACATATAGGGCTCGCCGATACGGTCGATGATTTCCGGAGGGAAGCCCGGCCCGTCGTCGATGATCGAGAAGGTGACGGCGGCCTCGTCCCAGTCCCAGCCCACGGTGACGGTCTTGCGGGCAAAGTCGATGGCGTTCTCGACCAGATTGCCGAGGCCGTAGATGACGCCGGGATTGCGTCGCCCCACCGGTTCGGAACCGATGCGCTCGCCCGGCCGAAGCCGGATCGAGATGCCGAAATCGCGATGCGGGGCCGTCACCTCCTCGACCAGCGAGGTCAGCGGCAGGCGGGAGAGATGCGCCTCGCCCTCTGAAGACAGGCTGGTGAGGCGCTTGAGGATTTCGCGGCAGCGCTCGCTCTGCGAGCGCAACAGCGTCACGTCCTCGCGGTATTTCGGGTCGTTGCCAAGCGCTTTCTCCATCTCCTTGGCGACAAGCGTGATGGTGGCAAGCGGCGTGCCCAGCTCATGCGCGGCGGCGGCGGCGAGGCCGTCGAGCGCCGACAGATGCTGCTCGCGCTGCAGCACCAGTTCGGTCGCGGCGAGCGCGTTGGCCAGCAGGCGCGCTTCCTCGGCAACGCGAAAGGCATAGATCGCGGTGAAGGCGATCGAGGAGAACACCGCCATCCAGATGCCAGCGAGATAGATGAACGGCATCTCCAGCGGCGCGCTCTCGTACCACGGCAGCGGCTGATGGAAGAAGACCAGCAAGGTCGCCGCCACCATCACCAGCGCGCCGAGGATGGCGGTCAGTCGCAGCGGCAGCGACGCCGCCGAGATAACCACGGGCACCGTCATCAGCACCGAAAACGGATTGGTGAGGCCGCCGGTCATGTAGAGCAGGCCGGCAAGCTGCAGGCTGTCGAAGGTCAGGATGCCGAACGCCGGAAGCGGGGTCAGCCGGTGCGCCGCCGGATAGCGGAAAGTCAGCAAAAGGTTCATCCAGGCCGAGCAGGCGATCAGTCCGAAGCACATGCTGACCGGCAGCGGGAATTTCAGCCCGTAGGCAACGACGAGAACCGCCAGACTCTGGCCGACGATGGCCAGCCAGCGCAGCCTGATCAGCGTGTTGAGGCGCAGCCGCTGGCTTTGCCGGAAGTCGGGCGTGTGCAAGATCTTGATCATGGCCAAGGATTATAGCCGGGAAACGACAAAGGCTAGGTACCCCGCGGTTTGGCGCGAGCGGTGGCGGTGGCGAGCAGCGGGTTTTCCGGCCAGACATGCCTGGGGTAGCGGCCGCGCATGTCGGCGCGCACATCGGCCCATGAGCCGCGCCAGAAGCCGGGCAGGTCACGCGTCGTCTGGATCGGACGATGCGCCGGCGAGAGCAGCTCGAGCGTCAGCGGCACGGTACCGTTGGCGATCGCGGGGTGCCGGTCTAGACCGAACAGCTCCTGCACACGAACCGCCAGCACCGGCCATTCGCCGTCATAGCGGATCGGCACATGGCTGCCCGACGGGGCGTCGAAATGGGTCGGTGCCAGCGCCTCGATCCTGCGCTGCAAGTCGTGCGGCACCAGTGCCATGAGTCCCGCCGAAAGCGTGCCGGGATCAATCGCGGAAAAGGATGCCTTGCCGGAGAGGAACGGCAGCAGCCAGTCGTCGAGGCGTTCGATGAGCGCTGCGTCGGAAACATCGGGCCAGGGCGCGCCGAGGCCGCGATGCAGCCAGCCGAGCCGTTGCCGCAGCGTCTCCGCGTCCTTGCCCCACTCGAGCAGCGACAGCCCGTGTTCGCGCAAGGCGTCGAGGATGGCGCGATCCGCATCGGCACCGGCCGGCGCCGGCAGCATGCGTTCGGACATCGCAATAGCGCCAAGGCGAACGGTTTCGCGCACGCGCACCGCACGCCTGTCGCGGTCGAAGCTCGCTTCGCGGCGAACCTCGATCTTTTCCGCGAGCGCAGCGCGAATGTCGGCTTCATCGATCACTGCAGCCGCAGTGATGCGGGCGTTCTGCGCCTTGCCCCGCAGGTCGGCGACAACGAGCCAGGGCTCGCCGGCCAGCGGATCGGCGGCGTCGAGCATGGCACCGGAGCCATTGGCCAGCACTAAACGGCCACGCTCACCGCGCGCCCTGGCGACGCGGTCGGGCCAGGCAAGGATGAGAAGGGAGCCGGCGGATGCAGGGTCATTGCTTTTCCCGCCGCCAGCCTGCTTCGCCAACCGTTCAGCGAGCTGACGCGCAGCGGTGGCGCGCGGCGATCTTTCTGATCGAAACCGCATCAGCCGCCGTTCAAGATCGGCGCCGTCGCCGCCAAGACCGCGTTCGGTGAGCAGAACGGCGAGCATGGCCGCCTCAAGGGCATGGCCGGCCTTCGCCGCCTCGGCCACCATATGGGCGAGCCGCACCGGCAGGGCCAGCTTGCGCATCGCGGCACCTTGCTCGGTCAGACGCCCTGCTCCGTCGATGGCGTCGAGCGCGCGAAGCAGGGCGACTGCCTCATTGAGCGCCGGCGCCGGCGGTGGATCGAGGAAGGCAAGGCTGGCCGGATCGGCGACGCCAAAGGCGGCGCAATCGAGCACCAGCCCGGAAAGGTCGGCCTCGAGGATTTCTGGCGGGGTGAAAGCGGGAAGTGCCGCCGTCTGCTCGGCCCGCCATAGCCGCACCGCGACGCCCGGCTGGGTGCGCCCGGCGCGGCCGGCGCGCTGGTCGGCGGAGGCTCTGCTAACGCGCACCGTCTCCAGCCGCGTCAGGCCGCTGGCCGGCTCATAACGCGGCAGCCGCGACAGGCCGGAATCGATGACGACGCGAACGCCATCGATGGTGATGGAGGTCTCGGCGATCGACGTCGCCAGCACCACCTTGCGGCGCCCGGACGGCGGCGGCTTGATCGCGGCATCCTGCGCCTTGCCGTCGAGCATGCCGTAGAGCTGCACGATGTCGGTGTCGGCACCGATGCGGCCCAGCAAGCGTTCGGCGGTGCGCTCGATCTCGCGCTGGCCTGGCAGGAAGGCGAGCACGCTGCCGCTTTCCTCGGCCAGTGCGGCACGGATCGCCTTGGCCATGGCGTCCTCGATGGGAACACCAGCCGGCCGTTCGTCGTAGCGGATGTCGACGGGGAAGGCGCGGCCCTGGCTCTCGATCACGGGTGCTGCGGAAAGCAACCGTGCGACGCGTGCTCCGTCGAGCGTCGCCGACATCACCAGCAGGCGCAGATCGGGCCTGAGCGCACCCTGCACATCGAGCGCCAGCGCCAGGCCGAAATCGCCGTCGAGCGAGCGCTCGTGGAACTCGTCGAAGAACACCGCCGAAACGCCAGGCAGTTCCGGATCGTCGAGGATCATGCGCGCCAGCACGCCCTCGGTGACGACGAGGATTTTCGTCCGTGCCGAGGTGCGGTTTTCCATGCGCATGGCATAGCCGACGGTGTCGCCGGGCTCCTCGCCGATGAGTTCGGCCATGCGGCGGGCGGCCGCGCGGGCAGCGAGCCGGCGCGGCTCGAGCAGAATGATCCTACCCGTGCCGAGCCATGCTGCGTCGAGCAGCGCCAGCGGTACCAGCGTCGTCTTGCCGGCGCCGGGCGGCGCTACCAGCACGACGCTGTTGCCACGGCCGAGCGCTTCGCTGAGCGCCGGCAGCACGGCGGAAACCGGAAGCTCCGGCAAGGGTTTTCTGGTCATCGTCCCACGGACGTATTCATCCCATCGCGGCACATCCGCAGTGTCCGCATATCAGCGGCAGCGGTTGCCGCGCAACCAATCGAATTGGCCGGCTCAAAGCCGGGTCCGCGAAAACGGATTCCAGCGCACCGTGCCGAGCCTCACCTCCTCGCGCACCATGGTCAGCAGGCCGGAGCCGCCGACGATGGCCAGGCCGACCAGCGACAGGGCATCGGGGTATTCCCGGAAGAACAGCGCGCCGAGAATCACCGCCCAGACGATCTGCGAATAATGCGTCGGCGCGACCCGGTTGGCGGGCGCGTATTTGACGGCCAGCAGCTGCAGCAGCTGCCCGCAAGAGGTGAACGCACCCGATATGACAAACCATACCAGCTGTCTGGCGTCCGGCAGCGTGAACGAGGTGGCGGCGGCGCCGATGCCGTTGAAGACCAGGCCGTAGCCGATCAGCACGCCAAGCATCGTCGTGCGCTTTTCCTGCTGAGCCAGCGAGCGCATCAGGATGACGCTGGCGGCGGCGAGAAAGGCGACGCCAAACGCAGCAAGGTGGCCGAGATGCAACTCGCGAAAGCCCGGCCGCACCACCAGCATGACGCCGGCAAAACCGGCGACCACCGCCAGCCATCGCCACGGGCCGACCTTCTCCTTGAGGATGACGGTGGAGAGAATGGTGACGCACAGCGGCGCCAGGAAGATCAGCGCATAGACCTCGGCCAGCGGGATGGTGGTGAAGGCGTAGACGCTGAGCACGCCGATGCGATGCCGGTCCAGGCGCGGGCCTGCACCGCCCAGGGCCGCTTGGTGCGCCAGAAATCGCGCCAGCGTTCGCCGTCCGGCCTGGTGAAGAGCAGGAAAAAGCCGGAAAACAGCGTCGAGAAGAAACCGATCTCGAACACCGTAAACTGCCCGCCCAGGCTTTTGACAACGGCGTCGTTGCACGAATAGCTTGCATAGGCGATGAGAGCGAGCAGGATACCGTTCGTCACGTTTTTCCATTTCCGGGGAGAGAGCAGAGTGAAGGTACTGGCGCTCGGTGCGCATCCCGACGACATCGAGATTTTCATGTTCGGTACGATGGCCGCCTATGCCGCGCAAGGCGCAGAACTGACTTTTGCCATAGCCACCGATGGTGCCAAAGGCGGCAAGGGCGATCCCGCATTGCTCGCCCGTGCGCGCCGCGAGGAGGCGACGGCAGCGGCCGGCCTGCTTGGCGTGATGCCGCACTTCCTCGACTTCCCGGACGGCGGGCTGGTCGTGGACGCCGCCCTCGTAGAGGCCGTGAAGGCGCTGATCGGCGAGGTGAAGCCCGATCTCGTCATCACCCATGCGCCGAACGACTATCACGGCGACCACCGCGCGCTGTCGGACGGCGTGCGCATCGCCGCGTCTTTCACCGTACCGGTGCTGCATGCCGACACGCTTGGCGGCACCGGTTTTTCACCAACGCACTATGTCGACATTTCCGGCCATGCCGACATCAAGGTGAAGGCGATACGGGCGCATCAATCGCAGGATCCCGAGCGCTTCGTCGACGCGGCGCGCACGCAGAACACCTTTCGCGCCGGCCAGTGCAATGGCGCGGCGGGCGCGCTCGCCGAAGCCTTCCGCTTCGAGCCGATGTTCCCTTTCGCCGACATTCGCGCCCTGCTGCCGCCTGCGCCGCCCATCCGGCCGGTGACGGTCAGTACGAAAACGGTCACATGAGCAGGCTGCCGGCACCTCGGGTGCTCTAACAACCAAGATTCTCGTCGAACTTTCTCTGCCAACTTGCGACCCGCGCGCGCCATGTTGCGGCGCAGCAACGAATTCGCTTGCGTTGTTTAGTAAAAATTGCATCACTAAACAAATTACTAAACATCTGCGGCGCTGGAACGTCGCCATGTTTGGGCCCCAGAGGAGGGGGTTGCGGGTTTCTTGAAACCGTCATCCGGACGCGTTTCGCAAATGGGAGGAAGGCATGAAATCGACATTGAAACTGGCGTTGGGACTGACCTCGGCCTTGCTTGCGTCGACAGCCGTCTCAAACGTCGCGCAGGCTGAAGATCTGACGCTTTGCTGGGCCGCCTGGGATCCGGCCAACGCGCTTGTGGAACTGTCCAAGGACTTTACCAAGGAGAGCGGCATCGGCATGAAATTCGAGTTCGTGCCGTGGACCGACTATGCCAATCGCTTCCTCAACGAACTGAATTCCAAGGGCAGGCTGTGCGACCTGATCATCGGCGACAGCCAGTGGATCGGCGGCTCGGCCGAGAACGGCCACTACGTCAAGCTGAACGACTTCTTCGACAAGGAGAAGATCAGCATGGACGACTTCGTGCCGGCGACGGTCGTCGGCTATTCGGAATGGCCAAAGAATTCGCCGAACTATTGGGCGCTGCCGGCCATGGGCGACGTTGTCGGCTGGACCTACCGCAAGGACTGGTTCTCCAAGCCGGAACTGCAGAAGGAATTCAAGGAGAAGTATGGCTGGGATCTCGCCGCTCCGACGACCTTCGACCAGTTGAAGCAGATCGCCGAGTTCTTCCAAAAGCGTGAGATCGACGGCAAGACGGTCTACGGCGCCTCGATCTATACCGAGCGCGGTTCAGAAGGCATCACCATGGGCGCGATGGATGTGCTCTACAGCTTCGGCTTCAAATATGAGAACCCGGACAAGCCCTACGAGATGGAAGGCTTCGTCAACTCCGAGAAATCGGTGAAGGGGCTGGAGTTCTACAAGGCGCTTTATGACTGCTGCACCCCTCCCGGCGCTTCGAACAGCTACATGGGCGAAGGCGTCGATGCCTTCAAATCCGGGCAGGTGGCGATGCACATGAACTTCGCGTTCACGTGGCCGGGCCTGCAGAAGGACGAGAATGTCGGCGGCGACAAGATCGGTTACTTCGCCAATCCCAAGGGTCCCGACGGCGACCAGTTCGCGCAGCTCGGCGGCCAGGGTATCTCGGTGGTCTCCTATTCCGACAAGCAGGAAGCGGCGCTCAAATACATCAAATGGTTCGCCAACAAGGACGTGCAGGCCAAGTGGTGGTCGCTCGGTGGCTTTTCCTGCCTCAACGCGGTTGTCAAGGACCCGGGCTTCCCGGCCAGCCAGCCTTATGCGCAGACCTTCCTCGACTCGATGGCCATCGTGAAGGACTTCTGGGCCGAGCCCAGCTATGCGCCGCTGCTGCAGGCGTCGCAGAAGCGCTTCCACGACTATGTCGTCGCCGGCCAGGGTTCGGCCAAGGATGCGCTTGACGGCCTGGTCAAGGACTGGACCGAGGTGTTCCAGGACGATGGCAAGATGTAACCGGGTGTAAGACGGCCCCTCCCGAGCCCACGACCGAGCGTCCCGTGCCGCCCTTGGCACGGGACGCAGTTCAGATAAATTCCACTGTCGAGACTTAAAGTGACCGAAGCAGGACTCACCATGCTCAATCGGACTGCGGACAGCGTTGCCCGGGCCACGCCCGAGCCGTTGGCGCGCAAAGTCCGAGGCATCAGCGACAAGGGCCTCGCCTGGCTGTTCATCTCGCCGACGATCCTTCTGCTTCTGGCCGTCAACATCTTCCCGCTGTTCTGGGCGATCTATCTTTCCTTCACCAACTATCGGGCCAATCGCCCCAATGAGGTGGTGAAGAATGTCGGCCTTGCCAACTACAAGCGCATCCTCGGCGACCAGGACGTCTGGATCGCCATGCAGACGACGGCGCATTTCGTGTTCTGGACCATCCTGCTGCAGACGCTGATCGGCTTCACGCTGGCCTGGCTGATCGACCGCAAATTCCGCGGCCACGCCTTCTGGACGACGATCATCCTGGTGCCGATGATGCTGTCGCCGGCGGTGGTCGGCAATTTCTGGCGCTTCCTCTACGAGCCGCAAATCGGCCTGTTCGCCTACGCCATCTCCTTCGTCTCAGGCATTCCGCCGACGAACATCCAGATGCTGTCCAATGTCTCGCTGGCGCCGTGGTCGATCATCATTGTCGATACCTGGATGTGGACGCCCTACGTGATGCTGATCTGTCTCGCCGGCCTGCGTTCGATCCCCGAATACATCTATGAGGCGGCCGAGGTCGACCGCGCCTCCAACTGGCGGCAATTCTGGTCGATCACGCTGCCGATGGCGCTGCCCTTCATCATGCTGGCGGTGCTGTTTCGCGGCATCGAGAACTTCAAGATGTTCGACATGGTCAATCTGCTCACCGGCGGCGGTCCGGGCTCGACCACCGAAGTCGCCTCGATCACGCTGAAGCGGCAGGCCTTCGAGAGCTGGCGGACGGGCTACTCCTCGGCCTTCGCCATCATCCTGTTCGTCGCGGTGTTCGGCCTTGCCAACATCTACGTCAAGGCGCTCAACAAGGTGAAGCAGAGATGAGCTTGACATCAGCCCATTCCGTCGTCGCCCCTTCGGCAAACGCGAAGCTTATCGCCGGCACGATCATCGTCGCCTATGCGCTGATCTCGATCGTGCCGCTGCTGTGGATCCTTGCCACCAGCTTCAAGACGCCCCCGGATTCGATCGCCTATCCGCCGAAGATCCTGTTCCAGCCAAGCATCGAGGGCTACTGCAACCTGTTCACGACCCGCACGAGGCAGACGCCGGAATACATCAACTCGCTTGGACCGGCGACCGGCTTCTGCGACGAGACGGTCCGCAAACGCAACATGGTGATCGCCGGCCCGTCGAACTTCCTGCCGCGCTTCGTCAATTCGCTGATCATCGCCTTCGGCTCGACCTTCTGCGCCGTCTTTCTCGGCACGCTGTCGGCCTATGGCTTCTCGCGCTTCAAGGTGCCGCTGGCCGACGACCTTCTGTTCTTCATCCTGTCGACGCGCTTCATGCCGCCGATCGCGGTCGCTATCCCCATCTACCTGATGTATCGCGAGCTTGGCCTGTCGGACACCGCACTCGGCATGATCCTGCTCTACACGGCGGTCAACGTATCGCTGGCGGTGTGGCTGCTGAAAGGCTTCATCGACGAGATCCCGCGCGAATATGAGGAAGCGGCGATGATCGACGGCTATACGCGGCTGCAGGCCTTCTGGCGCACGGTTTTGCCGCAGGCAACCACCGGCATTGCCGCGACCGCCATCTTCTGCCTGATCTTCGCCTGGAATGAATATGCCTTCGCAGCACTTTTGACCTCGGGTACGGCGCAGACCGCGCCGCCCTTCATCCCGACCATCATCGGCGAAGGCGGCCAGGACTGGCCGGCGGTGGCGGCGGGCACGACGATCTTCCTGGTGCCGATCCTGGTTTTCACCATCCTGCTGCGTAAGCAATTGCTGCGCGGCATCACCTTCGGCGCGGTGCGCAAATGAGCCTGACCCAACCTGCAAAACGCAGATCGCGCTGGCCGGCGAGGGCGCGGCGGGGGCTGATGGAAAACATCGCCACCGCAATTATCGCCATCGGCTTCCTGATGCTGTTCCAACCCTTCGCGCTTTCGCTCTACACCTATTCCTTCGTCACCATGCTCGCCGGCACGGTGATGTTTATCATCGTCTCGAAGTTTCCGGAGTAGACGATGGCCGAAATCCGCGTCCAGAACCTGAGAAAGGCCTTCGGCGATTTCGTCGCCGTGCAGAATTCCAGCTTCGTCGTCGAAGATGGCGAGTTCTTCGTCATGCTCGGGCCGTCGGGCTGCGGCAAGACGACGACCTTGCGCATGATCGCCGGGCTCGAGCTGCCGACAAGCGGCGAGATCCTGCTCGGCGGAGAAGACGTCACCATGCGCCGCGCCCGCGAGCGCGACATCGCCTTCGTCTTCCAGCTGTTCGCGCTCTATCCGCATATGAATGTGCGCAAGAACATCGGCTTCCCGCTGCTGGCGCAAGGCATGCCCAGTGCTGAAATCCGCGCCAGAGTGGAAGAGACGGCGAAACTGTTGCGCATCGATCACCTGCTCAACAAATCCGTCTCCGGCCTGGCCGGCGGCGACCGCCAGCGCGTGGCGCTCGGCCGCGCCATCGTGCGACGGCCAAAGTGCTTCCTGATGGACGAGCCACTCGGCACGCTCGACACCGAATTCCGCGACTTGATGGTCCACGAGCTGCGCGAGTTGCACAACCGCATCCACGCCACCACGGTCTATGTTACGCACGACCAGATGGAAGCGATGTCGATGGCCGACAAGATCGCGGTGATGAACCACGGCGTCATCGAACAGTTCGGCACGCCGCGTGAGATCTATGACCGGCCGGCGACCATGTTCGTCGCCGATTTCATCGGCTCACCGCCGATGAACTTTTTGGGATTCGGCGGCGGGTTGGCGAAGGGCGCCAGGGAGATCGTGGTGCAAGGCGCCAAGGTGGCGGTGCCGGAGGTGCGCGAGGACATCGCGCCGGCCGACATGGCGCTTGGCATCAGGCCGGAACACATCCGCTTCGACGACGCCTCAAAGCTGCGCGGCGCCATCTACGGCACCGAATATCTCGGCACCACGCAGATCGTCGCGGTGGAGACATCCGACGGCATCATCAAGGCGCGAGTCCCGGCCGAAATCCGGCTCGCGGCAGGCGACCATGTCGGTCTTTCGCTGAACAGCACGCGGCTGTCGCTGTTTGACAAGGGGTCCGGCCGCGCGGTGCGAACGGCGATCCATGACTCAGCCTCCCAGGGGAGAGCGCGGCATGGCTGACGTACACATCAAGAACGTGAGCAAAAGCTTCGGCGAGCAGGTCGCCGTGGATAATCTCGACCTGCATATCGCCGACGGCGAATTCGTCGTGCTGCTCGGGCCGACCGGGGCCGGCAAGACGTCGACGCTGCGGCTGATCGCCGGACTGGAACGGCCGGACAGTGGCACGATCCATATAGGCGGCCACGATGCCACGACGCTGTCGCCGGCCGAGCGCGACACTGCCTTCGTCTTCCAGCAATATTCGCTCTATCCGCATCTGTCGGTGTTCGACAACCTTGCCTTTCCGCTGCGCTCGCCGGCGCGGCGGCTGAGCGAGGACGCGGTGCGCCGCCGCGTCGAGGAGGTGGCCAGGATGGTGCGCATCCATCACAAGCTCTCCAACCGCTCGACCAAACTTTCCGGCGGTGAGATGCAGCGCGTCGCCATCGGCCGCGCGCTGGTGCGCAAGCCCGCGATCTACCTGATGGACGAGCCGCTGTCGTCGCTCGATGCCAAGCTGCGCGCCGATCTCAGGCTTGAGCTGAAGCGCATCCAGACGGAGCTCGGCGCCACCATGCTCTATGTCACGCACGACCAGATCGAGGCGATGACCATGGCCGACCGGATCGGCATCCTTGCCGACGGGGTGCTGGTGCAGATCGGCACGCCGCGAACGATCTATTCGGAGCCGGCAAACCTTCACGTCGCCGCCAGGCTCGGCCAGCCGGCGATCAATCTGTTGCCGACCGGCTTGCTGCCCGACGGCGACATGCCGGCGGGAACGAAAACCATCGGCGCACGCACCGAACATCTGTCGATCGACAAGGCGTCGAACGGCCATGCCGACGGCGTTGTCGACTGGGTCGAGCATCTGGGCGACCAGAACCACCTTCATGTCACGGTGGGAACCAGGAAACTGGTGACGCTGACCGACCCCGACACGGCACTGGAAAAGGGCGACAAGCTGACGATCCGCTACCGCTCGCCGCTGTATTTCGGCGCGGATGGACGACGGCTGATGTGAACGGTTTGCGGATTCTGGTTGACGATCGCAGGCACTGGACTGGACGAATTCAATGAAGCATTTTTTCAACCGCAGGGAATCGATCGTCACCGAGGCGCTGGACGGCTTTCTCGGCACGATCGGCGCCGGCGATCTTGTACGTCTGGACGGCTATCCGGAGATCAAGGTCGTGCTGCGTGCCGACTGGGACAAGACTAAAGTCAGCGTCGTCTCCGGTGGCGGGGCCGGGCACGAACCGTCGCATGCCGGCTTTGTCGGCAAGGGCATGCTGACGGCGGCGGTTTCCGGCGAGATCTTTGCCTCGCCGAGTGTGGAAGCAGTGTTGGCGGCCATTCGCGCGGTCACCGGGCCTGCGGGTTGCCTGCTGATCGTCAAGAACTATACGGGAGATCGCCTCAACTTCGGATTGGCAGCGGAAAAGGCGCGCGCCGACGGCCTTCGGGTCGAGATGGTGATTGTCGCCGACGACATCGCCCTGCCGGACATTGCCCAGCCGCGCGGCGTTGCTGGAACCTTGTTCGTGCACAAGATCGCGGGCCATCTGTCGGAAACCAGCCACGATTTGGCAACCATTGCCGCGGCCGCACGAGCTGCGGCGGCAGATATCGTTTCGCTGGGCCTCTCGCTGTCGTCCTGCTCAATCCCCGGTCTGCCGCATGAAGAGCGATTTGGCGACAATGATGGTGAACTCGGCCTCGGCATTCATGGCGAGCCGGGCGTCGAGCGGATCGCCGTGCAAAGCGCCGACAGGCTGGTCGCGATCATGCTGGAACGCCTCGCCGCACGGCTCGACCCGGCCAGCGACTACGCCCTACTGATCAACAATCTGGGTTCCGTGCCGCCGCTGGAAATGTCGCTTGTCGCCAACGCGGTGCTTGCCTCGCCCCTGGCCAGGACTGTGACGCTGACGATCGGGCCGGGGCCGCTGATGACCGCGCTCAACATGAACGGCTTCTCCCTCTCGCTGATCCGGCTCGATGCGGTGCGCGAAGCAGCCTTGCGAGCGCCTGTCGGCCCGCATGCCTGGATGCCGGCGAAGCCTGTTCGTCCGGTGATGGTCGTGCCGGCCGTGAAACAGATCCTTCAAGGTAAGGCACGGAAAGCCAGCGAAGATGCCCGCACAAGGCGCCTTGTCGTCGCGATCTGCGAAAAGCTGATCTCGCTCGAAGAGACGTTGAACGCGCTGGATGCCAAGGCGGGAGACGGCGACACCGGCTCGACGGTCGCGACCGGCGCACGCAGCATACTCGACCGGCTCGACACATTGCCGCTTGCCGACCCTGCGGCAACGCTTGCCACGCTGGGCGACATATTGAGCGCGTCCATGGGCGGCTCCAGCGGGGTGCTGCTGTCGATTTTCTTCACCGCGGCGGCGCAGGCCCTGGATGATGGCGCCGCTTTGCCGAAGGCGCTGCTTGCCGGGCTTGAGCGGATGACCTTCTACGGCGGCGCCAAGCTTGGCGACCGCACCATGATCGACGCACTGGAACCTGCCCTGAAAGCGCTCGACGCCGGTGGCCTGGAAGGCGCTGCCGTGGCGGCTCGTCAGGGCGCCGAGGCCACTGCCGCCATGCGCAAGGCAAAGGCCGGGCGGTCGGCCTATGTCGGCAACCAGCTTTATGGCGTTGTCGACCCTGGCGCCTGTGCGGTGGCCGAAGTCTTCGCGGCGGTTTCCGCGTTGCACGAAGCCGCCTGACGGGGAAGATCATGCTTCAATCGCCGGAGACAGAATCGTCCTACACTGCCGAAAGAGTAGGAACGGGGAATATGGGTGACATGACGGCATCGACTTTTTCCAGGCTGGTCGTGGCCGCGGCGGACACGATCGCGGCGCATGCCGACGAACTGACCGCGCTCGACCAGGCGATTGGCGACGGCGACCATGGGCTCAACATGAAGCGTGGTTTCGAGGCGCTGCGTGCGGAAACCGACGCGTTCGCTGCCAAGCCATTGCCCGAGGCGCTAAAGGCGATCGGCACCAAGCTGGTGATGACCGTCGGTGGGGCGTCCGGACCGCTGTTCGGCACGCTGTTCATGGCACTCGGCAAGGAGATTTCGGCTGAACCGGATCGCGCCAATCTGACGGCTGCCTTCGGCAAGGCAATCGAAGCGGTGGCGGCGCGTGGCAAGTCGCAGGTCGGGCAGAAGACCATGCTCGACGTGCTGCAGCCGGTGCATGAGGCGCTGCTGCAGGGAAAAACCGCAGCGGAAATCACTGACGCCGCCGACAAGGCGGCCGACGCCACCGTGCCGATGAAGGCCTTGCGCGGGCGCGCCTCGTTCCTCGGCGACCGCTCGATCGGTCATATGGATGCCGGTGGGCGCTCGGTCGCGCTGCTGGTGCGGGCTGTCGCCGAAAGCATCGAGGGGCACGCATGAGCAATGTCGGCATCGTCATCGTATCGCATTCACCGCTGGTCGCCGAAGGCACGGCGGACATGGTGCGCCAGATGGTCGGCGACGAAGTGCCACTTGCATGGTGCGGCGGAAACGGTCATGGCGGGCTGGGCACCAGTGTCGAAGCGATCATGAGCGCCATCGACAAGGCCTGGTCGGAAGCGGGTGTCGCCATTCTCGTCGATCTCGGCGGCGCCGAGACCAACAGCGAGATGGCGGTCGAGATGATCGGTGGGCCACGCGCGCAAAAGATCATCGTCTGCAACGCGCCGATCGTCGAGGGCGCGGTGATGGCGGCAACCGAGGCTTCCGGCGGCGCCTCGCTCAGGGAAGTGGTGGCGACGGCGCATGAATTGTCGCCGTCGTGAATGAACAGGAATTGTGACAGCATGTCCGCATCCGCCGAAGCCACCGTCCTGATCACCCACGAGGTGGGTCTGCATGCGCGCCCTTCGGTGAAGTTCACCAAGCTCGCCAAGACGTTTTCGGCCGAGGTCGAAGTGGCGCTGGCCGCGAACGGACCGTGGTTCGACGCCAAAAGCATCGTCAAGGTGATGGCGGCCAAGGCGCCGAAAGGCACGATGCTGCATATCAGGGCCAAGGGCGACGGCGCAGGCGAGGCAGTCGGCGCGCTGGTCGAACTGGTGCAGCGCGATTTCGACGAGGGCGCGGACCATGCCCGAACCGCTTAGGCTGCAAGGCATTTCAGCCTCAGCCGGTTATGCCGAAGGACCACTGTTCGATCTCGACCGGGTTGCAGCGCAGTACGCCAGCAAGGTAACCGCCGCCGACGAGAAGGCCGCGCTCGAGACAGCAATCGGCATTGCCACAGGCCGGCTCGCCACGCTGATCGCAACGAGCGAAGGCGACGCGGCCGACATTCTCGAATTCCAGGTCGCCATGCTGGAGGACGATGCCCTGACCGGCCCGGCCTTTGCAGCGATTGCTGCCGGCCAGCCGGCCGATGCGGCATGGCGGCAGGCGCTGGACGCCGAGATCGCCGGCTACGAGACATCCGACCAGGACTATTTCCGCGCACGCGGCGCCGACATGCGCGATATCAGGGACCAGGTGCTGCGCGCGCTGACCGAAGACGGCGACATTGCCGTTCCGGCAGGCGCGATCTTCTACGGCGAGGATATCGCCCCCACGCGCTTTCTCGAAACCGACTGGAGCTCCGGCGGCGGCATTGCGCTGAAGGCCGGGAACACGGCCAGCCATGTCGCCATGCTGGCGCGCTCGCGCGGCGTGCCGATGGTTGTGGGGCTTGGGGTTGTGGGGCTGGGTGCCTCGCCGGCTGATCTTGCCGGCGCAGCACTGCTCGATGCGGAGCATGGCGGCATCGTGCTGGCGCCGTCGAAGGCCGAGATCGAGGCGTTCCGCCGATCGTCATTGTCCTTCGCCGCGCGTCGCGACAAGGCGGAAACCTATCTGGCGAAGCCGGCGGTGACGAAGGCCGGCACGGCGGTGCGGGTGCAGGTCAACATCGCCGATCCGTCCGATGTCGACGGTATCGACATCGCGACCTGCGACGGCGTCGGGCTGATGCGAACCGAATTCCTGTTCGGCAAGACGCTGCCGGACGAGGAGACGCAATACCGCGCCTACCGCAAGGTGCTGGAATGGGCCGGCGACAAGCCGGTGACGATCCGCACCGTCGATGCCGGCGGCGACAAGCCGGTGCCCGGCTTCACCGTAGAGGAGAACAACCCGTTCCTCGGCCTGCGCGGCATCAGGCTGTCGCTGGCGCGGCCGCAGGTTTTTCGCGTGCAGATCCGGGCGCTGCTGCGCGCCGCGGTGCATGGCAATCTGAAGGTGATGTTCCCGATGATCGCCGTCGCTGACGAGTATGCGCGTGCCGTCGCGTTGTTCGCGGAAGAGCAGACCGCTCTTGCTGCACGCGGCATCGCGCAAAAGATGCCGCCGCTCGGCATCATGGTCGAGGTGCCGTCGGTGGCGATCGTGCCGGAGGCTTTTGCCGACGTCGCCTTCTTCTCGATCGGCTCCAATGATCTCACCCAATATGTGATGGCCGCCGCCCGCGACAATGCTTCCGTCGCACACCTCAATTCGGTCCGGCATCCGGCCGTGCTGCGGCTGATCGCTTCGGTCGCCGCATATGGCCGCGCGCAACAGATTCCGGTCAGCCTGTGCGGCGACGCCGGCGGCGAACCGACCTCGATACCGGCGCTGCTCGAAGCCGGCCTGCGCGACCTCTCCGTGGTTCCCGCCCAGCTCGCCATGGCCAAGGCGGCCATCGCGGACGCCTCGGTCTAGGCGCCGGCATGGCCGACAAGACGCCTGAACCCGGTTCGGAAGAGGCAATCCGCGCCTACAAGACAATCCTGTCGCAGGTCATCGACCAGCGCCCGTCGGGCATGCGCCAGCGCCTGGCCGATGCGCTTGGCAAGCACCGCAGCTTCGTCACGCAGATCTCCAGCCCGGCCTATTCGATCCCCATTCCGTCCAAACATTTGCCGGCTATTTTTTCGGTCTGCCATTTCAGCCCGGCCGAGCGCGATCATTTTCTCGCTGCCTACCACCAGGCCCATCCAGGAAAAATGTCGGTGGCATCTGGTCTGCGCAAGACGCGGCATGTCTCGCTGATCGTCCCCGATTTCGGTGACGACAAGCAGAATGCGGCGCTCGACCGGGCGGTCAATGATTTCATCCAGAAGATCACCAGCATAACCGGCAAGGGCGGCGGCTAGTCGTCTATTGCAGGGACTATTTCGGGAGGACGGCCATGAAGAAATTTCTGAATTCAGTTGATACAGTGCTGACCGAAAGCCTTGACGGCTTCGTCGCTGCCCATGCCGACATCCTCGTGCTTGGCGACGAACACAAATTCGTCCGCCGCAAGGCCTTGAAGCCGGGCAAGGTGGCGCTGATCTCCGGCGGCGGTTCAGGTCACGAGCCGCTGCATGGCGGCCTGGTCGGGTATGGCATGCTGGACGCCGCCTGCCCCGGCCAAGTGTTTACCTCGCCGACGCCGGACCAGATGCTGGCGGCGGCGGAAGCAGTCAACACCGGTGCCGGCTGCCTGTTCATCGTCAAGAACTACGAAGGCGACGTGATGAATTTCGAGATGGCCGCCGAAATGTCGGAAGGCGTCATGCAAGTGGTGACCAATGACGATGTCGCGGTCGAGAACTCGTCCTACACCACCGGCCGGCGCGGCGTCGCCGGCACGCTGGTGGTCGAAAAGATCGTCGGTGCCGCGGCCGAGCAAGGCATGGCGCTGAAGCAGTTGAAGGCGCTCGGCGAGCGGGTCAACGGCGCGACGCGCTCGATGGGCGTGGCGCTGACCAGTTGCACCGTGCCGGCGGCGGGCAAGCCAACCTTCGCCATCGGTGACGGCGAGATGGAATTTGGCGTCGGCATCCATGGCGAGCCTGGAAGGCGGCGCGACACGTTGAAGAGCGCCGACGCCATCGCCGGGGAAATCTGCGCGGCGATCGTGGGCGATCTGGGCGACGGCGCGAAAGGCTCGGCGCTGCTGTTCGTCAACGGCTTCGGCGGCACGCCGCTGATGGAACTTTACCTGATGTACAACAGCGCCCGCAGAATCTTCGAAAAAAGCGGTGTGACCGTGATCCGCTCCCTGGTGGGGTCCTACGTGACGTCGCTGGACATGGCCGGCTGCTCGATCACGCTGACCATGCTCGACGACGAGACGGCCGGCTGGTGGGACGCACCGGTGCATACGGCAGCGGTGCGCTGGGGGATATAGCGGGGAGGCTTGCTCCGAGACGCTGGCCGGGCGGCCCTGTCGCCGGTCAGCCTGCGGGGCCTGACGGACCCCCACCTGCTGTCACGCCGGACAATTTTCCGGCTTTGCACAGGACAGGCGCCTCATATTTCTTCTTTGTCATGTCATTTCCCCTTCTCTCGCTAAAGCAGTGTGAGAACGGGCCCACAAAGTCAACCGATGCGCCTTGCCACAACAGGCGCGCTGGCTTCCGTGGTGCTTTTCTGCAACCATATTCGCGTTATTGCCTCCCTATTCGCTACGCTGGCTGGGCTGATGCTGCCACAACTTACGCCTGCCGATGAAAAGCTGTTGCTGAACTACGCGGACCCCGATGCGCCGACGGCCAGCGGCGATCCTGCGGCAAAAACCCTGTCGGCTTTGCTGGTCAATGCCGAGTTTCACGGCGTCCTGCCGATCATGCTGCGCAAGCTGCAGGAGCGTGGCGATGCGCATTTGCCTGAGGACCCGGGGTTGCAGGAGACGCTGTCCG
Source organism: Mesorhizobium sp. AR10 (assembly GCF_024746795.1). Taxonomy (NCBI): domain Bacteria; kingdom Pseudomonadati; phylum Pseudomonadota; class Alphaproteobacteria; order Hyphomicrobiales; family Phyllobacteriaceae; genus Mesorhizobium; species Mesorhizobium sp. AR10. The sequence goes on from NZ_CP080524.1 coordinate 525,638, forward strand.
GCTTGCGCCAGAAGTCGACGCTGATTACCGGCCAGTCGATGCTGCTGCAGTACCATGGCGACCGCATCATGAAGGCGCTCGCCGCGGACGGTGTTCCGGCGCGGATCGTCAAGGGTCCGGTCTTCGCGCGGATGCTCTACAGGCATGTCGCCGACAGGCCCTTTACCGACATCGACATCCTCGTCGAACCGGCCCATCTGGCCGATGCAAACCGGGTCATCGCGGCATGCGGTTTCGAGCTTTGCAGCAATGAAGCCCAGTCCCACGACCTGCAGGAGTTCAAATGGCTCGAAAAGGAGAATTCCAGCCTGCTGATCGAGTTGCATGGCGATCTGGTGCATGATTCCGGCATGCGGCGGCGGCTGTCGCTGGGATTCGGGGAATTGCGCACGATCGACGGCGACGCAACCGACACGCCGGCCGCCCTTTTGACTGTCGCCATCGTCCATGCCGCAGGCGGACACAAGTTCCACCGGCTGCAGCTTTGCGTCGACGTGCTGCAGGGCGTGCGGGCCCTGCAATCGGCGGACGCGGAAGCGCGCTTGCTCGAGGCCGCGCGCATGACCGGCATCGAGCTCGAACTGGCAACCGTGCTCAATGTCACCGGCCGGCTGTTCGATGAAAGACGCGCGCTCGACATTGCCGGCCGGATCAAGCCTGATCTCGGCATCCGGCTTGCCCGGCGGCTGATCACCAGGGATACGCTGCTCGGCGTCAATTCCAGAAACAGGATGCGCTCACGCCTGCGCCGCGACGCCTTCCGCTGGATCCAGAGGCTCGCCAAGGCAAAGCCGCGCTTTGTCTGATTAGAGCCTGTTCCATCCCGATGGTATCGGGATGGGGCTCTATCTTCCTTCTTGTTTGACCATGATCTTGCCCGAAAACCGGTTCCCACTTTTCGGGATCATGGTCTGAGCACCTTCAGCGTTTGTCGCTCGACAGGCCGTTCAACCCTGCGCCGCCAACGCCGAGCGGATCAACGCCGCCGCATCTGCCGGCCTCGGTCCCACTTCGAGCGTAAAGGTCGGAACGGTCGAGACCAGTCTGACGATCGTCTCCAGCCGTCGCTTCTGCAGCGGCAGCAGGCCGGTCATGCCGGTTCTGACATTGTCCGCCGCCAGCGCGACCATGGCGTCGGTTCTGGCCATGGCGACGAGCCGGTTCTGGTCATCGGCCGATCGCGCAAGGTGGAGGAGCGCGGCGATGGGCCTGGGCCCCGAGTCTTCAACGCGCACGATCTCGCGCAGGCGTTCGAGCGAGACAGCCTGCTCGCCGTTGCGGTCCCAGGACGGACCGAGACATGGGGATACAAGCGGAACCATCTCGGCGGTCTTGCGGTGGATCTTCACATGCCGCGGCAGACCCCAGGCGACAGCCTTGCCCGAGGCAAAGTTCAGGATCATGGCATCGTCCGAGCAGAGGCCGAAGCCTTGCGAGGCCAGCGCCAGTGAGGTCGTGGTCTTGCCGGTGCCGCTCGGCGCATGGATCAGGACCAAGGCGTCGCTGTCCGGCAGGGTCAGGCCGGCGGTGTGCAGCATATGCTGGCCGCCGGCATCAAGCGCTGCGTCGAGCACCAGCATCCAGAGCGTCCAGGTGATCTTCGTGTCCGGCCGCACGATGATTTCGGCCCAGCCCTCGCCGGCATGGATCGAGGCCGTCTGCCGGCCGGGGAAAATCAGATGGATGACTTCGCCATTGTCGATCATCCGGCAGTGGCCGTCCTCCGGCACTTCGCCGTCGAAAGCCACAACGCCCTCCGGGGTCTCAGCCAAGGACTGCGTCTGGACGATGCGGATACGAAAGCCCGGTTCGACCGGACCGGCCGCGCGCAGGCTGCCAATCATCCTGTCGAGATCCTGCCAAAGCTCGGGGCGTTCGGCTGATATGCCGACGATCTGCCCGTTGAGGGCGTAGCAACCCTGAGCCGAAGGTCCGGTCAAACGGTGCGCGCCTTTGTGGCGTCGGCATGATGGCGATAGATTTCCACCATGCCGGGAAGGCTGTCGCTGACCACCGGCCTGCCGTCGAGACAGACCCAGCAATGCGCGGCCATGCGCGGCGCATGCATCGACTTTGGATCGACGCCGAAACGCAAATCCGGATCGAAGCCGGCAAGGCTCAGGAAGCGATGGGCAAGCAGGCCTTCCCGCAGGCATCGGCGGTCACGCATCAGCCATGGATGCCTGACCGTGCGGTTGACGCGGGCGACGATGTAGGCAGACGGCAAGCCGCGATAGGGGGCCGGTGAACGGAGCGGCGCCCATCTGAGCACCGCCTCGAAGCTGCGGTGGCCAACCAGAACCGGCATCAGCCGCGCAGTTGCCCACAAATGGCCGCGGAACAGGGCGCGCAACAAGAGGCCGTCTGCCATCATGCGCCCGGGTCGGCGAGGATACCTTCCGATACAAGGTCGGCGGCCAGCGCTGCCATGTCCTGATCCAGCGTGCCCTTGTCGACCTCGAACTCGTCGCAAAGCAGGACGACGATCTGGTCGAGGCTGCGCGCGCCATCCACCTTGTCGAGAAAGGCTTCGGTCGTACCGTTGCATGTATAGAGTTGGCCACTGCGCGCCAGAAGCACGACGGCGCCGTCGCCGACATGCTGGACCGAGGCGTCGTCCACCAGTCGCAGAACCGTCTCAGAGGCAATTTCGACCACGGACCCGCTCCAACCATGCGAGATTTTCTGGAGAGCAATTAGCGCGGCAATGCCGCGCTGTCCATTGTCGGGAGCACGAGCGCCGAAAGGTTCGGACGAAAGTCCCCCCAGAAATAGTCGGTGATTGCACGCGATAATCAACGCCGGGCGTTGTCGAACCGGCCACCGGAGTTAGGCAAGGTGTTGCTTTTCTTACCTTAAGTAAGCTAGGGAGTCGGCCGGGTATTGGGAGACTGAGTATGCGTTACAATTGGGATCGGGCCCCGACGGGTTTCGAACGTCACCGGAAGGCCCTGGCGGCCGCCCTACTGATCGCCGGCGGTGTCGGCCTCATGCTTGCGGCGCTGCCGCTTTAGGGCACATTCTTCTCAACAAAGCGATGGCTGCTGCAGGTGTTCGCGATGAGCGACTCTGACGCGGGCGAACGCTTTTTCAGTGCGCCTGACCGGTCACGGCGATGAAGCGGCGCGCCTTGGCCTGGGCATCGCCGGCCTGAGCGGTCATCGCAAGCAACGCACCAACCGCCGCGACAACAGCGCGAGCGGAGCAGACCCGATCCCGCATCGCAACGTCATTGTGCGCCCTGCCCCAATTTCAGCCCCAGACCATGGAGCCTTGCATTTGCGGTCAAGGCGAGGTCGGCCAAAGACGAAATTGCACATGGCTGGGAAAAACAGCATAGGCTATTTCCAAAGACAGCAAATCGTTCCCGGGAGGAAGTTGGATGGCGTCACGCTACCACGAGGTCTATGACGGGTGGAAACGCGACCCGGAAAAGTTCTGGGCCGATGCCGCGGAGTCGATCGACTGGTATTCGCCCTGGACAAGTGTGTTCGATGCCGAGGCGGGCGTTTACGGACGCTGGTTCAATGGCGCCACCTGCAACACCTGCTTCAACGCCATCGACCGCCATGTGGCAGGCGGCCGCGCCGACCAGATCGCGCTGATCCACGACAGCGCCATCACCGGCACGGTCAAGAAATTCACCTATGCCGAGCTGAAGCGCGAAGTGGTGGCGCTCACTTCGGTGCTGAAGAACCGCGGCATCCACAAGGGCGACCGCGTCATCATCTACATGCCGATGGTGCCGGAAGCGGCCTTCGCCATGCTCGCCTGCGCCCGCATCGGCGCCGTGCACTCGGTGGTCTTCGGTGGCTTTGCCTCGCATGAGCTTGCCACCCGCATCGACGACGCCAGGCCGAAGCTGATCATTTCCGCCTCCTGCGGCCTGGAGCCGGGACGCGTCGTTGCCTACAAGCCGCTGCTCGACAATGCCATAGAGCTATCCCGGCACAAGCCCGACGGCTGCCTCATCCTGCAGCGCGACCAATTGCGCTGTGAGTTGAAGGAACACTACGACATCGACTATGCCGACGCTGTTGCCCGCGAGCGGGCTGCAGGCGCCAATGTCGACTGCGTTCCGGTGCTGGCCACCGACCCGCTCTATATCATCTACACGTCCGGCACGACCGGCCAGCCAAAGGGCATCGTGCGCGACAATGGCGGCCACATGGTTGCCTTGAAATGGACGATGGAGAACGAGTTCGGCGTCAAGCCGGGTGAGGTGTTCTGGGCGGCTTCCGACGTCGGCTGGGTGGTCGGTCATTCCTACATCGTCTACGGCCCGCTGCTGCATGGCTGCACCAGCATCCTGTTCGAGGGCAAGCCGATCGGCACGCCCGATGCCGGCACCTATTGGCGGGTGATCGCCGAGCACGGCGTGGTCGCGCTGTTCACCGCGCCGACGGCCTTCCGCGCCATCAAGGGGCAGGACCCCAGGGGCGAATTCGTGCCGAAATACGACCTGTCGAAATTCCGCACCCTGTTCCTTGCCGGCGAGCGCGCCGACCCGGAAACCATCAAATGGGCGGAGCAGAAACTGAACGTGCCGGTGATCGACCATTGGTGGCAGACCGAAACCGGCTCGCCGATGACCATAAACCCTGCCGGCCTCGGCCTGCTGCCGGTGAAATATGGTTCGCCCGGCGTGCCGATGCCCGCGCTACGACATCCGCGTGCTCGACGACGCCGGCCATGCGGTGGCGCCCGGTACGCTGGGCAATGTGGTGGTAAAGCTGCCGCTGCCGGCCGGCTGCCTGCCGACGCTGTGGAACGCCGATGGGCGGTTCCGCCAAGCCTATCTCGACGAGTTCCCCGGCTTCTACAAGACGGCGGATGCAGGCATGATCGACGAGGACGGCTATCTCTATGTCATGGCGCGCACCGACGACATCATCAATGTCGCCGGCCACCGGCTGTCGACCGGCGCCATGGAGGAGGTGCTGGCTGCGCATCCTGACGTTGCCGAATGCGCCGTCATCGGGATCGCCGATCCTATGAAGGGCCAGATCCCGCTCGGCTTCGTCGTGCTGAATGCCGGCGTCGACCGCGATACCGGCGTCATCGAAAACGAAGTTGTCGGGCTGGTGCGCGAGCGGATCGGCCCGGTCGCCGCGTTCAAGACGGTGGTGACGATCAAGCGGCTGCCCAAGACGCGCTCCGGCAAGATCCTGCGCGGCACCATGCAGAAGATCGCCGACAAGGAGGAATGGACCATGCCGGCGACCATTGACGATCCGGCTATCCTCGACGAGATCACCGCGGCGCTGAAGGGACGTGGATTCGGAGTGTAAGGAGACAATCCTTGCGAACGCCGGCAAACCAGGGCGTAGCCGCGATGCCGCGAAAGGCCGGCTGCCTGTCGCCGTTATGGAATTTCAAACGCCAAGCATGGTATCCACGTTTTGCAAGCGTGGTATGACGGCGCGCTTCAAAATCGAGACCTATTTCAGCAAGTATCGAGCCTCAATCCGTGGCCTTGTTTCAGCGATCGAGAAAACCCCGAACCGCAGCGCGCGAGCGCCTGGAAATGGATATGCAGGATACGGTCGTCTACGCGATCGGGGACGTGCACGGCTGCTACAAGGAACTCCGATCGCTGGAGCAGAAGATCCAACTCGATGCGCTGGCCTTTCGCGGGCGCAAGATCATCATCATGCTGGGCGACTATGTCGATAGAGGCATTCAGTCGGCGCGCGTGCTCGATCACCTGGTCGCGCCGCCACCGAGGGGATTCCTGCGCGTCTGCCTTGCGGGAAACCACGAAGTCGCGATGCTGAACTACCTCGACGGATATCTTTCAAGAGAGCTGTGGCTGACGGCAGGTGGCCTTGAAACCCTGTATTCCTACGGTGTCGACCCGGCGCGCCTCAGCAACCTCTATGGTTCGAGCGAAGAGGTCGACCAGCGCATACGGGAGGCTATTCCAGCCGGCCATGTCCGCTTCATGCGCACGCTGCCGATCATGATCTGCTCGAAGAAATTCGTGTTCGTTCACGCCGGCATCAGGCCCGGCATCGACCTCGCCGCGCAGGACGAGGATGACCTGCTCACCATCCGCTCGGACTTCTTCGAAGCCGCTCATCTTCTCGATCGATGGGTGGTGCACGGACACACGCCGGTGGACATGCCGAAGCTCGAAGGACGCCGGCTCGACATTGACACCGGCGCCTTTCAGAGTGGACGGCTGACCGCTGTCAGGATCGCCGGCAAGCACGGCAGGCTAATATTTTCCTGAGCAGCCGCGCCTACAGCGTCGCGCGTCCTTTGGGCGCGCAAAGGACGCTGTAGAACTTTGAGCCTGCGTGGATGCTAAGCAGCTGTTCTCGCTCGCACTTCCGATTTTTCGAGATAGTAGCTCGAATATTTGTCGAAGAATTTCTCCGAGCCACCGAGCGATCCGTATTTCGCCAGCTTCTTCAGGTCGACCTTGTTCAAGACGACGCCGACGATCTTGTTGGCAACGTAGGGTTCCTGCTCCAGCATCGACCGCACCATGGCGCGCGGCGTGCGCCCCCATTCGGTCACAAGAACGAAACCATCGGCAAGCGGAGCGAAGGCCTTGGCGTCAACCACGGGGCCGAGTGGCGGCAGATCGACGACGATATACTCGAACGTTTCCTTGGCGTTCTCGATGAAACGGCGCATTCCCGCCGATGAAAGCAGCTCGCTCGTATGCGAAAATTGACCACGCAGGACGGCCGGGATGATCGCCAGCTTTGTCTGCCGGTCGATCTTGCCGACGGACTGCCAGGTCTGGCCGTTGACCACCGCTTCCATCAACCCTTGCTCGGTTTCCATACCAAGGTTGCGGCTGAGGCCCGGATTGCGCAGGTCGCCGTCGATCAGCAAGGTTTTCGCGCCGTTGGCGGCCAGCAGTCCTGCCAGATTTGCCGCTATCGTCGACTTGCCCTCGCCGGGGAGGAGCGAGATCACGCCGATGACCCGGCTGCCTTGCCCTTCCATCACAACATCGAAGGCGATCTTGGCGTTGCGGAGCGTTTCGGAGAACATCGATGCCGGAGCGTCGACGCTCACCCGCATTCGCGCCCGCCTTTCAGCAGCCGACAATGTGTTGGCGGTTTTGACATCCCCCTGACCGTCGTCAGAGTCCTTGCCGACCTTGCCGCCGATCGTCGGCAGGTAGCCGAGGAACTTGAGGCCGACGCGATCGCGAACGTCCTCGCCGGTCCTGAAGAAACGTTCATTGAATTCATTCAGGCCGCCAAAACCGGCGCCCATGAGGACGCCAAGCACAAGCGCAAGTGCCAGCACCTTGGACGTGCGCGGGCTCGTTGCGGACTGCGGCAGCGCCGCATCGGAGATGATCCGCACCTTGCCGACCGGGAAGGACTGCTGCTGTGAGGCTTCTTCATAGCGGCCCAGAAAGGTCTGGTAGAGCGTGGTGAGCGCTGTTGCCTGCTGGTCCAGTTCACGCAGCTTGACCTGCGACTGGTTGTCGATGGAGCTCTTGCCGGCAGCGTCGGCGATCTTTTGCCTGAGGGCTGTCTCGCGCGAGAGAGCGACTTCGTATTCGTTGCGGTAGCTTTCGGTCAGTTGCTTCAATTCGCCGAAGATCTGCGTCGACAGATCCGTCTTTTCCTTGGTCAATGCGACCGCCTGCGGATGCTCGGGGCCGAAATTGGCCTCTATATCCTGCAGCCGCTTGGCGACGGTCAGATAGCGGGCCTTGAGCGTTGCGATGACCGAACTCGCTGGCTGATCGCTTGATATGGCGGAGTCGTTGAAGGCGTTGTCCGAGCCACTCTCGACGATCGTCTTGTATTGCTGGTAGCGGGCGCCGGCACGAGCGGTATCGGCCTGCGCGACAATCAGCTGAGCATTGAGGTCGGACAATTGCTTGTCGCTGATCAGCTGGCCATCGCTGCCGGCGGCCAATCCATGCTCGGCCTTGAACTTCTCGACCGCCAGCGATGCCGCCTGCGAACTTTCGCGAAGCTCGGTCAACCTGCCCTGCAACCAGACGGCTGCCCGCTCTGTCGCGTCGAAACTCGCATTGAGCTGATCGGCGAGATAGGCGTCGGAATAGGCCTTGGTGATCGCTGTTGCGAGCGCCGGATCCGTCGACTGGTATGCGATGGCGATCACATAGCTTCGGCCGACGCGCTGCGCCATCACCTCGCTCTGCAGCTTGAGGATCGCGTAATCGCGGCGTGCCGAGGCGATCATCGCCTCGCGCGTTGCCGCGTCGACCTGGCTGATGTTGTCGATGTTGTCAGCGTCCACGGCCGGGCTGGAGCGAAAATACCCGATCAGCCCGCGCACAAAGCCGATGCCCTTGGCCAGGGCCGACACCGGAGGGTTCATGAAATCGGGATTCTGGTCGAGCTTCTGCTTGTCGACGACAACCGCCGCCAGGCGCGCCGACTGGAGAATTTCGATCTGGCTGAGAAGGGCTGCGTCTGTCTGCATGCTGACCGACGCGGCCGAGACTTCGTCGACGACCTTGTTCAACCCTTCGTCGATCAGCACGCTCGAGACCGACGTGTAGGTCGGAGGCGTTGTCTGCAGATAGAGCACACCCAGAAAAAGACCGATGGCGGCACACGCCGCAACCACCTTCGCCTGCCGCGCGGCCATGCCAAGCAGGCGCTCGATGTCGATGAAGTCCTCACCGTTTCCAGCATCTGAATTCGGCAATGGCATCCTCTTGTCGAGAGGAAAGTTGGCATAGTTCATCTTCGGTCCAATTCTAGGTTGCAGGCGCTAGAGCAAGATGGGCATCTGCTCCGAGACCTCGAAGATCGGGGCAAAGCATGCAACGCAAACTTCATGCCAGATAGGCACCGGCGAAGTGCGGCAACATGTGTAGCGTCGACACGCTATGCACCCAAAAAGTGGGCATTATGCGGCTTCATCCTGGCGTTCATGCGAACGCACGAACTCCTGAAGCATTTCGAAAATGGGGCCCTTCATGTCGTTGCGCGCCAGTGCAAATGCGATGTTGGCCTCGATGAACCCTTCCTTCGAACCGCAGTCGAACATGCGGCCGTTGAAAGGCTGGGCAAAGAAAGCCTGGCTCTGCGACAGGCGGACCATGGCGTCGGTGAGCTGGATTTCGTTGCCGGCGCCGCGTTGCTGGTTGGCCAGCAGCGAGAAGATCTCGGGCTGCAGGATGTAGCGGCCATTGATGTAGTAGTTCGACGGCGCGTTGGCTGGTGCCGGCTTTTCGACCATCGCCGTCACTTCGAAGCCTGTGCCGACATCGGCGCCACAACCGACGATGCCGTATTTGCTGGTCTCGTTCGGCTCGCAGCGCTCGACGGCGATGACGTTTCCGCCGGTCTGCTGGTAGAGATCCACTGTTTCGGCGAGGCAGCCGCGCCCGCCAAAAGACACCATATCGGGGAGCAGCAAGGCGAAGGGCTCGTTGCCGATGACTTCGCGCGCGCACCATACGGCATGGCCGAGACCTTGCGGCGACTGCTGCCGGATGAAGCTGGTGGCGCCGGCCACCGGAAGCAGGCTTTCAAGCGCCTGGAGCTGCGCTTTCTTGCCGGTTTGTTCCAGAGTTCCAATCAGTTCAGGGTGCAGGTCGAAATAGTCCTCGATGACAGCCTTGTTGCGACCGGTGACGAACACGATGTGCTCGATGCCGGCTTCGAACGCTTCGTCCACCGCATACTGGACGACCGGCCTGTCGACGACCGGCAGCATTTCCTTCGGCATTGATTTGGTCGCCGGCAGGAACCGTGTTCCAAGCCCCGCCACCGGTATGACTGCCTTCCTGACTTTCTGCATCGCGTATTCCTTCTGAGGAGATCGATTTCAACTATCGCCGGCTATGAAAAACCATTCTTTCACCTGCCTGCACTCTTCACCTCCCCATGCCCACGGCGAATTGTGCCGCAACCCTTCGCAGCCGGACAGCGATCGGCATGCTCATATGCCTGACAGCTGCCGGATCACTGAGCGCCGTCCGGATCGCCTTGAGCGGTGACCGCGCCTTGATGTGATGGACCAGCGACAGGAACGATGCCGCCGTGCGCAGGCTTCGGCTGCGCCTGGCGAATGCGGCTTGCGCCTCCGCGTCCATGGAATGGGTTTCGGCGAAGGCGGCGTCGGCCTTGCGCATCGCCTCGATGTGGTGAAGCTCAAGCACGCGGGAAATGGAGCCGGTGCGGATATGATAGACATAGCCGGTCGTCGGTTCGACCACGCATTTGCCGCCCTTGGCCAGTGCGTCGGCCAGCAAGATGTAATCTTCGCCGATGATCAAATTTTCATCATAGCGAAGCCCGTTTTCGTTCAGGAACCGGCGCTGGAAGATCGGCTTGAGATAGCCGAGGTTGAACTTGGATGCGAAAACCACGTTGCCGGCGATGTAGTCGGCCAGCGAGATTTCCCTCAAGCCCTCCAGATATTCGGTGGGAAACATGGCGTCTTCGAGGACACCGTCTTCACGCACGACCTGGAGGTTGTCGACGGCGATCTCAGCGCCAGCCTTCTCGGCACGCGCGATCATGGCGGAAATCCGATCGGGATAGACGGCATCGTCGGAATCGAGAACCGCGACCCACCTGCCTTTGGCAAGGTCGAGGCCGGCATTCCTGGCGCCGCCGGGACCACGATTTGCGGGAAGGGCGACCACCCGCACGACGTCTTCGGGATAGGACCGTGCCACGTCGAGCGTCAGATCGCGCGACTTGTCGTCGACGACGATGATTTCGACGGTGACACCCTTCTGGGCGATGGCGCTTGCGATCGCCCGGTCGAGCGTCGCCTCGGCGTTGTAGGCGGCGATGACAAAGGTGACGTCAGGCTGCACGTTTGCCCCCTTGCTGCGGCGAGGCCAGGCCGTATTGACGAATTTCGCTGATACCGACGAGGCCGCTGACGACGCCGACATGCATGATGCCGCGAAGCACGCTGCGGTTTCTGCGAACCGGGCTGACGGCAGTGACGATCGCCGAGGCGAAACAGTAAGCCGCCTTTGCCGAAGCAAGGCCGACCTCCTTGGCTCGCCGGACGCCACTAGCGTTGTTCCCGAGCAGGTGACCATGCGTCTGACCGAAACGGAAGCGGCGGCGGCGCAGCCAGTCGAACGCAGCCCTGGCGCGCGGCACCACCTCGTCGACCCAGGCCTCCGGCGCAAAGGCGATGCAGCCTCCGGCCTTGACCATGTGGTCGAAGAATTCGGTATCCTCGCCGCCGGTCTGGCCCCGCGCCAGGCTGAAGCGCCGGCCGCGAAGGCTGTCGTCGCCCATTCTGAGCAGGACGTTGCAGGTGTAGCCGGTACGAATCTCGCCATGCACCCAGACGGGCAAGGTCGAATGGAAATCGCCTTTGCGCATCCAGTCCGGCGCATCGGCTCCATACAGCGCCCGCACCGGCCCGAGTACGGCCGCCGCACCGCTCGCTTCGGCCGTGGCAACCAGTTCGGCAAGCCATTGGGGCGACGCCGTTTCGTCGTCATCGATGAAAGCGGCAAAATCCGATGTGCTGGCGTCGAGGCAAGCGTTGCGGGCGATCGAGATGTTGCGCGCCGGGGCGTGCCGGTAGCGGATCGGCAGCTTCAGCTCCTGCGCCAGCGTCGTCACCAGCTTTTGGGCAGTCGGCGTATCGTCATTGTCGGCGACAATGACGCCGATATCGAACCCCGAAGGCATGGCAAGAGCGGCTATCGAGCGAAGCGTGTCGGCAAGTTCCGGCCGCCGGAACGTGCAGACGCAGATGTCGATGCTGCGATTTTTTTCCGCAGCAGCCATCACGCTACCCCGCGCTGCGATCGTGGGCCGAGCAGTTGCAGCCAGAAGCCCACGGACCAGCCGAAATGCATGACCATTGCTGAAATCCCGGCAAGTGCTGCGTCGGGATTGCGCTGGCTGACGGCAGTCCACAGGCCATAGCCGAGGCAGACCGACGCCCATACCAGGAGCGGTATGGCCGCCACCCAGTGGACGAAGGAAAGCGCGGCGAGAAGAACGACCGGAAACACCAGCAGCGGTATCATCTGCCGGACTTTCGGTATCATGCGGTGCTTGAGAACGTTTTTTGCGCGGCCACGGCCATAGCCGAGATATTGGAAGTAGAGGCCCTTCAGCGAGGAACGCGGATAGTAGACCATCTGCGTCTTGCCGCTCATCCAGATCCGGTAACCGGCCTGGCGCAGCCGATAGTCGAGCTCGGCGTCCTCGTTGTGGCTGAACGTCTCGTCATAGCCTCCCACCGCTGTGAAGGCCGATATTCGCATCAGCGCATGATGGCCGTGGTCGATCCATTCTCCAGCCGAAAGGTGCCGGTGCTTGGAGCCGCCGGTGCCGAGCTTGGAGTTCTGCGCCGCCGCAACCGCCTTCTGCACCGCGCCGCTGCCGCTGGTCAGCATCGAGACGACGACCGAATCGGCGCCGGTGGCCAGCGCCTCCTCGACCAGCCGATCGCAATAGTCCGCGGGATAGCCGCCATGCGCATCGATGCGGATGAGATATTCCGCACTATCCCCGAAAGTGGCGACGGCGAGATTGATCGCCGCGCTCTGGATGCGCTTTGCATTGTGGAGAAGGACGATCTGCGGATCTTTCGCGGCAATCTGCTCGACGATGGTCAAGGTGCCGTCGGTGCTGCCGCCATCGGCAACGACGATGCGGGCACCGAGCCTTTCGGCCGCAGGCCGAAGCTGCTCGAGCAACGCACCGATATGCGCTGCCTCGTTCAGGCACGGGATGACGATCAGGCTCGATGGGGGCATTGTCTTCGCCATCCTATGCCAACGCCTCGGCCGCAAAAGAGCCAGGCACGGCGGCCAGACTGCGGAGTTTGTCGACGAACGCCCGGCAGTCGCTGCGATCGTAGCTCCATGTCCGCGGGTTGCGGGCCAGGACACGCGCCTTCAATTTGCCGAAACGTTCCTCTCCCATCTTGCCAAGTGCTGCTTCGAGCGCCTCGGGCGTGGCCTGCGTCAAAAGGATGCCGATGTCCTGCTGGTTGAGGAACCGCCCGGTCTCGGTGTTGCCCATTGAGATCGGCACGGCGCCGAAGCGGCAGCCTTCATAGAGGCGGTTGGGAAGCAGCCACTCGGAGTTCTGGCCTGCCTCGAAGAAATCGATCGCCCAGGAGAAATGAACCTCCCGGTAGATCGCCGCCATATCCTCCGGATTGCGGTAGGGACCCCGAAATGAGAGCCAGGGCTCGGATTCGACGAAAGCGTGAAAATCCGGAAATTCGGACAGTGCCGGGCGGCCCCTGAGGATGATCTCGAATCGTCCCTCGGCCCGGCGGGTGAATTCGGCCAGCAGCTCCAGGGAGCGGCGGCAGCGCAGCGCGCCGAACCAGCCGATCCGCCAAGGCGGGGCAACCGGATTTTCTACCTTCAATCGATCATCCGCTGGCACCGGCGCGGTTTCGAAATATTTGTTTTCGATCAGCTCCACCGGCGCGGCAACCTGTCCAAAGGGCTTGAAATAGTTGGCGATGAAGGCCGGAGAGCTGGTCACAAGGAGCTTTACATCCCTGGCCAGATAACGCTCCGCCCCGCGCATGGCCTTGCCCAGAGTGTCGTTTCGAAGCACCAGACGATGAATGTCGAGGCATTCATAGACGATCGGGATGGTTGCCTGGAAAGCAGACTTGGCACGGCGGGCAAGCGCCAGCATTTCCAGATTGCGGGCGATAATGAGATCCGGCCTTTGCATTGTTGCAAGCTTCGAGCCGATCGAGACCGCCGCCTTGGCGACTGCTGCCAGACGCTGGCCGAATCGACCGTCGCGCGTCGCGCCAAGGTCGATCGGCTTCAAGCCCTCGACATCGGCGATCGGGCTTGTGGTCCGGCGGAAGCCGGCCAGCGTGACCCGGGCGCCACCCGCCCTGAGCATTATGATCCGCCGGCGCACGGCCGGGTCGGAAACATCGTGCACAAGGTACAAGACATGCAGCATTAAAATTCGACCGCTGTTGGCCCACCCATGGGCAAGGTAGTACAGCTCTTGCTGCATCGCAACATTTTTGGTGCAGTGTAGCAAATTTAGCCATTTTCGCCGCACTGCACAAATATTGCGCGACCCGAAATTCGGTGCGCAAACGTGGCAGCGCAAGGTGTGACACCGATAATTTCGAGCTCGTGGTAGCGAAACGGCGCCTTCGGCCGAATCAAAGCCGGCTTCCATAGAATCTCCGGCGATGGAGATCATGGTTAACCAATCGCTAATATTCTATTGCACTGCAGCAAAAAATAGTTTTTAAATCGTGACAGGGAAGTTGGGTCTAAGAATTGGGCTTAGGGATCCGCGCTTGCATTTGGTTGCAGTGTGGCATTGCAGGATCATGCCGACTCTACATCAATAGAACCGGCGGCGAAGATCCCCTATCCCACTGTTGAATACGGGTGGGTGAGGCATGGGCAAATCTCTTCGTATTGCCGTCTATCACGACAGGTATCCGACCAGTTTCGTTACACCGCGAACATCCAGACATACGATCCTGCGCAAGCGATTTCTGCCGCTCAACCTGGTCTCACCCAAGCTTGACGGTGTGACCTTGATCGAACCTGCCCTGTCGGTCGACATGGTGCATGCATTCAACCGGATACCGGTTAATTCCTCGAAGTTCATCATCACCTTCGAATCCCATTTGCCGCGTCAATTCGCCCTTCGCAAAGACGGGCTGATGGCGCGCTATCTGGCGTCGCGAATTACGAACTCCGGCTGTCGCCGCATTGTTGCCTTGTCGCATTTTGCCCGCAGATGTTTTCTGGCCCAGCACGCCGACAATCCGCAGTTGAGCCTTCTCACGGCGAAGCTGATGGTCCGCCATCCGAACATCGTGGTGCCGGCCGTGGACGATGCGATGTCCGAGGACACTGCGGAGGAACTTGTGCTGACATTCGTCGGCGCCCATTTTGGCCGCAAGGGCGGGTGCGTTGCGGTCAAGATCGCGGAAAAGGCGATAGAGCAGAATTTGCCGATCCGGGTGAATATCGTTTCGAACCTGCAGGTTGGCGGCCACATATGGACAGATCCGACAACTACCGGGTTCTTCGACCCCTATATCAGGCTGCTCGAATTGAAGAATGTCCAGCATCACGGCGCATTGCCAAACCATTCGGTGCGGCAATTGTTGCGCAATTCGCATTTCGGCATCCTGGCAACGTTCGGTGACACATTCGGATACTCGGCGCTGGAATCGATGTCGGAACATACGCCGGTTCTTGGGACCAGCGTCTGCGCCCTGCCAGAGTTCCTGGAGGATGGCGTCAACGGGATTTCATTGCCCGTGAGACTCGACGAGGTCGGCGACTGGTGGAACCCGGGATACGACTTTCGCGGCGACGCGAACTATGCCCAGTATTTCCGCGATGAAGTCGAGCGCCTCGCCAGTCTGACCATCGAACGGTTGAAGACGTATATCGGGCAACCGAAGCTGATGGCGCCGCTCCGGCGCGAAGCCCGCAGGACGGCGGAAACGATGTTCGCCGCGGAGTCCGCGGGCGCATTCCTTGATGGGCTCTACGACCGCGTGGCACTGGAGAGGACGAAGGAGCCGGCGCAACTCGATCCGACCCTTGATGTTTCGTCTCCCCAAGCATTGCCGCTTGAGCCAGCCGGGCGGAAAGTACCCCGACCGCGTCGCGACATGCCGGTAGTCATCCCGGCAGCGCCGCGACTTCCCGGCAGCCTTGGCAGCGTGAGCAGCCGGCCACCAGTGCAGCCACGCCCCACAGGAGGTTGAGAACCCGGCCCCTTTGCCAATGGATTGGCCGACTGATTGGCAGAGCTTGACCTGCTCGTTCTCGGACCGGGACATCATGCCGCCGATTTGACTGTATAGGGCGACCATGGCTCTCGCCATATGAACGACCCTCACGATCCAGCGACAAGTCAGAAGCTGCCATTGGAGATTGACCCATGAATTTCACCCGCAGAAAGCTCTGGGCTCTGCTGGCTGCTCCGGCAGCTATGCAATTGGTTGCAAGGCGCGCCGCGGCGGAGAGCGTCGTCGCAGGAGACGCGAAACCTGTCCTCGACACGCTTCCTGATTGGTCGGCGGTCAAGCTGCAACTTTGGAAGTATAATAATCCTTTCGTACCGTCGCAGTGGAGCGAGCCCAAGCTCGGGGGCTATGACTGGAAGGCTGCGAACGTCAAGATCGTCGACGGCGCGCTTCAGCTAACCGTCAGCGAGAAAGCGTCCGCTGAGGTCATATCCGGCGGCAAATCGGATTTTTCATCGGCAAAATGGGAGGTGGACGTTACGCTCCCGACGATGAAGCCAGGGCTTATTGCAGCTCCACTTTGGACGTTCAACAAAGACGCCCACGAGGAGATCGATTTTGAGATCGTGGGCACAAAAGGGCTGCAGCTCACTGTTTGGGCAAATGTCAACAATGAGCACAAGAGCGTTTGGGTAAAATGGATCCTGCTCGGCGATCTCTCGGGCAAACGATACCGCATGGGCATAGAATATGAGGCCGGGAAACGCGTTGTCTTCTTCATTGACGGCAAGGAAGCTGCTGTCGTTACGCCGGCTGACACCGCTGGCGGCGCCTTTCCGAACAAGCCGATGAAGCCCTACTTTGATCTATGGGTTGCGGCAGGCGCGGTGATGGACACGCGCTGGGCAGGCAAATGGCAGCCGATGGCGCCTTCGGAAAAATTGGTCATGACGATTCATGGCTACAGGCGGACTGATGTTGGCCAGTGAGTGTGTAACAATCCAAGCTCTCTAGGCCATGCTTGGCGGCGAACGCCGCGGCAATGAGCTGTCTAGCGTCGAGAAGAGGTTGACAACTGCCGCCTGGGTTCAAAGCCACCTTTGCTGCATCGCAACATTTTTGGTGCTGTACAGTAGGTTTTTGTTGCACTGCAAAACTGATGCGTTAATCTCGTCGTGGCTTGAGCGCCACTCAGGCCATGCGTTGGCCACCAGCCCGGTGCGGCGCCCTAAATCGTGACACGGAGCGCATCGGGATCGTCCTGGCGTGCAGCATTTTCGGTCACCATGCCCGCCTTGAGGCCGCTGGCCTAGCCGCGGAATCTGCTGACGAAATGAGGTAACTCCATGAAGATCGTGGTCGAAAACACAGTCTGCCTGAACACAGGGGATGCAGCGATTCTCCTGGCGATCCGGCACATCCTCAAGGCAGTCGCCGGGAAGGACCTGCAGTTCTTCATCTTCGACAGCCAGCCCGAGGTCGCGGCGAGGCTCTATTCCAAGAAGGCGTATCCGGACCTCGAATTTCACAAGCTGCTGTCAGAGTCCATATTCAAATACCCGAACGGGCGCGGGCTGAAGAACCTGCTCAAGCCGATCTACAACAAGATTGTCCTTCAGGCTCTGCGTTGGTTTGGCGCCAGTAGCGCGCTTGGCACGTTTTTCAGCGCGAGCGATCGTCGCAGCCTCGATATCTACTCTGGCGCCGACCTCGTGGTCACGACAGGCGGAACCTATCTCGTCGAGAACTACAATCTCGAAAGACGCCTCAATCAGTTCCGGCTCGATGCCGTGCTTGGCAGGGATCCGGTCTTCTTCACGCAATCCCTCGGCCCGTTCAACAGAAGTTACAACCGCCAGGAATTGAGCCCGATCTTTGACCGCAGCCCGCTCATCCTGCTTCGTGACGAACGATCCCGAAACCATATCCAGGATCTGGTGAAGGATCTCGGCAAGTGCCACGTGGTGGCCGATGCCGTCTTTGCCCTGGCTGATACCGACAGGATCGGAAAATTTCTGGCCTCCAGCCAGCCGCCGGCACCGACGGGCCGTGTCGCCATTTCCGTCCGCCACTGGAACTATGTCAGCGACGGTGAAGGCGGCATGCGCCGCTATCTCGATTCGATCCGCGAGATCGCGACGATTCTTGTCAGGGACCACGGCAAGGAGGTGACCTTCGTCTCCACGTGCCAGGGTGTGCCGGAATATGCCCATGACGATTCCAAGACCGCACGGGCGATCGTCGCCGAACTCGATCCGGAGATCGCCAAGCATGTGACCGTGGACGCTGCGTTTCACACGCCGGATCAGTTGATGGCGCTGGTGAAAGGGTTCGACTTCGTGGTCGCCACGCGTATGCACATGATGATCATGTCGCTTTGTGTCGGCACGCCGGTGCTGCCAATCGCCTATGAGTTCAAGACCAAAGAAGTGGCCAAGCGGATTGGTGTCGCCGACGTGCTGCTCGACATCGACACAGTGACGCCTGAGGAAGCGAGCGAAAAGCTCGGCAGATTTGCAGGAAACCTCAACCTCTATCGCCAGACCAGCCTTCAGGCAGTGCTCGAGGAGCATGCTTCGGCAATGTCGGCCACAAACCTGCTGGCGCCGCTGATCGACGGTCGTTCAGCGGATGTTGCGCGCGGCATTGGACAGGGTGGTGAACAAGGCGCGGCGCGACTGGGGGACGGCAAGCATGAGGATGAGACCGATCCCGTAATTGAGGGCAACCGCCAGAAACACCGCGAGCAGGTCTGACTGGCCGGTCAGCGACGCCGGCAACCACAAATATGCGAGCCAGGCGAGCAAGGCCGAAGCAATGAAAAGCCCCTGCATGACCAGGAAGTCGGCGGCAGTGACCGGACCGACGCGATGGACCAGTACGGCAAGCACGGGAACGCGCAGCACGTAACCGCTGATGGCATAGGCCGCGGCAACGCCGACGGCACCCCAGTGCAAGCCGACGATGAAGGCGGCGACAGTCGTCAGCGACGAATAGATGCCCCAATGGAACATGGTCTTCGTCTTGCCCTGACAGATGAATATCCACCCTGTCGTGCTTGAGACGGACTGGATCAGGCTGGCGATGCCCAGCCAGGCGAAAATCGGTGCTACTGACGCCCAACCCTGGCCGAAGAGAAGTCCCACCACCTGATCGGAGGTCAGCGTCAGCGCCGCGATGCCGGGCATGGTAATGGCAGCCAGCATCCAGTTGGTCCGCACATAGATGTCGCGAAATCGAGCCTTGTCTTCATGGATGCGGCTGAGCAGCGGCATCATCACGCGCGTCAGCGGCTGGTTGATGTTCTGCAGTGGGAACAGCAGGAGCTTGTAGGCACGGTCGTAATAGCCGAGCTCGATCGCGCCGGAATATTTTCCGATGAGAATGTTGTCGAGATTGCGCGAGAAGAAGTTGGCAAGGTTGAAGCCCGTCAGATTGGCGCCGAACGACAATATGTCGGCATCGACTTTCAAATCCGGCCGTAGCGGCGTCCATCGCGCCACCCGCCAGGCGGCCGCCAATGCGACAACGGCGGAAACAGCTGGGCCGATGACCAGCGACCAGTAGCCAAGCCCCGCATAGGCCGCGACCGCAGCGGCCAGAAGTCCGGCGGCGGCACTTATCACATCGTTCAATGCGAGCTGGCCGAATTGCAGGTGGCGATTCATCAACGCCAGCGGCACTGCGGCAAGACTGCCAAGAAGCAGCGGCAAGGCGGAGCCAAGGGTAATGCCGGACATGCGCTGATCGCCGTAGAACGCGGCGATGGCAGGCGCTAGGCCGGCCACCACCACGGCACTGCCCAGCCCGACGAGCGCACTGATCCAGAACACCTGGTTGAGCTGCTGGTTGCTGATGTCCTTGCGCTGAACCACAGCCTGCTGGAGGCCCAGGTTTTGAAGCAATCCAACGAAGGCCACGATGGGCCCGACGGAAGCCACCAGGCCGAAATCCTCGGGAACGAGCAGACGGGCGAGCACGATGACAGAGAGAAACTGGATCGCCATCTTGAAGCCCTGCGCACCGATCGTTACCAGCCCGCCACGAAGGGCGACACGACCGAACTGGGGGGTTGGCGGATTGGCGTTCATGAACCGAACCTCGTTTCGCCAAGCTGCGTGGCGATCTGTGCGAAACGCTCGTTCAGCACATCCGCGTTGAAGTCTGCCTCGATCTTCTTGCGCGCGGCGAGGGCGATCTGCTCGCAGGGCTTCGGATTCTCGGCGATCCAGGCAAGTTTGCTGGTCAGCGCTGCAATGTCTCGCTCGGGCGCGAGAAAACCTGTCTTGTTATCCTCGATCAGTTCGGGAATCCCCGAGTGATATGTGCTGACCACTGTCAGGCCGGCGGCCATCGCCTCCATCAGTGAAACCGGAATGCCCTCCAGATCACCATCGCGCGCGGCGACGCTGGGCAGCAGGAACACATGGGCGTCGCGCAGACGCTGCTTCACTTCGCTGTGCGGACGGGCCCCGAGAAAAGTTACTCTGTCGGCGATGCCGAGATCTGCGGCGGTCCCCTTCAGCTCCTCCAGAAGTTCTCCGCCGCCGATCACCGAATAGACCCAGTTGCGCTGCGGCAGGCCGGCGAGCGCGCGGAGCGCATACTCGATGCCCTTCTTTTCGGTCAGGCGGCAGACCGAGATGAAAGAAAGCGTGGCCTGCTCCCATGAACGCCACCGAAAGTCGATCTCACTCGGCCGCACGCCCATATGGTGAACCAGAACCTGCGCCGGCGGTGCACCAACCTCGATCAAGGCATCGCGGAAAAACGCATTCACCGGCAATTGAAGAGCGCCCTTTTCGAATACAATTTTGTAGCGCGCGAGCGTATTGTCATGCAGCGGCTCGCCGACATCACGGCCGTGAAATATCGTCATAAGGGGTGCGGAAATCCTGCCTCGCTTGATGGCGCGGGCCACGCGCATGCCGTTGTTGCCAAAATGGGCGACGATCAGGTCGGCGTTCTGCAATTTTCGCGCATGAGCGATGTCGATGGCCGTCGAGAGTTTATCCCAGAACCTGCCGGACCACTTCCTGAGCAGCGGGCGATAGCGCCCGAGGCCACCCCACCAGCATACGACCTTTCCAGGCAGCGACTGCCAGCGCGAATCGTCGATGTTGCTGTCCTTGCCGAAGGACGTCTCGTTGCAGACGACGCCGACCTCCATGCCGCGCTCAAGGCACCCAGCTATCTGGTCGAGAACGAAAGTTTCGGACAATGAGGGGAACTTGTCGACTACGAAGCAAATCTTCATCGGCAGGATGCGCTCGTACCGATCAAGCAGCCCGTTCCGAACCGTCCCTCATTGGGGCGGACAAGAGGCACGGAAACCTTGCGCAATGGCTGCAGGTCGACCGCGCTGGGAGTCGGTGCGACGACGGCCGGGCCGGAAACATCGTGCCCGAGGCACAAGACATGCAGCATGAAACTCTACCGCTGTTGGCCCACCCGCAGGGACGTTAGTACAGGTCTTGCTGCACTGCAACATTTTTGGTGCAGTGTAGCAAGATTTCCGGCAATTTGGCGTATCTGCTGACTAATCGCTGAGGAGCAGTCCGCCGGTAGTTGAAGGATCCGCCAGGACCTCGGCCATGCCGATATGCTTGGCGGGTTCATGTGCGGAGGCTGGCGCGGCCAGTTGGGCAACGATCTGCGCAAAACGTTCATTCAGAACATCGGCGTTGAAGTCTTCCTCGACCTTGCGGCGTGCGGCAAGCGCTATACGCTCGCATTCCTTCGGGTGTTCGGCCACCCAGGCAAGCTTGCCGGCGAGCGCTGAAACGTCTCGCTCGGGCGCAAGCAACCCTGTCTCCTGGTCCTCGATGAGTTCGGGGATCCCCGAGTGATATGTGCTGACCGCAATCAACCCGGCGGCCATGGCCTCCATGAGCGCGACCGGAATGCCTTCCATGTCCCCGTTAGTGGCGGTGATACTTGGCAGCAAAAAGAGATGCGCCATGCGAAGCCGTCTTTTCACCTCCATGTGGGGCAGACTGCCAAGGAATGTCACGCGACCCGTCAAGCCCAGCTCTACGGCCAGCTTCTCCAAATCCATCCGTAGTGGACCGTCGCCGATAATGTCGTAGCGCCAGTCTATCTGCGGATGGGACGCCGTCAGGGCGGCCAGGGCGCGCAAGGCGAACTCGACGCCCTTCTTCTCCACCAGGCGGCAAACCGTTGTCACGATCAGCTGGGTGCCTTCCCACGATTCCCAGCGATAGCTGATTTCGCGGGAATCAATGCCCATGTGGTGAACCGTGGTGCTCGCCGGAGACGCACCGGCTTCCAGAAGCAGCCTGCGGAAGAAGTCGTTGACCGGCAGGTTCAAGGTGCCCTGCTTGATCAGTCCAGCATATTGCGTTGCAAGCACAGCCTGCCGGGACGGGATCGCGACGTCTGCGCCGTGGAAGATGGTTATAACAGGTGGTTTGAGGGCCTTCCATTTCTTCAGCGCGGCCGCTCTTTCCCCGTTCTGTCCGAAGTGAGCGACAATCACGTCACAGCGGTTCAGGCGGCGTGCAAAAACCATATCAAGAGCGGTCGAAGCCTTGTATCGCAGGCGCGGCGGCAGCCGCCGCACAAATTCGCTGATTCCAGCGGCCCATCTCCACCAATGTTGGGTTTTGGCGAGCAGCGTCGCCATCGGCTCCGTTTGCCGGTCGATTCGGTCGTCACCTTTCGTCTTGTCGCACACGACCTCCACGTCGAAGCCCCGCGCCAGCAGCCCAGCCATCTGGTCCACGACGAAGGTTTCCGAAAGGAGAGGGAATTCGCCCACCACAAAGCCCACGCGCATAGCCCGCCCGCCCCAAAGGTTGGAACTTGGCCCAGACCCCCAAGCGGTCCGCTTCGGCACAAGTTCTAATGTAGACGGGCAGAATATACACGCCGAATGCTGCATTGCCACAAAAATATTGCGTTGCAGCAATCCATCGAGACGATTCGGCCAGGATCACCCGGGCAGTTGCCACGGAGCGCTCAGGGGCTCATGCAGCCTTGTGCAACTGCTGCCGCCGAGGCGCCAAGGTCAGGGCCGGACATTCGCTTGCGCGCAGAAAGCTAGGCGGCACGCTCCAGGCCGCCACGCCTGGCGTTGTCGAGAACGTCAAGGAACGTTGCAAACTGACGGTCTGGGTTCATTTGCCACCGCTCCGAAAACTGAAGTGCCGCCGCCGACAGCCGCTTGTACTCGGCCTCGTCGCTCCACAATCGCCTGACCGCTGCGACCCAATCGGCGAGCGGCGCGTCGTAGTCGAGCACGACGCCACCATCACCAATCGCTTCCGGCAAGCCGCCGCGCCGCGATCCAACGACCGGAATACCGCTGCAATGCGCTTCCGACGCCACCCGGCCCCAAGCCTCTTCCCACTTGCTGGGGGCAAGCAGGATTTTGGTGCGGCCGTAGACAGTCTTCATGTCGTTGGTACGGCTCTCCAGCGTGATATTCTTAAACGGCGCGATCGTTTCCATGATCCGGGCCCGATGATCGTCGTCAAGCTTCCAGCTTTCGACGAGCAGGAAGGGGATTTCGGAGCACGCCGCGGCGATGCGTACTGCAAGATCGAACCCCTTTTCCTCATAGGGATTGATCATCGTGACAAATTCACCGGTCGTCAGCGTGCTGTAGGACGCCGGATTGATGGTCGGCGGGATCACGGTTGAGTCGATGTCGAACTTTTCCTTGTAGGTGCGCGCGGTGAAATCGGAGTTGGCGATGTAGACCGCCGAATGAAGCTCGCGCAGGTCACCGGCCAGTTCGTGGAATTCGACATTCCGCAGATAGACAACCAGCGGCACGCCCAGCGCCTGCAGCTCTCTGCCAATCGGCACCGACTTGTGGCACTGCACGACCGCGACATCTGGATTCATCCTTTCGACCGCGAAGCCGGCCGCTTCCCAGGGAAACCACGCCCGCACCACCGGATAGCCCGGAAAATTGTCAATGACCGCGCGCTGACGAAGGAGCTTCATCTTGGCGCGCGCTTTGAAGCCGAACATGCCCTCGCCGAACAGCGCTGCCAGAACGGAGGCTTCGTGACCGTTCTCACGCAACTGTTCGACCAGATGGTGTGTGCTCGACTGAACGCCACCACTGAACTCCGGCGTGTAGCCGTTACCTCCCGCAAACAGAACTTTCATGGACTTGGCTCCTTGTTGCGCCTGCCTCTACGCCGCTATCCTGCCGATGCTGTGATACTCGATGCCGTGGCGGGCGATCACCTTGGGGTCGTAGAGATTGCGGCCGTCGAAGATGATCGGCGTGGTCAGCGCATCCTTCAGCGCGTCGAAGGACGGCGCCCGGAAGCTCTTCCACTCGGTGGCAATCAGCAGCGCATCGGCACCGCGCAGTGCCGCCTCCTTGGTCCCGCACAAAAGCAGATCGTCGCGCAGCCCGTAGATGGCCTGGCATTCCTGCATCGCCTCGGGGTCAAAGGCCTGCACATTGGCGCCGGCCTTCCACAACGCTTCCATCAAGACACGCGCCGGCGCCTCGCGCATGTCGTCGGTGTTGGGCTTGAACGCCAGGCCCCACAAGGCGAAGGTCTTGCCTTTGAGATTGCCCTTGAAATAGCGGTTCACCTTGTCGAACAGAACCGACTTCTGCTCGTTATTGCGCTCCTCGACCGCGCGCAGCAGCTTGGCATCGAACTTGACGCCCTCGGCGGTCTTGATCAGGGCGCGCACATCCTTGGGGAAGCACGAGCCGCCATAGCCGAGACCTGGATAGATGAAGTGGTAGCCAATGCGCGGATCTGAGCCGATGCCCTTGCGGACCTCCTCGATGTCGGCACCCAGTTCCTCGGCCAGATTGGCCATCTCGTTCATGAAACTGATCTTGGTCGCCAGCATGCAATTGGCCGCGTATTTGGTGAACTCGGCGCTGCGCACGTCCATCACGATCATCTTCTCGTGGTTGCGGTTGAACGGGGCGTAAAGCTCGCGCATCACTGCCTCGGTGTCCTCGCTGTCGGTGCCAACGATGATGCGGTCCGGCTTCATGCAGTCGGCCACCGCGGAACCTTCCTTGAGAAATTCCGGATTGGAGGCCACGTCGAAGGCCAGATCCTCGCGCCCGCGCGCCTTCAGCGTTTCGGCGATCCTGGCCTTTACCTTTTCGCAAGTGCCGACCGGCACCGTCGACTTGCCGACGACGATCTTGGCTGTCTCCATTTCCCGGCCGATGGTCTCGGCGACCGCCAGCACATATTTGAGGTCGGCCGAGCCATCCTCGCCAGGCGGCGTGCCGACCGCGATCATCTGGATCTCGCCATGCTTGACCGCGGCGGCGGCGTCGGTGGTGAACTTGATGCGGCCGGCGGCGTGATTCTCCTTGACGAGGTTTTCCAGCCCGGGCTCGAAAATCGGAACCAACCCCTGGTTGAGCCGCTCGACCTTGTTCTCGTCGACATCGACGCACACCACCTGATGCCCGACTTCCGCCAGCACCGCGGCCTGGACGAGACCGACATAACCTATTCCAAAGACGGTCAAATTCATTCGGTTTGGTTCCTGTTCATGACCTTGGACGCGGCCGGTGCGGCCGCTTCAAATGCGATCTTACTTGATGCTGCCGACACTGCATGCCAGCGATTCTGGAAACTGGCACGGCTCACCCAATGCGGTGAACGCGACGCGCTCCACCTGCATCGAGACCTTGCGGCCGGGATCCGAAAAGGCGCCCATCCAGTTGGTCAGCTTGTCGCTGCCCCACAGGCTGAAGAATATCTTTTGCGAATGGGTCGGCAGTTCTGCAGGGTCCGTCACTTCCTGGACAAGCTTGCCATTGACGTAGAAGCGCAGGCGGTCCTTCTCCCAGACGAAGCCATAGTCGTTGAAACCCTTGTCGGTGCCACCCTCGACATCGGCAAGCTTTTCATTCTTCGGCTTGCCGGAAATGTAGGTGTTCACCTGGACCTTGGACGTGTCCTTGGTCAGGACCTCGAAGTCGATTTCGTCCCAGGGCTGCTTGTCGGCCGGACCGATGTAGGAAAAGAAGGCGGCGTTGAGGCCGGATCCGGTATCCGTCTTCATGCGCGCCTCATAGGTCCCGTAGCCATAGCGCTTCTTGGTCTGGATTTCGGCGCAGGCAAAATCGCGATCCTTCACCTTGCGCTTCTCGAAGCCGAGCGTCAGCACGCCATCGGAAAGCCCGACCAGGCTCTTCGACCAGGTGCAGTTCTGATGAGGGCCGTTCGACCAGCCATCGGAAACGTACCATCGGGCGCGATCGAAACTGGTGAAATCATCGACGAATGATGGCGAGCTCGGCATATCCTGGGCGCGAGACGGGATCGAGCCTGCAACCAGGCTTGCGAGAACGACCAGCAGAAGTGCAGCACCCGAGCGCAGCCGCCGCAGGCCCCGCTGCTGGATCTGGCGCGTGAACGGCATGCCATCGGCCATGACGTTGGAGGTATTCTTCGGATCAATATTCATACCAAACTTACCTTTGTGCTGTGCGCCCCAACCCAAAGTCACCAGTCGACCCGCTTGCAAAACGGGCCGCTCTCGATCCTCCGCCCCAAACTCTTGTATTGCCGTGCCAGATGTCGACGACCAAACGGACGCCCACACAGGATCTACACCGTCAGGCCGGACCCACACCGGTACGCTTGACGAATTCGGCCTCCGCGGTTGAACCTTGCGGCCCATTCTCCTCGACGAGCGCATCCAGCGAATGACGCAGATCCCTCATCAGGCTGTTCTGGCGCGCCAGCGCAGCGATGCGCTGTTCGCAATTCAGGATCGAGGTCGTCAATTCGCTGACTTCCGACGACCTGCTTGCGGACGCTGAGCCGTTCTCCATCGCCTCGACCAGAAAGGCCGCGTTCGTGGACTTCGACCGATAGCGATTCTCAAGCCCGGTTTTCTCCGCCGCGATCTCGGCCGCAATCTGATCGAACAGTTTTGCGAGACGATTGAAACGCGAGAGATCGGTCTGCCGGTCCCGGGCCGGGTCCCTGGAACTGAAGCCGAAAATCGAAGCCATCCGGTTGGCCTTCCACAATTGCTGCACCGCAACATACAGTGCCATCCCTAGGGCGAGTAGGCAACCTCCCAGTTTCAGAAAGAGGATTTTTCAGCGTTTCAGGCCATTGTGGCTCGACGGTGAGGCTACTTTTCCGCAACCGCGCTGGTCCCGGCCATGAGGAAGCGCAAGGGCGGCACCTGCTGCTGTTTCGATGAAAGGCCGGCGTGACGAAACAGCGCATCCAATTTGTCGGCGGCCACGCCCCAGACGATGGGAAAGAGGTTGGATTGGCTGGCCAAGGCATAGGCGGCGGCCGATGCCATGCCCCGCTCGGCCTTCACGTCGAGGAAATTCCGCAGCCGATATTTGTCGCGCACATGCCGTTCGTGCCTTCTCAGCACAGCCTTCGAGCCTTCCGGCAAACTCTCGATCTCAAGCAGCGCCAGATCCGCATCGGCCAGGCGCTTCAGATCCTGCGTCTTGTGCCGGCCACTCAGCGAATCAGCGCGAACGATCGCGCCGTAGCCGCAAGACCTGATGACCTTGAACCGCGCGCCACAGGCGACCGCACGGGCATAGAGCTCGTAATCTTCGCCCAGACGCAGGTTTTCGTCGTAGCGCAGCCCGTGCCGGTCGAGGAAGGCCCTGCTGATCACCGGCTTGAGGAAGCCCAGTTCGCCGCGCTGCACACGCCGCCTGGAGATGTTGCCTTCGATAAAGCGCTCGAAGTCGAGGAATTCCGGATCAGCCGAAAAAGACGGGGCGACGATCTTCGAGACGTCGGTGGCCGTGTCGTCCCTGATGAGCATGATGTTGTCTGCCGCGAAATCCCAGTCGGCGCTGGCGAACAATGTGCGAAATCTGCCCTCGAGGAAGAAATCGTCGGCGTCCAGGATGCTGAGGAATGGCGATCTGGACCCGGCAATCGCCGCATTGCGGGCAAACGAAGGGCCTCGATTGACGTCGAGACGCATCACCGAAAGCCTGCCGCTGCCGTCATCGGCAGCGCGGGCCACGTGCCCGGTGTCATCGGTGGACGCGTCGTCGACGACGACGACTTCCGCCACCTCCGGCTCGCGCAACGCCGAGGCAATGGCGGCCGGAATTGTCCCGGCCGCGTTGCGGGCCGCGATGATCACGCAGACCTGGGATGCTGTCATCGGCATAGATTGACCTCTCGATTGCACAAGTTATTCCGAATTCCGCGCCTCCCCCATTCGATACCCAGCCTCACTGACTCTGCGACCGCTCGAACATGCGCCGGCTGAGGTCGGCGGACGCGGCCCAGCCGGCCTCGGTCAGATAGCGAACGGGTTCGCGACCGCACAGTTCCCACAGCACGGTTCGCCGCTGCGGCCATCGCAAGGACGACAGCCACGGCGCAATCACCATGTGGAGCAGGTCTTCATTGCCGATGCGTGACAGAATCCGGGTAGCCCGCTCCGACAGAAGCGTGCCGGAGCCGCCAAGAAGCACGTCGGCGGAACGCAGGCCGAGCAGCAGCGTGTCGGCCAGCCCCTGCTCCGCCGCGTAGTCGAGTACACTTTGCTGCTCCGCCTCGCTCAGGCGGCTGGCGCTGGCTCGGATATCGCAGACATAGCCGGCACAGGGTTCGCGATTGAAAAAGGCCTTGGCAACGCTAATGCAGGAAAGCAGCAAGGTGTCGGAAGCCGAAATGAAAGGCACGCTGCCGCCGGCGATCTCGACCGAGCGCTTGCGCCGCAGAAATCCATCGGTATCGCGTGGGCTCGGCGACCCCGGCTGCTGGAGCCGGTAGTGGAGATCGACCGTGGACGGTCTCGACCCGCTGCCACGCTCCATATGCTGTTCGCCCAGAAAGCGAACCCACCAGACGGAACGGGACTTGCCCGCCACCTCATAGCCAATCGAACGGAGCGCTTCACGCGCTTTGAAAAAACCGGTCGGCGCCACCAGGATGTCGACATCCCCGGAAGGCTTCATGAAGTGATCGCCATAGAGCAGGTGTTGCTGAACCGGGCCCTTCAGGAAGACGAAATCGATATGCGTGTCGCGCAGCACCTTGTCGATCGTTATCGAGTCCATGATGCCGGACGAGTTCATCGAAACCGTCCGTCTGCGATAGATGTCGAGCCATTCAAGCAGCCCGGGCGGTGCTCCGCTTGCCGGCGTGCGAGACAAGGCCTTCAAAACGAAGGTCGCCACCTTGTTGAGCCTGGCGATATCGCAGATGTTGGCAACGGAGATGGCTGGCACACACGCTTCGCCGGCACCCGCCCCTGAGGCGAAAAACAGCCTCAGGCACGCCTGCACATAGGCCACTTCGTCGGCGCAGCCGGCAGCGCGCAATCTTTCGAAGGAACCTTCCTGCAACGCCATTCCGCTCAAAGTCTCCGTAAAAAAAAATTGCCCGACGCGTTATATTGCAACTGCGAAGAAAAGCATCGCCAAAATCGTTCGCGCCGTCCAGTTTTTCCTTCTGCGTCCATTTCCTTGCAACCGGAGCGTTTACGGACCCAATTTTGAAAACGAGGGAAAGCGCGGCGAAAATCTCAATCGGCATCGGCAACGCCGGTCCCAAAACGTCGGATTTTGCATCAATTAGATGCATATTTTGCTTTGCCTAAAAGGTAGGCATTTTAGTAAAAACATTTATCCTAATTAAATCAGATGCTTAATAACGGGGCATCGACACGTCGTTGAATTCCTTTGTAAGGCGTGACTACGGTGCAATTGCCAGCGGTTTGATCACCGTTGGAGGCAAGCGCAACCAACAATTGATTAACGGTTGGTAAATCAGGCTTGACTCATACATGACGCCCATGCAGCTATTGCATTGCAGCATAGAAATGTGCTGACGGTACTCGACAGGCCGTTTCCAGTCCTTATTGGAGAGTAAAATGGAACAGAATGTTGAAAAGCATGAATACGAAACGCCAAGCCTGACGGTTCACGGTTCTATTGAATCGATCACGCAGGGCGGCGGTGGCTCGACGGCGCTCGACGCCGCGTTCCCCGCTCACACGCCGATCGGCGAACTCACCTTCTCTTAATCCTAATTCTCGTTGGGGTGACGAAGTTCGGCATCTAAATTCGGTATCTAAAGCCGACGCATCAAGGGGAGCCGGGGGCCAAAAACCCCGGCTCCCCGACCATTCCCTGGAACTGCCGAAGCGTATTGTAACCCGAGGTTTTAGGAATGAACTGGGACCCATCTGACCAAGATCGTGTAAGTGCGACCAAGGATGCCGTAGCCTGCGAATTTGGCAACGGACTGGCGCTCCTCGATCTGAAATCCAACATCTACTACAGCCTGAACAGCGTCGGCGCCTACATCTGGGAGCTGATCCAGGAGCCAAAGCCTATCTCTGAAATCCATAGCGCCGTGCTTGCGCGCTACAATGTCGACCCGGAGCGCTGCAAGGCCGATGTCGACGGATTGCTGAAGGGCCTGGCCGATTCAGGACTTGCGAGGCTCCACCATGAGGAACTTGTCTAGAGTTCTCTCCCTGAGTGGTTCGGAGATGCTCTTCCTGGCTCGCTGCCTTCTGGTGGTTGCGGCGGTGCGGCTGGGACTGACGCTGTTCTCCTACAATCGCGTTCGCCACATGGTGACGCGACTGGATGCACGTCAACCAGCCGACATCGGCGAATTACGGCGTGTCGCCTGGGGTGTAGCAGCCGCGGCCCGCTTCGTGCCGCGTGCGAGCTGTCTTACCCAGGCTCTTTCCGGCCAGTACATTCTTGCCCGCCAAGGCAATGCTTCGAAGATCCGCATCGGAATAGAGCGGGATACGGGCACGCAACTGAAGGCGCATGCCTGGCTGATGAGCGGCAACCACATCGTGCTTGGCGGCTCCATAGACAGGTTCACCCATCTCGTCGACCACGGTCAGTAGCCGATGAGCGGCGTCGCCGGAATTCTGCTCAGGCGGGAAGGCAAGCCGACCGCCGCGGCTGACATTCAGCGCATGCTTGCGCGCATGCACCATCGTGCCCGTGACGGCAGTTCGTGGTGGATGGACACGACAGTCGCTCTCGGTCACGCATGGCTCAACACAACCGACGAATCCGGGCCCGGTCCCTTGACCATGGGTGCCGGCAAACTCGCGATCACCGCAGACTGCCGGCTCGATAACAGGGACGAATTGCTGGCGAAGCTGGGCATCAGGGACCGGTCGGTCGCCGATGCCACATTGCTGATGCGCGCCTATTTGCGTTGGGGCGAAGCCTGCACCGAGCATCTGCAGGGCGATTTCGCCTTTGCTATATGGGACAGTGAACGCCAGGCGCTGTTTTGTGTGCGCGATCACTTCGGGGTCAAACCCTTCTACTATCATTCGAGTGACCGCCGCTTCGTCTTTGCGTCGGAGATCGGGCCGATCCTCGACGTCGACGGTGTCAGCGCCCGCGTCAGCGAACATCAGATTTCGGGATTTCTGGCCGGGCTGCCTGACGATCCGCAGTCCACGTCCTACACCGATATCTTCCGCCTGCCGGCGCGCCACAGCCTCACCGTGACGGCGCAACAGGTGGTGTTGCGTCGATACTGGCAGATCGAGCCGTCGCAAAGGCCGATGCGATCGGATGCCGCCGAGGAGTTCCGTCATCTGTTCTCGCAATCGGTTCGCAACCGGATGCGCGGGACGTCCGCGGTCGGTGCGATGCTGAGCGGGGGGCTCGATTCCTCCTCGATCGCCTGCGTGGCGAGCATGCAGAATGCAGCCGGACGGAAACCAAGACTGCCGACCTTTTCGTTGGTTTTCGAGAAAGGATCGTCGATGGACGAACGGCCGTTCATCGATGCGGTGCTGGCACAGCAAAAGGTCGACGGCACCCTCATTGCCGTCGGCACCTACGCGCCATTCGCGGAGTTCGAACGCATTCTGGAAGAGCAGGAAGGGACGTTTCTGGCACCCGGCCTCTCGTTGACTCGCGGCATCTACAGGGCCGCTGGCGCGAGGGGCGTGAAAGTCCTGCTGGACGGCCATGGCGGCGACGAAGTCGTTTCCCAGGGCCACGGCCACCTGCACGAACTCGCCGACGCCGGCAGATGGATGGAGCTCTGGCGCGAGTTGCGCAGTGCCTCCAACACCTATGGCGACGGCATACTGGGCATGTACCTCAAGTTCCTGACCGCCTACGGGCCGGCCTGGCGCCTTGCAAAACTCAGGCATGTCATGAACCGCGCGCTAAACAAGGTGCGGCGAAAGCCGGCCCAAGCGCCGCGTGGCCCGAGCTGGCGCGGCTTGATCAATCCGGATCTGGCCCTGCGAACGGACCTCGTCGAAAGGTTTCGCAGGACCGGCTACATGTCGCCTGCGGTCAGCGTCAGCGAGACCTTGACCCATCGCTGGATCCTCTCGGGCGGGATGGTGCCGCACGCTTTCGAGGTTCTCGACAAGGCTGCCGCCAATTTCGGCGTGGAGCCTCGCTATCCGTTCTGGGACAAGCCGCTGGTCGAGTTCTGCCTGGCGCTGCCTGGCGAGGAGAAATTGAACAGGGGCTTTGGCCGCTATGTGCTGCGCCGGGCCATGGAGGGAATCTTGCCTCAGGCGGTTCAGTGGCGGCGCGACAAGATCGATTTCACGTCCAATCTCGTCAACGGCATGCTCGGCAATCACCGCGATCTCCTGGACAAGGTTCTGGTATCGGATGCGACTCTTATCGCTCCATACGTCAACCTGCCCGAGGTGACCGCGGCCTATGGCCGGATTTCACGGCAGCCCGATGCTGCGACGCTACCCGATGTCCAGTATGTCTGGCGCTCGATCGCGCTGTCTCTGTGGCTGCGCCAAATCCAACTTCGTGGGAACCACGCATAATGCCCCGGAACACATCACTCGCCTCGAACCTGAGGCATGACCAGCTAGAAGGCAGGACGGTGCGACAGCCTCGCTTCTACAAGGCGTACGGCCTGACGATCAGTTCGGAAGTGGCGTTGCCCGAACTGGAGCCCGCCGAGCCGGCTGCGGCCGATATCGCGATCACGGTGGGCCCAATCGACTTGCCGGAGCCTTTGCTCGATGCCGGAACCGCTTTCCGGTTCGAACCGGACTGGCAGTATCTGGCATGGCCGGCGGTCGGCGCGTTTCTGATAAGCGATGCCTGCCGGATCGAAGTGGACCCGGCGCCAGGCATCGACGATCCGTTGATCGCGTTTCCGCTGCTGGGGCCGGTCATGGCGCTGCTGCTGCATCAACGCGGCTTGTTGATCCTTCACGCCAGCGCCATCGCCGTCGGTGGCAAAAGTGCAATCTTCATGGGCGACAAGGGCGCCGGCAAATCAACGACTGCGGGCGCGATGATCCGCGCCGGGCATGGATTGCTCACCGACGATGTCGTGGCACTCGATCTGGCCGACCCGGACCGGCCGATGATCGTTCCGGGCTTTCCGCAGCTCAAATTGGCTGCCGATGCTGCCGCCGCCATCCCTCTCAGGCAGGCGGAAGTGCGCCCGCAGGTCCATCCGGCGATCGACAAGACCCAGCATCGCCTGCATGCCGGGTTTTCGCGGGACAAGGTTCCGGCGACAAGGATCTACGTCCTCGAGCGCGGCGAAAAGGCAGCGATATCGCCATTGCCGGGCGTCAGTGCCCTGCCGGCAATCATCAAGTTTTCTTACGTGACACGCTTCGGCCGCCCGGCCCTGGTCGGCGATTTTGCGGCCACACACCTTCGCCAATGCGCCCGGCTGGCCGACCATGTCGGCGTGTGTCGCCTTGAAGTGCCTACGGGCCTGGAGCGAATTGGCGAAGCCGTCGATCTCATCGAGAAGGATCTGGCGGTCGACAATCGTCCGCGCTGAGCAAAGCATGGCTGGATCATCAATCTTTCGCTTGTCGCTGTTCCGGGAGGTCGCCGGGTTCGGCGCCGTCGTGGCTCGGATCGGAGGGCGGAGGGCGTGGACGGCATTGCTCTTCCTGATCCTGGGAAGCCTTACCGAAGGCATCTCGATCCTGCTTCTCGTCCCCTTGCTGCATCTGGTGGGGCGGCCCGATCAGAATTTCGCGATCAAGCTGCCTGATAACGACATGGTGCGCTGGCTGGTGCCGGACGGGACGCTGCAATTGACGACAGTGCTTTGCATGCTCGTCGGGCTTGTCGTGCTGCAGGCCGCTTTCAACCGCTTCAAATCCGTCTACATGGCCAGGCTTCTGCTTGATTTCATCAACCGCCTGCGCATGAATCTGTTCGAGAGCATCGGCAAGGCGCGGTGGGGCATATTCGCGCGCATGCGAAGTTCCGACCTCGACCATGCCCTGACCGGCGACATAGACCGCGTGCAGGCCGCGGCTTTCTCGTTGCTGATGCTGGTGCAAATCGCGGTGCTGCTGGCCGGCTACCTCGTGGTTTCGCTGTTCATTTCTCCCGTGATGACTTCGGTCGCCATCGTCATCGGCGTCCTGACGTTCGCGGCGTTGAAACCGTTCCGCTCCCGGGCCACCGCATTCGGCCGGGTTTTGACGACCAATCGCCAGGAGCAATACCGCACGGTCTCGGAGTTCCTGGGCGGCATCAAGGTGGCCAAGAGCCTGAACGTCGAGGCGACGTATTACGCACAGCTTCAGTCGACGCTGGAGAGAATGAAGACCGACAACATCAACTATGTTCGCAACAGCTCGATCGGCACTGCGCTGTTCCAGGTGGCCAGCGTCATCGGCTTGAGCGTCTTCGTCTACATCGCGCTGGTTCGCTTCAATCTTTCGCTGGCCGAAATCGTCGTCCTGCTTCTGGTTTTCATGCGCATTGCGCCGCGCTTCATGGATATGCAGACGCAGGCGCAACAGATTTTGATCAATCTGCCCGCCTATGCCTCGATGCGAGACTTGCAGACGCGTTTCGACGCCGAGCGCGAACCCGCGAATGACGAGCCTGAGGCAAATGGAAAACTGTCGCTCGACAAGGGGCTGAACATACGCAATGTCTCCTTTGCCTATGGCGACGGCACCAGCAAGCCCGTCGTAAGCGACATCACCTTCGGCCTTCCCGCCGGCAAGGTGACGGCGCTTATCGGCCCCTCAGGATCGGGCAAGAGCACGATCGCCGACATGCTGCTTGGGCTGCTGGAGCCGACGGAAGGCAGAATTCTTGCCGATGGCGTCGAGATCGATGCTGCCAATCGCAGGCGCTGGCGCGATCAGGTGGCGTATGTGCCGCAGGATGTGTTCCTGCTGCACGAGACGATCGCCGCAAATCTTCGCCTTGCCGCGCCGCAAGCCAGCAATGACGATCTTTGGACGGCGCTTCGATCGGCGCATGCCGCGGAGTTTGTCGAGCGGCTCGAGCACCAGCTCGATACGGTGGTCGGCGACCGCGGCGTCCGGCTGTCAGGCGGTGAACGCCAGCGGATAGCACTGGCGCGGGCGCTGCTTCGCAGACCGTCCCTGCTCATTCTGGATGAGGCCACCAGCGCGCTCGACTGGCAGAACCAGTCGTTGATAGCCAAGTCGATCGACGGGCTGCGCGGCTCGATGACGATCCTGACCATTGCGCACCGGCCATCGATGATCGCTTTCGCCGACTGGGTCGTGGCCATGGAAAATGGCCGGATCGTCGAGGTCGGGCAGTATCAAAGATTGAAGGAAAAATCCGGAAGCCGCTTGTCCAGGATGCTGTCGGGCGAGCAATCCGAGAGGGAACCGGCTAGCGCATGACCCCCAAAATCGGATCGATTTTGGAAAGGATCATTCGCCAGATCACAGTCCCGCAGCGTCCTTTGCGGATCCAAAACGACGCGCGCGGCGCTGTGGCGCGACTGAGATCGACGTCGCGGCCTGAAACGATGTTCAGTGAATGCTTCGCCTGGCGCTGAATTTCTCGCCTTCGGTGGCTTTGTCCGCGTTCAGGCTTCTTTCGGCTTCGCGGGCCTTGTCGGCCGATGTCGGGGCGCTCCTGGCGACCATGACGTAGATCAGCAGGAAGTAGCCTACTTGAATGATGACGGCACAGACGACAACGCGAACCAATGCTGTGCCAAGGGACGCGCCGTCGGCATAGGACCATGCCACCACGATCGCGAGGGCGAAAATCATTCCGATGATGAATTTTGGTAGGGACATGGCCGACGATCCGTCAACCAGCCCGAGCATACAAAAACGACGACTTACCCACCCGAGTATCTCCCCATTCGCCATGCGGGCTTATTCAGTTTGCCCGCTTTCGGCCGGTTGCTTCCGACCTTTCCAACCTATCGAGACTCTAACAGAAATAATTTGCGACTCTATTAAGGCGGTAAACTGACGGCAAGGGCAACCGCAAATAATTTTGCACGGGTTTCCGAGATCGACTCTGCCATGTTGCGACGCACACGTAGCCACCACAGCCAATCTCAGGTCACGAAACCTGCGCCAGTAAAATCTACAATATTGAATAGTATTTTATGCGAATAACTTTACTCTCTGCACCATCTAAGAGCCATCTCATGTTCCGCGACCCGCTGGAAAGAACGAATCTCCCCAAATTGGCCTCAAAAAGGTACTAGATTTCCTGACTTTGCTCATAGATTGTCACAAACGTGCCACAAAGGCGAAATTTTGTGCAGGACGAGTTTATTATTTAGTCAAATCATGACGTGACTATTTCAACAGCATGGGAAATTGTGTGTTGCGCTGCAGCATTTTTTTGATATCTTGCCGTAAACCATTCGTTGAACGTATGGAGTTTCGGCATGAGGGATATCGTTAAGTCGGCCAATGCGGGCTTTTCGCAGGTCGGCATTGATTTTCCGCCACCGATCGGCGGGCTGCTCAAACGCAGTTTTGATATTATTGGTTCACTGGTCGGCCTGGTAGCGCTCAGCCCGCTGTTTGTGATGGTCGCGCTGCTTGTCAAGCTGTCCGACGGCGGCTCGATTTTCTACGGTCACAAGCGGATCGGGCGGGGCGGGCGGATTTTCCCGTGCCTCAAGTTCCGCACGATGGTGCCGGACGGGGAACGGGTGCTGGCCGCTTACCTTGCGGCCAATCCGGACGCCAAAGCCGAATGGATAGCGACCCGCAAGCTGAAGAACGATCCGCGCGTCACGCGTGTCGGAGCCGTGCTGAGGAAGCTCAGCCTCGATGAGTTGCCGCAGATCATCAACATCCTGCAGGGCGATATGAGCCTTGTCGGACCTCGCCCCGTGGTGCGCGACGAGCTTGAGATCTATGGCAGTGCAGCGGTTTATTACCTGAAGTCGCGCCCCGGCCTGACCGGGCTTTGGCAGGTCAGCGGACGCAACGATGTTTCCTATGACAGCCGTGTCGCGTTCGATCGGCATTATGTCGAGAACTGGTCGCTGTTCGAGGACGTTCGGATCATCATCAAGACCGTGCCTGCCGTCTGGATGTCACGCGGCTCCTACTAACCGGGCCTTAAAGCCGCCTTTGCGGCGCGGCGATACCGACAGCAAGCTCATCGGGCGATGGGGCCAAAGCGGATCGGAAACGTTCAGTTGAAAACAGATATTTTCGAATTCCTTCGCACCGGCAGGACTGCCGGTCGTTTGGCGCCGGCCCGCCTGGTGACCGCTTGCCTCGCACTGTCCCTCACCTTCCCGCAGATGGCCGCAGCCGACGAGTATCGCCTCGGCTCGCAGGACAAGCTCAACATCCGCGTCGCCGAATGGCAGACCGTCGAAGGCACGTTCCGCGACTGGTCGGCCGTAAACGGAGAATACACGGTCGGTCCCGCCGGAACCTTGTCGGTGCCGTTCGTGGGCGAGATGCCGGCGGTCGGCAAGACCACTTCGGAGATAGCTGCCGCGATCGGCCAGGCATTGCAGCGTAAGCTGGCGCTGTCGGACCGCCCGGAAGCATCGGTGGAAATGGTGCTGTTCCGGCCGTTCTACATTTCGGGCGAGGTGCAAACCCCCGGCCAGTTTCCTTACGTGCCCGAGCTGACCGTGCTGAAGGCGATCAGCGTTGCCGGCGGCATAAGGCGCAACGCCGATTACGGCCCTCAGCTCGGCAAGGACCTGGTTACCGCCAAGGGCAATTACGACATTTACGAGGACCAGCAGGTTCGCCTGCTTGTCAGGCGGGCCCGTATCGATGCCGACATTGCCGGCAAATCGAGCTTCGAAGTGCCGAAGGAGATCGCAGACGATCCGCGACTGCCGCCCATCGTCGCCGATGAAATGGCGATTCTGACGTCCGACCAGAAGAAGCTGAAGCTGAAGCTGCAGGCGCTCGATGAATTGAAGGGCGTTTTGCAGGCCGAAATCGAATCGCTGGAGAAGAAGATCACCAACCAGCAGCGACAGGTCGACCTGGCCAAGCAACAACTCGACAGCATCGGTCCGCTGGCGCAGAAGGGCTTGATCGTCAACACGCGTGTGCTGACTTCGGAGCAATCGATCGCCAATCTGCAGGGCCAGGTCCTGGATTATGAAACGGCCATCCTTACCGCCAAGCAGTCGATCAGCAAGGCGACGCAGGACGCCATCGATGCCGAGAACACCCAAAGTTCGAGCCTCGCCGCCGACCGCCAGCAAACCGAGACGGATCTGAACGAGGCCACACTCAGGGTGGGCATGCAGAAAGCCCTCATGACAGCGGCCACGGACCCTGCATCCCAGCCGCTCGGAAACAACGAACAACCCAGCCTGACTTACGCGCTGGTTCGAGAGGTCGACGGCAAGACCAGCGAGATCGCCGCTACCGAGGACACGCCGGTGCTGCCGGGCGACGTGATCAAGGTGAAGCTGGCGCCGATGGCCAGCCAATAGGGGCCAGTCGACAGGCGTTGGGAACGAGCTTGGCGGGTGCGGACGCTGTGACCGGCAAGGGTTGAACAGGCAGCGTTGAAATGCCGCCCGGACGGGCGGAAGCGCAGCGATCCGCTGGTGAAAGCACAGAATGCAGCCGTCAACCCGTCACGTTTATCTCAATCTCGACGCGTTGCGTGGCGTCGCAGCCATAAGCGTGATGCTTTATCATTTCTCGCCGTTCATCACCGACGGCAAGGTGCTTCCCTCAAGCTATCTAGCGGTCGACCTGTTCTTTCTGCTGAGCGGTTTTGTCATCGCTCACGCCTATGACAGGAAGATCGAAACCGGGATGGGGTTCGGCACATTCCTGCTGATCCGGCTGATTCGCCTCTATCCGCTTTACCTTGCCGGCACGCTGCTTGGCTTTTTCTATCTGCTGATCAAGAACCGGCTCATGCCTGCGGAATACCTGCCGCTTTCGGACATCGCCGTGATGCTGACGACGGGCATGTTTTTCATTCCGCTGGTCAGCAGCGCCTATCACACGATCTTTCCGCTCAACCCCGCCTCCTGGTCGCTGTTTTTCGAGCTTCTCGTCAACATCGCCTATTTCCTGCTGTTCTTCGTCCTCTCGAAAAGAGTGCTGGCGAGCCTCATCGCCGGCAGCCTCGTGCTGCTGGTCGTGGCGGCGGCTCTGGCCGGCACGCTCGACTTCGGCATGACCGGACAAACCATCATCAGCGGCTTGCCGCGCGTGTGTTTCTCGTTCTTTCTTGGCGTGCTGCTGTGCCGATCGATAGGACTTTATCGGGGCAAGCTGGGCTTCCTGCAGACGGGCTACTGGATCGAGATTTCGATCGTGCTGACGCTGGTGGCCTTTGCCATCGCGCCGGGCG
Organism: Mesorhizobium sp. AR10; assembly: GCF_024746795.1. Classification (NCBI taxonomy): domain Bacteria; kingdom Pseudomonadati; phylum Pseudomonadota; class Alphaproteobacteria; order Hyphomicrobiales; family Phyllobacteriaceae; genus Mesorhizobium; species Mesorhizobium sp. AR10. The sequence continues at coordinate 564,843 of NZ_CP080524.1, forward strand.
GCGCAATGCGCCCGATCTATGATCTGATCTGCATCGTGCTGCTGTTTCCGATCATGGTCGTGGTTGGAGCCTTGGCGCCAACCCATCCGCGCTGCTCAAAGCTCTACAGCTGGCTCGGGCGGATTTCCTACCCGATCTACATCATTCACACGCCGCTGCTGATGATCATCGCCGGAGCCGGCAAGGCCGTGTCCATCGATCCTTTCGCAAATCATCCCTGGTTCGGCATCGTTATGGCCATTGCCGTGATCGTCATCGGCGACATCGGGACCCGCATCTTCGACGAACCGGTGCGGCGGTTTCTGCAGCGGCAAATGCTGCCGCGCCCTCGCGCCATTGCGTAAAGCCCGGAACCTTTCAGGCTCGTCGCCCCGCCACCCCAATCGATCAACAGGAACAAGCGTTTCAGCTGCCTGCGACTTTGGCTTCCTGGATGGCAATCCGGCTACGCTGTCGCCGGACCTGAGGCACGCTGCGCAGCTTGAAGAGGCTGTAGTAGACGACGAATGACGCCGTGAAATACGGGCCCAGCATTTCGACTTCGAAGAAGGAGCGGAGCAACATCAGGCCCACCGCGCCGGCAAGGACGACCGAGTCGGCGCGCCAATCGCGAAATATCACGGTCGAGATATGTCCGTAGAAGGCGCGCAGGATGATCAGCGAAATCAGCGACATCCCGACAAAGCCGAGTTCGACCAGGGTCTCGATATAGGTGTTGTGGAAATGGAAGCCGGTGCGGGTGGTGATGAAGAACTCGGCCCACAGCCTTTCGGCCTCGGCAAAACCCTGCACCCAATAGGCGGCATAGCCATAGCCGAGGATGGGGAACTGCTGGGCAGCCTCCCAGCCCTGCTCCCAGAGATAGGTGCGCCCGGTGAGGGTCGAGTCCTTACCGAAGATGCCGAGCACGAAATCCATAAGGCCAAGATTCAAGGCGGCAAAGACCGACGCAACCAGCGTGCAGGCGCCGACCGCGAACAGAACCCGCCGATAGCGGCGCGACAACACCTTGCTCATGGCAAGCAGGATGACGATCGCCAGAGCCGCCGGCAGCGACGCCACCGAGGTAGCGGAGTGGGCGATGGCGAGCATATAAACCGACAGCAGGCCGATCGGCGCCGTCCAGACCAGGCTTGGCCAGCCACGCCGGTAAAAGATGGCAAAAACGAAGCAGAGATAGATGCCGAGCGAGGAGAAGAAGCCAACCTGGTTCTTGGAGCCGAAGGCGCCGACGAAATTGGTGGTGCCGTCGATGATATCGGTCGCATAGCCGCCGACACGCAGCGAATAGAGCAGGACGAAGAAAATCCCGATCAGCGAGCCCACCACCAAAGTTCGGACGCTGACCGTGCGCGCGGCAATGTAGGCGCACAGGATATGCGAGAAATACTGGATTGCCGCCCTCGCCGTGATACTGGGCGCATGCGACCAGAACACCGATAAGCAGACATAGGCGACAAACAGCAGCGGCAGCCAGGCGTCGGAGAGATGGCGCAAAAACCGCCGGTAGTCGACCAAGATGAGCGGAAGCCAGACCGCATAGTAGGCCAGGATCAGGATCGGACCGAAATTGGTGGAGTAGGCGAAGGCAAAGACCGAAACCGCAACGGCAAAGCTGCCATAGACGGCGCTCTTTTCCGGTTCGACCAGCAGGGATTTTGGAATCTTCATATCGGTATCGGATTTCTCATCCACATGGCCATTCAATTGGGCACGGCGCCGATCGGCGATTTATCCGCGAGATGCCGGCTCTGGGCGCCTATTGTGCAGTGCAACATAACTTACCGCCCCATCGCCTGTCACTCAATGGCAAATGTGTCGCGGGCAAGTGGGGGACCATAACCCATAGGAATGGCGCGAATGCGGCTCATCTGGCGCAAAATCAGGTCGGCGCCTGACGGACTCCTGAAACAACCGGAGCGCCAAGATTCGCCAGGAAGGCGATCGACACCCCGCGATCAACCCCGTGCCTACCAGAGCGCGCCGCCGGTGATCTGTATGTTTTCCATGGTGATGCCCTTGGCGGCATCCGAGCACAGGAAGACGGCCAGTGCCGCGATCTCCTGCGGCTGCAGCATGCGCTGCTGCGGGTTGCCGCGGGCGATCTCGGCCATCGCTTCCTCTGCGGTACGCCCCTTGCCTTCGCGCTCGACGACCTGCGCCACATTGCGGCGCATCAGTTCGGTCTCGACCCAGGTCGGGCTGATCATGACGCAGGTGACGCCGTGTGCTGCCCCTTCCAGCGCCACGCAGCGTGTGAGGCCGAGCAGGCCGGCCTTGGAGGCGCAATAGGCGGGATTGTCCTTCCAACCGACGGAAGCCGCGGTCGAGCCAATGTTGATGATGCGGCCCCAGCTGCGCTCGATCATGCCGGGAAGCACGGCACGGGTGACGCGGAAGGCGCCGGTGAGATTGGTGTCGACGATCTTGTCCCAGAGTGCGTCGGAATGGCCGCATACCGGCTGCTCGGCGGTGGTGCCGGCGGCGTTGACCAGTATGTCGGCAGGGCCGATGGCCGCTTCGGCTTCCGCCGTGAAACGATTGGTCACGTCGGTGTCGCGCACGTCGAGATGGGCGGCGTGGACCCTGGTGCCATGCGAGCCGAGGGCCAAACGCACGCGCTCGATCTCGTCCGCCCGGGGGTAGTAGGCGGCATCGGATTTTTCAACACCGGCGGGCGCGATATAGGAGCCGACGGCGACATTGGCGCCAGCCTCCGCCAGTGCCGTGGCAATCGCAAAACCCATGCCCGAGAAGCCGCCGGTGACGATCGCACTGCGGCCGGCAAGATCTGTCATCGCTCGCATTCTCCGGTCAGTTTGGGACAGACAATCAGGCCAGACACGACTTGTCGATGAGACGCAAGTTAGTCTCCATCGCCGACCATGCCGCCCCGGTGACCAGCGCGACCTTGCCGGCGACGCGGTTCACACCGTCATGTCCCCTGGAGCGGTTTTCCGAGCCAGTCGCGATAGAAACCTTCGAGATCGGGCTCGAAATCATGGACGATCGGATAGCCGGGTGCCGCCGCCTCGACCTCGTGCAGCGTGCAGCATTGCGGGCAGATGAACTCGCGGATCTCCATCCATTCGGGATCGGGCAGATCGCTGTTGGGATAGATCTCACGCAGCGCATCCTCGGTGTTGCGCACGTGGATCGCAGCGTTCAGCTTCCAGTTCTTGCGGTAGTCACCGAAGGAATGGCCGCATTCGCACCGGGTCACACGCTCATCACCGCTCTGGCAGATGAACAGATGGTCGGAAACCGGCAACAGGATCGGGTCTTTCCAGGCGACACGGTCCTGATAGACGGCGATCATCTTGAAGAAACGGTCATCGTCCTTGTAGGCGCTCATGATGCGCCGCGTCTGCGGCCATGGCAGCTGACCGGCGGCCAGGTCGCGGATGACTTCCTTGCTGTATGAGGTCATGGTCTTTCACTCCGCCGCAAAGATCGATTTGGCATCGACGTTCCAGAAATCGCTGAAATCCCTGGTGAAGCGCGACGACAGCTTGATCGCGCTGGCGTACATTTTCTTCACCTCCGGCGCGAAGTCGGCCTTCTCGACGCGGACACGTTCGGCCGCGATCCAGTCCGACACCGGCATCGCTTTCGCCAGCCGTTGCTTGCGCATGGCGGCGCGACGCTCGACAGTGGCGTTGACATCGGCAACCGGATAGCCGTCGGCATCGTCTTCCAGCACGATGCCGAAAACCTGGTCCGCCGCTTCGCGGGTCAGATAGCCGTTTTCGACATCCCAGGCGGTCTTGATCGGATCGCGTTCCAGCACGTCGCCATAGCCGCCGCCGCCATTGTAGGAGTGGCTGAAGATGTCACCGGCCTTGTGCGGCGCGGTGATGTAGGGACCTTCAACCACGGCGTGATCGCCGCCAAAGCGCTTCTCGTAGTCCGAGACATGCGGGTCGATGCCAGGCGCATGCGCCAGTGGCTCACCCTTTGCGGCCAAGTCCTGAATGTTGGAGTTACGCACCGCACGATGCTTTTGGCAGGTCGGCGCCGGATAGCCGCCGCACATGCCGCCATTGTCGAACACCCTGGAGGAATGCTCCGAGGTGTGGAGCCTGAGATGCGAAGTCTTGTTGATCAGCCAGGTCGAGACGAAGGAGCAGCCACCGCGATATTTGCCGGCGCCGCCGGAATTCGGGACGATCGAGCGGCCGATATAGACCATCGGCATCGACTGTTCCCAGACCTCGATGTTGCCCATGTCGGATTCCGGGTTCCAGCCGACATAGGCGGTATCGAGCCCGTCCTTGATGGCGAGCGCGCCGGAGCCGGCGGCGGCGCATTCGAAATGCGCCATGCCGAACGGCGTGCCGTACTGGCTCTCGCCGCCCATCTCGATCATCGGGCTGTTAACCTGGCCGACAAAGGCTTCCTCGACATAGCCGCGCGCCACGAAGCTGCGCGACAACAGTCGCTGGAAGACACCATAGGCCGGCAGCAGCAACGCCCATGAGGTGGCTGTCGCCACCATCTCGTTGTCGGGATTGGTCCAGGTGCCGTGCGGCAGTTTGAGTTCGGTCGCCATCCAGGCGCCGTCATTGACCAGCCCCTCGAAATTCATGTGCTGGGTCAGCGTCACGAACATGCCGCCATCCATGCCGGCCGGCGTGCAGTTCATGGAATGGTAGCCCCAGGGCTGGGTGCCCTCAAAGTCCATGGTGATCTTGCCGTCAGTGGTGATCTCCATCTCGATGGGGATGTTGTAGAGCCAGTTCGGATCGCCGAGCGGCTGGAAGCCGGGTTTGCCTTCGGTGACATGGCCGTAGAAGGTATGGCCGCGATAGATGCCGGGAACGGTGAGCTGACGTGTGCGGGCAAGCTGGGCGCGGCGACCTTCCTCGATGAATTCCTTCGACACCTTCATCCAGTAGTCGAGGCCTATCTCCGAAATCAGCTGCTTGACGCTTTCGCGCATGTCGATGCAGGAGGCGACCTTGGCCTTCTCGTCCAGCACCCAATAGATCGGCATGCGCAGATTGCGCTCGCAGCGGATGACATAGTCGCGGCGGATCTCGTCATTCTCGCCGATCTTCTCGGCGCAGACGAACAGCCCCTCGGTGAAGCGCTCCTGCGCCAGACAGACATCGCCGCCGGGCGTGATGCCGCCGACTTCCAACTCGTGGCAGACCGCACCGGCCCAGCCGACCAGCGTGCCTTCGTAAAAGATCGGCACCACGTCCATGACGTCGGGGACCTGGACGGTGCCGATGAAGGCATCATTGTTGGCGAAGATGTCGCCTTCGCGGATGCGCGGGTTCTCCTCGTAGCCTTCCCTGATCATCCATTTGATGAAGCGGCTCATCGTGTGGACATGGACCATGATGCCGTTGGAGAGCGCGATGGCGTCGCCCTCGGGCGTATAGATCGCCACGACCATCTCGCCGACCTCGCGCACGCCGGGCGAGGCCGAGATGCGGCGGGCCATTTCGCGCGCCGAGACGCAATAGGCGCGCAGCTTGGTGTGCAGTGTCTCGAATTTCAGCGGGTCCTGGTTGCGCAGTGACAGTTCGGTGATGCCGTCATAGCAGCCGGTCTCATCCATCAGCCGTTCGGATTCGATCAGCCGTTCGCGAAGGCGCAGGGCCGAGGCAGGTTTGTCCAACATGGCGTTCGCCCTCTCAAGCATGGGAATAGTGAAGCAGCGTCCATTCATCGACAAAGACGCGGTCTTGCGGATGGACGACGAGCGTGGTGGCGGGGTGTTCGATGATGGCCGGGCCGATGACCTCATGGCCGGGCTGCAACAGGTCCATCTCGTAGAGATTGGCCTTGTGCCAGCGCCCGGCGATATAGGCCTCGCGCACACCCTTGTGGGCAGATGCGGGATTGGAGGCACCGAGCGGACGCTTGAGCAGCACCGGTTTGACCTTGTCGGCGGTGGCGATCAGCCCGAGTTCGGTGATGGTGAAGCCGGCCTCGCCATAGCGCGAAACGCGGTGGTTGACCTTGGCATAGACAGCCTCGAACTCGTCGATAACCCTACGCATGTCGTCGGCCGATCTCACCTCGGCCAGCGGCGCCATGACCTCGACGTCCTCGAGCTGGCCGGTGTAGCGCATCATCAGGAACGGCACGGTCCTGATCTTCTCCCTGGCATGGCCGTCGGCAATCATCTCGTCGACCGCGGCCTTGGTCAGATCATTCCAGACCGTGGTGACCTTGGCGCCGAAAGCGGCAAGCGTCGCCTCGTCCGCTCGCGACGGGATGTCATGCTGCGTCGACACCGAATGACGGCGCATGAAATCGGCCGTGGTGCAGCCGAAGGCCGAAAAGGCGGCAGCGAACTGGAAGGTGATGATGTCCTTGAAGCCGATGCCCCTGGAGCAGCCGGCCAGATGCAGCGGACCCGAGCCGCCATAGGAGAGCAGCGTGAATTCCGACGGGTGGATGCCTTGCCCCGAGATCACCCGGCGTAGCGCGTTATTGGCGTCGGCCTCCAGCATGTCGATCATGCCTTCGGCGGCCTCCTCCAGCCCGACGCCCAGTATGTCGGAGCATTTCTCCTGGAAGGCGCGCCTGGCCTTTTCGACCTGCAGCTTGACCTTGCCGCCGAGGAAATAGTCGGGATTGAGCCGGCCGAGGATCGCATCGCAATCGGCGATGGTCGGCTCGGTGCCGCCGCGATCGAAGCAGATCGGGCCGGGATCGGCGCCCGCACTTTCCGGCCCGAGGCTGACCTTCCTTGTCAGCGGATCGACCTTGAGGATCATGCCGGCGCCGGCGCCGATCGTGTCGAGATGCAGCGTTGGCACGTTGAGCTTGAAGCGGTCCATCAGCGGCTCGTTCTCGATCCGCGTCTGGCCGCGCGCGATGACACCCATGTCGAAGGAGGTGCCGCCCATGTCGGAGCAGATCAGCGAGTCGTTGCCGATCAGCTTGCCGACATAGGCAGCACCAAGGATGCCGCCGATCGGACCGGAGATCATGGTCTCATGCAGGCGCGGATGGTTGATCGAGGTCAGGCCACCGAAGGAGAGCAGCGTCTGCACACCGTATTTGAAGCCGTATTTCTTCGAGACGTCCTCGATCCCCTTGAGCTGCTTGCGGCCGCGTGAGGTGGCATAGGCTTCGATCAGCACCGAGTTCAGCCGCGACTGTTCGCGGATAACCGGGCGGACCTCGTGGCTGGTGTAGACGATGATCTCGGCGCCGGCCTTGTCGATCTCCGCGCGGCAGATTTCGGCAATGCGCTTCTCGTGCACCGGATTGACGTGCGAGAAGATCGTCATGATGCAGATGGCTTCGACCTTGTCGGCGATCAGCTTTTTCGCAGCGGCCGCAACCTCATGTTCATAGAGCGGCAGCACGATGTCGCCGAACTGGTCGATCCGCTCGGTGACACCATGGGTGCGGCGGCGCGGCACCAGCGGGTCGGGATGATGGTGGGTCACCGCGTGCAGCCGGTCGGCATAGGAATAGTCGGCCCAGGCCTGCAGACCGCGGCCCATCAGGATCATGTCCTCGAGGCCCTTGGTGGTGATCAGGCCGAGCCGGCGCCCGGTGCGCGACAGCAGCGTGTTGAGCATGCCGGTACCGGAATAGAGCACGACATTGACGCCAGAAAAAAGCGCTTCGAGCGAGATGCCCCAGGCGTCGGCAGCGTCCTCGGCCGAGGCAAGGAAGCCCTCAGCCTCGTTCTTCGGCGTGGTCGCCGACTTGCCGATCTTGAAGTGGCCGTCCTGATCGACAAGGATCGTGTCGGTCATGGTGCCGCCGGCGTCGATACCGATGACGATTGGGTTGCCAACGACGGGACTGGTGAGGTTTGGCTGGGTCACGGTCGCCTCGGGATCTGGTTTAGGATGACGCAAGGCTAGATTCGATGGATGGCCTCGCGCCATATGCCTAAAGACACAATGACGGTTGGGTAGGGATCGCCGAGAAAAGGGCATGCGCATGGGGAACATCTGGGCGCCGCTCGCCAAAGCGATCGCTGCCACCGGCACGGACCGACATGTCGACTGCCTGATCGACCTGATTGGCGCCGACATTGCGCACGACCTCGTCACCGTGACGCGCTACTCGGCGACCAAGACGCCTGAATTCGTCAAGCACCGGCACTTTTCCGACGAGATGGTGCGGCGCTATCTTGCCAGCTACTATGTGTTCGATCCCTTCTATGCGTCATGGCGGCGCGAGCGCCGACTCGGCATCATGCCGCTGAAGCGGTTTGCCGACGACGAGGCCAAGCGTGGCCAGTACATTGCCGGCTTTCTGGCGCAGTCGGAAATCTCCGACGAGGTCGGCATTATGCTCGCCGATGGTGGCGACTGGTGCCTCGGCATCTTCCTCGACCGCTCGACCCTGTCGTTCAAGGACAGCGAGATCGCCTTGCTGGAGGACCGGCTGCAGGTGTTCGAGGCGTTGCACGCGCTCGATATCAAGGCGCGCGGGGCCGACTTCTCCCGCACGTCGGCACCGACGAGCCGCGGCGCCTCGCCCCAGCAGCAGCCAAGCATTCCGACGAGCCTGTGGCCGGAACTGTCGCTGCGCGAACGCGAGCTCGTCCAGCTCATCCTGGCGGGCCACCCGACCGCGAACATTGCCGAGCGTCTCGGTATCACCGTCGGTACAGTCAAGAACCACCGGCGCCGCATCTACGAGAAGCTCGACATCACCACCGAGCGGGAACTGTTTCTGCAGTTCTTCCAGCACCGGGCGGCGTAGCTGGAGATCGCACCTTTCGTCGCGCCGTTGCCGCCTTGCGTGGGATGAATACAATAGGCGAAGAATCGTCCGTGCAGCTATGTGGCAAGCAAGACGGATACACAGTCTGGAGGGAACGGATGGGCAAGCCTCGCATCTTCCTGGGCTCGTCGGGAAAGCAGAAAAAATTGCTTGATGCGCTGACACGCGGTCTTGAAGAGATCGCGCAAGTCGAGCCCTGGACGACCTCCTTCAGCCCCGGCACGACCACGCTGGGGCGCCTCATCGAGCTTACCCGCGAGGTCGACTTCGCCGCCTTTGTGTTCGCCCAGGACGACTGGACGAGCGCGAGCCAGCCGGAATCGTCCGCTTCGGTATCGGCTCAGGCTTCTCCCCGAGACAACGTGGTTTTCGAAGCCGGGCTTTTCGGCGGTGTCCTCGGGATGCGCCGCACGTTTATCCTCCATGCGAACGGCGCCAAGCTTCCCAGCGATCTGCTCGGCCTGACCTCGGTACGGTACGGCGAGGCAGCGACCGCGGCGGAGATGAGAGCGATCAATCAAAAGCTGCGGAGCGCAATCGAAAATGAGGGCAACATCGCCCGCATAGAGGGTCTTTGGTGGCAGTTTTCCCTGTCGGAGCGCACCGCGAAGGAGCCGTCCGCCGTGAGCCTGCTGCGCGTCGCGCGAAACCGCGAGGGTGCGCTCGAGCTGACGGGGCGCTCATGGCAGGAGAATGGCAGCCTATCAGCCAGGTATTGGAGCGAAGCGTTGAAGGAGAAGAAGGAGCCCTCCGGCATCTTCTACTATTGGAACGGAGAACGGCCCCTGGATGCGAACGCGCCGCAGTTGCACGGGACAGGCGAGATCCGGCTGGAGACCGCCGATCGCGCGTCGGGCTATTTCATAACGCGCGCGGACACGCAGCCGGAACTCAACGCGCGCACCTCCGGCGTCTATTTGCGCGCCGATGCCGAGGACTTGGCGATCCTGGACGGGCGGGACAATCAGCGGCGGGTGGAGTTGATCGCAGAGCAGCTGAGCCATTGGCAATCAATCAAGAACGGCTGAGTCCAGCGTTCAAGCATGTCGCGGCGGCGAGGGCCAGGGCCTTCGCCCACCTCGAAAAACCATCGCCGCTTTGTCTGTGAGAGCTCGACATCCCCGCCGGGCGCGAGTTGTCCACCGGCGCCTCGGGCTGGCCCAGCATGACCCTGTTCCCAGGCTCCAATTCCCGGCTTGAACTTGGTGCAAGTTGACTTCACATTCGCCGCCGATTGGGAGGAATGCCACATGCCGATGAGTTTCGCAGGACGGTTTGCCGGACGATCGGCCGTGATCACCGGCGGCGCCTCCGGCATCGGCCTGGCTGTCGCGCAAAGGATCACCGAAGAGGGCGGACGGGTTTGTGTGTGGGACCGCGACCCCGGCCAGATCGAGCAGGCCAAGGCCGCCATTGCCGGTCTGCACGGCGTGATCGTCGACGTTTCCGATCCAGCCGCGGTTGAAGACGCGGCACGGCGGACGATCAAAACCCTTGGCGCGGTCGATATCCTGGTCACAAGTGCGGCCATCACCGGACCGAACATGACCACATGGGAGTATTCCATCGACGATTGGCGCCGGGTCATCGACATCAACCTCAACGGTGTCTTCTTCTGCAACAAGGCGCTGGTGCCGCACATGCTCGAACGCAACTACGGCAGGATCGTCAACATCGCCTCGATTGCCGGCAAGGAGGGAAACCCCAACGCCTCGGCCTACAGCACTTCGAAAGCCGCGGTGATCGGCCTGACCAAGTCGCTGGGCAAGGAACTGGCCAAGACCAAGGTGACGGTCAACTGCGTCACGCCGGCAGCCGTGCGCACCGCGATCTTCCAACAGATGAGCCAGCAGCATATCGATTTCATGCTGTCGAAAATACCGATGGCGCGGTTTGGCGAGGTCGAAGAGGTGGCGGCGCTGATCTGCTGGATCGCTTCCGAGGAATGCTCCTTCACGACGGCAGCGGTTTTCGATGTTTCCGGCGGCCGGGCCACCTATTGAGGCAAATTGGACGCGACCTGGCGGTTGTAGCTGTGGTGCTGGAGTTCGCTTCATTTGCCTAGGACCGACCCTCCCCCGTCCGACGATGAGCTGCTCGACTGTTTCCAGCGGGCGGCCTTCGGCTATTTCCTGGAAACCGTGAACCCGGTGAACGGACTGGTCGCCGACACGTCGCGGCCGAATTGGCCGGCAAGCATCGCGGTCGTCGGCTTTGCGCTGTCCTGCTATCCCATCGGGGTCGAGCGCGGCTGGATGACACGCAATGATGCCGCGAGTCTGACGCTTGCCACACTGCGCTTCTTCCGAAACAGCCGGCAAGGCAATGGCGACGACGTCACCGGCCACAAGGGTTTCTACTACCATTTCCTCGACATGCAGACCGGCCTGCGCACCTGGCGATGCGAACTGTCCATGGTCGACACGGCGCTGCTGATGGCCGGCGTGCTGGTTGCAGGCGCCTATTTCTCAAGCGACAGCGAAGACGAGGTCGAAATTCGCGACCTAAGTGATGCGCTCTACCGGCGCGTCGACTGGCGCTGGGCGCAAGGCCGCCGTCCAACATTGCGGCAGGGCTGGAAGCCGAAGAGCGGCTTTCTGTACTCTGACTGGGAAGGCTACAACGAAGCGACGATCCTCTATGTCCTGGCGATGGCTTCACCAGACAGACCGGCCTCCGACGACAGCTATGCCGCCTGGACTGCGACATATCAGTGGGAAAACATCTACGGCTACGACGTGCTCTATGGCGGGCCGCTGTTCATGCACCAGTTCTCGCATGCCTGGATCGACTTCGACGGCATCCAGGATGCGTTCATGCGCGAGAAGAGCTCCGACTATTTCGAAAACAGCCGTCGCGCGACCTACATCCACCGCCACTATGGGCGGCAGAACCCGCTTGGCTACGATGGCTACAACGACGGACTGTGGGGACTTTCGGCGGGTGACGGACCCGGCAGTTTTCGCGCGCAGATCGAGCGGCGGCCGCGCAAGTTTTTCAGCTATGCGGCACGAGGCGCACCCTTCGGCCCGGACGACGGGACGATCGCGCCGTGGTCGTGTCTGGCATCGCTGCCCTTCGCGCCGGAAATCTGCCTGCCGGCGCTGCGGCAGCTGCAGGAGCGCTACCCCGGGATGATCGACAATTTCAGGATGCCGAGCGGCTTCAATCCGAGCCTGGCCAACCGGCGAGGTTTCGGGCCGAGCGGCTGGGTGTCGGAAGGCCAATACGGCCTGGACCAGGGCATCGTCGTGATGATGATCGAAAACCACCGCTCGCGGCTGATCTGGGACCTGATGCGGTCAAACCAGCATATCCGTCTCGGCCTGAGCAAGGCGGGTTTCACAGGCGGTTGGCTGTCGCAGCCTGCGAACCCACCCACGCGCGAACATGACGCTGAATGATGGGTGCTGTGCCTCGCGGGCTTTTGACTGTAGATGGGACTCTATCTCTTTGTTTGAGCATGATATTTTCCGAAAACCGGATTCCACTTTTCGGGATCATGCTCTAGTGTAACCGCACGAACTCCAGGCGTTTTGAGCAGCAGTGAACAAATTCAACGAACCTTCCCGCAAGGAGCGACGCACCCTGGTGCTGTCTTTCGACCCAGCCTTCCCTCCTGCCTCCGGCGCGGATCTCAGAAACTATGGCAATGCCGTAGCCGCAGCGGAATTCGGATCGGTCTGCCTTGTCTCAATCCGGCCGCAGTCCGATCCGTCGAGACCGCCCGCTTCCAAAATCCATATGGCTGCCTTGACGATAGACGGTGAGGCCCGCACGCCTTCGATGGGTTGGTGGAGAAGCCGGGCCGAGCACCGAACTCCACGCTCCGCGTTGATCCGCCTCGAGGCGCTTGTTCACAAGTTTCGCCCGGACACCATCGTGGTCGAGGGAATCGCATTGTTCAAACTGCTCAGTCCTTTGCGGCCATTGACCAGACAGCTCATTCTCGACATGCACAATGTTGAATCCAGCCTGGCGGGCCAGCTGCATCGTGCCGACGGCGCTCGATCGGTACCTTCGATCCTCTCCTTTGGCGTCAGGCGCCTCGAAAGAAAGGCGCTTACCATCGTCGACAGGGTCTGGGTCTGTTCGAGACAGGACCGCGAAAGGTTGGCCATGCTTTCCCGGCACAAGGTGCCGATCGATATCGTTCCGAACGGCATCCCCCGTTCCGACGGGATCCCCACGAGCCTGCCCGTGGAGGCCGCAACGGCCGACGGCTTTCCGATCATTCTGTTTGTCGGCCATCTCGGATACGACCCGAACATCGACGCCGCCGGGCGGCTGGCCGGCAGCATCCTGCCGCGCATCCGGCAGGCGTTGCCGACCGCGAAATTGATTCTTGCCGGCCGCTCTCCCAAGCCGGCGTTGAAAGCGTTGACAAGGCTGCCAGGCGTGGAGCTCGTCGAGAATCCGGACGATGTGGGCCCGCTGCTGTCGCGGGCGCACCTCAGCATCATCCCGCTTTCCTCAGGTGGCGGCACGCGTATCAAGATTCTCGAGGCGATGGCCTGGGGCATTCCGGTGATCGCGACGCCGCTGGCCGCCGAAGGACTGGACCTGGCCAACAGTGAAGAGGTGCTTTTATCAGGGTCGGACGAAAGGCTTGCGGAAATGGCGATCGAGCTTTGCCTCGATCGCGTGCGCATGGCGCGGCAGCGTGGCCGCGCGCATGAAGCGGTGTGGTCCAGGTTCGGCCCGCAAGCCATCCGCAATGCTGTCCGCAGCGGGTTCGGGCCGGACGATGCGGCACAGCACCTTGTTCTCACGTCCATGAGCCGCCGATGATCCCGCCTATCCTGCACCAGACATGGAAGACCGACAGCGTCCCTGCCCACTTCCAGGGCTACGTCGAGAGTTGGAGGAAGCACCACCCCGACTGGACGATGATGTTCTGGAACGACCGGATGCTGCTCGAATTCGTCGCCGAGCACTATCCGGATTTCCTGCCGACCTTTTGCAGCTATTCGCAGGGCGTGCTGCGCGCCGATGCGGGGCGCTATCTGTTGCTGTACCATTTTGGCGGGGTCTATGCCGACATCGACTGCGAATGCGTCGCGCCATTCGATCCGGTCATGGGCGAGGATCGGATCGTGCTCTGCAAGGAACCGGACACGCACGCACTCGTCCAAGCGGATTTCCGGAGCCTGCCTTACCTGCTGTTCAACGGAACGATGGCCAGCCCACCCCGCCATCACTTCTGGCTGCAGGTCTTGTCCATGCTGCCAGGATTGGTCCACGCCAAGGAAGCGATCGATGCGACCGGCCCCTGTGTACTGACTTCCGCCCAGCTCGGCTATGGCGATCAAACTGCGTTCGCCATACATACTTCCGCCTTGTTCACGCCAGTGGATTCAACGGGACGCAGAAACGGCAACGGGGCGCTCACGCTGTCGATTCATCACTGGGCCGGCACGTGGTGGACACCACAGCCGCCACCACGATGGCGGGACAAGCTTCGCAACCACGCCTATCGGTCCTGGCATCATCTCACGCGCGGCGCGCATCTGAACGAGGCGGCGGCGAAAGCGAGCGTCAGCCGGGCGGCGCTTTCGGCGCCGCATCCGTCGGGCCAGAACATCGCCATTCTGGTGCCGCTTCGCGATGCGGCCGACCATATACAGCCGTTCCTCGATGCCTTGCAGGCACTCGACTACCCCAGAGACAGGATCAAGCTGGCCTTCTGCGAAGGCGACAGCACGGACGGAAGCTGGGAACGGCTGCAAGCAGCAGTGGCGCCGCTTGCCGAGAGCTATCGCGGCATCGTCCTGCTGCAAAAACATATGGGCACGAGCCTCGACCGCGCCAAGCGAACGAAACCACGGCTGCAGCGCACCAGGCGGGGCGCCATTGCCAAGGTGCGCAACCATCTGATCGATCATGGGCTTGATGCCGCCGACGACTGGGCGCTGTGGATGGACATCGACGTCTGGCGATTCCCGCGCGACATCGTAAGCCGGCTGATCGCAACCGGGCATCGCATCGCCGTCCCCAACTGCGTAAAGATCGCCGGTGGCGACAGCTTCGACCTCAACAGCTTCATCAGCGTCCGACCCGACAAGGATTATCGCTATTATCGGGAAATACGCGGCGGCCTCTACCAGCCTCCTGCGCACTCCTTCAGCCGTCTCCACCTCAGCGATGTCAGGCATCTCGAAAAGATCGGGCTTGATGGCGTCGGCGGAACCATGCTTCTGGTCGACGCCGCATTGCATCGTGGCGGGCTTCGTTTTCCGGAAATTCCCTACCGCGACCTGATCGAAACCGAGGCCTTTGGCGTGCTGGCCAACGATCTGGGCATCAGGCCGGTCGGCCTTCCCAAGGTTGAGATACTGCATGTCCCCTGGTGATCGCGGCGCGGGCGGGGATGACCCGCGCGTGGTCGGTACCAACCTCAGTCGTGAAGGTCCCTCGCGATCGCCGGGCCTACCGAAAAATCGGTGAAGGTGACCTCGAAGCCTTCGCGTTGCGGCGAGCAGCACATCATGCCGACATCGACTGCTTTCGAGAGCGGAAAATAAGCAAGACGCACCGGCTTCCAGTGGTCGTCGGACGCATCCAGATACTGGACGCGGATGGTCTCGGCATGGCGGGTCAAGCGGATCCGGACGCCGCTCGGGTTGGCCGCAATGCTGACCAGCGACCAGTCGGAGGTATCGTTGGTGACGACCACGGAAAAATACGCCAGCCCATCGGTGTATTCGATGCCGGCCTTGATCCAGTGCGTTTCGCTCAGCCGGACCATCAACCCGGCCTGGTCGTAAAGCACCTCATAATGCCCCTTGACCGTGACTTCGGCGCTGAAATCGCCTTCGACCTGTCGATACAGGAAGTGGCCATTGTCGCGCCAGAAGCCGTAGAATGTCTCGCGCCAGAAATCGGTTTCCTTGCCGGTGCGCACATGAACCGCATTGTCGGCGATCGCGTGATGTGGCGGCGGGTTAAGCCAGGTCAGGTCCGCACTTTGAGATGTCATCGGCTTGCTCGCCCGTCTGGCTTCGTCTGGCGTCGGACATATCGCCGGCTGATTAGCCGGCGAATGTATAGGCGGTCTTTACCGTGGTGTAGAATTCGGCTGCATAACGGCCCTGTTCGCGTGGACCGTAGCTCGATCCCTTGCGTCCGCCGAAGGGAACATGGAAGTCGACGCCAGCCGTCGGCAGATTGACCATCACCATGCCGGCTTCCGAATTGCGCTTGAAGTGGGTCGCATGCTTGAGGCTCGAGGTGCAGATGCCCGACGTCAGCCCGAACGGCGTGTCGTTTGCCACCGCCAGCGCCTCGTCATAGTCCTTGACGCGGATGACGTTGGCGACCGGTCCGAAAATCTCCTCGCGCGAAATGCGCATGGCGTTGGTGGTTTCGGTGAACAGCGTGGGCTGGAGATAGAAGCCTGGCGTTTCGCGATCGAGCCGCCCGCCGCCGAAGGCGAGGTTGGCGCCCTCCTTGCTGCCTATGGCGATGTAGTCCTCGTCCTGCTTCAGCTGGCTGCCGTCGACGACCGGGCCGATCTGGGTTTTCGCATCCAGCGCGTCGCCGACGACCAGGCTGCCCATGCGATCCTTCAGCGCATCGACGAAGCGGTCGTGAATGCCTTCCGTCACAACCAGGCGGGACGACGCCGTGCAGCGCTGGCCGGTCGAGAAGTAGGCGCCGTTGAGCGCACAATCGACGGCCACCACAAGGTCGGCGTCGTCGAGCACGACAAGCGGGTTCTTGCCGCCCATTTCGAGCTGGAACTTGCGCATGTGTTCGACGCTGGCGGCAGCCACGCGCTTGCCGGTGCCGACCGAGCCGGTGAAGGTGATTGCATTGAGGTCGGGGCTGTCGAGCATGGCCTGGCCGACAATCGATCCCTTGCCCATGACGAGGTTGAGCACGCCCTTGGGCAGGCCGGCGCGGTGCAGGATGTCGACGATGGTCCAGGCGCTCTCGGGAACCAGTTCGGCCGGCTTGAAGACAATGGTGTTGCCGTAGGCCAGGGCCGGAGCGATCTTCCACGCCGGAATGGCAATCGGGAAATTCCACGGCGTGATGATGCCGACCACACCGACGGCTTCGCGCGTCATCTCGACACCGACGCCCGGCCGCACGCTCGGGACCGTTTCGCCCGACAGGCGCAGCGTTTCACCGGCGAAGAAATCGAAGAGCTGGGCGGCCCGGATTGTCTCGCCGATGCCTTCGACCAGCGTCTTGCCTTCCTCGCGCGCCAACGACCGGCCGATTTCATCTTTCCGCGCCATGATCTCGTCCGAAGCCTTCTTCAGCACCGCATGGCGCACCAGCGGCGCCGAGCGCGACCAGGCCGGAAAGGCCGCTTTCGCAGCCGCAATGGCTTGCCGGGCCTGTTCCGCGCCGGCTGATGCATATTCGCCAACGACATCGCCTGTATTCGAAGGGTTGATGTTGCGGGAGCCGGCCTCGCCCAGCCACTCGCCGTCGATCAGGTTTTTACGAAACAGGGTCATGTCGCTGTCTTCCTTGAGTGGTTCGCTGATGTTGCTGTCCGATCGCGCCATTTATCAGACAAATGATGACACTGCGAGGGCAGCGATTATGGATAGCCGATGGCGCGTGGCGCTGGAAGCCGACGCGCACCATTTTGCCGGGGCCGGGAACGAAACCCGGCCTTCTTGTCAGGCTGCGAAAGACCAGAACAGGCAGGCCAGCGTCGCCGCGGCAAAGATAACAAAGAACAGGCTTCTCAGCAGGACATTGCGCCGCAGCTCGTTCATGGTGACGTGGCACCCGACAATGGCGGCGACGAACAGGAAGCGCCAGTTCAGCAGTGCCCACAGGACACCGCTCTGACCGAAAGCCCATCTGGCGACGAGACCGCCGACGATGGTGGCGAACAGCACGATCGTCGCCCAGAAGATCGCGTCCGCAGCATTTGTCAGGACGACACCGGCGGCTCGAATGGGCAGGATCATCATCAGCAGCGCGCTGAAGAAGTAGACGGCGGCCAGCGGGAGAAACGACCCGGCATCGGCAATGCCGTCGAGGCGCTTCACGCCGGTCACGCCGTATGGGTAGCCATGCCTGGCGACAGCCAGGCTCAGCGCCATGAGCAAGGCCGTCAGCACGGCGACCAATGCGAATGAAGTGAGGGCCTTGCTCATGCCGTTCCTTGCTGCAGCGAATCAAACAAGGATGTTTGTAGCGCAATTGCGCACAAGCTTCATGGTGGTGTGCAGCCTCGGATCACGGATGCGGCTATCACCACTTTTCCCGCTGGCCAACGTTTGAGAATTTTGGTCGAACGTGCACGGCGGCAGCGTTCCTACGGCCGCATATGCCATCCAGGACGCCAAGGCAGCGGCGCCAACGGGTAGGTGTGCATACGGGACGGCCCAGCGGCTTAGGTTGTAGGGGGACTAGCAGCGGTGGCCGCTGGGCCTGACCAGCGGGCCTTCGGTCAGGGCTCACCAGCTGACCAAAAATGCGCTCATGATGGTGCGGACGCAATTGGCGTCGCCGCATCCATTCGCTATTTCCAGCCTTAGCCAATAGGCTTAGAGGATCCTGCGAGGATCCATAACCTTGCTCGGCGAACGCGACAAAAAGTTGGCCGACGCCCGCCAGCGTGAGAGTGCGGCCGAGAGGCGTCGACCGGCGGTTCGACAGGTCCGCCGCGCTCGGAAGCTAATCAGAGTCGGTAGATCGAGAGCATGGTGTGATCGCGGGAGCGACGGTGCCCGCCTATATTTCGTTGTTTCGGTGATTCCGGCGTCGCCGTCGCACAACCGGGGAGCTGGTGCAGGCGATTTTTTGAGCCGCACTCAGCGCCGCGTCGCGGGGGCGTTCACCTAGAAGCGATCGTTCGCCGCCGCGAGCCGCCTATGTGCGAATAGATGAGACGGGTTGCGCTCCAGCCGCACGACCGCAGGCGGCTTTGTGCGAATCCTCTGGCGCTCGGCGAAGGCCAGGGCGAAAGATCTCAGTGCGAAGGAATAGGTACGCTCTTCGTCATCTTCGACCACGCGCACGAACCATTCACCGTCGGCCTCAAACACTTCAACTCGGGTTCCCGAGAACCCGACATAGCTCGCCAGATAACCACTGACATCGCGTTGGGAACTAGGCACTGCTTTCCTCCCATGTCGCGAACTACGGTACCCTTCCTCCTCAACAAGAAACTATGACATACCTCACATGGCCTTCGGGTAGGGCCTGGGCGCAGCGCCGCCCAGACGGATCCATTTCAGATGGCTCGTCTTTTCGGGATGCGTGCGCCTCTGACGATGTGAGGCTATGGGGCAGCAGAACTTACAATCTGCCTGCAAAATGCTCGAAATCGAGGGCAAATTTTGGCAATATGTTTACCCGGCGCCTACAAATTGACATACACAGGCGCGAAAGGTGGGGAGCACTGAACGTCAAAAGCTGCGCCGCAAGAGCGCTGATGGGTCAGCGAACGGCACGGCGCCTACATTTCGTTGTTTTCGATGATGCCGGCTTCGCATTCGCTGGGCGCTGCCTGTCGCGGCTCCGCACTCAGCTGAACGCCGGGGCGCCCATGATTCAAGAATTCGACCCGCGACTTTCCAGGTCGCGTTGCACGGCTTGTACGTTCCGTGCGCGACCGGCAACCGGCCCGGGACCTGCCGCCTCCATAAACAGGGAGAAGATGGCCGGCGCACAAGGGCGCGGGGTTGGGGAGCCTGGGGTGGGTAGGCGCCGGCCAGGCGGAAATTGGGTCCGCCACAAGGATAAATTAGCAGAGAGGACGGCACCGGGTATGGTGTGATCGCGGAAGGCGGCCCGACAGCCTGTTGGGGTAAGGCTTACTGGCCGCCGGGCCTGACCGGCGAGGGTGCGCCGGATGCGCGGACTGTAATATTAGCATCCGCGCAATAATACCCGAGACGATCGTTTTCCCCAGATGAGATCAGCATCATCCACTTTGGCATTTGTCTTGCACCGCGACCATGCCGGCTAACCCCGGTCCTGATTTGTGTATCAAATCAGGTTGGGCTCGTCGGGCGTTGGTGTTGGGGCCAACGCTCGGCGAGTTCTCGCTCCATAATGGGACAGCCGGAGGATCAGGCGGGCGTCACCAGGGAAGCCGGTCACGCCTTATTTCCCTCAAATTTTGCAGATCGTACGGACGACTGAGCCGACGGCAGGGCAGCTCATATCCTCGGGATCGACAGTCTCGAGCTCGATGTTGCTGGCGGTCGCCTCTCGGGAGATGTAGAAGTAGCGTTTGTGACTTACGATGGTCCAAACATGCGAGCGCTTCCCGTCGCTGCTTTTCTCGCCAAGTGCTTGAAACTGTTTGGTGGAGCCAATCGGGATCGAACCGACGACCTCTTGAATGCCATTCAAGCGCTCTCCCAACTGAGCTATGGCCCCACTTCCGGCAGTCAGCCGGCGCCGTTTCCGGCGAAGAGATCCGGCGCGGGTTGAGACCGCGCCGTTAGTGCAGGCGGCTTCTAACCCCGCCTTCCTTGAATATCAAGCCTTCGAGGGCCGCTTTTTCGTCACAGCCCACGAAAGAGGCAAGGGCTTGCATCCGAAGCCGGATCAGACTTCGTCGTCGTCGTCGCCGACGCCGATCATGTCGGCGACATCGTCGTCTTCTTCCTCTTCGTCGGCAAGGAAAGTGTCGTCCTCGTCGTCGCCGAGATCCACATCATCCTCGTCGTCACCGAGATCGGGAAGATCGTCGGGCTTCGCATCCTCGTCCGCCTCTTCAAGCGGAACGATCTCGACGCCCTCTTCCTCCTCGGCGTCTACTTCCTTCTCGGCAACTTCCTCTTCTTCTTCAAGGGCGGCGATCTTGCCTTCCTCGAAATGCGAACGCGGATAGGTCTTGCCGGTGTAGGGCGAGACGATCGGATCCTTGTTCAGGTCATAGAATTTTCGACCCGTCTCGGGGTCGATGCGTTTGGTGCCAAGTTCGGTTTTTGCCACGGCAAGCCTCGTAGATAAAAGTTTGGTCCCCATAACCACAGTTTGCAGCGCTGTCAAAGACTAAAGCCAGCGTCATAAATCCCCGCTTTGAAGGACCTCCTGCAAGGGGATGACCATTTCCGTCCGCCGTGATACGAGACCGCGCAAACCAAAAGAAAAGGGCCGGTCGCCGGCAATTTCATCCAGGGAAAACCGATGTCGCACACTGCCGCTCCCAAACCGGCCACCGCCCGCAAATGTCAGGCACTCTCGGGTGCTGCGCGGGTACCCGGCGACAAGTCGATCTCGCACCGCTCCTTCATGTTCGGCGGGCTGGCTTCGGGTGAGACCCGCATCACCGGGCTGCTGGAAGGCGAAGATGTGATGCGCACGGGCGCCGCCATGAAGGCTATGGGTGCCCATATCGAGAAGCGCGGCGCAGAATGGGTGATCCGCGGCACCGGCAACGGCGCACTGCTGCAGCCGGAAGCCCCGCTCGATTTCGGCAACGCCGGCACCGGCTCGCGCCTCACCATGGGCCTGGTCGGCACTTACGACATGGAAACGACCTTCATTGGCGACGCGTCGCTGTCGGGCCGGCCGATGGGTCGCGTGCTCGAACCTTTGCGCCAGATGGGCGTTCAAGTGCTGAAAGCCACCCCCGGCGACCGCATGCCGATCACGCTGCGCGGCCCCAAACATGCGGCGCCCATCACCTACCGTGTGCCGATGGCGTCGGCGCAGGTGAAGTCGGCGGTGCTGCTGGCCGGACTGAACACGCCTGGCGTCACCACTGTCATCGAGCCGGTGATGACACGCGACCACACCGAGAAGATGTTGCAAGGCTTTGGCGCCAATCTGTCGGTCGAAACCGACGAGCGCGGCGTACGCCACATTTTCATCGAGGGCCAGGGAAAGCTCACGGGACAGACGATCGCGGTGCCGGGCGACCCTTCCTCGGCCGGCTTCCCGCTGGTGGCCGCACTCATTGTGCCGGGCTCGGACATCACAATCGAAAACGTGCTGATGAACCCGACTCGCACCGGACTTCTGTTGACCTTGCAGGAAATGGGCGGACGGATCGACATTCTCGACCCGCGCAATGAAGGCGGCGAGGATGTCGCCGATCTGCGCGTGCGTTATTCCGAGCTGAAGGGCGTCACCGTGCCGCCCGAGCGGGCGCCGACGATGATCGACGAATATCCGGTGCTTGCGGTTGCGGCCAGCTTCGCCGAGGGCGAGACGCTGATGCAAGGGCTGGAAGAATTGCGCGTGAAAGAATCCGACCGGCTGTCGGCGGTGGCCAACGGGCTGAAGCTCAACGGTGTCGACTGCACCGAAGGCGAGGCGACACTTGCCGTGCGCGGCAAACCGGGCGGCAAGGGGCTGGGCCAGCACCCCAATGGACAGAGCACCACCGTCCAGACCCATCTCGACCACCGTATCGCCATGAGCTTTCTGGTGATGGGGCTGGCCACCGAAAAGCCTGTCACCATCGACGATCAGGCGATGATCGCGACCAGCTTTCCCGAGTTCATGGGGCTGATGAAGGGGCTTGGCGCGGAGATCGATTGAGCGATGCCGCAAAACTGGCCGATCTTGGCGGGCTGTCTAGGAGCTGTTTTGCCCTCGTGTCTGATCGAACGTTTTGTTTTCAAAAAGCGAATTGGCATTTTTGCCATTTTGTTTTGGCTTTTGGTCCTTCAATTCCTGATCATCTACCTGTCAGTCTATGCGGCCATGTTTCTGGAAAATCACAACTGGGTTTTTCTAGGAGGGCTTTTCAAAGGGGTCGGGGCGATATTTTTCATGACGATTGGTGTCATACCGTTCATAGCGCTGCCGCTATCAATTTTGACTGCGGCGGTAATATTGGCTTTCCAATATTTTAGGCCCGCAGAGTGAGTTCACCCTTCACCATCGCCATCGACGGCCCGGCCGGTGCCGGCAAAGGCACCTTGGCCCGGCGGCTCGCCGACCACTACCGGCTGAACCTGCTCGATACCGGCCTCACCTATCGCGCTGTCGCCTATGCGCTGCTCCAGCATGCGTTGCCGCTGGACAATGTCTCGGCAGCAGAAACCGCGGCGCGGCAGGTCGATCTGGCAAAGCTCAACCGGTCGGTGCTATCGGCGCATGCGGTCGGCGAGGCCGCCTCGAAGGTTGCGGTGTATCCGACCGTGCGGCGCATCCTGGTCGAAAAGCAGCGCAACTTCGCCAAGACGCCGCCGGGTGCAGTGCTCGACGGCCGCGACATCGGCACCGTCGTCTGCCCCGACGCCGACATAAAGCTCTATGTAACGGCCAGCGCCGAAGTGCGGGCAAGGCGGCGGCTGGCCGAGATCGAGAGCATCGGCGGCACCGCCAATTTCACCGAAATCCTCGCCGACATCGTGCGCCGTGACGAGCGCGATATGGGCCGCGCCGACTCGCCCTTGAAGCCGGCCCCCGACGCGCACTTGCTTGATACCAGCGAAATGGCTATAGAAGCCGCGTTTCTCGCAGCCATGGCGATCATCGACGACGTGTTGGCCAAGAGAGACGAAGCCTGATCCGAGTTTTCATGCTGTTTCCGATTGCCGGAGGCGAAGAAAATACCCATATCGGGCACGAACCAGCCTGCCAGCATTCTTCATGCGCCGGAATTGCCGCTTAGGCGGCCAAGGGCTTTTGCAAGCCCGGAACGCCGGCAGGCCAACGCAACGCTAACCCACGGCGCCCGCTCCGCGACAGATGCGGAGCATTCCAGGAGAAACTATGTCAGCTGCAAATCCCACTCGCGACGATTTCGCGAGCCTGCTTGAAGAATCATTTTCCGCCGGCCACTCCGGCGAAGGCCAGGTCGTCAAGGGCATCATCACCGCCATTGAAAAAGACATGGCGATCATCGATGTCGGCCTCAAGGTCGAAGGCCGCGTGCCGCTGAAGGAATTCGGCGTCAAGGGCAAGGACTCCACCCTCAAGGTCGGCGATACGGTCGAGGTCTATGTCGAGCGCATCGAGAACGCGCTTGGCGAAGCGATGCTTTCCCGTGAAAAGGCCCGCCGCGAAGAGAGCTGGGTTCGTCTCGAAGAGAAGTTCACCAAGGGCGAGCGCGTCGAAGGCGTCATCTTCAACCAGGTCAAGGGCGGCTTCACCGTCGACCTCGACGGCGCCGTGGCCTTCCTGCCGCGCAGCCAGGTCGACATCCGCCCGATCCGCGACGTCTCCCCGCTGATGCACAACCCGCAGCCCTTCGAGATCCTCAAGATGGATCGCCGCCGCGGCAACATCGTGGTGTCGCGCCGCACCGTGCTCGAGGAAAGCCGCGCCGAACAGCGTTCGGAAATCGTGCAGAACCTCGAAGAGGGCCAGGTGGTCGAAGGCGTCGTCAAGAACATCACCGATTACGGTGCGTTCGTCGACCTCGGCGGCATCGACGGCCTGCTGCACGTCACCGACATGGCATGGCGCCGCGTCAACCATCCGACCGAAATCCTCAACATCGGCCAGACGGTCAAGGTGCAGATCATCCGCATCAACCAGGAAACCCACCGCATCTCGCTCGGCATGAAGCAGCTCGAGAGCGATCCGTGGTCCGAGATCGGCACCAAGTTCCCGATCGGCAAGAAGATCAAGGGCACCGTCACCAACATTACCGACTACGGCGCGTTCGTCGAGCTGGAGCCGGGCATCGAAGGCCTCATCCACGTTTCGGAAATGTCGTGGACCAAGAAGAACGTGCATCCCGGCAAGATCCTGTCGACGACCCAGGAAGTCGACGTGGTGGTGCTCGAGGTCGATCCGGCCAAGCGCCGTATCTCGCTCGGCCTTAAGCAGACGCTCGAGAATCCGTGGCAGGCTTTCGCCAGCAGCCATCCGGTCGGCAGCCAGGTCGAGGGCGAGGTCAAGAACAAGACCGAGTTCGGCCTGTTCATCGGCCTCGAAGGCGATGTCGACGGCATGGTCCACCTCTCCGACCTCGACTGGACTCGTCCGGGCGAGCAGGTGATCGAAGAGTACAATCGCGGCGACATGGTCAAGGCGCAGGTGCTCGACGTCGACATCGAGAAGGAGCGCATCTCGCTCGGCATCAAGCAGCTGGCCAAGGACACGGTCGGCGAAGCGGCGACTTCAGGCGAACTGCGCAAGAACGCAGTCGTCACCTGCGAAGTCACCGGCATCAAGGATGGCGGGCTGGAAGTGCGGCTGGTCGACAGCGGCATCGAGACCTTCATCAAGCGCAACGACCTCAGCCGTGACCGTGACGAGCAGCGCCCCGAGCGCTTCTCTGTCGGCCAGAAGCTCGACGCCCGCGTCATCGCCTTCGACAAGAAGACCCGCAAGCTGCAGGTCTCGATCAAGGCGCTGGAAATCGCCGAAGAGAAGGAAGCGGTCGCACAGTATGGCTCGACCGACTCCGGCGCTTCGCTGGGCGACATCCTGGGTGCCGCGCTGAAGAAGCAGGGCAGCTAAGCCTGTCAACGCCGCGCCCTGCGCGCGGCTCGCAACAAAAAACCCCGCCGGAGCGATCCGGCGGGGTTTTTCTTTGACTGACAGTTGGTTGATCAGGCCCTGCCGTAAAGCGGCACCAGCGTGCCGCTCATCGCCAGATTGGCCGGCGAGGCGAGATAGGCGATGGCCTCGGCCACCGCTTCGAGGCTGACCCATTTGCTGAAATCGGCATCCGGCATGTCGGCGCGATTGGCCGGCGTGTCGAGCGTCGACGGCGCCACCGCATTGACCAGGATGCCCTTGCCTTTCAGCTCTTCAGCCATCGCCAACGTCATCGCAGCGACCGCCGCCTTGCTGGCTGCGTAGGCGACCATGCCGGCACCGCGCCGCGGGTCGAGCCCGGCGCGTGCCGTGACATTGACGATGCGGCCTACCGTGGCGGACGCCAGCATCGAGCGCACAGCCGAGCGACAGCACAGGAAGGCGGTGCGGGCGTTGGTGTCCATCATCTCGGCAAAGGCAGCGGACTCGATCTTTTCCACCGGCGCTGCCGCAAAGCCGCCGGCCAGATGGATGGATCCCCACAGATCCGGAACCTGGCCGTAGAACGCCTCGACCTTGGCGGGGTCCGAGAGATCGACATTGTGGACGAGCTGGACGCGATCATGCGTGGCGAAAGGGAAATGCGGGGGTGCGGCGGCATGGGCGTTGGGCACATGGCAGACCGCGCCCTCACCCAGCAGCTTGCCGACAACCGCGCCGCCGAGCGCCCCGGTGCCGCCGGTCACCACAATATGCCTGCCGTCCAGTGTATCCGTCATATTCGACCGCTCCAGTGTTCTTATGCTTATGCCGCGCCGGTGGCGAAAGTCGCGCCTTTCGCCCGATCACTCAACTGAAATCTCGCGACATGGCAGGGTCGCGTCTTTGCATCGCTACAGGCCATCGGCCAGCCGGCATCCTTGCAGCCAGCGCATGACGCACGCTGCGCGGCCAAAATTCAGTCGACGGTTATTTCGATGATGTATGGCAGTCCGGTCGCGCGTGCGCGCTTGAGCGCTTCGGGCAGACCGCCCGTGCCGGCAAGCCGCTCGGCTGCGATGCCATAGGCGTCGGCCAGCTTGCAGAAGTCCGGTGGCGCCGGCGAGACACCGACCGGCTCGACGCCGACATCGAGCATCGAGGTTTCGATCTCGCGATAGCCGCGGTTGTTCCAGACGACGAAGATCACCGGTGCTGCCGCATCGAGGGCTACACCGAGCTCCGGCAAGGTGAACTGGAAGCCACCGTCGCCGGTGAGACAGACGACCGGCACACCGGGCATGGCCAGGGCAGCACCGATCGCCGCCGGCGGCCCATAGCCGAGCGCCCCGAAGCCGGTAGCGGCGTTGAACCAGCCACCCGGCCGGTCATGGTCGTAGTAGAGGTTGGCGGCGTAGATCGGCTGTGTCGAATCGCCGACGATGATCGAGCCGGGCACTGTATCGCGGATCGCCTCGACGGCGTGCATCTGCGCCTGCATGGCCGAACCAATCTCGGCAAAGGCAGCTTCGCGCGCAGCAGCGGCGCGAGCCGGGCCGTCGCCCGATACCGCCGGAGCCTTGCCGATTTCGGCAAGCAACGCTTCGAGCGCCTCGCTGCAATCGGCCTGGATCGAAACCGTCGCCGCCCGGCGGGCAAGCTGGTCGGCACCGATATCGATGCGGATCAGATTGGCTGGCAGGACAAAGCCGCCGTCGCTGTATCCGTCATAGTCGGTCGGGCCGAATTCGGTGCCGGCGGCGATGACCAGATCGGCGTCGGCCATCAGCGCGCGCACCGCCTTGAGGCTGGGGCTGGCCGGCACGCACAAAGGATGGCGATGCAGCAGGCCGCGCGCATTTGCCGTCTGAACGACCGGTGCGCCTAGCATTTCGGCCAGGCGCTTCAGCGGTGCGTCGGCTCGCTTGGCGCCGCCGCCGGCCAGGATCAGCGGGCGGCGGGCGGACATGGCAAGCTTTGCCGCCTTGGCAATGGCTGCACTGTCCGGCACCGGTGGTGCAGCGTTCGTCAGCAAGGCGGCGAGGCCGTCAGCCGGCTTGACCATGACGTCGGTCGGGATCTCGATATGGACCGGACCGGGGCGCGCGGATGAAAACAGCGCGAAGGCGCGGGCGAGCACGCCGGGCAGTTCGCCGGCCTGGGTGATCCGATGCGAGAACAGCGCCACCTTCTCCATCATGCCGCGCTGGTCGGGCAACTCATGCAGATGGCCCAAACCCTTGCCCAGCGTCGGCGTGGCATTGACGCCCGAGATCACCAGCATCGGCACAGAATCGGCGCGCGCCTGACCCATCGCTGTGATGGTGTTGGTCAGCCCCGGCCCGGTGATGACGAAGGCGACGCCCGGCCTGCCGCTGGCGCGCGCATAGCCATCGGCCATGAAACCGGCGCCCTGCTCGTGGCGCGGCGTGACGTGACGTATCTTCGAACGCGCCAGCCCGCGATAGAGTTCGACCGTGTGCACGCCGGGAATGCCGAAGACGGTGTCGACGCCGTGGGCTTCGAGCAGGCTGATGAGTGCTTCGCCGATGGTATTCATTGTCTCAGCACCGGGCGTGTGAGGCAGGTGGGGCCGCCTTCACAAGCGATGCACAACGCATCCGCCTCGAAGGTGACGACCGTGCAGCCGGCGGCCTCCATGGCCGCAGCCGTCTTTGCAAAACCGGCAACGGCGATCACCTGGCGCGGCGCGGTCGGCAACACATTGAGGCTGAGCCCGTTGGAGGCAAAGAACTCTTCTGCGTCGCCCTCGACCAGCTTTATGCCGCGTGCCCTAAGCAACTGGTAGAAGGCGGCCGGCAGAAGCGGCGCATAGACCAGCGCCAGATCGTCGGCCAACGGGCTGATCACCGACATCAGGTGCAGGCAGGCTTCTTCGCCGTGCCATAGCGGCAGATCGTACCCAAGGACCTTGATGCCCTTCGGGCCAAGCAGGTTGGAGAGCTGCTGGATACCGTCCTCGTTGGTGCGTACGCCGCGGCCGACGGCCAGCGTGTTTGCATCCACCCAGACGCAGTCGCCGCCCTCGACCTGGCCGGGATGCTCGATGCGGCCAAGGATGGGCACGCCCATGCGCTTGTATGCCGCCTCATGCAGGCCGGGCTCGGTCCGGCGCAGCGCCTTGCCCATGGCAAGAATGATGGCGCCATGGTCGGTCATCAGCGATGGATCGTGAGTAAAGACGGAATCGGCAAGCCCGTCATCGGCGTCGCTCAGCCATTCGATCTCGGCGCCCGACCCGGCAACCAGCGTCGTCAGCACCTCATGCTGGGCGGCTGCCTTGTGCGGATCGAAGCCCGGGCCATAGTGCCATTCCGACGGCTTGGCGCGATGCATGGCGCTTGCCGCCGAACGCATCAACACACGCTGCAGCGATCCAGCCATGGACTGCGACCCGTAAGCTTTGCCCACTAAACTCTCCTGAAAAGCCCCTTCCTGCCAATAGCCACTCGGCGGGCCGTGATCAATGGTCCAAAAACCATGGTTGACGGAGGCAAGCGGAACGGTCCATCTTGAGATCGGGAACTCTGTCCAGTGACGGGTAATGGGTAAAAGAATCCAGCAGCGACGGATCCGGCCACTCCATGGAGCGCCGGCAAGGTGATGGCGCAAGGCGCGGCATCCGCACTGAAACACACCGCGCGGGACGGCGCCGCAGAAGCCATCCATGTCGAGAACCTGCACAAGAAGTTCGGTGAGCTACATGTGCTGAAGGGCGTTTCGCTGTCGGCGCGCGACGGCGAGGTCATCGCCATCATCGGCGGCAGCGGCTCCGGCAAGTCGACGCTTTTGCGCTGCATCAACTGCCTGGAAAACCCGACCAGCGGTATCATCCGCGTCAATGGCGAGGAGATCCGGCTGAAGGCCGACAGCCACGGCCACACCATTCCGGCCGACCGCAAGCAGATCGAGCGCATCCGATCGAAGCTCGGCATGGTGTTCCAGAACTTCAATCTGTGGAGCCACATGACGCTGATCGAGAACGTCATCGAGGTTCCGGTGCATGTGCTGGGCGTCAAGCGCGAGGCGGCGATCAGCGAAGCCGAAAAACTGCTCGCCCGCGTCGGCCTTGCCGAAAAGCGCGACGTCTATCCGGCCTATCTGTCGGGCGGCCAGCAGCAACGTGCTGCGATCGCCCGGGCGCTGGCCATCAACCCGCGCGTCATGCTGTTCGACGAACCGACCTCGGCGCTCGACCCGGAGCTGGTCGGCGAGGTGCTGAGGGTGATCGGCGATCTGGCGCGCGAAGGCCGCACCATGGTGCTGGTCACCCACGAGATGAAATTCGCCCGCGAGGTCGCGACCCATGTCGTCTACCTCTACAACGGGCTGGTCGAGGAAGAGGGACCGCCGGAGCAGATCTTCGGCGCACCCAGATCCGAGAGGCTGAAGCAATTCATCCGCAACATCGGCTAAGCCGAGGCGGACGAAAACCGGGGAACCAACAACAAACTGGGAGTCATGACATGAAGACTGTTCTGAAGACACTTGCCGCAGCGCTGCTGCTCGGCGTCGCCGCAATGGGCGTTGCCAAGGCCGAGCCGGTCAAGATCGGCGTCGCCGCCGAGCCCTACCCGCCCTTCGCCTCACCGGACGCCTCCGGCAAGTGGGTCGGCTGGGAAATCGAGTTTATCGATGCCGTCTGCGCCGAAGAGAAGCTCGACTGCGTCATCACCCCGGTCGGCTGGGACGGCATCATTCCGGCGCTGACGACCAAGAAGATCGACGTCATCGCCGCCTCGATGTCGATCACCGCCGAGCGCAAGAAGACGATCGACTTCTCCGACAAATATTATAACACCCCGACCGCCATCATCGGACCGAAGGACCAGAAGTTCGGCCCCGCGCCCGCAGATCTCAAGGGCAAGGTCATCGGCGTTCAGGTGTCGACCGTGCATGCCGACTACGCCAAGAAGCACTTCACCGAAGCGGCGGAAATCAAGGAATACCAGACCCAGGACGAAGCCAACCAGGATCTTGCCGCCGGCCGCATCGATGCGGTGCAGGCCGATTCCATCGCGCTCGATGCCTTCCTGAAATCGGATCAGGGCAAGCAATGCTGCGATTTGAAGGGCATGGTTGCCCAGGACATCGAGGTCCTTGGACCAGGCGTCGGCGCCGGCATCCGAAAGGAAGACACCGAGCTGAAGGACAAGATCAACGCCGGCATCAAGGCCATCCGCGCCAACGGCAAGTATGACGAGATCTCGAAGAAATATTTCGATTTCGACATCTATGGCACCGACGCACAGTCGAACTGACGATCGCTTGAGCCAGTAACCACACGGCGCGTTTTCTGCGCCGTGTGGCTTCTTCGAAACCTGTCCATGCAAGTTTTCTGCTGGCTGATATCGCCAGCAGTGCTGGCGCCAGCCACTCGGGGGCGAAGCTGATCGACGCACTTCTTCCGGTCTCGGCGGCCGGCATCATCGAACTTCTCTCGCCCACGCCGCCCGGCTGGGGCGGAACACTTCTGCTTGGGTTGCTGCATTCGATCGAGATCGCCGTCGGCGCCACTTGCGTCGGCCTTTTGATCGGCACCTGCGGCGCCTACGGCAAGCTCTATGGTGGCCCGGTGGTGCGCGATCTGCTGGCCGTCTACACGACCATCGTGCGTGCGGTGCCCGAACTGGTTCTGATCCTGCTGCTTTACTATGCCGGCACCGACCTGATCAATCAGGCGCTGAACGCGGCCGGCTATCAGCGCATCGACATCAGCGGGCTTGCGGCCGGCATTGCCGTGTTGGGTTTTGTCCAGGGCGCCTATTCGACCGAGGTCATACGCGGCGCGATCCTTGCCATTCCACAGGGCCAGATCGAAGCCGCACGCGCCTATGGCATGTCTCCAGGTCTTCTGCTGCGCCGCATAACGCTGCCGGCAATGCTGCCTTTCGCCATACCCGGCCTTGCCAATCTGTGGCTGATCGCCACCAAGGATACCGCGTTGCTGGCAGTCGTCGGCTTCTTCGAGTTGGCGCTGGCGACGCGGCAGGCCGCCGGCGTCACCAAGGCCTATTTCACCTTCTATGTCGCTGCAGGCGCGCTCTATTTGCTGCTGTCGCTGTTTTCCAATCTCATCATCGGCCGCGTGGAGGCCTGGTCACGGCGCGGCATGCCTTCGGTCAAGGAGGGGCGCTGATGGCGGCGGAGGCGACGATCCTGAACGCTGCCGCACGCGCTTCGCTCTGGCTGCAGCCGCATCGCGTCGTGCTGATCCTGATCGCGCTGGGGCTGGTCCTGTCGGCCGCCTTCTTCATGCGCTGGGACTGGTTGCCGCAATATTACATGATGGGATTGGTTGGCATCTGGCGCGCACTCTGGATTCTGGCCGTCACCTGCACACTGGGTTTCCTGCTCGCCGTGCCGCTCGGGCTGGCACAGGCCGCTGGCTCCTTCTGGTTCGCCGCGCCCGCCAAAGTCTTCTGCACCGTCATCAGGGGCACGCCGCTGCTGATCCAGCTCTGGCTGCTGTACTACGGGCTGGGCTCGCTGTTTCCACAATATCCGTGGATCCGCGATTCCTGGATGTGGCCGTATCTGCGGCAGGCCTGGCCCTATGGCGTTCTGGCGCTGACGCTGTCCTTCGCCGGCTATGAGGGCGAGGTGATGCGTGGTGCGTTTGCCGGCGTACCGAGGGGGCAACTGGAAGCTGCCCGCGCCTTCGGCATGAGCCGCTGGAAGACCTTCCGGCGCATCTGGCTGCCGCAGGCCTTCTACCGGGCATTGCCGACACTGACCGGCGAAACCGTGCTGCAACTGAAGTCGACACCACTGGTGGCAACCATCAGCGTCATCGACATCTTTGCCGTCTCGTCCAAAGTGCGGCAGGACACCTACCTGACCTACGAACCCTTGTTGCTGCTGGCGTTGATCTATATGGCGATCACCGGCATTCTCGTCTTCGCTTTCAGCAAGATCGAGGCGCGGATCCCCAACAAGATCGGCTAGGGTTTTAGTGAGTAGCGAATAGCGAGTAGTGAGTAGCGAACGGCTCGCTGCTATGCTTGTTCCCTATCGCCTACTGACTACTCGCTATTCGCTACTCACTCAGGACTCAGAACGGCCATGATGCAACTCAGTCTCGACCAGGCAAAAGGACTGTGCCGGATGGCGGCGCTCGGCGCCGGCGCCAATGAGGAAGCGGCGCAATCACTCACCGCCTCGATCATCGCCGCCGAGGCGGAAGGGCTTGCGACCGTCGGGCTGACGCATTTCATCGACTATCTCGAGGCGCTCGAGGCCGGACGCATCGACGGCAATGCCGATCCGGTGATCACCCGGCCAGCGCTGGCCGTCTTTCTTTCCGACGCGCGGGGCGGCCTGGCGCATACCGGCTTCGACCGCACGATCGACGATCTCGCCAAGGCGGCAAAGCTGTTCGGCGTCGCCATCTTCTCGCAGAAGAACGCCTATACATGCGGTGCGCTCGGCTATTTCACCGGACGGTTGGCGCAGCAGGGCCTGGTGTCCTTCGCCGCAACCAACGGTCCGGCCGTGCTCGCCGGCTCGGGCTCGATCAAGCCGGTCTACTGCACCAACCCAATGTCCTTTGCCGCTCCCGCGGCCGACGGATCGCCGCTGGTCATCGACCAGTCGTCGAGCGCCACCGCCTTCGTCAACATTCGCAAGGCGGCCGAGGACGGCAAGAAAATCCCGGAAGGCTGGGCGCTGGACGTCAGCGGCAATCCAACCACCGATCCTGCCGCCGCCATGAAAGGCGCCATGCTCGCCTTCGGCGGCCAGCGTGGCGCCAACATCGCGCTGATGGTCGAAGTGCTGGCGGCCGGCCTGTCGGGCGCCAACTGGTCGCTCGATGCGCCTTGGTTCAGCGGCGGACCGGACAGCCCGGGGACCGGCCTATTCGTGCTCGCCGTCGAGCCGAAGCTGCTCGATCCGGATTTCGAGCAACGAATGAAGGACCAGCTCGACCGGCTGCGCCGGCGCTACGGCGTGCATGTGCCGGGACGCGCCCGGGCAGAAGCGGCCGAGAAGGCGCAAGCGCGGGGCATCACTGCGCCCAAAGCGGTGGTGCAGCGCATTTCCGAATTCGCCGAGCGCTATTCTTCCTGAGGCCGCCTATTTCCCGCAGTGGTGATCGTTGATCTTGTTCAACGCATTCGCGTCGGGCCCAATGCGATCGTAGGAGCACGGTCCAGCCGCCGTCGTGAACAACTGCCGATCATAGTAACGCGGGCCGCCGAACAGGACGTCGATGATATCGCCATCGGCGGGAACGTAGCGTTCGGGTTGAGGTGGGGGACGATGATGCCGTTCTCCCGCGAACGCCGAGGCGCCAATGCTGCTGCCTACTGCGAAAACGAGGGCGAAGCACGCAACGCATTTTGTTGTCATCGGCAATATCCTCCTGCCATTCGAAATCACACCATACATCCAAAATCGCCAGCCGAACAAAAGTTCCCTTGCGGCATCGGGCGTGCCCGCCTCCCCTCGTTGATTGATTTGTTCGGCACAAATCCCGCAGCGCGGCGGCGTGCAATTTTTGTGCCCGCGTTCGAACCTTTCTATCGGGTTGCGGCGACCAATGCATGTCCGGGTCGGGTTTGCCCGGTCGGTGTCTTCTGTCGGATGCCTCCAGGGCGGGGCGGGCGTAACTGCTTCACGCCATGCTGATACCGTCTCAGGTCAGGCCGTCTCGTTGATCCTGGTTCGACATGAGCTCCACCCGGAAAACCCCGCTTCGGCGGGGTTTTCTGCGTTTTCGCATGCGTCAATAAAACATGTATGCAAAAGTCAACTTTTGTTTATTTGACTCAAGCCGGCCCAATCGGGCGTTTGCGAACAGCAGCAATAGAGGAGACAAAGATGTCCACCAGCACTGACAATCCGGGCAGAAGCCTTTTCGTTCCCGCCCTTGGCGGCCTTTACGCCGCGCTGAACACCGCGGCGGAAACTCTTCTGCGTGCGGTGGCCGGCATTTTCCTCACCATCCATGGCTCGCAAAAGATCACCGATCCTTTCGGCGCCGCCGAGATGGTCGAAGGCCTCGGCTTCTATCCCGGCGCGTTCTGGTCGCTGCTTCTGTCATGCACCGAGTTCTTCGGCGGCATTCTCATCACCATCGGCCTGCTGACCCGGCCCGCTGCCTTCGCCGGGATGTTCGTGCTTCTGGTCACGGTGTGGTTCCACTGGGTCACCATGGACCAGGGTTTCTCAGGCGCCGAAAAGTCGCTTCTGTGGGCAGCAATCCTGTTCTTCTTCGTCATCCGCGGCGGCAACCGTCATTCCGTCGACGCACGCCTCGGCAAGGCGTTCTGAGCAGACCAAAACAGCTCGGAGCGACCTCCGGTCGCTCTTTGCCTTTGGCGCGAAACGGATTAAGAAACGGCTTCAGCCAAGCTTTCGAGCGCCGGAGCCAGCCATGACCGAAATCCTGCAGACCCCCAAGCTCGTCGTCGTGTTCGGAGGCTCAGGCTTTGTCGGCCGCCACGTGGTGCGGGCGCTGGCCAAGCGTGGCTACCGCATCAGGGTCGCCTGCCGCCGGCCTGATCTCGCCGGTCATCTGCAGCCGCTCGGCAATGTCGGCCAGATACAGCCGGTGCAGGCCAATGTTCGGATGCGCTGGTCGGTCGACCGCGCCGTGCAGGGCGCCGACTATGTCGTCAACCTGGTGGCCGTCCTGCATGAGAGCGGCCGCCAGAAGTTCACCACTGTCCATGAGTTCGGCGCCCGCGCCGTCGCCGAAGCCGCGCGCTCGGTCGGCGCAGGCCTCACCCATATTTCGGCGATCGGTGCCGATCTGAACTCACAATCGCACTACGCGCGCACCAAGGCGCTCGGCGAGAAGGCGGTTCTGGAGACGGTCACGGACGCCGTCATCTTGCGGCCGTCGATCAATTTCGGACCGGAGGACAGCTTTTTCAACCGTTTCGCCACTATGGCGCGCTATTCGCCTGTGCTGCCGCTGATCGGCGGCGGCGGGACAAAGTTCCAGCCGGTTTATGTCGGCGATGTCGCGGAAGCGGTGGCGCGCTCTGTCGAAGGCAAGGTCAAGGGCGGCCAGATCTACGAGCTCGGCGGGCCGCAGGTGCTCACCTTCAAGGAATGCATGGAAGAGCTGCTTGCCGTGATCGAGCGCAAGCGGCTTCTGGTGCCAGTGCCGTGGTGGGTGGCCAACATCCAGGCGTCGATCCTCGGCCTGCTGCCCAATCCGCTGCTGACCAAGGACCAGGTCATGCAGTTGCGCGCGCACAACATCGTGTCGGACACGGCCACCAGGGAAGGCAGGACGCTCACAGGCCTCGGCATCCAGACGCAGTCGGTCGGAACAATCCTGCCGAGCTACCTCTGGCGTTTTCGCGCCGCCGGCCAATTCCAGCGCAAGCCTGCGGCATAAATCCGGCAGAGTGAGGTCTAGCGCGGCGTGACCTGCATCGGCAGGCCGCCCTGCGGCTGCGTTGTCAGTTTCTGCACCGGCCACGGCTTGGTTTCTGGAGTGGAGTCGAAGCGAAAACGCGACAGCATGATGGCCAGCGCGATGATCGCTTCCTGCATGGCAAAGCTGGCGCCGATGCAGACGCGAGGTCCGGCGCCGAACGGCAGATACTGGAAGCGGTCGATCTTTTCGCGGTTTCCCGGATGGAAGCGTTCGGGCATGAAGGCGTCGGGCCGGTCCCACAGCTTGCGATGGCGATGGACGACCCACGGCATCACCAGCACCGCGGCGTGCTTCGGGATATAGAGCTCTTTCCAGGTCTCCGGTTCGATCGGCTCGCGGTTGATCGACGGCGCCGGCGGATAGAGCCTGAGCGCCTCGTCGAAAGCGGCGCGGGTGAACGGCATGGCATCGAGCCAGTTCGTCGGATCGGGCTCGCGCGCCAGCACCTGGTCGATCTCCTGCTCGACCCTTTCGCGCTCCCATGGCGCCTCGGCAAGGCAGTAGAGCGTCCAGCCGAGCGCACGTGCCGTCGTCTCGTGGCCGGCGCCGATAAAGGTGATGATGTTGTCCTCGACCTCGGCCCGCGTCAGCCCGTCCGGGCCTTCGGCCTTGAGCAAAAGCGTCAGAAAGTCCTGTGGCACGCTGTCGGGATCGCGCTTGAGCCGCTCCTCGCGCATCTTGACGGTGTCGGTGACGATCTTGCGGAAATAGGCCATAGTCTTGCGGCCGCGGATGCGGGTCAGGCGCGGCAGCCAGTCGGGTGCCCGCAGCAGGTCGAGTGGATCGACGCGGCCCATGGTCTCGAAGAGGCGGTCGATCTCATTGGCGAAACTGCCCGGCTCGCCGGCGATCTCACCGGAAAACAGCGTCTCGGCCAGGATGTCATAGGTGAGCAGTGTCATGTCGTGGGCGATGTCCGACATGGCACCGCCCTCGTAGCGGGTGACGAACTCACGCGTGCGCCTCAGCATCGGCTCGGCGAAGCCGAAGATATGGCGCGGCGTGAACACCGGCGCCATTGCCTTGCGCGAGCGCTTCCACACCTCGCCCTCGGCGGTCAGCAGGCCGTCGCGCAGGATCGGCCGCAGGATTTTCTGGCGCACCGTCGCCATCTTGTAGTTCTTGGCGTTGTCGACCAGCACGTGGCGGATGAGGCCGGGGTCGTTGGCGACGACCAGAGGTCCGCCCACGCCATTCACCGAAATCCAGGGCTCGTTGTAAGTGTGCTCGCCCCACAGTTCGAGCGGATTGCGATAGACGATGCGGATCATCTCCAGCGTCGAAGGCGGCGTGGTGCGCGGCTTCGGCGCAGGGGGGACGAAGGGGGCGGGCTGTGTGTCCATGACGTGCTCCGCTGACAAGCTCAATGTAGTGGGCTGCAAAGCAGGCGTCCATGTGACCGAACGGCAAGGCCACCAGGTGGCCAGAACACTGTGTTCAGCAGAACGTGACCGGTTCCCGAAAGGTGCCTCCTTGCCGCCTTTGGCTGTGCACCGTAGGTAGTCACCAACAGATACCGTCGATCGGCAGGAGCTTGTCTTGAAACATCAGTTGAACATTATCATCGGCAGCACGCGACCTGGGCGCGCCGGACCGGTTTTCGCGGAGTGGCTGGAGCCATTCGCCCGCGAGCACGGGAAATTCGAGCCGGTGCTTACCGACATCGCCGCGTTCCACCTGCCGGTGCTGGACGAGCCGCATCATCCAAAACTCGGCAAGTACGAGAACGATCATACGAAAGCCTGGTCGAAGGCAATCGACGCCGCCGACGCCTTTGTCTTCGTGGCACCGGAATACAACTATTTCGCCGCCCCCGCGATCGTCAACGCAGTCGACTACCTGCTCAGGGAATGGCGATACAAGCCGGCTGCCATCCTCAGCTATGGCGGCGTCTCCGGCGGCCTGCGCGCGGCGCAAGCGGTCAAGCCGCTGTTGACCTCGGTCGGGGTGATGCCGATCCCCGAGGGCGTGGCGCTGTCGATGTATCAGAAGCTGCTCGACGAGAATGGCGCCTTCCAGCCCAGCGAACAGGTGCTTGGCGGCGCCAGGACCATGCTGGACGAACTGTTCCGCTGGAGCGAGGCGCTGAAGCCGATGCGGACCGCGGTCTAACTCCGCCAGCCCGGCTTGCTCATGCCATAAAGAGATGGAATGCTCCGGCAAATGACCGGGCCGGGGCGGTTCGACGTGCGTCTGCTGTTTACCTTGCTGCTGATCTTCTCGACGACCGCCGCCGCCGTGGCGGAGCGGCGCGTTGCGCTGGTCATCGCCGACGATGATTACCGGCTGATCCGGCCGCTCGCCAATCCCGTCAATGATGGCGAGGCGATGGAAGCGGCGCTGAAGAAGCTCGGCTTCGAGGTTGTTCTCGAAACCAACCGCGATCTCAGGCGCATGCGCCGCGCCCTTGACGATTTCCGCGAGGATGCAAAGGGCGCCGACGTGGCGCTGGTGTATTTCTCCGGTCATGGCGTCGAGATCTCAGGCGAAAACCGGCTTTTGCCCGTCGATGCCGACGCCTCCTCGCTTGAGGCGCTGGAGAAGACCAGCCTGCCGCTCGAGGAGGTGCGCGATGCCGTCGCCGCCACAGCCAAGGTCGGGCTGATCATGCTCGACGCCTGCCGCAGCGATCCATTCACGGGCGGCAGCGGCGACGGGCGCGGCGCGACACCGCTGATTAAGGATCTGGTGGACCAGGTCAAGCCGGGCCTCGGACGCGTCGGCAAGGCGGAAAACATCCTGTTCGCCTTTTCGGCAGCACCAGGCGAGACAGCCGCGGACGGAACCGGTCAGAATTCGCCGTTCACGGCGGCACTGACCAAATATCTCGGCACCGACGGGCTCGAAATCCGCTCTGTGCTGACGTTGGTGCAGCAGGAGGTCTATGACCTCAGCCGCGGCAAGCAATTGCCCTATGTCGAGAACGGGCTGCCGAAGCTGTTCTTTGCCTCGGCTGCCAAAGAGCAATTGCCGGAGCGCGAGCGGCTGCTGCTCGCCATGGCCGATGTGACGCCGGAGATGCGCGGTCAGGTAGAGCGGGTCGCCAGCGACGCCGACATGCCGCTGGCGCCGCTCTATGGCGCGCTGATCAGCGTGGACACCAGCCATCTCTCCGGCGAAAGCTTGGACGCCAAGCTTCGCGAGGCCGCCGACGCCTTCGTCAAGGTGCGCGACGACATGAAGATCCTGGCCGCCGACGACCCGAAGGTGACCGAGTTGCGCCGGCAGGCCGAGGAGCAGTTGTCGCTCGGCGCCTTCGATGGCGCACGCGCGATCCTTGCCAAGGCCGCCGACATCGACAATGTCTCGCGCGACACATTAAAGGCCAAGTTCGTCAGCCGCACCCTCTCCGAGGCCGCGACGCGGTTTCTGTCCGGCGGCGCGGCCCGCGCCAGCCTGGATTACGCGACTGCCATCAGCGACTATGAAACGGTGCTGTCGCTCTACGGCGAGGCCGGGCAGACCTCGCTCGGCCTGGAGCAGGCCGACCGCCAGAGCCGCACGCTGGAGGCCCTTGGCGGGCTCTACACAACGGTTGGCAATAGCGACGCCGCCGGCCGCGCCTTTGCGGCGCTGGTGGCCAACCTCGAGCAGCGGTCGCGCCAGGAAACCGATCCCAGGGTCAAGCGCGATCTCGCCATCGGCCATATCAAGTTTGCCAACATCGAGATGGCGCAAGGGGACCTGCTGGCCTCCCTGGAAAACTATGAGGCGGCCAGGGTCATGCTGCAGAATCTGACCGCACGGATCCCTGACAAAGAAGACTGGCTCGGCGATCTGGCCATGGCCAATGACAAGATCGGCAACGCACTGGCGACGCAAGGCGATGTGGGTGGGGCGGCCCAAGCCTATCAGCAAAGCCTGTCCATCAAGCAGCAATTGGCCGATGCGGAGCCGAACAGCGTCTATCTGCTGCGCGACCTGACCATTACCTATGACGAAATCGGCGACCTTGCCCGCACCACCGGCCAGCTCGACGGCGCCCAGACGGCATTCGAAGAGAGCCTGAGAATTCGGCTGGCGCTGGCGCAGAACAACCCCGATGACCCCAGGCACCAGCACGCTGTCTCCGTCAGCTACACCAGGATCGGCGACGTTCTGCGCGAGCGTGGCGACGCCGCCGGTGCGCTCGACGCCTACAACAAGAGCCAAGGGATCGCCGAAGCGCTTGTGCGCCGAGACTCAAACGACACCGATTTGAAGCGCGACCTGTCTGTCGGTTACGCCAAGATCGGCAAAGCTTACAGCGACCAGAAGGATTGGCCGCTCGCGCTGGGGTCCTTCCAGCAGGCGCTGGCGACGGCGCGCGACCTTGCCGCCATCGATCCCGGCAACACGGACTGGCAGCGCGACCTGTCTGTGTGTCTCGAACAGGTCGCCGAGGTGCTTAGAGAGCAGGGCGATGCCAGCGGTGCTCTGCAAAACTATCAGGACAGTCTTTCTATAGCCGACCGGCTGGCCAAGCTGGATCCTGCCAATTCGAACTGGCAGCGCGATATGTCGATTACCCTGCAGAAGATCGGTTATCTGGAAACCGACCGACGTCACTTTGAAGGTTCCAAGGCGGCATTCGAGGCCAGCCTCGCTATCGCCCAGAAACTGGCCCAGTCCGATCCGGACAATGCGATCTGGCAAATCGATCTGGCGCGCGCCTACATCGCCTATGCCTATGTCGCGAGGGATCCGAAGGCGGCGCTGACCAAGGCGCTTAAGCTGACGCTGGAGCTTGACCGTACGGGACGGCTGGCGCCCGGGGACAAATTCATGATCAAATATTTGCGCAACCTCCTGGCTCATTCCAACGTCCGAAAAAAATAGCCGGCTGCCAGTTGGGGATTTGGGCTGGAAATCCCCGCAAACCTTGGAAAAACCGCCTTTAGCGCCTATATCTAGGCGATATCAGAGGCGCGATTCGGGGCCGATTTTTCGCGCTGCATAAGCGGCATCTAGATAACAGGTTTTCATGAGCGATCAGAGCGACAACACCAACGGCGCCGAAGCCGAATACGGCGCCGATTCCATCAAGGTTTTGAAGGGGTTGGATGCTGTCCGCAAGCGGCCGGGCATGTATATCGGCGACACGGACGACGGCTCGGGCCTGCATCACATGGTCTACGAGGTGGTCGACAACGCCATCGACGAGGCGTTGGCAGGTCATGCCGACCTCGTCACGGTGACGCTCAACCCCGACGGTTCGGTCACGGTTATCGACAATGGCCGCGGCATTCCGACCGATATCCACACCGGCGAAGGCATTTCGGCGGCCGAAGTGATCATGACGCAGCTGCATGCCGGCGGCAAATTCGACCAGAATTCCTACAAGGTTTCGGGCGGCCTGCATGGCGTCGGCGTCTCGGTGGTCAACGCGCTGTCGGCCTGGCTGAAGCTGAAGATCCGCCGCAACGGCCAGATCTTCGAAATGAGCTTCACCCATGGCAATGCGGATGCGCCGCTAAAGGCCACAGGCAGCTACGAGCAGCAAAAGGTTGCCGGCACCTATGAGGGACGCAGCGGCAGCGAGATCACCTTTTTCCCGTCGTCCGAGACCTTCACCATGGTCGAGTTCGATTACGGCACGCTGGAACACCGGCTGCGCGAACTCGCCTTCCTGAATTCCGGCGTGCGTATCGTTTTGACAGATGCCCGCCATGCCGACATCGTGCGCCATGAACTGCATTATGATGGCGGGCTGGAAGAGTTCGTCAAATATCTCGACCGGGTCAAGAAACCACTGATCGACAAGCCGATTGCCATCAAGGCCGAGCGCGACGGCATAACCGTCGAAGTCGCGATGTGGTGGAACGACTCTTACCACGAGAATGTGCTGGCGTTTACCAACAACATCCCGCAGCGCGATGGCGGCACGCATCTGGCCGGTTTCCGTGGTGCGCTGACGCGCCAGATAACCGGCTATGGCGAATCCTCGGGCCTGACCAAGAAGGAAAAGGTGGGGCTGATCGGCGACGATTGCCGCGAAGGACTCACGGCGGTGCTGTCGGTCAAGGTTCCCGACCCGAAATTCTCTTCGCAGACCAAGGACAAGCTGGTCTCGTCCGAGGTCCGCCCGGTGGTGGAAGGGCTGGTCAACGAGGCGCTCGGCACTTGGCTCGAGGAACACCCGGCCGAGGGCAAGGTGGTGATCGAGAAGGTCATCCAGGCGGCTGCGGCGCGCGAAGCCGCGCGCAAGGCGCGCGACATCACCCGCAAGAGCTCGCTCGGCGTCACCTCGCTGCCCGGCAAGCTGGCCGACTGCCAGGAACGCGACCCGGCCAAATCCGAAATCTTCATCGTCGAGGGTGACTCGGCCGGCGGCTCGGCCAAGGGCGGGCGTTCGCGCCAGAACCAGGCCATTCTTCCCTTGCGCGGCAAGATCCTCAATGTCGAGCGAGCCCGCTTCGACCGCATGCTCGGCTCCGAGATGATCGGCACGCTGATCACCGCGCTCGGCACTTCGATCGGCAAGGACGAGTTCAACGCCGACAAATTGCGCTACCACAAGATCATCCTGATGACCGACGCCGATGTCGACGGCGCCCACATCCGGACCTTGCTGCTGACCTTCTTCTTCCGGCAGATGCCGGAGCTGATCGAGCGCGGCCACCTCTACATCGCCCAGCCGCCGCTCTACAAGGTGACGCGTGGCAAGAGCTCGCAATACATCAAGGATGAAAGCGCCTTCGAGGAGTTCCTGATCGGCTCCGGGCTGGAAGAGGCGTCGCTTTCTCTCGGTTCGGGCGAGGTGCGGGCTGGACAGGATTTGCGCAGCGCCATCGATGATGCGCTGGCGGTGCGCCAGTTGATCAACGGACTGCACACACGCTATAACAGAGGCGTGGTCGAGCAGGCGGCGATTGCCGGCGGCCTCAATCCGGATATCTTTACCGATCTCGGCCGTGCCAACGCCATGGCCGAGCGAGTCGCCAAGCGTCTCGACATCATCGCCGAGGATACCGAACGCGGCTGGACCGGCCGCATGTCGACCTCGAACGAGGGCATCGGCGGCTATGTGTTCGAGCGCACGGTGCGCAGCGTCAAGGAATTCGCGCATCTCGATCTCGGCCTGATCAATTCGGCCGATGCCCGCCAGCTCGACCGCTATGCGCCGCGCCTCACAGAGGTCTATGGCGAGCCGCCGGTGCTGCGGCGCAAGGATGTGTCGGAGACCATCTCGGGGCCGCTGGCGCTGCTCAACGCGGTGTTTGCCACCGGCCGCAAGGGCCTGACCATGCAGCGCTACAAGGGTCTTGGCGAAATGAACGCCGAGCAGCTCTGGGAAACCACGCTCGATCCGAATGTGCGCTCGCTGCTGCAGGTCAAGGTCAATGACGCAACCGACGCAGACTCGCTGTTCTCGCGGCTGATGGGAGACGAGGTCGAGCCCAGGCGTGAGTTCATCCAGGAAAACGCGCTGTCGGTTGCCAATCTGGACATCTGAGACCTGCACAGGGATTTTGAACATTGGTGCGCTCCGGCGTGCCAATGTTCTTCGAGCCCCAACAAAACATTTGAGGACCAGCCGGAACAGAAGGCCATCCGGGACATTGTGAGATTATCGATCACAATTTCTCACAGGAGGTCTTCATGGGACGCGGTATCTTGCTCTGGTTGCTTGGAATTCCGATTCCGATCATCATTCTCATCATGCTTTTCGTACGGTAGGGGGGCCTCTATGCAGTCCACCCTATCGGCTGTCGACGTCTCCGCTTCTACCGAATCCTCTTCAACTGCCGTTAGTTGGGGTCCGATCATCGCCGGCGCCTTCGCGGCCTCGACGCTGACCTTCATCCTGATGCTGCTCGGCTCGGGTCTCGGACTGAGCATGGTTTCGCCATGG
The DNA here is from genome assembly GCF_024746795.1 of Mesorhizobium sp. AR10. NCBI lineage: Bacteria > Pseudomonadati > Pseudomonadota > Alphaproteobacteria > Hyphomicrobiales > Phyllobacteriaceae > Mesorhizobium > Mesorhizobium sp. AR10. Next base: position 608,165 of record NZ_CP080524.1, read on the forward strand.
TCCGGCTCCGGCGCTTCGGTCGCCACCTTCGCGGTTTCCACCGCAATCTGGCTGATCATCGTGCAGTGGCTATCGTCAGGGGTCGGCGGCTATCTCGCCGGCCGCCTGCGCACCAAATGGGTCGGCATCCACACGGATGAGGTTTATTTCCGTGACACGGCGCATGGCTTCCTCGCCTGGGCATTGGCGACGCTGCTTGTCGTCGGCGTGCTCAGCTCGGCGCTGTCGGCGGCCGTCGGCACCGGCGTGCAGGCCGTTTCCACCGTCGCATCCGGTGCTGCGATGGGTGCTTCGGCAGGCGCTTCCGCCAATGCCAGCGGGGCATCAGCCGACAATGCGACATCCTATCTCGTGGATTCGCTGTTCCGCCCTGCCGATGCGAGCAGGCTCGCAGCCACCAATCCGGACAGCGATCCCGCGGCGCAGGCTTCGCGCATCCTGATCGCCAGTGCCGCGGCAGGCGAGATTTCGGCCGACGACAAGACCTATCTGTCGCAACTGGTAGCTGCTCGCACCGGTCTGTCGGAAGCCGATGCCAAGGCGCGTGTCGATGCGCTGGTTGCCAAGGTTGAGGATGCCAAAGTCAAAGCTCAACAGGCCGCCGACACGGCACGGAAGGGCAGCGCCACCTTTGCGTTGCTCGGTGCGCTGTCGCTGGTCATCGGCGCCTTCATCGCCAGTGCCGCGGCCGCGCTCGGTGGCAGGCAACGCGACGACGAGGAAGCAGTGCTCCTTACCAGTCGCTGAGCGATCCGCTCTTGTGAACAGAAAAGCCCGGCTTGATACCGGGCTTTTTGTTTTGGAGAGATTGGCTGGGTCGGTCGACAAACGGCTCAGTGATCCATGGCCTTGACGATCTCTTCGGTCATCTTCTTGGCATCGCCGAGCAGCATCATGGTGCCGTCCTTGTAGAACAGCGTGTTGTCGATGCCGGCATAGCCGGAGCCGAGCGAGCGCTTGACGAACAGGCAGGTGCGGGCCTTGTCGACGTCGAGGATCGGCATGCCGTAGATTGGCGACGACTTGTCGTCGCGGGCGGACGGGTTCGTGACGTCGTTGGCACCGATGACGTAGGCGACGTCGGCTTGCGCGAAGTCCGAGTTGATGTCCTCGAGCTCGAACACCTCGTCGTAAGGCACGTTGGCTTCGGCGAGCAGCACGTTCATGTGGCCGGGCATGCGGCCGGCGACCGGGTGGATGGCGTATTTGACCTCGACGCCGTTGGCCTTGAGCTTGTCGGCCATTTCGCGCAGCGCATGCTGCGCCTGGGCGACGGCCATGCCGTAGCCAGGCACGATGATCACCTTCTGCGCGTTCATCATCAGATAGGCGGCATCGTCGGCCGAGCCCTGCTTGACCGTACGCTCGATGCCGTCATCGGCAGCTGCGGCCGTCTCGCCGCCGAAGCCGCCGAGAATGACCGAGATGAACGATCGATTCATGCCCTTGCACATGATGTAGGACAGAATCGCGCCGGACGAGCCGACCAACGCGCCGGTGATGATCAGCGCCAGATTGCCGAGCGTGAACCCGAGTGCCGCCGCCGCCCAGCCGGAATAGGAGTTCAGCATCGAGACGACCACCGGCATGTCGGCGCCGCCGATCGGGATGATCAGCAGGACGCCAAGAACAAGCGACGCCGCAACGATCAGCCAGAAGATGAATTTCGACTCGGTGGTGACGAGCAGGATGATCAAAACGATCAGCGCGATGCCGAGGGCGGCGTTGATGAAGTGGCGGCCACCGATCATGATCGGCTTGCCCGACATGCGGCCGTCGAGCTTGAGGAAGGCGATGACCGAGCCGGTGAAGGTGATGGCACCGATGGCAACACCAAGGCTCATCTCGATCAGCGCCTGGCTATGGATATCGTTGAGTTCGCCGATATTGAAGCTTGTCGGCGCGTACATTGCCGCCGCCGCAACCATCACTGCCGCCAAGCCGACGAGCGAATGGAAGGCGGCGACCAGTTGCGGCATCGCCGTCATGGCGATGCGCCGCGCGGTATAGGCGCCGACACTGCCGCCGATGGCAAGACCAAGGAGAATGAGCAGATAACGGCCGCCGGACGGCACATTGTCCGCCGCCAGCGCCAGCGTGGTGGCGATGGCGATGCCCATGCCGATCATGCCGTACATATTGCCCTGGCGGCTGGTGGTCGGATGCGACAGGCCGCGCAGCGCCAGGATGAACAGGATGCCGGAGACCAGATAGAGGAAGGACGCGAAGTTGGCGTTCATGGCGCTCTACTTTTCCTTCTTCTTGTACATCGCCAGCATGCGCTGGGTGACGAGGAAGCCGCCGAAGATGTTGACGGAAACCAGCATCAACGCAACGAAGCCGAAGCCGGTGGCAATGCCGGACGCCGAGATGCCGACGGCGAGCAGCGCGCCGACGACAATGACCGAGGAAATGGCGTTGGTGACGGCCATCAGCGGCGTGTGTAGCGCCGGCGTCACCTGCCAGACGACGTAATAGCCGACGAAGATCGCCAGCACGAAAATGGCAAAGCGGAAGACGAAGGGGTCGATGGCCCCGCCGGACAGCGCGTGCGCGGCGTCGCCGGCCGCGTCGGCACCACCGGGAGCAGATGCCAGGTTCTGCACCGCAAGCCTGACTGCGGCGCTCGCCTGGTCGAGCTGGTCGAGGGCTTTCTGCAGGGTCTGATCCATCACGCGATCCCTTTCGGCTTGGACGAGGGCGACTTGGGTGCGGCAGGTTTCTTTGGAGCGGCCTTCTTGGGCGTGGCTGCATCGGCAACCATCGTCTTGGCCGGGATTGCGGCGGGCTCGACACGGGGCTGTTCCGCCTTGGCAAAAGCCGGATGGACCACCTTGCCGCCATCGGTCAGCATGGTTGCCTTGACCAGATCGTCATCGCGGTTGATGGCGAGCGTCTTGGTGGTCTTGTCGACCAGCGTTTCGACGAAGGCGAACAGGTTCCTGGCGTAAAGCAGCGACGCGGACGCGGCGACGCGGCCAGGGACATTGAGATGGCCGACGATCTTGACGTTGTTGGCTGTCGTGACCACCTGGCCTGGTACGGCGCCCTCAACATTGCCGCCGCGTTCGACCGCAAGGTCGACAAGCACCGAACCTGGCTTCATCGAGGCGACCATCGCCGCCGAAACCAGCTTCGGCGCCGGCCGGCCGGGGATCAGCGCCGTGGTGATGACGATGTCCTGCTTGGCAATGTGTTCGGCGGTCAATGCTGCCTGCTTGGCCTGGTATTCCTTCGACATTTCCTTGGCGTAGCCGCCGGCCGTTTCGGCGGCCTTGAACTCATCGTCCTCGACCGCCAGGAACTTTGCGCCGAGCGATTGCACCTGCTCCTTCACCGCAGGGCGCACATCGGTGGCGGTGACGACCGCGCCAAGCCGCCTTGCCGTGGCGATCGCCTGCAGGCCGGCAACGCCGACGCCCATGATGAAGACTTTCGCCGCCGGCACCGTACCGGCCGCCGTCATCATCATCGGCAACGCCCGGTCATATTCCGAAGCGCCGTCGATCACCGCCTGATAGCCGGCAAGATTGGCCTGGCTGGACAGCACGTCCATCGACTGGGCACGGGTGATGCGCGGCATGAACTCCATCGAGAAGGTGGTGACGCCGGCCTTGGCCAGAGCGGCGACAGCAGCATCGTTGCCATAGGGATCCATGATGGCAATGACGGTGGTGCCTGATTTGTAACCCTTCAGCTCCGCTTCGCCTGGCCGGCGCACCTTCAGCACCACATCGGCCTTGGCGGCATCGCCGGCCTTGCCGATGACGGCGCCCGCCTTAGCGAATTCCTCGTCGGGAATGCGCGACCGCGTGCCGGCGCCGGTTTCGACAACCACGTCGAGACCCAGCCCCGCCAGCCGCTTTACCGTATCGGGCGAGGCCGCAACGCGTGGCTCGTTCGCGTCGAGCTCACGAGGGATGAAAACCGTCTGTCCCACCGCATTTTCCTTTCGGCTGGAACCTGTTTGCGCAGAAGGCCGGCCGGACTGCCGGCGACGTTCCGGGCAAAGGGTATGAATAGTCTACCGGAGAATAAAGCCGCCGGCGGCCAGGATCAGAACGAACAGGATGGTCGCCGAGAAAAAGCCGCCCGCAAAGAAGCCGAAAGCCATTGCGATCAGCGCGGCGAGACAAAAGAGCGATCCATACTTGGCCAGCATGATGAAGCCCGCATAGGTGCGGTCGTGCTCGGCATAGTCCATCTTCGCGCCCAGTTCGACAGGACCGGTCGGCGTGTGATCAGCCATAGGAATACCCCTTCGAAGACATCTTTGAGGCACATAGCGAAAAGCCGGCCCGAGGGCAATGGCGCTATTGCCGCATCGCCGGAGACAACAGCCTCAAATGAAAGTTGAAGCCGCCGCCGGCGAGGCAGACTGCATCGCGCCGCGGTCGGTGGACAGACAGGTGCTGGCCAGGAACCTCTAAGGCGCGGATCTCAGCCGGCGAGGTGCGGAAACAGCCCGAGCAGCCCAACAACGATCAGGTAGAGCGCGACGATGTAGTTGAGCAGCCGCGGCATCACCAGGATCAGCACGCCGGCGATCAGGGAGATCAGCGGGGTGAGCGCGAGCGTGGAAATGGTCATGTCGATTTCCTTTCAAGGACTGATTGCATCAGGCGCCCAGGCTGCCTGTCGACTTTCATTCACATGTTCGTGCGAATGCGCCAATGGCACCCGCGCTGCCATCCAGAACGCAGAGGCGGCCGTAAAGCTCCACGCACCCTGCAATAGCGAGGTGTCAGGCGGCTTCGCGAAAATACTTGGCGGTGGGCAGGATGGTCAGCGGCGCGAGTTCGCCGCTCTTGGGGCGTTGGAAAAGCATACGCTGTTCGAACGCCGTGGAGTTGAAGAACGGGAAGCGATCCAGCGTCGCCTGCATGTTTTCGGAGCATTTCGACTGGAACAGATGCACGGGAACGGTGAGCCCGGGATAGGTGCGCGGCGGCACGGCGTGCTCGGAACGGAAGATGCGATGATAGAAGCCGGCATGCTCTTCTTTGACCGCCGTCAGGCAATACGTCGACTTGAAGTGGCTGCAAGCTACGACCGCAAGCCTAAGCGTCACGTAAGGAAGCACGCGCAGGCTCGTCGACCACTCGGTATCGGCAGCGAATCGGCTTGGATCGACGAACGTCTCACCGGCCGCCAGCCGCTGCGCCAGCACGTCGCCGAAGACTTGGGTGCTGGGTGAAACAGGGTACTTTGCGCTGGCGTAGTGAATTCTGATGGTGCTGACCAGCACACCATCGAAGAAGACGCCAAAGCGATAGGAATTGCGCAGATCGTCGAACTTGTCTTTGACCATGCGCGAGGCGTCAGGCTTCACCATGCCGGCATGAAGGTAGGATTTGTAGCGAAGTCGATAGATGGCTTCCAAATCCTCGGCACCGTCGCAAAGGCGATACTCGATGTGTTCCAGAACGTCCATGATATGACGTGAAAACACCGAAGGAGCCTGAGAAGTGGCCTTGGATGCCACCTGAGGCATACCTATTAACTGAGTTTCCATTGTTACCCTCGTGCCGCCGCAACTAAACAATACCGGACGACCGAATGAACAAGAAGATGAAACTCTAATCGTCAGTGTTTACCGAACATTAACCTTAACAATGGGTTAACGCTTTGGCAATTCACCGTTCTTTGAGCGGCTTTTCAAGCGCAATAAAGGATGGGATTCAGAGGGTCGCGAGCTTTGTGACCGGCCGCAATTCCGCGGCGAAGGGCCAGGTCACGTTGGACATGGTCTCGATGCCCGAAGCGCTGAGTGCAGCGCCGAAGAGGAAGCCCTGGACAAGGTCCGGCTTCACCGAATGCACCAGGACCTTGAGCTGCTCGAAGGTTTCGACCCCTTCGATGGTGACGGTCAGGCCCAAAATCCGCGTCAGGTCAACGATACCCTTCAACAGGTCGAGCGAGCGCGGGTTCTGGGTTACGTCCATCAGGAACGAGCGGTCGATCTTGATCTTGTCGAGCGGCAGCTTGTGGAGATAGCTCAGGCTCGAATAGCCCGTACCGAAATCGTCGAGCGCGATACGCACGCCAAGCTGCTTCAATTCCTCGATATACTGGCGCGTCAACGACTTATCGTCGAGCAACGCGGTCTCGGTGACTTCGATCTCCAGGCGACCAGCAGAGAGCCCGGAGGCGGCCAACGCCTCGCGGACCTTCTGGATGACGTCGCGGTTGCGGAAATCCTTGGCCGAAAGGTTGACCGAGACGCTGGTCTGGTCGGGCCATTTGGCGCATTCGGCGCATGCCGCCTGCAGGACGAAGGTGCTGATCTCGGAAATGATGCCCATTTCCTCGGCCAGCGGAATGAAGATGCTGGGCGAGATCGGCCCGAGATCGGGATGGTCCCAACGGCACAGCGCCTCGCAGCCGGCGATGCGCATCGTGCTCATCGCCACGATCGGCTGATAGACGACGCGCAACGCCTTGGCCTCGACGGCATTGCGCAGATCGGCCTTCATCAGCTGACGGTTGCGGAAAGCGGCGTCCATCGACGCCTCGAACAGCCGCCAGTTGTTCTTGCCGAGTTCCTTGGCCTTGTAGAGCGCCAGGTCGGCCTTCACGATCATCGCATCGACATCGGTGTCCTCGACCCGCGACAGCACCGCACCAGCGCTGGCCTGGATGCGCAGCCCATGGCCGGCGACATCGACCTCGCCCTGCAGATCGCCGAAAACCTGGTCGAGCAGGCTGGTCAGATGGCTTTCGTCCTCGATGCGATCGAAGAAGACCATGAACTCGTCGCCGCCGAAACGGCTGACGGTGATGCTTGGCCCAGCGATGGCGGCCAGCCGCTCGGCGACGGCGTAGATCAGCCCGTCGCCGACAGGATGGCCAAGCGTGTCGTTGACGCTCTTGAAATCGTCGAGATCGAGCACGGCCAGTCCACAGAGACGATCGCGGTCGCCGGACGCCATGGCCTCGCCGACCAGTTCATGGAAATAGGCGCGGTTGGGCAAGCCGGTGAGGTTGTCATAGCGCGCCATGAAGCGAATCTTCTCTTCAGCCTCGACGCGGGCGGTAACATCCTCGAAGGTGATGACGCCCAGATCCTGGCTGCCTTCGCGTGCCGAAAACTCGTAGTGCTGGCCAGTGGAAAAGGAAACCAGCACCTTGCGGTCACGGCCCTCGCGCAACGCGCGCGTCAGCTGCGCCTCGACATAGCGGCAGTCCTTCGGCGACAGCATGCCGCCGGCGACACCGCGCAGCAGCAGGGAATGGATCGATCGCCCGAGCAACTGGTCCGGCGATTTGAGCGACATCAGATGCGCGGCTTCGGCATTGCCGACGATCACCTTGCCGTCGGGGCCAAGCATGACCAGGCCATGCGACATGGTGTTGAGGGCTCGGTTGAAGCGCTGCGCGATCTGCCTCGCCTGCTTGTGCCCGACGACGGCCGAGAACAGCACGTTACGTACATGGTCGGCACTGCCCTTGATGATGAACATGAACGGGATGATGAGCAACCCAAGCACGACATTGGGGATATCAAACCTGAGGATAAGGGCTGCGGCGATCGGCCCAACGAAGGTTACGGCGAAGATCATGACCATGCGGGGCGAGCCGTAGTTTCGCCCTACGACCGTGACCAGAGAGCCAAGCGTTATGGCGACCGCTCCGACCTCGGCATACGCATCCGAGTAGACATAGATGGAAACGAAGCAAAACAGCCCCAGCATCAGCCCTTGGATGCTGCCGTTCAGGATATATGAGCGCTCCCACCGTGTCGCATCCGAGGCATCGTGTATGACGCCACCCAAGCGATGGAACCGCCGCAAGCTGAAATAGCGCCAAACACCGATGCCAAGCAGCGCGGCGGCAAGAACCAGGAAGACAGGCTCGCCGTTGCGCCAGTAAACCATAAGGCTGACGGTTGCGTGGCAAAGCGCGCCGATGACCAGCATATGCGCGTTGTCGAACAACGAGCGCACAAACTGGATATAAACATCCACAGGGATGTTATCGGTCTTTGTTCTGCCCATTACTGGCGCCCAACTGAGCCACAGCCTTGGCATAGTCCCATTAAAAAACCTTTAGCTTGCGCTGAAAGGCCTGATTTTCCGGCGATTTTGGCTACTCAGCGGCCTGCAATGCGCTTGGCTGCGCCGGCAACTTGAACCGTTCAAGAAGGCGATTGCGTTCGCCCGCCGCCTTTTCTGCACTGGCCTGCCTGACATGGCCGTAGCCACGAATGAGCGCCGGCACCGAGGCAAGGGCGACGGCGGCCTCGGTCCTGCCCGGCGCCAGTGCTCCGGCGACAAGCTCCAGATCGGCCTCATACTGGGCAAGAAGCTGCCGCTCCATGCGCCGCTCGGCGCTGTAGCCGAACAGGTCGAAGGCGGTGCCGCGCAGGCCTTTCATCGCCGCCAGCAGGCGAAATCCCTTCATCATCCATGGGCCGAAGCTCGATTTCCTCGGCTTGCCGTCATTGCCGCGCCTGCCCATGATCGGTGGTGCCAGATGGAATTCGAGTTTTTCGTAGCTCTGGAACTGTTTTCCCAACTCAGCGGCGAAGGAGCCGTCGGTGTAGAGCCGCGCCACCTCGTATTCGTCCTTGATCGCCATCAGCTTGAACAGGTTCTTCGCCGCAGCCTCGGTCACGGCGGACGAGCCTGGCATGGCCCTGGTTTCGGCCTGGCGCAACACGGCCAGTCTGTCGGCATAGCGCTTGCCATAGGCGGCGTTCTGATAGGCGGTCAGGAAGGCGACGCGGCGGGCAATGATATCGTCCAGCGTCTCGGCAATTGCGGCGGGGGCCTGGCCCGGCTGGGCGATGAGGCCGCGCACGAAATCCGGCTGGTGCGCGGCGCGGCGGCCCCAGCGGAAGGCAGCGACATTCATTGCCACCGCTTCGCCATTGAGTTCGATCGCCTTTTCGACCGCCTCGGCCGACAGCGGCAGCCCGCCGTGCTGGAAGGCGAAGCCGAGCATGAACATGTTGGCGCCGAGCGAATTGCCGAACAGCGCGGTGGCGGTGCGGGTGGCGTCGAAGAAATGCGCCTTATCGTCGCCGGCGGCCGAGCGGATCGCTTTCTTCAGCCGCTCGACCGGTAGCGAGAAATCGGCCGAACGGGCGAATTCGCCGGGCATGATCTCGGCGGTGTTGGCAAGAAAGATGGTGTGGCCTTCGCGCACCGCAGCCAGCACCTTCTGGGCGCCAGACACGACGAGGTCGCAGCCAAGCACAAGGTCGGCCTTCCCGGCCGAAACGCGGATCGCATGGATATCGTCCGGGCTGCGGGCGATGCGGACATGGGTGAACACCGAGCCGCCCTTCTGGGCGAGACCGGCCATGTCGATCATGCCGCAGCCCTTGTCTTCGAGATGGGCCGCCATGCCGAGCACCGCGCCGATGGTGACGACGCCGGTGCCGCCGACGCCGTCGATGATCGCTGCCCAGCCATGCTCACCGAGCGGGAATTCGGCCGGAACCGGGACGCCGTCGAGTGGATCGGTCCTGCCGGCGATGCCTTCGGCCTTCCTGATCCTGGCGCCGTGCACGGTGACGAAGGACGGGCAGAAACCGTTGACGCAGGAGAAATCCTTGTTGCAGCTCGACTGGTCGATCTTGCGCTTGCGGCCGAATTCGGTCTCGACCGGCTGGATCGAGACGCAGTTCGACTGCACGCCGCAATCGCCGCAACCCTCGCAGACCAGTTCGTTGATGAAGACGCGCTTGTCGGGGTCCGGAAAAGTGCCGCGCTTGCGGCGGCGGCGCTTTTCGGCGGCGCAGGTCTGGTCGTAGAGCAGCACCGATATGCCTTTGACCGCACGCAATTGGCGCTGGACGAGGTCGAGGTCGTCGCGGTGATGGATGGTGGCACCGGACGGGAATTCAGCCTTGCCGGCGTATTTGTCCGGCTCGTCGGTGACGATGGCGATGCGCTCGACGCCTTCGGCGCGCACCTGCCTGGCGATCATGTCGACGGTCAGGCCGCCTTCGTGCGGCTGGCCACCGGTCATGGCGACGGCGTCGTTGTAGAGGATCTTGTAGGTGATGTTGGCGTCGGTCGACAGCGCGAAGCGGATGGCCAGCGCACCGGAGTGATTGTAGGTGCCGTCGCCGAGATTCTGGAAGATGTGGTCGCGCTTCGAGAACGGTGCCTGGCCGACCCATTGCGCGCCCTCGCCGCCCATGGCGGTAAAGCCGACGGTGTTGCGGTCCATCCACAGCGCCATGAAGTGGCAACCGATACCTGCGGCGGCAATCGAACCGTCCGGCACTTTGGTCGAGGAATTGTGCGGACAGCCGGAGCAGAAGAAAGGCGTGCGCGAGGCGATATCGGTGGTGTCGGCGAGCATTGCCTGGAATTGGCGAAGTTTCGCCACGCGCGCCGCGATCTCCTCCGACGGGCCGATCGTTCGCAAGATCCTCTCGCCAAGCGCGATGGCGATGTCGTTGGGATCGAGCGCGCCCTTGGCCGGGAACAGCCAGTCGCCGCGCTCGTCCTTCTTGCCGACAATGGCCGGCTGCGTGGCAGTGCCGTAGAGGCTTTCGCGCAACTGCACCTCGATCAGCGAACGTTTCTCCTCGACGACGACGATGGTGTCGAGGCCGCGGGCAAAGTCGGCAATGTGCTGCAGATCAAGCGGCCATGGGCAGCCGACCTTGAACAGGCGGATGCCGATGCGGTTGGCGGCCGCCTCGTCGACGCCGATGTCTTCCAGCGCCTGGCGGACATCGAGATAGCTCTTGCCAAGGGTTATGATGCCTAACTTCGGGTTGCGGCCGCCCGAATAGACGATCCTGTTCAGCCCGTTGGCATGGATGAAGGCGGAGGCTGCGGCGCGTTTGTGTTCATGCAGCCGCTCCTCCTGGCCGAGCATGTCGATCTCGTGGCGGATGTTGAGGCCGCCGGGCGGCATGTCGAAGTCCGGGACGACGATGTTCAGCCGTTCGAGCGCGGCATCGACGGAGGCCGTCGATTCGATGTTGTCCTTGACGCATTTGATCGCCGCCCAGGTGCCGGCGAAGCGCGACATGGCAAAGCCGTAGAGCCCGTAGTCGATGATCTCCTGGACGCCGGCCGGATTGAGGATCGGCACCATCGTGTCGACGAACAGGAATTCGGTGGCGTGGGCGTTGGTCGAGGATTCGGCCATGTGGTCGTCGCCCATCAAGGCAAGCACGCCACCATGTTTCGACGAGCCGGCAAGATTGGCGTGGCGGAACACGTCGCCGGAGCGGTCGACGCCCGGCCCCTTGCCGTACCAGACCGAAAACACGCCGTCATGCGTGCCTTCGCCGAGCAATTCGGTCTGCTGCGAGCCCCAGCAGGCGGTCGCGGCGAGCTCCTCGTTGAGGCCGGGTTGGAAGACGATGTCAGACTGGGCCAGCTGCTTCTTGGCCTTCCACAGCTGCATGTCGAGGCCGCCGAGCGGCGAGCCGCGATAGCCGGAGACGAAGCCGGCGGTGTTCAGGCCGGCGCGGCGGTCGCGCTCGCGCTGCATCAGGAGCATGCGGATCACGGCCTGCGCGCCGGAAAGGAAGATACGCTCCTTTCCCAAGTCGAACTTGTCGTCGAGCGCGACATCATGCAGCGTCATCAGGCATTTCCTCTGCGGAGGCCGCACCGAAACGCGCAGCCAACGTCGGAGTCGGATGGCGCAGTCTTTCTTCCCTTGCCGGACAGGTCAAACAAAATCGAAGGGGCCAGGCAATGCGCAACGAACGGTTGGAAATGTGCCATCCGGCGTATGAAAATTACACGGACGGCGGCCTTCACGGCGCGGGAAAGCCCGGCTGCGCACCAAATCGCGGAAGAGGTCTCAGGCGGCCTTCGAGCAATCGGGCTTCGGCTCACCCGGCAACTTGCCGTCGACATGGCCGACCATGTCCTTGTTGAGCTCGTAGACCGGCCCGATCACAAGAGGCCTGTCGGGCAGGACCGACTGATCGAGCGAGGACGTCAGCGTCGTCTCGAAGCTCTGCAGCAGCGCACCGCTGGAGTCTTCGATGCGGATCGACACGGCATAGGGCTTGTCCTTGACCACGCAGGTAAGCGGCGGGCTGGTGAGCGTTATATGCGGCAGTTTCGGCCATATTTTCTGATTGACGATGATCGGATCACCGCCAGCCGGGTTCTGGAAGTTGACCACCGCGACCTGCCCCTCACCCACCGGCTTAAGCGGGTTGAGGGTGATGACATAGGTGGCGATGCCCAGCCGATAGTTGAACTCGAACAGCTTTCCGGAAATGGCGAACAGCTGGTCCCCGCCGGAGTCGCGGCAGGCGCCAAGAGCGGCAGCCGCAAACAAGGCCGCACCCAGAACGACTGAACGCGAAAACTTACTAGACATTGGAGACCTCCCTGGCCGCCGTCCGGCGGCGGCGATAGTGACGGTTTGCCTTCTGACGGTTGCCGCAGACCGCCATATCGCACCAAAGGCGGCTGGAATTGCGGCTTCTGTCGACGAACAGCCAGCTGCAGTTGGGACAAATCCTCAGCCTGGCAACGGTATCGTCACGCAACAACGACAGCGCCGAGACGGCCAGCGCCGCCTCGAAGGCAATCGGCGTTGCCGGATCGCCGAACGGCTGTCCCGGTGCGCCGATTTCGGTGTGGCTGTGCGCGAGACCGTCGGCGCAGGCTTCCAGGTAGCCCGGTAGATCGCCGGTGGCAACCGCACCTTTCGACACCGCGCCGCGAAACAGGCGATCGGTTGTCTCGCGGATCGACAGCACCACCGGTGCGATTTTGTCCGGTGACGGTGCTGCCAGCCGCCTGCCGCCAAGCTCGGTGGCGCGAAAGCCGCTTGCGGCGTCGGCGAAGCGGGCGATCTCAGCCGGATTGTCGAAACGGTCGAAGGTCCTTGCCGGATCGTCACGCAGCACGACGGTGTTCGCCGTGTCGAGCGCAAGAAGGCCACCGGTAAAGCGGTGCGGGGTCCAGGATACCGTCATGAGCACAAATCTAACCGATAAATCGCGTTTGACAAGTTAGATTCTACGATGCAAACCTTCCTTCGGGCGCGGTATCCGCAGCCTTTGTTTCGAGCAGTCGTCGTTCCGCTTCACACTTTCGGACGACACGCTCTGAGGGCCATGCATGCTCTATTTCTTCCAACAGGTTCTGAACGGGCTGCATTCAGGCGCGCTTTATGCGCTGCTTGCCTTCGGCTATGTGCTGACCAACGGCATCCTGCACCGTACCAACCTCGCCTATGGCGCGGTGTTCGCCTTTTGCGGGCACACGATGATCCTCACCGCGGCCTTCGGCTATCAGGCCCTGTGGCTGACGCTGTTCGCTGCAGTGGCGCTCGGTGTTGTGGCGGCGTTGCTGTATGCGGCGCTGATCAGCCACGTCCTGTCGCGAAACGTCTTCGAACCCTTGGCCGACCGCACGCCCAACGCAATCGTGGTGACGACGCTCGGCATATTGCTGGTGCTGTCGGAAGCAAGCCGCATTGCCGCCAACACCCACGATCTGTGGCTGCCGCCGATGCTGGCCCAACCCATCATTTTCGCGCAGAACACCACATTCAAGGCGACGCTGACCCTCATCCAGTTGCTCGACTGCGCATTCGTGCTGGCAATCGTGGCCATGGCCACATGGGCATTCGCCCGATCGAGCTTCGGCCGGCGCTGGCGCGCCGTGTCCGACGATCCCAAGGCTGCGGCCATGTGCGGGGTCGACGTGCGCGCCGTCTTCCGGGGCGCGGTGCTCGCAGGTGGCTTTTGCGCGGCACTGGCCGGTGTGCTCGCCGGTCTGTACTATGGCAATGTCAGCTTCGGCACCGGTCTGGTCTACGGGCTGAAAATCCTGTTCGTCACCGCGGTCGGCGGCTATCTCTCGCCGCCGCGGGCGGCACTCGGCGCCGCCGCTTTCGGCATGGCCGAATCGCTGTGGGCCGGCTATTTCCCACTCGAATGGCGCGATGCCTGGATGTATCTGTTCCTCGTCGCCATGCTGCTGCTGATCGGTGCCGGCCGCGACACAACCAAGATCGTCTGAACCGAATCCGACTTTGGTTGCATGCCGCGAGGTCAGAGTCTGGACCCTAGCGGTTTTTGACCGTCGCTCACCTCACAACAGCGTTTAGCCGCCCTCTCCTGTGTTGACCCGCCCGGCCACGCACGGCATACCGTTGGGCCACGGCGGCGCGACGGAAAACAAGGGATCGGCGCGCCTCTGAGATACAAGGGAGGAATGCATGGCAGGGCTTCTTGCTCTATCCAGAACAATTGACCGTGTGAACGAATTCATCGGCAAATGGGTGTCTTGGCTGATCCTGCTGGCAATTCTCGTAAGCGCCGGCAATGCCATCATCCGCAAGATGTTCGACATATCGTCGAACGCCTGGCTGGAGCTGCAGTGGTATCTGTTCGGTGCCGCCTTCATGCTGGCCGCTGCCTATACGCTGAAGCAGAACGACCACATCCGCATCGACATCGTCTACGGCATGTTCTCGCGCCGCGTGCAGCACTGGATCGACCTTCTCGGCCACCTCTTCTTCCTGATGCCGTTCGTGACGCTGATGGTGATCTATTTCGTTCCCTATGTGTCGCTGTCGTTTCGCAGCGGCGAAATGTCGAACAATTCCGGCGGGCTGATCATCTGGCCGGCAAAGGCCATCCTGCTGGTCGGCTTCTTCCTGCTGGCGCTGCAGGGCATTTCCGAGATCATCAAGAAGATCGCCATCATGCGCGGCCACATGGACGATCCCAATCCGTTCATATCGGTGCATGAACAAGCCGAGCTCGAAGCCAAGGCACTCGCCGAAGAGGTGCGCTCATGATGGAGTTCATTGCCCAGAACATGGCGCCGATCATGTTCGCCTCGCTGATCATCTTCCTGCTGATCGGTTATCCCGTCGCCTTTTCGCTGGCCGCCAACGGCCTGATGTTCTTCTTCATCGGCGTGCTTTTGTCGCCCTATTCGGGCGGATCGATCAACCTCGCCTGGCCGCTGCTGCATGCCCTGCCGGACAATTTCTACGGCAGCCGGGTGATGTCGAATGATACGTTGCTGGCCATTCCATTCTTTACCTTCATGGGCATCGTGCTCGAACGATCGGGCATGGCCGAAGACCTTCTCGACACGATCGGTCAATTGTTCGGGCCGATCCGCGGCGGCCTTGCCTATGCCGTGATCTTCGTCGGCGCGCTGCTTGCCGCGACGACCGGCGTGGTGGCGGCATCGGTCATCGCCATGGGACTGATTTCGCTGCCGATCATGCTGCGCTACGGCTATGACCGCAGGGTGGCGTCCGGCGTCATCGCGGCATCCGGCACGCTTGCGCAGATCATCCCGCCGTCGCTGGTGCTGATCGTGCTTGCCGACCAACTCGGCCGTTCCGTCGGCGACATGTATGCAGGCGCGCTGATCCCCGGCCTTGTTTTGACAGGTCTCTACGCCCTGTACATCCTGATCATGTCGATCGTCCGGCCGAAGTCGATGCCGGCCCTGCCGCTGGAAGCGCGCACGCTCGGCCACGGCATCCTGTCGCTGTTGGCGGCGCTGCTGGTGACGGTGGTGATTTCCTATGCAGCGTATCGCTACCTCGCGCCCGCGCATGGCGACAACGCCGATATCCTCGGCGCCAGCATCGGCGTGATCATCATCTACATCGTGGCAATTGCCGACAAGCGCCTGAACTTCAATATGATGTCGCGGCTGGCGCAGCAGGTGATCATCGTGCTCATCCCGCCGCTGGCGCTGATCTTCCTGGTGCTGGGCACCATCTTCCTCGGCATCGCCACTCCGACCGAGGGCGGCGCCATGGGCTCCGTCGGTGCATTGATCATGGCGGCGGCAAAGGGGCGACTGTCGCTGGATGTGGTCAAGCAGGCGCTGACCTCGACGACGCGGCTGTCATCCTTCGTGCTGTTCATCCTGATCGGCGCACGGGTGTTCTCGCTCACCTTCTACGGCGTCAACGGCCACATCTGGGTCGAGCATCTCCTGACCTCGTTGCCCGGCGGCGAAGTCGGCTTCCTGATCGGGGTCAACATCCTCGTCTTCTTGCTGGCCTTCTTCCTCGACTTCTTCGAGCTGGCCTTCATCATCGTGCCGCTTCTGGCGCCGGCCGCCGACAAGCTCGGCATCGACCTGATCTGGTTCGGCGTGCTGCTCGGCGTCAACATGCAGACCAGCTTCATGCACCCACCCTTCGGCTTTGCGCTGTTCTACCTGCGCTCGGTCGCTGCCCGCGTGCCCTATCTCGACCGCCTCACCGGCAAGCAGATCGCGCCGGTAACCACTGGCCAGATCTATTGGGGCGCGGTTCCCTTCGTCTGCATACAGGTCGTCATGATCGGGCTGACCATCGCCTTCCCGCAGATGGTCATGCACTACAAGGGCACGACGGTCGACCCGGGCACGATCGACTACCAGGTGCCCGAAACGCCTGGTCTCGGCCTGTCGCCACTCGGAAGTGCACCGGCCGATGGTGGCACGTCACCGGCAGCACCCGCGGCGCCCGACCTGTCGCAGCCGCCCAGTTTCGGCGAAACGCCCCCTGCCAAACCGGCGGCACCAGCGAACGATCTGTCGCAGCCACCGAGTTTCAATTGATGCTGGTGGCTGAACAGTCATGAAAGCGGTGCGGCTGGAGGCAGTGGGAAGCATCGCGCTGCACGAGGTCGACAAGCCGTCTGCAGGACCGGACGACCTTCTGGTGCGGATCGAAGCGTGCGGCGTCTGCGGCACCGACCGGCATCTTTTTCATGGCGAGTTTCCCTGTACGCCGCCGGTGACACCCGGACATGAGTTTTCCGGCATCGTCGAGGCGATCGGAAACTCCGTCTTCGGCTTTTCCGTAGGCGACCGGGTTACCGGCGATCCCAACATTGCCTGCGGACGGTGCCCGCATTGTCATGCCGGGCGGGTCAACCTCTGCAGCAATCTGCGCGCCATCGGCATCCATCGCGATGGCGGCTTTGCCGAGTATCTTGTCCTGCCGCAGAAGCAGGCCTTCGTTCTGCCAGGCGATCTCAAGCCGACACATGGCGCGTTCTGCGAACCGCTTGGCTGCTGCCTGCATGGCGTGGAGCTGGCTGAGATCAGGCCCGGCTCCTCGGTCGCCGTGCTTGGTGGCGGCGTGATCGGCCTGCTCACTGTGCAACTGGCAAGACTTGCGGGCGCAACCACCATCATCCTGTCGACGCGCCAGGCCTCGCGGCGCGCCCTTGCCGAGGATCTGGGCGCAACCGCAACGGTGGATCCCAACGCTGGCGATGTCATCGACGCGATCGCCGGTCCGTCCGGGCTGATGCCGGGCGGTGTCGATGTGGTGTTTGAATGCGCCGGCGTGAGAGAAACCGTCGAGCAATCGATGCGGCTGGCCAGGGCCGGCGGCACGGTGGTCATCGTGGGCGTGATGCCGCAAGGCTTGAAGGCAGCATTCGAACCCTTCGACCTGTTATTCCGGGAATTGAAGGTTCTGGGCTCCTTCCTCAATCCGTTTACCCATCGCCGCGCCGCCGACCTTATCGCCTCGGGTGCGATCGAGATCGACAGGCTGATCTCCAGGCAGGTGACGCTTGAAGACGCGGCGGCGGTGATCGCCAATCCGCCGGCCGCCGGTGAAATCAAGGTGCTGGTGGTGCCAGGCTGAAGCTAAGCCATGCGTCATGACTGATCCGTCGGCGCCACTTGCCGCCGGTTCGCCGATCGTCTATTCAGCCCGCGCCGAAAAAGACATGACCGGTTCGGTAGTCCGGTTTCCTCCGTTTTGAGCGGAGGCCTGTTCACCGCATGATTTGCGGGAGAACCCGCGGCCGGCAAGCGAGGCAGACAGCCCGCGAGCCGGTTGGGTCATGGCCAGATTTTCGGTTCTAACCTTCCCAGCCGGTTCACGGTCCGCAGCCAAACCTGTCCGCATTTCAACCCGTGACAGGACAAGATCATGAAACTGAACCACGCAAATCTCGTAACGGCCGATGTTGCCGGACTGTGCGATTTCTTCACCAGCCATTTCGGCTTCGAATTGGTCGCCATGCGCGGCAAGGATGCCTTTGCGGTTCTACAGGGAATCGACGGCTTTACCCTCAACCTGATGAAGCCCGGCAAAGGAGAGGCCGCCGCCTATCCCGAGGGGTTTCACATCGGCTTCTTCGTCGGCAAACCGCATAGTGTGCACGCAAAGCATGCTGAACTTGCCAATGCCGGCCTGCAACCGGGCGAGGTCCAGGAGCTGACGCGCGGCGGCACCAGGTCGACCACCTTCTATTGTCATGCGCCGGGCGGAATACTGGTCGAAGTCAGCTCTTCCGAATCCTGACAAAAAAAAGACCCCGGGCGAGCAAGCCCGGAGTCCTTTGACGTAAACCCGAAGGCCTTAAAGCGCGTCGGCGCGCTTTAAGGCCTTGGCTTATGCATGTCGT
This sequence comes from Mesorhizobium sp. AR10, assembly GCF_024746795.1. Classification (NCBI taxonomy): domain Bacteria; kingdom Pseudomonadati; phylum Pseudomonadota; class Alphaproteobacteria; order Hyphomicrobiales; family Phyllobacteriaceae; genus Mesorhizobium; species Mesorhizobium sp. AR10. The sequence continues at coordinate 626,508 of NZ_CP080524.1, forward strand.
TGTCCCAAAACCGCTGCGCACTTTTGGGCGACATGCACTACAGCTTGCCGTTGCGCTGCTGGACCATCATGAAGGTGTCGTAGTTGTACTCGGCCACCTGTGCCCAGAGATAATGCTCCTTGCGGAACGCCTTGATCGAATCCCAGATCTTCTTGAAGGGTGCGTTCGTGGCTTCCATTTCGGCATAGACCTCGTTGGCCTTTTCGAAACAGGCGGCCATGATCTCCGGGGTAAACGGGCGCAATTTCGCACCGCCGGCAACCAGCCGCCTCACCGCCGCCGGATTCAGAAGGTCGTATTTCTGCAGCATGTCGGCGTCGGTCGCCTGTGCTGCGGTATGCAGCAGCGACTTGTAAGCCGGCGGAAGTTCTTCGTATTTCGCCTTGTTGAACATCAGATGGACGGTCGGCCCGCCTTCCCACCAGCCGGGATAGTAGTAGTAGGGCGCGACCTTGTAGAAGCCGAGCTTCTCGTCGTCATAGGGGCCGACCCATTCGGCGGCGTCGATGGTGCCTTTTTCAAGCGCCGGATAGATGTCGCCGCCGGCGATCTGCTGCGGCACGACGCCGAGCTTCTGCACAACCTTGCCGGCAAAGCCGCCGATGCGCATCTTGAGGCCGGAAAGGTCGGCGACGGTATTGATCTCCTTGCGGAACCAGCCGCCCATCTGCACGCCGGTATTGCCGCCCGGCAGGCCGAAAAGGCCCTGCGTGGCCAGAAATTCGTTGAACAGGTCGATGCCGCCGCCATGATAGTGCCAGGCATTGATGCCGCGCGCGTTGAGTGAGAACGGCACCGCCGCACCCAGCGCCCATGTCGGGTCCTTGCCCCAGTAATAGTATGCAACCGTATGGCAGGCCTCGACGGTACCGGCAGTGGTGGCATCCGCGGCCTGAAGGCCGGGCACGAGTTCACCTGCGGCAAAGACCTGGACCTGGAAATTGCCGTCGGTCGCCTCCGACAGCATTTTGGAGAAGACCTCGGCACCGCCGTAGATCGTATCGAGCGATTTCGGGAAGGACGACGCAAGGCGCCACGTCACTTTCGGATTGGATTGGGCGATAGCTGGCGCGGCAAGCGTCGCGGCCGCCGCCGCGGCGCCAACGCCGGTCGCGCCGGCCTTGCGGATGAATGAACGACGATCCATGAAGTTCCTCCCTTTTGGATCAACTAACCGACGTTCGCGGCATCCTCGGCGCCCCGGTCGGCTTGGGGCAAACAATACACGGGCACCAAGTCGAGTCCAGCACGGCAGCCGGATTTGACGGCGGCATTTCCTGAAATTCGCGGGGTGGGGCGCAGGTCCTGCAACTATAGTCTAACGCCAATCCCGTGGCCCATGCGACAGGGTGAAACTTGTCATGGAAAAGCGCCCTCGGATCGCCTATTTTAGAGGCAGAATAGTTCGCTGCACTGAATGGAAACCGGATCCAAAATGCATCAGCCGCTCGTCGCCATATCAACCGACGTCCGCCAGTTCGACAACTACACCTGGCATGCTGCCCCGCAGCAATATCTGGAGGCGGCCCTTTCAGGCGCCGGCGTGTTCCCGCTGCTCGTGCCGTCCTTCGGCGACCGGCTCGATTTCGATGAATTGCTGTCGTCGGTCGATGGCGTCATGGTCACCGGCTCGAAGTCCAACGTGCACCCCTCGCTCTATGGCGGCGACGCCAGCGAAGCCAACGGGCCCTACGATCCCGCTCGTGATTCTACGACGCTGCCGCTGATCCGAAGGGCGATCGAGCGCGGCGTGCCGCTGCTCGCCATCTGTCGGGGCATCCAGGAAATGAACGTAGCGCTGGGCGGCACGCTGGCTACAGAAATCCAGGAGCGCGAGGGCTCGCTCGACCATCGCGCGGTGACGAGCGACAATCAGGACGAACGCTTCGCCATCCACCAGACCATTTCGATCAAGCCCGGAAGCTGCCTCGCCGGTGTGTTCGGCGCGGGTGACATCAAGGTCAATTCGTTGCACCGCCAGGGGATTGACCGGCTCGGCCCGAAGCTGCAGGTCGAGGCAGTCGCCGCCGACGGTACGGTCGAGGCGGTTTCAGTGAAAGACTCACGCGCCTTCGCCGTCGGCGTGCAATGGCATCCCGAATACTGGGTCAAGTCCGACAGCGACTCGGCAAAGATCTTCCGCGCCTTCGGCGATGCGGTGCGTTTGCACGCGGCGGCGAAATCCGGCGCGCGCGCAGCCGCCGAATAATCAACCCTCAATCGTTGGTGGCCGCAAGCGACAGCAGCGGCAGCGCCGGCGCGTAGGATTCATAGCCATCGCCGTCAGCAACGCTGAAAGTGACGATCGGATCGACGCCGTTTGCGCTGAAGGCAACCGTGCCGTCATCCTGTTCGCGCCAGAACTTCGCCCGCTCGATGCCGGGCAGAAGCCGCCGGCAATTGGCGGCGACCAACACCAGAGACAGGTCGCCCGAGATTTCGGCGCCGCGCTTAACCCTGCACGCGCCTTCGTCACCGTTGGCTGTCAGCCTGTAGGTGCTCGATGGCGTCGCTTCCTTGGCTGCACTTTCACCGCCACCGCCGTGAAACATTTGAAAGCCGCCGAACAACGCCGCTGCGGCGATCAATGCGGAGAGCGTTTTCATTCTGTCTTGATCCACTTATTCGAGCGAGGATCCAGAATGATTTCAAAGCGTTAAGCAGACGTTAATAAGTGTGGCGGCCTGCCGTTCAGCTTCGCGCCTTGACCTGGACCGTCTCCGGCACCGGCGTCAGCGGCCGACGCTCGGTGAACCAGGACACCAGATTGTCGACGCACAGATCGGCCATGGCGCGGCGCGTATGTTCCGAGGCGGAGCCGACATGTGGCAGCAGCGAGGTGTTCGGCGCGTCGAGCAGTGCCTTGGGCACGTTCGGTTCGTCGGCGAAGACATCGAGCCCGGCGGCGGCGATGGTGCCATTGGCGAGGGCTGCCGCAAGGGCCGGCTCGTCGACCGTGCTGCCACGACCGATGTTGACGAAGACACCGTTCGGGCCAAGCGCCGACAGGATTTCGGCGTTGACCGCCTTTTCCGTCGAGGCACCGCCAGGCGCCACCGAGATCAGTGTATCGACCGCCTCGGCGAGACCTTTCAGCGTCGGGTGGTATGCATAGGCCAGGCCTTCGACCTGGCGCCGATTGTGGTAGGCGATCGGCAGGTCAAAAGCTTCCAGCCGCCGGGCAATGGCTTGCCCGATGCGGCCCATGCCGAAGATGCCGACCTTGCGACCACGCAAGGTCAGCCGGCTCAGTGGATAGTTGCCCTTGCGCACCCAACTGCCGTCGCGCAGCCAGGTTTCGGCCCGCCACAGGTCGCGGATGGTGTTGATCAACAACCCGATCGTGGTGTCGGCTACCTCCTCGGTCAGCACGTCAGGCGTGTTGGTGACCATGATGTTTTTTGCGGCCGCATGGCTGACATCGACCGAATCGTAGCCGACGCCGAAGGAGGCGATGAGTTCGAGGTTGGGCAACGCATCCATCATCCCCGCATTGATGCCGGCGAAGGAAGCAATGGCGCGCACGTTGCGGCGCATGTCGTCGGTAACCAGAGCCGGATCGGCTTGCTCGATCTTGACGCGCTTGAAGGTACGCTCGATGCGCTCGACCGCGTGGTCATGGAAATGACCCGGCACCAGAACGGCGACGGTCTGCAACTGCTCAGGCTTGGTCATGCACGCTCCACCGGCCTGCCGGTCGACTGGCGCACATGCAGTTCCGGCTTGATCAATTCCTGCGACGGCCGCACCGTCTGCCCGTTGAGCTTGTCGAGCAGCGCGCTGGCGGCGCGGCGGCCAACTTCGCGCTGGCCGTTCCAGACGGTGGTCAGAGCCGGCGTGGCGATTGCAGCCTCCTCGAGATCGTCATAGCCGGTGACGGAAATGTCGACACCCGGTACCAAGCCAGCGCGCGCAATGCCGTTCATCAGCCCGATGGCGACGAGATCATTCCAGCAACAGGCCGCGGTTGGCTTGTCCTTTAGCGCCAAAAACTGTCCTGCTGCCTCGAAGCCGGCCTGCTTGGTGCGCGGGCCGGCGATGCGCCAGGATTGCCTGACCTCGAGCCCGGCCGCCTCCATCGCGTTGACATAGCCCTGGTAGCGGTCGCGGCCGGTCGAGGTCTGGTCGGTGCCGCCGATCATGGCGATACGCTTGTGGCCAAGCGAGATCAGGTGGTTGGTGGCAAGCCCGGTGCCATAGGAATCGTCGCCGCGAAACACCGGCACGTCGGCGCCCTCGACGGTGCGCGCGATCAGCACTGCCGGCAGGCCGTTTTCCTCGGCCATCAGGATGTCGGAAGCCGGCGTGCCGATGGCGGGCGACATGATGACGCCGTCGGCGCCGAGCTGCAAAAGCGTGTCGATGAAGGTGCGCTGCTTTTCGAGCTGGTCGTAGTGGTTCGACAGGATGAAGGTCTGCCGGCTGCGGTCGAGCTCGCTTTCGATCGAACGCAGTATCTCGGCAAAGAACGGGTTCATGATGTCGTGGACCACGACACCGACGATGCCCGAGCGCGAGGTGCGCAGGCTGGCTGCGCGACGGTTGTAGATATAACCGATGGCGCGGGCATGTTCCTTGATGCGGTCGCGGGTGGCGCCGGCGACCAGCGGGCTGTCGCGCAACGCCAGCGAGACCGTGGCCGTGGACACGCCAAGCGCATCCGCGATCGTCGAAAGCTTGATCTTCTGTGCCAGCGCCTTGCGCTCCCGACCGGGCCTAGGTTGCGACCTAAACAGTTTAAACGCGGCCTTATGCCACCCTTCCGGAACAAATCAAAGTTTTTTTGCCAAGGCCTCCGTCTCGACGTCGAGCGCCGCGCGATTGCGCACGCGCAATCGGTGCTCGCGATGGACGATGTAAAGGCCGCTGGCGACGATGATTGCAGCGCCAAGAAGCGTCCAGCGGTCGGGGAACTGATTGAAGAAGACCCAGCCGGAGACAATCATCCACACCATCTGCGAATAGGGATATGGAGCCAGCGCCGTGGTGGTGGCGATGCGATAGGCCTGCACCAGCAGCCAGTGGCCGATGGCGCCGAACACGCCGAGCATCAGCAGGATCAGCCAGTGCCAGCCATCCTGCGGCAGGGCGAGCGAAAACGGCAGCAGCGGCAGAAGCAGCACGGCCGGCGCCAATGCCGAAAACAGAATGAGGCTCTC